>DASPMC010000057.1:0-152933 GCA_035627275.1 Noviherbaspirillum sp.
CGAATTGAAAAAGGCTGTCATTAGCCATCTGCGCAGGATTGGCAAGTTGCCCGGCCGCGTGAAAAAGTACTTTCAACATCCGCTAGTGAAATACGCTGCATGACTGTTAGGGAGTTGAACAAACCTATGCCGGATCAATAATCCGAATCCGACCAGGGCCGGAACTTCACCATAGTCATACCCCTTGTCCAGACAGGGGCCTTGCGGCCAGACCGCTGTCCGCTTCGGGAGTTCCAGCATAAAGTCCTCGCGCGTGCGCTTGATCAGTTTTATATCATTTCTATTGGTGTCGTCGATCACGACTGCGACAAGAATTCTATGCGCTTCGGTCTCGCCACGCGCAATGTCAATCCCAGTGAGTTCAAGGCTCTCATAACACCAAATAAGTATAGGTCTCTCTGCCTGGAAAGTGATCCGTAGATGTCCTCATTCGTACTCCCAGCTTCATTTGGAGGCGCGGATATTCCTTTTGCCTGTGCTACATGGCCTAACGCCGCAACAACCAGAGCTGGGTCAGCTTCGTCCAGGCACGCATTGATATATGCGATTATGTCCTCGTCTGACTGCAAGTGATCCGGCACATTCCATTTCAATAGTTTCAGTTCCATAGTTCTAGCCTTCACTCAGAACAGCAATCTCGTTTGAGACGGTTGTCCAGGAGAGGTTTTTCATCGAAGGTGATTGAAGGTCTGAATCAGATCATCGGTCAACAAAACAAGCAGCGAATCCGATCAATCCGACAACTCCCGCCGCTACCGCTGCCCACTTGACGCGTCTGTTCACCATCAACTGAACTTCTTCATAGGTTGGATTTCTGTTCCGGTCTGTTCTCCAGCGATTCCCTTTCGCCGCCCGATACACAAATAATCCAATTCCACTACCTACAAGTGCCACCGAGATCAAAATTATGTAGTCACCGCTCATCTGTACTTCCTTTCTTTCGTGCCTATTCGGCGTAATCAATAAGAACACTGTGCGCAGTTCATTCGGTCGATTCGCTTCCGCTTGCCGTTTCCTCGATGGTTGTAGCCATGCGCTCAATTTCCTCAATTGAAAATTGGAAGAAACGTCCACGCTGAAGCTGGAGAAACCTTTCTTCTGGAATGCCAAAGAGTGCTGCAGCCGCGGCGGAGCCCAATCCCCGCGCCGAAATTGCGTCCGCGATCCAGATCATCAGGCTCGTTTTCTTCCGCATCTCATTCGCTTCTTCAACGCTATCGCAGATCACATCCCAGACATCTCCAGTTGTGACCGATCCGTCGGTATCAATGCAACGCCGCCTTCTAGCATGAATCGCACGCAGTTTCTTTCGCTTCATTATTCTCATCGTTCCCCTCCTTGTTTGTCGATCGTCCCGCTCATGGCTCATGTACTACTGACGGGATGGGTTTCGGCAACGGTTGCGGGGCCGGAGCAAGCGGGCAGAACACCCGCGCAGAGGCTTCATCGCTTGTCTCTTTTTGGTCCAACGTGGTGTATTTCCGCTTGGCATTCTTCAACGTTCAGCTGAACTGTTTCGTTGAAATAGTCTGATTGCAACCGGAACTCCTTTGATGACGCCATGATTAATTAGGGTGGTGACAATCCGTCGATAGTCTGCGATAAGCGCCAATCGCAGAAGGGTGATCGCATGGTGACGCCTGTGAAACGAAAACATTATTTGTTCGGTGCTAGCCGTCGGTGCTAAGAACTTATGAAGCATCTCGTTCAGATTCCACCATGCCGCGCGCATGTCTCCATGGCCTGCCAACTGCGCTTTCACTGATCGCCGGTCGAGAATAGAGACATCCAATCCGATTAATCCTGTCGCCGGCAATCCGCGCCCAATGCCGGATCGACGGATAGGCTTCGGTTTCGGAATACTTTTCAGAAAGGCGCGGCGCTCCTGTGCGGACCAGTCGATGTCAAAGATGTTCTGGTTATTAATTTCGTTGCGGTTCACTTGCAGATCCTCCTCGTTGTCAGGTTCAGTTGGTTGCCGTTGTAACTTCCGTTCTGGAACAACTCATCACGGCTGATTATCAGGGTTGCGAATGCTATCGCTCAGTGAATTCATCGTACCAACATGATTTCCTTAGGCAAGTCGCCGTTCAGTCAAGGAGGTGGAGGAATGGCATCCGAAATGGAGGTGTTGAAGATGAAGTGACTATTGGATGCTTCCGTCATTTCGGTAATGCTTGACGCCTGGTGCCTTCGATCAAGGTCGTCGTCATGCTCTTGATCTCGGCTAGGGAGAATTGAATGATTCGCCTGCGCTATATAAGACGAACTCGTTCTTGTGATTCGCCGCATAGCGAAGCGGCTTCCACTCTGGCCACGCGCCTGCTCGTGATTTTTTCCAGTAGTGGAAGTGCTGTTTGCCTACGTCTTTTTGCAAAATTTCGAGCTCTATGCGGTTTTGCGGAGGACAGCAGGGAAAATCCACTGCCGCCCCCAAAATGGCACACCATTAGTAGGATTCAGTGGTCGAGCATCAATTTATCCTCTGATGAGAATCAGCAACCGGGCGCATGATCGCAACTGTTTACCATTACGACTTCGAAGCGTCCTTTACCAGGGATTTGTACGTCCATCCTTCGCAGACAACACCGCCCGCAAAGACGTCGTCGCTGCCTAGAACGACAAAGGCCGGAACGATAAGCATGCCGGCGAAGAATCCCGCCATGGTGGCCGGGAGGCTATTTTCTCCTTTCCATGTGGTCGGGCCATCCCATTTGCACGTATCAGTTGGCTCTTTAGCCGCCACTCGCTTAAATCCACCGAGGTTCTTGGACGGGGCAATCTCGATGATGTAATCATCCTTCAACTTTTCCGATTTCGGTACTGCGACCGCGCTGAGGATAAATCGGTTTAGCCGGAGGATGGCGATTCGGGCGACGTCATAATCATTCAGATTCGCGCACACAATTTGAGACGGCTTGTCATCCTTTAGTTCGGCACACCGGCTTCTGACGATGTACCTATCAGCGTCGAAAACATCGACCACTTGCGCATATGCCTTATCGACCTTGGAAAATTCATTCATGGCATTCTTTGATGCCGTTGATGCACATCCGGAAAGAAGAACAACAACTAACGCCGATGCGACCGATTTGATCATTTCTGTGCTCCTAATAGGTTATGCGTCATGTGGCAACGTCGTCCGTGCTTTCTTGTTATTGCAAGAACTGCTGTCAGACGATGTTGTAATTTCTAAGCAAGTTCGCAATGAATCTATTTGATGGATGCGGTTCGAACGGTCGTCTCCATGTCCTCCCGTACTTTTCTGGCGTTGGCGCGCTCAACGTGTCTTTGTCTTGCCGCGTCACTTCTATCGACCCATTCCAGTAAGCCTCGCATGACATCTTCAGGGTTAGTTAAACGATCGCCGAACACATTCTCCTCAAAAGCCTTCATGGCTTTCAGGATCTCCTGAGCTGCAACGACGTTGCCTGGTCCACCAACAACAGTGACTTCCTTTCCGTAAATCGCGACCAGCGGAATGACATCGAAAGGGAGGTCAAGTGCGTTCTTCATCACGCGCGCGGAATTCTTTGCCTGATTGAGGGCATTTCGCATTTCGCCGTCTCCGTTGGGCGACGACGTTTTCCACGTAGGCGCATCCACGGTAGCGAAAATCGATCCTGATTTGTATTTTGTCTCGATGACGAAAACGTTTTTCCGGGTGATGACGAGATGATCGATTTCTGCGGAAAATTCGTCGGGCGTATCGCGCTTGAAGACGAAGACATGGCCGTGTAGCACTTGACAGCCGGAGAAGCGACTCTGGTTTAGATCAATAATTTTCTGGACGTAGGTTTCGGCTTCAATGCCGGCACACTTCTTTTGCGTTTCGGGGTCGGATGCGTACTCTCGCAACCACTCTATGCACACGAAGCCAAGTCCGCAAAGAAACGAAAGGCTGAGATAAAAGGAACCGACGATGTAGCGTTCAAGCCCTAATTTCGTATTACTAAACTCGCCGCACGATGATGATAGGAGGACGATAAATGCGATCCCAGCGATCAACTGCATGCCTCGATAAACCATCGACATCCGTTTCCACGTTGTGGATAACATTTCCAGCCCAAGTGCCTTCGTTAAAGGCTGCCTTGCCCAGAAAAAGCAGGCACGGAGAGCAAAATAAAACGCGATCAGAATTGCTGCGATTAACACGCCAATGACGCCACCCAGAAGCTGGGCTAAGAGACCTTCAGAATTCTTTTCTTTTTCGGACATACCTATCCTTTCTGTTCCATGTGGGTTTCAACGAGCGGTCCACTGGAGATGCTACGGGCTTAACGTCGTCACGCAACCGCGCGGCGGCGCCGAGAAGGCGCTGGCTCCAGTTTGGGCACCGATCGATCTGTTTGATCTTTTGCCTAGTGCAAGCGCAACAATTGTCACTTATAGTGCGTGTAACTATAGAGCGTGGCTATATAAAGGTCAAATCCATATGCTCACCGCGGTCAAGTGTGAGAATGGACTGCTATGGATTACGACCCGCTTCGGCTGTTTGGGCTGCATCTGATTGAGCTAAGAAAGGCGCGGGGATGGTCACAAGAAAAGCTCGCACTGGAAAGCGGTCTGGCTCGGTCGTATATTGGAGGGATTGAGCGTGGCCAGCGTAATATCGCACTCATCAATATCTGCGTTCTTGCGGACACACTCGGCGTTGCACCGAGTGAAATGCTCAATTTCGGAACGGTCAAGAAGGCCAGTCGAGCGGGATGATCGGGGCTTAGTGTTTGCGCTGGGTATCAGAACGAACAGAAAGCCAGAGGAGGGCGTCCTCGAAGTGATGTCTGGTTTCTGGAAGAGGTGAATATGTACTGGCGTGGTGCTAATGCGAGAGTCTCTTATTTAAAGAATTTGTTGACCAGATAAGTTACGGGATCTTTCCCCGTATGAATCAGGCATAACGCCATCCGTTGAGCAGGACCAGAAGCGTCACGGACGAGAGGTACGCTGCCTCCCTTGAAAGCCTGAGTACCATAGCGGCTAGGTCCGCGATCCAAAAATGGATCAGTAGGAGCGAGAGCACTGTGCTGCCAATTAAGCCGCGCACCGCGACTTGAGTATCCGGCTTCTTTTCTTCTTTTTTCATAAGTATCTTTCGAAACCGGTGGTTGTGTGAGTGGCGAGGAATATGTCAATGCAGTTCACTGCTGATCTGGAAATTGATCGGGTCACGCGCCTGCAAGCGATCAGCTTCCTCCTCCAACCAGATTGCAAGAGCCCGAAGCGCGGATATGTGATCCTCGACATGTCCAACGTTGCCAATCATGCGTAGAAGTGATCGGAGCATTTCCGGGTCGGAGACCGGTAGGGGAAAACCATAACCAAGTAAGTCGTCGTTAGATAATTGGCTCGTAGTCAGCACCGTTGCAGCCCTTCGCTTTTTACGGAATTCTGATGCGCGTTCTTCCAACTTTCGCCTCGTGTATTCGAGCAGACTTTCGACTTCGGGGTCCCAATCGTCGTCGTTCATGTTCTTCATCTCCGTTTGGTAGGTGCGAGTAAACTTGCATGATTTCTTTCGACGTCAATTGATGATCGGCGCTACATCCCTCTGCAAGCATTTCTTTGCATGGCCGTCATCAAAGATTTCATTGCACGTTGCACATTGGCCTAGTTCTTGACATCTTTTAAGAAAGCATATTCCTGAGAAAGGCCTGCGCAACTCAAATGCCCGGAGCGTGTGAGCTGAATCTAGGTGCGTTGCGTCCCTAGTACTGCAGTTGTAGATTGTGGAATTTTTTCCCGGGGCCCAGGTCAAATCCGTTCATGCGGAAGGGCTGGAGTACTGTCGAGCAATGTGTTGCGTCTAGCGAATCCTGGGTTGATGAGTTAAGAAACCTGTTTGCCTATATTGGACGTCGTTAGAAGCATCGGACCACCAGTCTCCATACAACGTACAGCATTTATTGGATCGTGCGCAGTGGGATTGCGGCGGACTACGGGATGACTTGGTCGATTGCATTGTGCAAGAGCTGGGGGATGAAGAAGGCGTGCTGGTGGTCGACGAGACCGGCTTTCTGAAGAAGGGGCTGACGTTCGGCCGGCGTGCAACGCCAATATAGCGGCACCGCCGGCCGTATAGAGAATTTCCAGGTCGGCGTTTTTCTATCCTATGCCAGTAGTTGTGGCCGCGCCTTGCTGGACCGGGAGCTCTATCTTCCCCGTGAGTGGGCTGACGATATGCCCAGACGCCAGGCAGCCAAGGTGCCGCAGACGGTCGAATTCGCGACCAAGCCGCAACTGGCGCGACGGATGATAGAACGTGCGGTTGCGGCTAAGGTGCCGTTTGCCTGGATCACCGGCGACGAAATTTATGGAGATGACCGACGCCTGCGGGTATGGCTGGGGCAGGAAGACCTTCACTTTGTCCTTGCGATGGCGAGCAACCAGTATGTGTGGTCCGACATGGGCGGCCAGACGACCGTATCCGAATTGACCGAAGCGACCCAACCGCTAGCATGGAGGACGCTGTCGGCAGGCAATGGCGCCAAGGGGCCGCGGCTGTATGCTTTGTCGTTTTCGTCCATATTTGTAGGTGTATCAACGACTGGGGAGAGAAGGGGAACCTATAACCAATCTCCCCTCTTGTGGCGTCATGAACCTAGCAGGGCCTCTCCACGTTCGACGACTGCTCGCGGCAACTCCGTCGTTCTACGCGTCCCTTTATCCAGATATGCACCGACCAGTTCCGAGGTTGCGACCTCATCGCCAGTTTCGCTGTTGTACATGTGATGAAGGAAGCGGATTGTCTTTCGCTTGATTTCGAGAATCTCCGTTTCAATGTGAAGCAGTGATCCGGCCAGCACTTCCTGTTTATACAGTGTTCGTTGGTCAAGTGCTACCATGCCGCGATTTTCTTCGCGCAGGAATCGAGGCGTCAAGCTGAGATATGAAAAGAAGTGCCATGTTGCTTCGTCAAATCGGCCAGTATAGAACTGAACGTTCATGTGTCCCACATGATCCATGGACCAAGGGTAGACGCAACCCCGATAGGTTTCAATCTTCGCTGCCATTACATACTCTCCTTTCCTAGTTTTCGGTTATTGCAACCATGTCGGCATAGTCAATCAATTTCTATCATTCCTCGCCGTTCGTCAACTATCACATCATCACCGCACACGTAAAGAAACGTATCCGGACAATTCAAAATGCAGCAAAGCGCAAGAGCGATCGCGTACACGCGCTTTGCTCACGCGGCATTTAAGACGTCGACCATGCGACGGCGCGCGCAATAGCTGCAGAGCGAAAAAGTTTCGTCACTTTTTCATCGTCAACAATGCGTTCAATTTCTTGAACCGCGGCTTTAGTGCCTTGCTCGCCCGTTATCAACTGTCCGAGTTTTCTTGCGTGTTCCTTGACAGGAACCGAGTCGACATACTCAATCATGTTGCGAAGTTGGATTGAATTGATTTGGTGATTTCCTCTAAACTACGAAGAGTCACAGACTATCGGAGTTCAAAAAGTCTTCCGCGCAGTCGTTGAACGCATTGACTACGACAGACAGGTGCCCTTCATCAGGGTAGCTCCTGAAAACGCTGCCGCGAATTCGCTCGGCCATGTGGCGACCCATCGCTGGAGGAACATTGCGGTCGACTCCACTCTGATAGAGGTGCACAGGAATCGAAATATCTTCCAATGAGAATCCTCGTGGGCTCGCTATGAGATGTGCTTCATGCATGGCTCCGCGGATTCCCCGACGGTACGCCTCTACAAGACTCGTCCCAAAAACAGCTGCAATTTCCGGATGGGTAGAGATTAGTTGCCGGTCCGGCTCCGTCAGCAACCTCGACAGGGTTGCTACCGCGCGCTCCGGATTCGTTCGAAAAAGTACGTAGTCAAGCATCAGCATTGGCGCCGTCAACGCAGGCGAGATTCGAGCCAGGGTGAACATTGCGCGAAGTGCGGGAAGTTGTTCTTTGCGGATTGAGGGTATGTCCATTGGTCCGATTCCGGCTAGCAGACCAACATAGCTGAGGCGTGCAGGAATACGTTTGGCGCATGCCAGCGCGTACGCGCCGCCACATGACACTCCCAAAATGCCGAAACGAGCATGCCCCAACATATCTGCCAGCTGCTCAACGTCGTCCGACCAACTAAGTAAGGTCTTGGATGGGGTGAAGGTGGACTGACCAAATCCCGGACGGTCCATTGCAACAAGCTGAATGTCGGCAGCATGTGCCATGCCGTCTAACAGTGAAGCCTGAAGTCGGCAGCCGGGAAAACCGTGAAAAAAGTACAGCGGTCGACCCTGGGGGGACCCGTACTGTTGGAAGGCGAGTGTCCGTCCGTCCCTTAACCTAGAAAACGAGACGGACTGCCCGTTCTTTGTTTTTGACATGTTTTATCCAAGGCCGTCGCTACAAGAGAGAACGACCCGCATATTGAGAAAAAGCCCGGTTCATAACGTTGCTACTTTACTCCACGCACCAATTCGACTTCTTGGATGGGTAGAGACTGTGCCGTCGGCACCGGGCACCTAAACCATAGTACTGAATGTGTTCAATTTCTTGCAAAGCTCATGAATTTGCGTGTGTGGGCCGGCCAATTGCAGACGATCTACCGGGATCCGCTATTCACGAACTTTCTCCCCCAGTAAGTCCGGCGAGTTGGAGAGCTAACCGTCTCTTAAAGCCTGCACTGCGCATCAGCAGGCGTAAGGCCGAGTTTCGCAATGGCCGCAGGTGGCGCGGTATGGTAGCAAGCCGGGTCAGTCTGTCGGAGAGTGCAATAACCCGAACAGCGACTGGGCGGCGTTTCTGTTCGTACTCTTTGAGCAGCTGCGGTGCATTATTCTGAATACTAAGTGGAAGGAGCTTACCTAACAACACCGCATCCTGAATACCGGTATTCATCCCCTGGCCGCCTGCTGGACTATGAACATGCGCCGAATCTCCGGCAAGTAAGATACGTCCATGTTGGTAGTTTTTCGCGATGCGATGATGCACATGAAATCGAGAAGTCCAAATCAATTGTTCCACCGTCATTGGAGAGGACTGTGGTCCGCGATTGTCCAGTAGGGACTGGATGAACGTTCGGTCAGGTGTGGGGGGAGCGGATTCGACAGTTGCGACAATCCGATGGCGTCCGCCGGGCAGAGGGGCGATCACGACCAGTCCCTCCGACGAAAAGTAGAGATTAATCTCATCCTGAGGAGTGCTCGTCCCTAAGACTACATCCGCCAAAACAAAGGAGTCGCTGTAGCTTCCACCGTCGAAATCGATGTGCGCTTCCTGTCTTACGACGCTGTGCATTCCGTCGGCACCTACTACGTAACGCGCTGCCAGCGTCTTCCCGTTATCCAGCTTTGCGATACATCCGGCTTCCATCTGATCGAGGCTCATCAGCTTTGTCGGGCGTTGCACATGCACTCCGTACTCTTGCAGCCGACCTAGCAAGATGCGCTCGGTATCCGATTGCGGGATCATCAACGCGTAGGGATAGGGTGTATGTAGCGGGCTAAAATCGACTTTGACAAGTTGTGAGTCGCGATCCCGGATTACGAACTTTGTCGCCCGGATACCTATGGTATCGAGGCGCTCGGAAACACCTAGCGGCTCGAGAACTTCCAGTGTCCTTGCATGTATGACGGCCGCGCGCGAGGTATTTGCCGCCTCTTCTTGAGCGTCAATAATCACCGGTCGAATCCCCAATTGTGTCAACTGTAATGCCAGCGTCAGTCCTGTCGGCCCAGCCCCAACGATCAAAACATCGGTATCAAATTTCATTGAAACCCCAAAAAGTCAACGTTCGTTGAAATGGTAGGCGGCTGCGCAGGAAATGTCAACAGGCGTTGATATTTATTTTGGCGGCTGACGGTGAGTTACGACATGGCGCACCTGCTTCTGAGGGAGAAAATGAGCCAACGATCTATCGCGTGGACCATAGCCACCCAGTTCCAAACGTAGCAAGGCAACAATCTCACTGCTGCGCGGTAGTATTGGCTGACGTTGATCCTGCGCTTGTTGTCCGTAATTTCGACAGCAAGGAAGGTTTGTTCGTCGCGATTGTGGAGTCCGATTTGCGATTACCCGAAATGGGCGGTATGCGGGCATGTGATGCTGCCTGCGCCATGGGCGCCCATTCCTTGAAGCGTTGGGAAAGGGGGGGGGCGACTCCTTGATGGCGCGGGTTCGCGCTGCAGCGACCAACGATGCTGCATTCGGTCAGTTAATGAACATCTTTGCCAAGGCAGAGTCGCCGAGTACATGGCGTCAGGATGAGTTTTGCCAGAGGCGAGCGTGCGGTTGTCGTCTTGGAAGTGATGCATCCCGTCGGTCCAGCCGAGGTCGCCCTGGTTGCCGTAGCTGCTTGGTCGCGCTGGCCCTCACCGCACGAGGACAAGAAGGAGGGGCGTGGGTCTAGCTAGACGTGTGAGCGAAGCCCCTTGTTCCCTTTGCAAGTACCTGTTCGACCGCGCGAGGTATTACGTCCCGTAGCCATTGCGCAGCAGCGTCGTCGTGTAGGCGTTCGTGCCAGAACTGATCGATCAGCAGGCGTGGCATCCGTACCGGAACACGATGAATCGACACGGGGGCAACATTCTGCATCAACTCTGCTAGCGGACGTGGAATCGTTGCAATCATTTCGCTGGCGGCGACGATCATTGGTAATGCCAGGAAGTGGGGGACCCTGGTGCCAATCTGATTAATCAGCCCCATACGGTGTAGAGTTGATTCCACAACATGATGTCCTGTGCCTGGTGCTTGAGCCACCGCATGGCGCTCGCGGATGAAGTCGGTGCGTGTTAGTCGATTATGAATGCGTGGATGTGCTGGGCTGACGATGCACACATACTCGCTTTCAAATAGCGGTTTATACAACAGGCTACTGTGCAGTGCGGGACTGAAGCCAACGGCTAAGTCTGCGGTGCCTTCGCGCAGCGCGGACAGAATCGATTCAGTTGGCATTTGCAGAACCTTGAAACTTACTTGCGGTGCCTCACGCCGACATATATCAAGTATGTAGGGCATGATGATCGCAACTGCGATGTCAGTCATCACGACGGTAAATTCACGTCGACTCACGTTCGGATTGAACTGCTCTCGCATGTTCAGTCCATGTTCAAGGAGTGCTAAAGGCTGCGCAATCCTCTGCGCCAGTGTTTCAGCCAATGGGGTCGGCATTACGCCGCCACTGCAACGTACAAAAAGCCGATCATTAAAGTGATCCCTCAGACTTCGAAGTGCATGGCTGACCGTGGGCTGCGATACGCCTAAGGCGTCTGCTGCCCGCGAAACATTACGGTGATCCCAGATCGCTCTGAAAACGAGCAATCGATTCAGATCCAAGGTTTGCAGGACATTATTCATATTTTGAATAGTATGAACAAGATTATTGATATTGTCGACTTTAGTTTCGGTCGCCAAACTATCACCCACTACTAATGCAGCAATTTGGCGGGGAGATTTTGATGACACCGAAAGACACGGAAATCATTGCACTACCTAATGGTGGAAAAACCCAGGTAGTGCGGCCACACGGAACATCGGCGGATCAACAGCATGCGGTGTTACTGCTTTCAGCGATCGCCGGTGTGAATTCATATGTACAAGAGCGCGCACGCGACCTGGCGTCCGAGGGCTTTCTGGTGGCCATTCTCGATTACTTTGGGCGCGACGGCGCGGTCCCCGACATTTCGACGCCAGAACTTATCGGGAAAGCAGTTGCCGCGTTAGACGACCGACAGGTATTGGCCGATGTTGACGAGTCTGTAAAGTGGTTCGATCGCCAGGGAATTCCGGCCGCGAACGTTGGCGTCCTGGGCTTCTGTATCGGCGGCAGCTACGCCATCCTTGCCGCAAGTCGCGCTTGGGGGCTCGGTTGCGCCGTGAATTACTATGGCCAGCTTTCGAGGGGGACATTGCCCCCGTCGGACCTCAAACCCCATGCACCAATTGATGTAGTCGATTCGATAGGTTGCCCGATACTTTGCCATTACGGGGATCATGACCGCCTCATCGGCGCACACGAAATCGAAGCCTTCACGACGAAACTGCGCCAAGCGCAAAAATCGTACGAGTTATTTACCTACGCTGGCGCCCCGCATGCCTTCGACGAATGGTTTAGGCAGCAGGTTTATCGCCCTGTCGCCTCCGCTCTTGCCTGGCGCAGGAGCCTTGCATTTCTTGGTTGGCATCTTTGCAAGAAGAAAGCCGATTCACATTCAATCAATCTTTTCTAAGGAGACAATGGTATGACTACCGAAACTAAACAGATGGCTGCAGCCATTCCCGGGACGGCTGTTGATGAGATCGTCGATCGCACCGAGTGGGCGCAGTTCATGACCGATGACGAATATTATCCGTTCCTCGTCAAGAAAAACCTTCGGCCGGCGATCTGGCGGTGGGAAGATCTGAATCCAAAGCTTGAGGAAGTACGCCGTGATCCTTTGCGAAACGCGGATCGACGCTTTATCGCGCTTGTCAATAGCGACACGGGCGAGGCGGGAGGCGTATTTCCCTCGATCTTCCTGGGTATCCAGACTTTCAATCCCGGCGAACACATCGTTCCGCACAGGCATAACTCCTACGCGCTCTATCACATTCTGCAAGGAACCGGGTATTCCATCCTCGATGGGAAGCGTTTCGACTGGAAGCGCGGCGATACATTTGCATGTCCTCCGATGGCAAGCCATGAGCACATCAACACTGGAGACGAACCGGCAATCCAGTACGTAATCCAAGACATGCCTGCGCGTGCAATGGATCGCAACCTGATCTGGGAAGAGCCGATTGGCAGAATGTTCCACATGGTCGAGGGGAATCGCCCTCACCAGGACTGAAATTCGCGGAGCGGTCTACGAAATGTCGCCGCTCCAATAACGACCAAAGAGGAGACATAGTATGAAAAGCGAAAATCCCGTAAGCGTCGGGGATGCAATAGACGGCGCCCCGTTCGGGACGATGCAGAAAATGATCGTCCTGCTATGTGCCTTGGTGGCGCTGCTGGATGGATTTGACACCCAAGCAATCGCGTTTGTCGCACCCGCACTTTCGTCCGCTTGGAATCTTCAGCCTTCATCGTTTGGGGCAGTCTTCGGCGCCGGGCTGGCGGGCTTGATGCTCGGGGCGTTGATCTTTGGGCCAATTGCTGACAGGGTTGGCCGGAAATCTGTGATCTTGGTCACGACACTGCTCTTTGGGTTGCTCACGCTTGCGACCGCCAGTGCGACCTCCCTGAACGAAGTGCTGGTGCTGCGATTCCTGACGGGGCTGGGGTTGGGTGGAGCGATGCCAAATATCATTGCACTGACGGCTGAGTATGCTCCGGCCAGGCTTCGTGCCACCATGGTTAGTGTGATGTTTTGCGGCTTCCCGCTCGGCGCGGTGCTTGGCGGATTTGCATCGGCTCGCATGATTCCCGTCTTTGGCTGGCCTTCAGTGTTCTTGGTTGGCGGCATCATTCCGATCCTGCTGTTACCCGTTCTTGCGTTCGCATTACCGGAATCCCTGCGATTCTTATCGACAAAGAAGAATATGAAGCGCCGCGCGGATGACATTCTTCGTCGTGTTCTTGGTCCAGACCTTGCCGCGAGAACCAGCCTCGATTCCGGTTCTGTCGAGGTATTGGAACGAGCGAGTATTGCGGGACTCTTTGTGGACGGAAGAGCGCTACGTACGGTTCTACTGTGGACCGTATTCTTCATGAATCTGCTCATGTTGTACTTCCTGGTTAACTGGCTTCCAATGCTTCTGAAGCAAGCCGGTTTTCCGTTGGACAAAGCAATCATCTCAACCGCATTGCTGAATCTCGGCGGAATTGCGGGTGCTCTGGTGTTCGCACGCTTTGTAGACAAGTGGGGCGCACAGCTGGTGCTTGTCGGCGCCTACTTGCTCGCATCGCTGGCCACGTTCAGTATCGGACAAATAACCGGCGTGAGCTTCGGGGTGCTGATGGTGATGGTGTTCGTAACAGGTTTTTGCGTAATCGGTGCGCAGATTAGCATTAACGCGTTGGCTGCCGAGACCTATCCCACTGTGATTCGTTCCACCGGCGTGGGATGGGCCCTGGGTGTTGGACGAGTGGGATCAGTGATTGGTCCCGTGGCCGGTGGATTCCTCGTGGCCGCAGGTCTGAGCATGAGCGCTCTTTTTGGAATTGCTGCGGTACCGGGACTCGTAGCATGCACCGCGGTATATCTAGTCACATGCCGTTCCGAAGACAGTCTGGCACGCGGATAGGAAGAAAAAGGCGCGACACGAGTCGACCTTCCATAACCGAAGCTTCTTTCAAAAACTTGTGCAATAAGCGACAGCCTATGAATTATGTATTTGAACCCGGCCCGCTAGTGGCCGTGCCTGTGGCCGGTACGCACCGTCTGTATCCCGTCCATCGCGTCTACTGTGTCGGCCGAAACTACGCCGAACATGCGCAAGAAATGGGCTTTACCGGCAGAGAACCGCCGTTCTTTTTCTGCAAACCAGCCGATGCCGTAGTAGTCGTCCCGGAGGGGGAACCTGTGTCTATCCCCTACCCGGCACAAACGAACGACTTGCATCACGAGATTGAACTCGTTGTGGCGATTGGCCGTCGAGGTAGCAATATATCCGAAGCGGAAGCCGAGGAGTATATCTTTGGCTACGCCGTCGGGCTTGACATGACGCGTCGCGATTTGCAGATGGAGCTACGTCGTCAGGGGCGTCCGTGGGAACTTGGAAAGTCATACGACAAGTCGGCACCGATCGGCCCTATTCATCCGCGTTCCTCTGCGGTAGCGATAAGTACGGCTAGCATTTGGCTTGACGTCAATGGTACGCGGCGACAGAGCAGCGATATAAAGAAACTGATCTGGAACGTGAATGAGACTATCGCGTATCTCTCGAGATACTTCGAGCTACAGCCGGGTGATCTCATTTACACCGGAACACCGGAAGGCGTTGGGACGGTGCAGCGGGGCGACTTGATGACAGGCGGAGTCGAGGGCCTTGGCGAGATTCGCGTGAAGGTTCAGTAAGCGGATTCCAGCATCCGAAGAGGAGCGTGACGTCATGTATCGCCAGCCGCAATTCCCACCGGTGGCTGTTCAGGTGCCGGCATCGCTCCGTGTTGCTGGCATGAGCGTTTGAGCGACACCATCCATATTCCAACAGCTCGAGGCTTGTTGAGGGGCACTCGCCAGTTTCTCTCATATTCGCCTTTGATTTTGGGGCAATAGTAGGGCGGAATGATCGGAATCGAAACCATCGTTGACCGGCGTAGCGATCTCCCCGTTTCTGAACTCCTGTTGCCAATATCCCAGTTCAGGAGTCATCGTTGAGTACTACCGATAGCAACTTGTTCTTGTATAACTACTTTCGGAGCTCGTCATCTTATCGAGTCCGAATCGCTCTCAACCTGAAGGGTTTGGAATACCGCTACATTCCTGTGCACTTGAATCGTGATGGAGGAGAACAGTATCAGCATGCGTTTAAGGCCCTGAACCCGCACTGCCTGGTCCCGGTTCTGCATGATCAGAATATCGACGTTACGCAGTCACTGGCAATTCTTGAGTATTTGGAGGAGAGATACCCAGAGAGGCCGCTGCTGCCCACAGCCGTGGAAGATAGGGCTTATGTGCGCCAGATCTCGCTTGCGATCGCATGCGACATCCATCCACTGAACAATTTGCGTGTCCTGAAATTTCTAGGTGGTTCAATGGGGCTCAAAGAAGAAATGCGGAGTGATTGGATACGCCACTGGATTACGCTGGGTCTTGCCGGACTGGAGGAGGAGCTGCGAAATTCATCTAGGCGTGGTACCTACTGCTATGGTCACCTGCCGACGATTGCGGACTGCTGCCTTGTACCGCAGTTGTTCAATGCACAGCGGTTTGGCATAGATATCGATACTTTCCCCACTCTGAGCAGTATTGCCACAGCATGCAACTCGCTGGACGCATTCAGAGACGCGCATCCCTCTCGTCAACCTGACAGCGAATGAGACGATGCCAGATGAATCGAATTTTATAGGCCCTTATCAAACCACCTTATAGGCCCTTATCAAACCACCGCGGCATCCTTCAATCGGCTGGATTCGATCAAGCGGTCCTAGCCGGTGATACGTATTGACCGATCAACGCGTACAAGAAACAAGACAACATCAGTTCGGCAAACCGATAGTAGAAGAGGCAATGGGCGGAGAACTCACGCACGTCCCTTGAGGTGCCGCGCTTGCGGGTGGCTCTCGATACTAGAAATGGAATGGTCGCCTCCCCCGAAGGGGTGATGCTGAAGCCGGGGAGGAAAAGATGGGGAAGAAGGGGTTCCTGCATCCCGACGGCATCAGATGTGCCAAAGTGGAAGATGCGAATCAAAACCACTTGAGGGAGGGGAACCCAAATGAAGCATACCGTAGTCGGCGTCGACATTGCAAAGAACGTATTCCAGTTGCATTGGGTGGAGCTGGAAACTGGGGAAATCGTCAGCAAGCAGATCAAGCGTTCGGGATTCCTGGAGCATTTCGCGAACCGCACGTCCTGTTTGATTGGGATGGAAGCGTGCGGTGGTGCCCAGCACTGGGCCAGGCGGCTGACGGCCATGGGGCATCAGGTGAAGCTCTTGCCGGGCAAGGCGGTCAAGGCATTTGTGACTGGCAACAAGAACGACGCCTGCGATGCGCGGGCAATCTGGACGGCGGTTCAGCAACCCGGCGTTCGGGCCGTTGCCGTGAAGACGGAAGAGCAGCAGGCGGTGCTGGCCCTACACCGGATGCGGCAGCAACTGGTGAAGTTTCTCACCATGCAAAGCAATGGATTGCGCGGCCTGCTGATGGAATACGGCGAAGTCATGGCAGTAGGCCGAACCGGACTCACTCGTGCGATGCCGGAAGCGTTGGCCAGGCTGAGCGAACGATTTCCGGCGATGCTGATCGACACGTTGCGGCAACAGTGGGAGATGCTGGGCAAGTTGGAGGAGCAGATTGCGCAGATCGAGCAACGGCTGCAGGCGTGGATGAAACAGGACAAGGCATGCAAGGCGATAGCCGCCATTCCCGGTGTGGGCCTGCTGACGGCAACGGCTGCGGTGGCAACGATGGGTGATGCTCGGGCATTCTGGTGCGGGCGCGAGTTTGCAGCGTGGCTGGGACTGGTACCGCGGCAAACGGGTACGGGCGGACGAGTGAAGCTGCTGGGGATCAGTAAGCGCGGAGACACCTACCTGCGCACGTTGCTCATCCATGGAGCGCGCTCGGTGCTCACGCGCGCAAAGGAATGCGATGCGTGGATCGAACAGCTTGGCAAGCGCCGGCCGCCGAACGTGGTGACGGTGGCCTTGGCCAACAAGATGGCGCGCACGATCTGGGCGTTGATCGCCCATGACCGGCAGTTCGAAAAGGCGCATATCAGCAGCAGGCCGGCATAGAAGGCGGTCAACGTAACGCAACCGGTTTTTATTTAACGAAAGGAATGGCGCCAACAGAGTTGCGCAAGGTGTGGGTGTGATGGCAAACAGGTCAGACCGGTACTCACCAAGCCTGAATAACACGCAGGGCTTATAGCCCGCGCTAGAAATGAGGCGTGAGTCAGCGGATTCCATCGAGGTCCGCAGCGGGTAACCGCTGCAACAAGGCCGGATATAAAGCTGCAGCCTATCCTGTCCAGCACACACCAATCTTGCAAAACTGGAGGCGACCATATAAGGGTGTTATGAACCTTAAAAATTTCCCTTTTAAATCAATCGCTTCGCCTTTGAGAAATTTCTAAATCTTCTTTAAGAATCAAAGAGATAACGACGGTTCATAACACCCTCTAGACTGACATACCCTCTTGCAAGATGCGAACATACCTGTACTGTCTCTGCTAATTGCCATACTCATGCTGGGTGCGGAAGGTGGATTGCAGGACCGGCCTGTTCTGCGCTTGGTTGAGGTCCGCAAGGCCGGCAAGCTGCAAAGCTAGGTGATATTGCATTTCTGGGTTCCGCGCCAACCAGAACAACGCTGCGCTGCGTAGCGGCCCGCGATACATCGGCGTCGTGGCAAGGCGGGCCAGTTTGTCGGCAAGCTCAATGATCTGCACTGCTGCAGGCCTCCGCTTCTTTTCGTACTCGTCCAGAAGTTCCGGATCATTACTCTGGACCGCAATTGCGAGGAGCTTTCCCAGCAACGCCGCGTCCTGGATTCCGGTATTCATTCCTTGCCCTCCGGCTAGGCTGTCGACGTGCGCGGCATCACCGGCGAGGTAGATGTGTCCTCGATGGTACCTATTGGCGATGTGATGATGTACATTGAAGCTGGATCCCCAGATGAGACGTTCGACTGTCCCTGGAGAGACTTTCTGACCGCATCTATCCAACAAGGATTGCATCAATGCGCAATCGGGTTTCGACAAATCGGATGCGACTTGCGCGATGATGCGGAATATTCCGCCAGGCAGGGGAGCAACCACAACTGGTCCGTCTGGCGAAAAATACAGAGTTACTTCGCGACTTGGCATGTTGCCGTTCAATACGACGTCCGCAAGCACAAATGAGTGATCGTGGCTTCCGCTGTCGAGTTCGATGCGGGCTTCCTTTCGTACAACACTGTGCGCTCCGTCCGCGCCAACCACGTAGCGGGCGCTTAGCATGGTTCCATTGTCAAGCGTGGCGACGGCGCCCGCTCTTGTCTGGTCAAGACTGATGAGCTTGCGAGGACGTACTACTCTCACCGCCAACTCCTGAAGCAATCCAAGCAAGACACGCTCCGTGTCGGCTTGTGAAATCGTCAAGGCGTAGGGGTAACGCGTTCTTAACTGACTAAACTCGATGGAAACGAGCGTCGAATCGCGGATCGTAAACCTCGGTATGCGGATTCCAATCTCTATGAGCCGCGCGGAAGCGCCCAATGGCTCCAATACCTCCAGCGTTCTAGCATGCACAATGGTAGCGCGCGAGGTATTCGCTTCTTCCGCTCGAGCATCAATTACGAGCAGCCGAATCCCAAACTGTGCCAATTGCAGTGCTAGCGTCAGCCCGGTCGGCCCAGCCCCAACAATCAAGACGTCTGTATCGAAATCCATCGTACGGTCCAAGTCAATACGCGTTGACAAGTCTAGGGCGTCCATTGATGCATGTCAACGATCGTTGACATGATATTCGCTCCTGCCATTGCGCGCTAACACCGCGATGCAGTACCCGCTGAGGTAAAATGAAAATATGAGCTCTCAAGAAGCCCCCAAACTCAGCCGCTCGGAGCGGACCAAAGCAGCGATCCTGGCGGCGGCAAGGCAGCGTTTTGCGGCGGATGGCTATGGCGGCGCCACGATTCGCGCTATTGCAGCGGACGCAGATATTGATCCAGCCCTTGTCATCCGATATTTCGGCAGCAAGGAGAGTCTGTTCGCCGCAGCCGCCGAGTTCAATCTGCGGCTACCTGATATAAGCGGCATGTCGCCACGGGATGTGGCGCGCACGTTGGTCGGACACTTTCTGAAGCGATGGGAAGAGGATGACTCCTTGATGGCGTTAGTACGCGCCGCTGCCACCAACGAAGCCGCTGCTGTTCAGATACAGAACATTTTTGGCAAGCAAATACTGCCTGTGGTCGCCAAGCTGCGTAACGCCACTCCCCGTGCGGTGGCGACCCGAGCAGGGTTAGTTGCAAGCCAAATGCTTGGCGTTGCGTTAACCCGCTATATTCTTCGTTTGCCTCCCATGGTTACCATGGATCGACATGCCATCGTGGAGTGGGTTTCCCCGACTTTGGAACGCTATATCTTTGGTGAAAACTAGAAATCTGGCTGAGCTCCTGCACCGCACAGGCTGCTCTGATGGATATCCGTTCCGCATGTCGACGCCGGCCGCGCACATCATGTCCCGAGCCGTCCTTGCCCTCCCTGGATCGATAGCACCCTCGTTTGGCTAACGGCTCCAGCCTTTGCCGGCCGTATTGGTAGGCGAAACGTCGGCTTCTATGCGGTGACTGCCCGCCACTGCGACAGCCAATCCGGGAACTCTGCACCTGGAAGCGGGCGACTAATGAAGTAGCCCTGGGCTTCGTCGCACCCGATGCTCTGGAGAGCATTCCAGGTTTCTCGGTTCTCGGCACCCTCGGCGACGACTTCCAGTCCTAGATTGTGTGCAAGTTCAATGGTGGATTTCACGATCGACGCTGCCCCTCTATCGGATAGCATCCGGGATGTGAAACATTGATCGATTTTGATCACATCAACCGGTAGCCGCATCAGGTAACTTAACGATGAATAACCGATGCCAAAGTCATCGATAAACAGCCGAAAGCCTTTGTCACTCAACGACTGCAATTTGGCGATGGAGACGCCTGCTTCCTCCATCAAGCTGTTCTCGGTAATCTCCAGGCCAACCCATTCAGGATCACCCCCCCAAGTCTGCAATAGATCCTGCAGATATTCTTCGAGGCCAGCCTCACAAAGATTGCGCGCCGAAAGATTCACCGCAAGCGGTAAGCGGATCCCTTGCTTCTCCCACGAAAAATGGTGTTTGACTGCTTCCTGCAACATAAAGCGAGACAGTACGTGAACGAGTTCGGTCGGCTCGATAAGCGGAATGAACTGGCTCGGCGATATCAAGCCGAGCGTTGGATGTACCCAGCGCACCAGCGCCTCTGCCCCATGAATCTCTCCCGTTCGCAGATCGGCCTTCGGCTGGCAATAGAGCATGAGCTGGCCTTCATGCACTGCCTTCCGAAACTCGCCCAGTAAAACGAGGCGCTGGGGTCGATATGGATCCTCATCGGGGTGATAGACCGCGAAGTTTCTGTCGCTTTGACGAGCCTGGCTTAATGCTACTTCGGCCTTCCGAAGCAGCGTATCAACGTCAGCCGCCTGTCCCGGCGCGAGGGCGACGCCGATCTTCACGCCGAGCTCATACTCGATAGTTCTGACACCGAACGGAGTGAAAAACGAATCGTGAATCTGTCGTACCTGCTTTGCATACAAGTATGCTCCCGGACCGGCGTAGACCGCCCCAAACTCCGTTTGACCCACTCTGGCGACGATACTGGCGCCCTCACACGTCGATGAAATTCTGGCCGCAACGTCGCGTAAAAGTGACTCCGCATTTGCGGAACCTAGCGTATATGCGATTTCACTAAAGCGGCCGATGTCGATCAGCAACAATGCAATTGGTTGCGGCGTCGGCGACTGAAGCAGACTACCGAGTGCATGCCGCAACTGTACGCGATTCGGCAATCCCGTGATGGAATCGAAAAATGCAAGGCGATGAATTCTTTCTTCCGCCTCTTTCTTGTCAGTAATGTCCTGCACTGTCCCGATCATCTTGATCGGGGTGCCAGTGGCATCTCGTTCGACTTTTCCCATTGCGTGAATGCATCGAACGGAACCATCCCGATGCACAACGCGACATTCGATATCAAATTCCGCATTTGGATCATCCAACACGCGCTGTCTGGCCCGCGCATGTGCTTCTCTATCCTCTGGATGAATGATTTCTAAGAAACTTGTCGAGTTGCGCGGCGGGCAATGCGGCGCGAAGCCGAGTATTCGGCATGTTTCGTCAGACCAGGTACGCACGTCTTTGCGAATGTCCCATACCCAGCTTCCGACATGGGCAATCTCCTGCGCCTTGTTTAGATCGTTTTCTGTCTGACGTAAGGCTTGTTCTATCGATCGTTGCGCCGTGATTTCGATCGCTCCGGCAACCAGTGCTGTTGCCCTCCGTTCTTGATCGGCAATAATGTATCCGCGTTCCTGAACTACATGAATCGAGTTATCGGGCCATACCACGCGGTGTTCAAGCGAAAACGGTGCTTGATGATCAAGCGCCTCCTCAAGCTGGGATGCCAACGCAGCCCGATCCTCATGGTGGGTCAGCATCATAAAATCCGCAAATGAAATGCTGTTTATTGGAGGAATCATTCCGAAGTTAAGTAACGCCTGGGTCGAAAGGTGAACCTTCGCTTCGGCAATATCCCAGCGCCATGATCCCAACGCGAACAGTTCTTGCAAATTCTGCATCTCCACTTCTGTTTGTCTGAACGCTGTCCCGATACCATCTTGGCTCTGGTCCTCACATGGAATAAGCATCGCAATCCGCTTGTTTCCGAAGGAAACTGGCATGACAAATACATTCATCAGAACAATGGCTCCGTTCTTCTTTTGATGTCGCCATTTCCCAAGTGCACGAGCGTGAGCGGAGAGCGATGTCGCGTAAGAACCTCGTACGATGGAAGTATCTGATTGAACATGCAGATCAAGGATGGACCGTTCTTTCCAGTCCTTCTGGGCGAAACCGTAGAATTCACCTGCCGCGTGATTGGCCATCAAGATCTTCAATGACGTTGCATCAAAGATAATCAGCGGTAACAAGTTCAGAGAACGTAGTATCCGCCACCACGTCGTTCCAGGGGACGATTGGAGAGCCATCGCAAGTTCCTGTGAAGCCAAGAGAAGAACAGAATCCCATACTCGCTTAAAGCGATTCTTTCGTGTAAATCTACATCAGCTTCTCTCACGAATGGAAGGTGTGATCGCCCCCCATTCATGCCCGCTACAGCGGCACGGCCCCTGCTGTGGTTTCTGGGCGCGATTTCAACTACATTAGACACTTCGGGCACAGATTAGTTGTCTAAGGTTTCATATTCTCCGTTCCGGGCATGAGAGATCGTCGAACACCCCACGCACCCAACCGGATTTCGCAGATAAGCTTCGCCGCCGCTAAGTTCGAGAGGCGGTACCAGGTCTGCGCGTTTTGCGTGCAGACCAATCGATCCGATGTCACGAAATCGAACATGACCTGATCAGGGATCTCAGAACGATGGATTTCTTTACCAGGATGGATACCGAATAAGCGTTGAGCGAATGCGACTCTCGGCGTGCGCGGTCAGCAGGGCAGGAGCGACGCCTGGATCGGACCATTCCTCTTACAGTGACAGCGACGCTGTCGCCGGCGGTCCGTGCAAAATCGTCCTGCATCGGAGCAAGCTTCGTATGTGGGCTGGTTTGGCTCGGATGCCGATGCGAATCTCTTATGATTGTCCGGCACATGCGTGAACAGTGTGCGTATTGGAAAATCTTGTGTCATCGCAAGCCAGCGAGGCAGCGGCGCTGAAATTGCATTCAATTAGTTCGCTGAATGCCGGTAAAACCTGCAACATCGTTCGCACATCCCACGTGATAGCTTGGTGCCCTGCAGCAGGCACCTGCCACCGGATTGGTCCTCAATTTGAAGGAAAGCTGACGTCTACAGATTACTGGGTTTGCAACGAACAGATTCAGTTTGTGTCATCGAGTTTCTCGAGTGCTAGCTCCCAACTCACACGTCATCTTTCCGCATTCTGAAGGCATATCCGAACTAGTGTTCGCCGAGCAACCGGAGTTGCCGGACCTTGCGTGTCATCGTCTTGCCATGGTTGGTCACCAGGCGCGATGTGCTGTGCGTCGCGTCGTGGCCGCTCAGCTTGAAGATTTCCATCGAATGCACCAGCCGCTGCACTTGCTCGCGTAAACTCTCTGCAGTGGCGGCAGCCTGTTCGACCAGGGCGGAATTCTGTTGCGTCGTCTCATCCAAATGGGAGACCGCCTGGTTGATCTGGTCGATGCCACTGGCCTGTTCCTGGGACGCCAACACGATTTCCGAGATGATTGCGGTCACGCTCCGGACGCTGTTGACGATCTCGTCCATGGAAGCGCCTGCCTGCGAAACAAGGCGGTTGCCGGCGTCTACCTTTTCCACGCTGCTGTTGATCAGTTCCTTGATCTCCTTGGCGGCAGACGCACTGCGTTGTGCGAGGTTGCGCACCTCTGCGGCGACCACGGCGAAGCCGCGTCCCTGTTCACCCGCACGCGCCGCTTCCACCGCAGCATTGAGTGCCAGGATGTTGGTCTGGAATGCGATGCCGTCGATCACGCCGATGATGTCCACGATCTTGCGCGAGCTTTCATTGATGGCGCTCATTGTGTGCACGACTTCGGAAACGACCTGGCCGCCCTTGATCGCTACCTCGGAGGCGTGGCCGACAAGCTGGTTCGCCTGCCTGGCGTTCTCGGCGTTGTGGCGGACGGTAGAGGTCAGCTCCTCCATCGAGGATGCGGTCTCTTCCAGGCTGGATGCCTGCGATTCGGTGCGGGACGAGACGTCGGCATTGCCGCTTGCAATGTCGTTGGCTGCGGATGCGATGGTGTCCACACTAGTGCGCACCTCACCGACGATGCGCTTCAGGTTGTCGTTCATCTGCCTGAGCGACATCATCAGCCTTGCCGTCTCGCTCTTGCCGCTTGCTTCGATATGCGAGGTCAGGTCGCCCGAGGCCACGCGCTCGGCAAGTTCGACGGCGCGGTTCAAGGGCACGCTCACGGAGCGCGCGATGAAGTACAGGATCAGGCCGCCAAGGCCGATCAGACCCAGGATGGACACCAGCATCAGGCCGCGCGCGATCTGCATGTTGCGAATCTTCTCGTCCAGGATCGCATTGAGCTCGGCTGTAGCCAAGGCATTGGCGGTGTACTGCGCGTCGATCGCCTGCGTCGTCAGCTTCACGTACTCCGGGCCGGAGTATTCGAGCGGATCGGCCTTGACGATCTTTTCGGTGGCCAGCTGCATGGTCTGGTTGGCCATCGCCGCCATTTCCTTCACGCTCGGTTCCAGCTTCTCGCGAATGCGCGGGTTTACATTGGCCGCCTTGTTGAACTGGGTGACGGTCTGGTGCAGGCGGTCCCCGACGCGCGCGACGATCGCCGACAGCGCCATCCTGTCCTCTGCCGTCACCGTCTTTGTCGCCAGCAGGCCCGCACCCTTGGCGCGCATCTTTCCGAGTTCTTCCGACAGGTAGGGCAGCTGATAGAACATCGACTGGATCAGCTGGTAGGTGTCGAGGTCGGGATCGAGATTCAGGCCATAATGATCCGCAATGAGGTCATTGACAACAAGCAGCTTGGGTACAAGCGCCGTATGCGCTTCGTAGCTTTGCGGGACGGACAGCGTACGGCTGCTTACGCCATTGCGGAGGGCTTCCCAATCACGCCTGGCGCTGTTCCATGCGGCCTCGATGTTCCTGTCCTTGAGACCCTTGACGACGGCGGAAACCGCGTCGTAGTTCTGGTCTGCCTCGCGCTGCTTGTCCTTGCGCTTTCCCTCGGCTTCCTTCACTCCGCCGAGCACCAGCGCGGACAGGCCGCGATGCTGCTGGGTGGATTGGACAGTCCTCAGGACTGTCGCCGCAGGAGCAAGTCCTTCTGCCTCCTTCGAGATGGCATTCATGAGTTTACCGGTTTCAAGCATGTAGAGCGTTGCGGGAATGGCAACCAGGATGACGCCGACGATGCTGAGGATGACGAACTTGTGCCAGAGCAGAAGCCGGTCCAGGATTGTATAAATATTCATGTCTTGTTCCTTATGGTGCGCCGCCGATAGGTATCGATCCGTCAGGAGCGTTCAAAAATAAGTGCACTCGTCGCGCAACAAACTTCCTTGATAAATTGGCGAGCGCGTTGTCGCGGAGTTCTGCGAATGCCTTGCCAGGGCACTTGCACTTGCGAACGTCAAATCAATCCACGCCCTTGTCCTCGTCGGAGAGAAACGAAGTCGCACCGTTTTCCGAAATCGCCAAATGAAAAACGGCGTTTCGGCAACGCTCCAATTCGGAATCAAGAAATTCTTTGGTGATGCCGGTCTGATCACGAAGTATGACCAAGGATTTCTCTAACGAGTTGTGTGTGTGCACGACGGAGATCATCTTAGAAAAATCGGAAATCAATAGGAAGCGTCGATAGAGGTCGGTCCACTGAAGATATAGGTCTTCGATGTTTTTTTTCTGGGGATGAGCATTGCATACTGAAATCTGATTCTTTGGTCCGAGTCGGAGAACGGGAATCGGCGGAACCGCAATTCCGTTCTCGCGAAAAAGTCTTATGCTCTTATGTGAAAACTCGCTGATCTCATCATCAATCCAGCGACACGTTTCCTTCAAACTACTTACGAAACCAAACTCATGTGTGGAGGTAGAAGAAGATGCGATGCTTTGAGAATCTTCGGTGACGCTCTTTACCGATCCTTTTTCAAAAAATATTTTCATTCATATGCCCTCAGTTGTTGGTTGCCGCGGCACTGCTTCAATGCAGGAGATATTTTTGAGTACGGATGGCCTAGACAACGTGGTGGTCTATGTTGTGCATGGCGACGCCTCCGCAAGCAACGCACTCTTCATCGTGACGGCGAGTTGCTCCTTTGTATTGAAAGTCTCCAGTCCGTCGATCAGTTGCTGCTTGCTTCTGGTCGTTAGCACATTTCCGAGAACGACCATCATTGCAAGAATCGCAATGATGATGCCGATTCCGATCTCGAGGCGTACTCCGATTCGAGAACTGCGCAAGTTCATATAACTCCCTTAACGAGAACCGCCTTTTCCTACCTGCTGGCTGTACTGCCCTGCATAGCACGCCACGAATCGCAGCAAGATTAACGGCCATCACCGCCTTCTTCTAGTACGATCTTATGGCCGCTGCTGCTACACGCGAAATCTGCGCGACGATTTGCTCGCATTTGCGTCTCTGACAATTCGCTCAATTTCCCTTACTGCGTTTGACGTGCCATCCTCGGTTGCCATTGCCGCGCCAAGCAGCCATGCGCGTCTCTTAACCTGAGGTAATTCGACGTACTTGATCATCTCTCGAAGTTGCGGAGCGTCGATCTTCTTGGCGGGCACATAAGCAGGTGCAACCCCGAGACTCGCGAGGCGCGTTGCCCAGAATGCCTGGTCCCAAATAAAGGGAACGACGATAGAGGGGGTACCGGCAAGAGCTGCGGCGTGCGTTGTACCTGCACCACCATGATGCATGACTGCAGAGACGCGTGGGAATAGCCAACTGTGAGGTGTGTCGTTCACCGCAAAGAAGTTGCTGGGCAAGCTGGACGTGTCAATACCGCTCCAGCCAGGATAGAAGACCACCCGCCTTGCGCCGATCGCATCAACAATTGTGTTCATCATTCTATCCCTGTCAAACCCGACCATGCTGCCAAATCCGATATACAGTGGTGTTGGGCCGTCAGCGAGAAAGTCGCGTAGTCCGGAGGGGGGCGTCCAATCGCTGGCTGTATGCAACCATGGACCGCACACCCGCCATTCGGTTGGCCAGTCACGCGGCGTGGGGACTAAATGCCTAGACACTCCGTAGAGAATTGGATAACCACGCCACATGTGGCGTTTGGGCCCTAGTTCAAGTACGCGCGCGCGCGCAAGATTAGTCGGGCCTCGAAACATTCGCCAGTGGATTCCATTGATGATCTGGTGGCTGAGTTTGTTACACCATCCTGGCATTGGAAACGGCGGGACGAATGGCGAAGAAAACTCGACCGTTGGCGAAATGGGGAATAATCCTAGGCCAATCGCCGGGATTCCCTTGTGCTCGGCGACAGAAAGGGCCACGTAACTCGCAATGCCAGAAAAGAGAACCGCGTCCGCACCGGATGCGTGCATGGTCAGGTCATGCATCCATTGAGCGGCGTTTCTGGTTGCAATGTATGCGATTACTTTTGCCATGCGTTTTATATCTTTGCCGGATCTCACGAGCGCCGCCGAATCGATCTTGATATCGCCGACCATCGGAATCAACGTTAACCCGGGACGACAGTTGGTCGGCAGGGTGGAGCGCTCAGCCAGTAATGTCACCTGGTGGCCGGCGTTGTTCAGTTCGTGGCAAATTTCCAGCAGAGGGCGAGTATCACCTTCAGTGCCAAATGTCACCAGAACAACACGCACGACTGAATCCTTTACTCTAGATAAGGAGGCGGAAACGATAAATCGGCCCGTTCCTCCAATCGATGTCTTGCACTGTCGGCGGCCGGTCAAATTTCACCCGCTGTTTTGGAAGAGCGGCCGTCGACGTGCAGGTCATCTGAATGCGAAGCGATCTTATGTTCCTCACTTCGAAACCAAAATGAAGGCGCAAGCGGTAACCCGAATATGCGTGAACGGAGGTGCCGTACCTGCTTGGATGTGTTTCACATGCATCCGTAACTCAACGAATGTTGACAATTCTAGGTCGTGGGGGGCGTTGGAGTCAACACATGTTGATTTGCGTGAAATTTCCGACATCGCCTCCCTGATCGCGAAGCCCTCCTCCATATAGGAAGGGAATGGCCGACGCGGCAAGGTGAGTAGTCTTCATAGATGGCGGCGTATGCCAGCCAAGCGAGATGATCGACACGGCTGTCTGGGTGGTACGGTGGCAGGTTTATGTGCAGTACGCGCCTATCTTGGCCGTACCGAATGAATATAGGGGAGGGCGCCTCATTTTATGTTCTGCGTATCACGACATACACATCGAATGCCATGCAGAGATCGATGCGAAGACATCGCCGGTTAGCGCTGAAGGTCGGCAGTATTCTTGATCAACATACGCACTGTAAAAATCGTCTAGCTGCATTCAACATAGCGTTGAATGGTTGGTCCAACCAGGCGCACGATGTCTTCCTCATTCATATTCACTAGCGATGGGATCTGCAAAAGGTACTTGCAGAGAGCAAGTCCAAGCAGTTGGCTCGCAATTAATCCGGCCCGCATAGGGGTGGTAGCTAGGTCACTGTATTGATTGAGTGCCGGCAAAACTTGCATTGCAAATATCTGTCGCACCTTTTCTGCCGATGCCTCATTTGTCGTTGCCGAGCGGAGCAGGATCAACATGCTATCGCTCGAATTCACGCCTTCCCATATCTGTAGAAAATGCCGGACCAATGCTTCACCAATCTTTTCCTTATCCAGCATTATCAGAGAAGGGAGTTCTAGCTTCAGTTCGGACGCCCTGATGAACAGTATCTCCTTGTTTCCGAAGTATCGGATAACCAGCGCTGGATCGACGCCGGCGGAAGAGGCAACATCCCGCAGCGTCGTGCCAACATAGCCGTTTTCCGCAAACAAAGTGCGCGCGGCGCGCAGAATAGCGGCGCGCGTTCGTTCGGACTTCCTCATTGACCTGTAAACAGGTTCCAAAATCCTTCCTCTTTGAAAAACCTTCCATTACCAAAATCAACTATTGCTGACTTTTTTGGTGCTGTTGATTATGTAATTCAACGCTTGTTGATATTTTACCGTGACGAAGGAGATCTGTCATGGATTCCAAACTTGTTTCCTGCCTGACGATCCTGTCCGTCGCCATTTCCACGTTTGTAATGATGTTCATTTTGCTGAGTCCGACGCTGTCTCTGATACATGCGACGCTCAGCTTGGCAGCACTAGTTGCGTGACTTGGGGGTGAAGAGCGAACTGTCTGAGGAGCAAACATGGCATGTTGCAGGGCCGACCTTACTCGCTATTGTGCTCGCAGTTGCGCTGGCTAGGCTGCGCTTTCAGGCCGATGTGGTCAATGTGCTCAACGGGGTAGCGCGTCATTTAGTTCGGCCCGAGGTGTGGATCACAATTTCGAGCTGATTTGTTACCTGCGTGGTTGCTTCCGCCAGTCTCATGCTGCTTGGCGGGTATTTCATGTTGAGGCTCAAGCCGGTCGGTGTCTATATGGCATGGTGGACGGGTTTGTATGCGCTAGGCGACGGGACGTTACAGCTCTACTTTAACGCGCACTATGGTCGGACGAACTCGCTCGCATGGTTGCATCTATTGGTAGCGTTGATGCAGATGAGGACTGGTGCTGTCATTCCTGATTGAGCGCCTCGCTTGGACAACCTGTAAGTGCATGACGTTAGTCTTGGTCGGTAGCGCGAAAAGAGAGTTTTGCCGGATTTGTATATAGTCCTGAATCCAGTTTGGCGTGTGGCTTACAGCGGACCGGGTGTCCTCGTGCCCTTCTTCAATGTTCATCGGCGTCAGTAGACGGTTGAAGAAGGGAAGAGGAAACAAATGAACTTATTAGGCTGAGTGGTAAATGCTCTCTATCTGGATTCAGCGGGACGAGCCGCTGGAAGCTCCCCGGTCCACCGGCACCGTTGCGTTGGGTGGTTACATGCTGTTGACCTGATAGCCAAGGCGTGCCGATGTGGAGCGAGATGCTTCGAGCAATGCTTTGATTTGTGGCGTTTCTTCCGTCAGTGGTAATTCCTCCTGACGACCCAAGATGCCGATTGCTAGCACAATCTTGCCGCGATAGTCGAAGACGGGCGCTGCAACCGCAGTCACCCCCGGAACGACCAGCCCAGAGACGGTTGCATATCCCAGTCTGATCGTCGATATGATGTCGGCACGGCGTTCTTCTTCGCTGCTGAACCGGCCGGAATCACCGACAATCTTTTCTTGTAGTGACGCCGCCTGAGCTACAACTTTCTCGGGAAGATATGCGGAGAAAAGACGACCGCTCGCACTGGATTGCAGCGGGAGCACGGCGCCCACGCGAACGTTCATGTAGACCGGACGGTCGGACTCTTCGAGAAGCGACACGATCGGTCCGACATCTGTCCAGATGGACCCGAAACAGGTTTCGCCCGTTGTGTCCCGCAACTGCGCCAATGTCTTGGCAGCTTCGCGAACTGGCGAGGATGCCCACAGCCCTGACAAGCCGATTGCCACAGCGCCGCGACCGATCCCGTAGTAACCACTACTCGGATCTTGGTCGACAAGTCCTTCACGCGTCAGGCTGACCAAATAGCGATGGACTTTCCCCGCAGGGTATCCGCAACGCTTGGCTACCTCCTTGAGCGGAATGGCGTGCCCCGCCGATGCCAGTCCTCGCAGGATTTCTGCCGCGATTTCGACTGACTGAATCCCCAGCCGCTGATTATCCACTTCATCATCCATAAGCATTTCCTATCGACATAGCTTTTTAGATTAGCAGAGGCGATTCTTTGCAGCAAGGCCAATCGGGAAGGGGCGCAGGCGGTTTCAATATAGAAATAAATGAGCTTGACATCTTATATTGTAATACGTATCTTATATATAAAGATGAATGGCGCAAAAGCAAGGTCGTGCATGCAGTCAAGTCGCACGATGCCTTTCAACGGAGCGAACTATCGGAGGACGTGAAGGTTCGGCATTTCGCCGAATTGTCAAAACTGATCTTCGCAGCACCTCCATTTGCTAGTGCAGCTACATAAACGACCACAAGGACGATTTCGATGGGGGGCATTTCATCGCTATATCGCAATTGCCATAAGTGACCTAAATTCAATAACTAGCCATTGGGGATGGATATGCGTGGCCTGTTTTCCCGTTTTGCTGTAATCATTTCTGCCATTGTTCTTGGCGTGTCAAGCGCTACTGCCCAGCAATTGCCGACGCGCGACGATGCTGTGGCCTTCGTCAAGAAGGCAGTCGAATACGTAAAAATCAATGGCAAGGAAAAGTCGCTCGCGGAGTTCAACAACCCGAGTGGAAGGTTTATTGATCGCGAGCTATACATCGTCGTGCTCGATCTTGACGGTATGGCACTAGCCAATGGAGTGAACCCGAAGATGGTCGGCAAGAATCTGATCGCCATTCGGGACCGGAACGGCAATAGCTTTGCGAGCGACGCTATCGAGCTGGCGAAGTCAAAAGGTCGAGGCTGGCTACCGCCCTATGAATTCTTCAATCCGGCTGCTCAAAAGATGGAGACCAAGTGGTCCTACGTCGAGCGTGTTGACAACATGGTTGTCCTGTCCGGCGTTTATCGCTAAGTAGCCTACTCAAACCCCGCTCCCGATCTGTGCACCCGCATTAATCCCGCGGGCGGGGTTTTCTATACCTAAAAAATGGAGACAAACATGAAACTCGTGCCCCTTCTTCTGGTCGCTGCCGTGTCCTATGCATGCACTGCAGCGGCGGCCGACACTGTACAAGTCTATGGATTGCTTGATGTCGGTGTCGAACGTATTAACAACATCGGTGCGGACGGAAGTGGCGTTACTCGCATGTCGAATCTGACTGGTGGCCAGTTCCCGTCCCGGATAGGATTTCGGGGTAAGGAACAGATCGAACCGGGTTTGGCTGCTGTATACGTCCTGGAATCAGGCATTGCGCCCACTACCGGATCTCTCCTGCAAAGTGGGCGCTTATTTGGTCGGCAGGCTTTTGTTGGATTGCAGAGCGAGTGGGGGACGCTGTCGTTAGGGCGGCACTGGACTATGGCCTTCTTTTCCCTAACCGATGCAGACGTGATCGGACCGGCATCGTTCAGCCTGTACGCGCTCGATACCTATCCCGCCAATGCCCGCGTCGACAATTCCATTTCCTATAAAGGAAAATTTCAGAACTGGACCGTTGGCGCGACCTATTCGCTCGGGCGGGACACACTCCCTCCGGGGAACTGTGCCGGTGAACGAGGTGGTCGTTCTTGTACTGAGTGGTCTGCGCTTGCAAGGTATGACACCGGAACGTGGGGTATGGCTTTGGCAGTCGACGAACTACGCGGTGGTGGCGGAGCATTTGCAGTGATTCCCGGACGCATTCCGGTTGCAGCCCCTAGCTCGAGCGATTATGATCGCCGCATTTTCCTGAATGGTTATTTGAAGTTTGGCCAGGCGAAGGTTGGTGGTGGCTTGGTTCATCGTCAGATTCGCGCCGCCACTGATATCACGACGGACCTCTACTTCTTCGGCGGAAGCTATCCTATTACCGCGGCCGTCAGTGTCGACGCGCAATTCTCAACGATCCGCAATAGTGACATGAATGCGGATGCGTCCATGACCGTCCTTCGTGCAAACTATGCGCTTAGCAAGCGCACGTCCTTGTACGGATTGATCGGCCATGTGAATAACCAAGGTACAGCAAGCTATTCGGTATCCGTCAGTTCTATCTCGCCAGCGTCGCCTGCTGCCGGTGCCGGTCAAACTGGGCTCATGATCGGGATGCGCCACGTATTCTGAAATTCGCTCGGCTCGCGGCGTAACACCTTGCAATTGTCCGTAGTGTTGGCAGGAACGGTCACCATCAAATTCGCGTGCTACATGAACTTGGGCTGACACTCGGGGAAGTTAAACATATTACGCACACATTTGACCCAGATTGAGGAGCAGGTCGAACGAGTGTTGTTGCTGCGTAATCGGTTGCGCGGTCTCACCCCGCTAACCGATACTCCGATCGATGCGGACAACGTGGGTGCATGCTCGATGCAATGTCGAAGGTTGGGCGCCACTTATTTAGTCGAAAGGCCGGCTGCATGAGATCAGATCAGGTTCCCTAGACACTTTGACGAACAATGGTTCAGTAGTTACGTGCTTGCATGGAGGTGAGATCTGTCCTCTGGTCGAGTTCGCAAACTTACGCTGCAAGCACGTGTCCTCATACATGAGTTTGGCGGTGGTGACCCAGCGGTATCGGAGGCCTTGACGCGGTTTCTTGATGCCAAGCTGCCCCGCGACCTTGGCGGCTGGGAGCAGGGTCTGACGCGGTACCTCAATTGTACGCTGGCCGTCTAGGATAAGGAACTGAAGCTATGTTGAATGAAAAGACTGCTCGCGGCATCGGTGATGCGCGCGTTGAAATTGCCTATGAAACGCTAGGAAATCCAGCATACCCGGCCGTTCTTCTCATTACGGGCCTCACTGCGCGAATGGATTATTGGCCAGCTGGCTTTCTTCAGGCGCTTCTTGACCGACGGTTACGTGTTATTTGTTTTGATAACCGGGACGCCGGACATTCTATGCATCTCGATCATCCACCGTCGCCCGATTTGCTATTGGCGCGTGCAGGTAACCACTCCTCGGCCTTCAATAATCTTTCCAACATGGCTTCCGACACAGTGAGGATTCTTGATTTCCTTGGCATAGATTCAGCTCATGTGGTAGGTACGTCCATGGGCAGCGCGATAGCCCAAGTCATGGCGCTTGAATATCCTGGACGCGTTCGCTCGCTTACTTCGATGATGCCTACGGCAGGGGACATGTCCACCCGACAGATGCACTCTGAGACGAAAGCGGCACTCTTAGAGAAGGAGGAGATAACCACTCGGGAGTCCTCTATTGAACGAGCAGTTCGTACAGCACCGATCATTCGATCACCCGCATATCCGACGGCGCCAGCGAAACTGGCAAGAGTGGCAGGTCTGGCTCGGAGCCAGGACAACGATCAGGGCGCCATCGGACGGCAAGCCGTCGCATTAATCGCGCCAGAGGATCGTGTGGACAAGCTGGGCAATATTGCTATCCCGACGCTCATCATGCACGGACCGCAAGATACGGTTTGCAACGTGAGTGGCGGGCGGGCCACCGCTGCGGCAATTCCGGGTGCCGAGCACGTCCTGATCGAGGGAATGGGCCACGATCTGGCCCCTGGATTGTGGGGGAGCATCGCAGACTACATTGCAACAATGGTATATCGCAGCGAAAGCGTTAGGTTTAGGCGCCGGCGCACGGCACAGCGCTCGTACTATGCACTTCGTCATTCGCGTAGTTGATCCGTCACTTCTTTCTTTTACTCCAGCTGCATGCAGGGGGACAAGTTGTATACGACAGCGGCTTTACCTGGTTTCGGTGCCGCACCAGGCACAGCCGTGCCATGCAGGTCAATCGGCCAGCATGGCGGAATGCTGTTAAGGGAAAGATCCGAGAATTTACGTGTGGACTAGTATCTACGCATTGTGCATTCCAAACACTACTTGAAAGGAAACATCATGTACGTGCCAACGCGATGCGCAACGCAAGGGACGCCAGAGATCGGCAATACGTCATCTGTCATCTTGACTATTAAGTCTCTATTGATACCGTCACGTGTATCTGGTCCCGTACTTGCCAAGTTCGACTGCGAAGGCTACGCCCTCGTGCAGCATGCAGCGCGGGCGTGAAAGCACCGATCCTCGACGAATCTGGATGAAATGAGCTGGCTCCTTCGTGCAGGCCATCGCTACCTTGGCTCACCAACGAGACGAATCTCCTGTGCACCGAGATCGATGGACAATGAACGAAGGAATTGCATGGCGTTGTGTGCAAGAAAGCCGCCTGTCACATTCACCAGTTCTACAGTTTGCGGTTCGGACAGGAAACCTGCAGCGACGATCTCTTTGACCGTTTGCTGGTACAAGTCCGATTTTGAAAGCGCCTCGATTGCGTCCACATCGCGCCAGAAACTGAATACATAACCTTGCGTTTCTGACCGGATGAACAGTACTCCCTCACAGCCGTCAAGCGTCCTGAACATGTGAAGCGAACGCGAGTTCGCGAACTTATCGTAGTTCTCGGCCCGTGATGGAAAAAGACCTGTTACCCACAAACGAATAATCATATGCCACTCCAAACAAATTTCTACCAACAAGCAAGTCCGAATACGGATCTGCTCTATCGTTCCGACGCTACAGCCTGTAGCGCAGTCGTACTTGATATAAGGATTTCGATTCCCTCAGAGAGGATCTACGGTGCTACTCTACGCAAGATTATCCATTTGTTCCATGCCAGATTCGCTCAAGTTTGATGGTGGTTTCAGCCACTGGCCAACCTGGTGTAGTTGTGAGTGAAAGACACAATGTGATGGAGAAGGTGACCATTTCAATTGCGTTCGTTAACGAGGCACTTGAATGTCTACGAACCATTGACCCAAACTGGATCGAACTGGCAGTCAATGCCGGCATATCCCCTGAGCTGTTGGAGACCCCCCAGGCGCGCGTCTCGGCACGACAGTACTGCATGTTGTGGAAATTGATTGCTACAAAAATGAACGATGAATTCCTCGGCATGGACAGCCGTCGCATGAAATGTGGCAGTTTCACTCTGCTGTGTCACTCCGTCATTCACTGCGACATCCTGGAGAGCGCGATGCAGCGTGCGACGCGGTTCATGCGCATTATTCTCGATGGGACCTGCTCTCATCTTCTCCGCGACGGCGATCTTGCCTATCTTGTCCTTGAAGATACGGACGAGCAAGTTGCAGTGAAGAGCAACGCAAAAATGCCGCCGAAGCGACCGTTCGCCTATGGAACGTACTTGCTTATGCTTCACGGCCTTGCATGTTGGCTTATCGGACGGCAGATTCCTGTAATTCGAGCCGATTTTTGCTGTCGCGAGCCGTACTTCAGCGGAGAGTGGCGCGTGTTGTTCTCTCAGGAGTTGCATTTCGAGCAGCCACAAACCCGAATTATCTTTTCCGCCCAATACCTGGGCCTGCAGAACATCCAGAATGAGCGAACAATGGAGGATTTTTTGCGAAGCGCACCCGCAAGCTTCCTATTGAAGGACAAAAGCAGCGGCGGTCTGACTGCACAGATACGACGTCGCCTCCGCAGACTTCGCCCCAAGGAATGGCCAGGATTCGTGTCGATTGCGCGGAGCTTGTACCTCTCCGAGACGACGCTGCGTCGTAGGCTCGATCAGGAAGGGCAGTCGTACCGACAAATCATGAGTGACTTACGACGCGATCTCGCCATAGGATTGCTCGGTGACACGGACAAAAGTATCGCCGAAATCGCGGAACACCTTGGCTTTGCCGAACCCAGCGCGTTCCACCGTGCATTCAAGAAGTGGACCGGAAGTCGTCCCGGAGAATACCGTTTGGCGAGCCAGACCACGGATCTAGCGAAGAATGCACGGCACGATGCGATTCCGTATCGAAGGTCGACTTTTTTGTAACCACTCTTTTTCAGGGCGAGAGTTGGGCAAATAGAGACACAAATGTTTGAAGAAAGGCTGTAAAGATAAGGTATGGAGCCAGTGGATCATATCCTGATTGTTGACGATGATGCCGAAATCCGCAACCTGCTCGCCCAGTATTTGGAAAAGGCGGGGATGCGTGTAAGTGTTGCCAGCGGTAGTCGCCAAATGCGCAGCATTTTGGCTGCCAAATCGGTCGATTTATTGGTTCTCGATTTAATGCTGACCGGAGAAAGTGGACTGGATCTTTGCAGGGACTTGCGAGCCGGGCCGCACCAGGCCATTCCTATCCTTATCCTTACCGCCCGAAATGACGAGCCGGATCGAATCGTGGGACTTGAAATGGGTGCGGACGACTACCTTACCAAACCCTTTGTATCGCGCGAGCTCCTGGCACGCATCCGTGCCATATTGCGTCGTGCAAGAATGCTCCCGCCAAATATGCGGGTGCGTGAATCGACACGCCAGTTTACTTTTGGTACTTGGGTCCTTGATACCACAGTGCGGAACCTGGCCGACCAGACTGGAGCGCTTGTGGGTCTAAGCGGTGCCGAGTACCGTCTCTTGCGTGTGTTCCTGGAACACCCTCAAACGATACTCAGCAGAGAGCAGTTGTTGAGTATGACAGCAGGACGTGAAGCGGATGTATTTGACCGCTCCATTGATACGCTGGTCAGCAGGCTAAGGCAGCGACTCGGGGACGACAGTCGAGAACAGCAATATATCAAGACAGTGAGAAGCGAAGGTTATGTGTTCTGCGTTCCCGTTAGCGCCACTGATTTCATCTCAACATAACTCAAACTAACTCAAACCGCTCGTCGTCGCTTGGTAACACCGTGGGACGTTTGCCTCGAGTCTGATTTGAAACGTGATAGTGGGGGCGAGGCGAGAGCGTGGCACGAATGGCCACTAGAAATGGAGAAGCGCATGCGGCGGTACGTTCGAATACTGTTTAGTGGAATCCTGTGGCTGGTGGTTCTGTCCAGCGCATACGGGGCAGGCAGGGCGACACCGGAAGACGCCGTAGCCTTCGTGAAAAAAGGTGTTGAGTATGTAAAGACCCATGGCAAAGAAAAGGCATTGGCAGCGTTCAACGATCCCAACGGACCGTTCATCAAGGGTGAATTGTATTTCTTCGTTTACGGCATCAACGGGGACGGCATTGTGTTGGCACACGGACAAAACCCCAAGATGATCGGTCGGCAACTGATCGAGATGAAAGATCTGGACGGTGTGTACATCATAAAGGAAGCGCTCAAGGTGGCAAATTCGCCAGAAGGAAAAGGCTGGATCCGCTATCGCTGGCCCAATTCCCTGAGCGGAAAGGTCGAAATGAAGCGATCCTACATTGAACGAGTAAACGATATCTGGATCGGTTGCGGCGTGTACGAGTGATCTTCTAAGAGAGTTGAACGTGGCTCTGGAACCATCACGATCAGGTAATGTGACGTGCGACGACAACATGACGGGTCATCTGGTGTGATTGCCATCGCACGCTCAATGAGATTGATGTATCGGGGCTGGCAGCGATCTCCTGCGGCAGCACGGGCGACCGTGATCCTGTTCGCCCTGATCACATCTGTTGCCGTCACCGTGCAGACTTTTCGTTCGATAATCCAAGATCTTGAATTTACTGTCGAATCAGAAACGAAGAATGGAGTAATCGCGATATCATTGATCGGCGGGTATGTGCTGGAGCAGCTGCAAGCTGCGGAACGCCGGCTCGATTCGGTGGCGATCGGCACATTTGCACTACCCTACGACATCGCACGTGACGAAAACACCATCAAGTCCCTCGTTAATAGCAGCCTGCGACAAAGCAGATCTGCTGGTGCATTCCAATACATTGATCTTGAAGGGCGGCGCTGGGCAAGCCCCATTGACTTTCCATCGTACGCCTTTCCCGACGAAGAAAGGGCATATATCTCATTCCTGCTGAACAATCCCGACTTCGCTACCGTGGTCGTTGGGAATCCGTTTCGCCGCCGTATCGACAATGAAAATGTGCTTCCCGTAGCAAGGAACCTGTATGACCACAAAGGAAGACAGGTCGGTATTATCAGTACCGAAATTAGCATGCCCACTTTGACGGATCTGCTCCAGCTGGTGAGTACGAGTGCAGGGGCAAGCGTGACCTTGGTTTCCTTCTCCGGTGAAATTCTGTACCAGCTGACTGCACCAAATGAACTACCATACCGCTTGGCTGAATCTACCCTCGCGATCATTCGCAGTGGCCCGCTCGACGGAATTCTAAACTTGCCTCCGAATCGTAAGGGACAAATCTCGGTGTACAGAAAGGCGCCGAATTTTGGAGTCGTGACGATCTTTAGTCGCAGCATGCGAAACGTTCTGGCTCCTTGGGAAAGATGGGCAAAGGAAAGAATCGTATTTGCAGCGGTTTTCGTCTTGGTGCAGATTGGTCTTGCCTCCCTTCTTGTTGTACATATAGGACGGCTTCACCGCTCCCGCATGCGGCTCAGGAAAAGCCAGCGCTCTCTGCGGGAAAATCGTGCGCGGTTTATCAGCCTCTTTCAGTATTCGCCAGTACCAATTGCGCTCATTGACACAGAGGATCAAAGAATATTGGAAGCCAATTCTGCATTCGTGGACCAATTTGGTTATCCGCTCAAGCATTTCATCGGACGGACCATCGAAGAAATCGATATATGCCAGGATTGCAGCCAACTAAGGCACTATCTGCAGTCGCAGCTCACCGACAATGAGCGGAAGCGAGACGTGCTCCTGTTGCATCGCTCTGGAAGAGAGCTAGTATGTTCAGTCAGCTCACGCATTATTCGGTTGGATGGCCGACGCGTAAGTCTATTTTCCCCGCTGGACATTACACGACAGAGAAAAATCGAGAACGAGATCCGTGAACTCAATCGCCAGCTGGAACTTCGGGTATCACAACGTACGAAAAAACTTGAGGAAGCGATCGAATCTCTAAAGTCGATGCAGGCAGAGCTCATGCGCGCTGAGAAGATGGCGGCGCATACTCTCGCGTCGATTTCGCACGATTTGCAGACCCCGATCACCCGTTTACGATTACGAGCGGACTTGTCCGACGATCATGCGCTTCGAGCCAAAATGACCGGCGACCTTGACGAAATGCAGGCACTGGTCGAGGAGGGGATTACTTTCGCGCGTAGCGCTAGCAGTGCAAGGGAGCTCGCACAACGCGTTGTCATTGATGCGTTCATAGCCAGTATTGCAGGAGATTATGAGGATGCTGGTGAGCAACTATACTTTGCTTGTGATGTGCACAAAACCATCGTGACCCGCCCGCACGCATTACGCCGTATCGTATGCAATTTGCTTGACAATGCATTCAAGTTCGGAAAGCAGGTGGAACTCCATGTACTGGCATCGGAGAATGGTGGAGTGACGATTATCGTACGCGATCGCGGACCAGGAATCCCGGACGCCGAACTGGTGGCTGTCTTTGATCCCTTCTATCGAGTCGAACAATCACGTAATCGTCAAACTGGGGGAACGGGCCTGGGATTGGCAATCGTGAAGCAACTGGTCCTTGCTGTTGCCGGCAAGATCGAGTTGTCGAACCGCGTGAATGGGGGTCTTGAGGCGTGCTTGACGCTGCCCGATCACCTGGACGTGGTACAGAACAACGCGGGCAATCACGATGAAAATCCAATCTAAACGAGAGTCTTGACGGTTGAGACCGATCTCTTGGTCTAGGGGACCCTTCCGTTGGTTGCAATTCATCTCTTGAAGGTTATGAAACCGGATAGTCGCGCTGTAAAGTCCCGCGCAGGAACGACACTACTGCCTTTATTCTTTCCGCGTATTGCAGGTCGCGATGAACAGTTAACCAAATGGTCCTGCTGACCTCGATTTGATTGCTTAATATCTGAATAAGTCCGAATCTTTCCGGTCGCGCGAACTCTGGCAGCATTACAATCCCTGCGCCCGCCGCGGCCGCAAACATTTGAGACAACATGCTTGTGGATCGAAAGACGACGGTCGCGTCGGGTACGCCCTCATCGAGCCAGCGTACCGCGTCCAACTGAATCAAATCTTCCACGTACGACACGAAGGAATGCGATTCTAGTTCTTCAGTTCGGAGCGGAGTGCCGAACCTTTTCAAGTAAGGGAGAGAGGCATACAGGTGAAGCCGAAATTTTCCTAAAGAGGTAACGTCAAGACCTCGCCCCTCTAATGGGAAGAAGCTCAGAAAGATGTCGGCTTCGCGTCGGTTAACATAAACATGGTTTGCGGAAGTGACGAGCTCCACCTGCAGCAACGGGCATTTGCTCTGTAACTCCACGAGTTCTGCAGCAAGATACAGTGAAGCAATACCCTCCATGGTCGCAATCCGTACCTTTCCCGCGGGACCTTGATGCGTTTTCTTCACGGATTCGATGATTGCGAGCGCGCCCCTTTCCATATCCTGGACATACTCGAGAAGCTCCTTGCCTCGCGCAGTCAGGTGAAAACCAAGATGGTCCCGTGCGAACAGTGTTTCACCGAGCGCATATTCCAGTTGGGCGACGCGTCGGCTGACGGTCGAATCGTCGACGCCTAACTGGCGGGCTGCGGATGAAAGGGTGTTATTGCGTCCAAGTTCCAGAAGAATTCGGAAGTCGTTCCAGTTGACACGCTTCGTATCCACGAGTACCTCCGGTTCCTCAGTTTGAGCCGCTGTTACAGTGGCAGCAGACATACGCCCTGCCATTCATAGTCGACCTGCATTTTGGCCGCAGTACGGAATGCATGGCGCTGTCGCAGCGGCAAGTCTGGATATTCATTTGACGCTCAGGTTCTATGGCCAAGAATCCAATTGATCATCCCCCGAGCAGTGCGGAAATCGTCACTACTCCTGGCCGGGATCTCTGGAGCAATGTGGCTGAGTAGGCGAACTGAAGTATCGCCGGGGCCGATCTCCAGGACCATGTCCGGCTTCATTTCAATTACAGCGCGCAGGCAATTGTCCCAATCGAGCGGCGTTGCAATTTGGCGGGCCAGTGCGTCGATTGCCGTCGTGCTTGACCGTGCCGGTATCCCATCAATGGCACTAAACACTGGAAACGACAATTGGCCTGTGGAGAGTCGTTCCAGATTGGCTTTAAACAGTCGCGCTGCTTCGGCCATTCGCGACGTATGCGATGGTACATGTACAGCGAGATGGATCAGCCGGCGAGCGCCGGCATTCCCGAAGCGGCGGGCTGCAGTCGCAATGTCCGCGACTGGACCGGTCACCACCATATGACGGGGGCCATTGCGGACGGCGACATCCAGTCCTTCGGCGAATGCCAGTTCGGAAACGAGCGTTTCGTCCAGTCCTATAACGGCAAGCATCCCGCATTCCTCGTAAACATGTGCGTCCATTAACCGCGCCCGTGTGGCAGCCAGTATGACGCCGTCTTCCACTTTAAAAAGGCCGGCAGCGGCGCAAGCTGCGAGTTCTCCCAGAGAGTGACCGGCGGTACAGACAGGTGGTGGAAGTTGCGTCCGCAGCTGCTCCCAAAGGAGTGCCTGGTACGAATAGATCACCGGCTGGGCGACATGATTTCGGAATAGCAGTTCCAGATCAGAATGAATCGAGTCAGCGAATTCGGGCGCTTGCTTTCGCAGCGCCTGGATCACCATACCATCCGGTGCAGTTACCAACTGTTGCCAGTGCTCGATGCGTTGCGCGCCTTGGCTACCGAAGATAAGGGCGAAGCGCATATCAGATCAATCCATCGACGGCGGCAAGAAATAGGGTCACACCAAGCAAATCGGCACTTCCACCTGGACTCAGCCGACGGACGGTAAAGTCGCGATCAATTGTTGCGGCTCTAGCTCTCCAATCAGCAGTGAATATGCCGCCCGCCTCCAGAAAGTCACGTGCTGCCCGCTGCGCGTACGTTAGACCTGATGGCCCGCCCCGCCATAATAGGTTCGTGTCTTCCACTACCGAGATCAACGCAAACAGGGTTTGAACGGAAGCCTGCTCGGTGTCGGCGCCGTTTGTCAGTGCTGAGCGATAGGTCGATAGTCCGATCTTATGCGCCGATGGAAATCCTGCCGCAGCCTCCTGGCGTGCCCCGCCCGCACCGTGCAGACGGGCCATGCACTGGCCGTGGCTGAGCGACTGGAAGGGGGGAGTGCAACTCAGGATGTCGTGCCCCCACGTCCTCGCCACAGCTTGGCATAGGGCGGCGGCGCTGAGTTGGATGCGATTGGCGAGCAGCACCCCGCTGGCGGCGCAGAGGAGGCCGAGATTGAAGATCGCCCCTCGATGCGTATTCGTTCCGCCAGTAGCCTTTAACATCTCGCTCTCGGCGCGAATTCCGAGAGACTGTAACTGGGCAAAATCCGGACGCTGCATCCCACAAGCCGTCACCGCAGAAAAGTATGGCCGCAATGCCTGCAGGCTGCGCAGAAAGGTGTCAAACGTCATATCAGTGTGGCTTCCACTGCTGCTTGCTGTTACAAGCCCTGGCTTCGGGGCAAGTTCGACTTCACGGTAAAGCACGTGGATGGCCAAAATGCCGATAAGATCGGCGGTAAACCCGAACGATGAAATTGCGGTCGCAGGATGATCCTGACTAAAGGGCAAGGGAGCATGCATCATCATCTCAAGCTGCTGGCGACGCTAAAGGAGTCGAGGAGGTTAGCGAGCGGTTTCAAACTCACCGCACGTTCTCCCTTGACCAGAAGATTTCCACTGCGGCTGGCGTAGGCGGCGGCAAGCTCACGCCAATTGACCGCATCACCGTTCGGGATGCGCACTTCGCCGTCGAGGCGACAGGGCAAAAGACCGGCGATCCGACCCAGGACATCAATTGCAGTCTCGAGCTGGTACCGATTCTCGACATCAACTATCAGATCGATATCCGAATCCGGATGTCGATAGCCGTGGTCGCTCAATACTTCCCAAGCAACCGAACCATAGACGCCCACCCGGGCTCCAACGCCGCGGATCTCGGAGGCCAGTTCACGAAGCGGTGCATGGAAACTTGGTGGCAGGCGTGACATGCAGTTCTCGGGCAGTAGCGGCGGGCGAACGGAGGCTACGGCGTCCGGCGCGACCATCAGTGCCAGACGCCGGATGGGATTGTTTGGTAGGCGCAGGCCTAGCGCCAGTTTGCCTGGGTGCTCACCCTGGCGCGCGGCTACAAGCGGGCGGCCAGACTCCAACCACGTAGCGAGCGCGAGGATAGGCGACTCCATGGGCGCGGAACGTACCGTTTCAATTGCCGCGCCGGCATGTAGATAGACGAGGTCATGGCGTCGCATGATCAGCTAAGCGTACCGAGTACCTTGGCGGCGATGCCTCCAGCAAGACGGCGCCCTTGGCGACGTTGACCGTAGGTCATGCGCATGTCTCCAGCCAAGCGCACTTCGTCGGCGATCGCCAATGCGTCCACCATGCGCTCTGCAGATGCCTCTTCCCAAACTCCATCGATGCCGCCAGTTCGAAAGTAGTTTTCTATGCCCGGCGAGAAGACTGGTGAAGTCGCTGACAGTTCGACGAGGCGCTCGTGGGGGATCTTGGTGACCCGCGATATGGCGCGCAAGTCCATCACCCTCACGTGGGCGTCGGCAAGCGCATACACAAGATCAGCCATGAGGCCGAAGGACAAGAAGCCACCGCTGACGGCGTTCGCCGTCACGAGACTGATAGAGGAGTGCCCGTGGCGACGGGCTAAGTCTATGCACTGCGTTAGATGGGCCAGGGTGCCGTTAAGGCAGAGCAGTTCCTGACTGCGGGACAGCGCTTGACCACAGGTATCGACGAGGAACACGAACGACCGCTTGGGGTGTTGCGCAACGGTGTCCAACACGAAAGCGGCGAGGATCAACGCAATCCTGTGATCGATAGCCGCTCCTGCAGTTGTCCCCAGCACGGCAACCGGCCCCGCCACAGTCTGCGCTTCGCCTGTTAGCGCATAGCCGGTAACGGTGACCGCGTGGCCATCTGGGAACAATGCATCGAGAATGCATTTCTGACTCATGTTGACATCCCCTTTTTCAAGGCAACCATATGATCGCGTTCAAGTAGCGGGACGGTTTCCGGATTGGGAACGCCAAGCGCCGCCCATACCTGCAAGCCATCGCGCAGGTCGGCATACATCGCATGGCGTAGTTCCAGGCGCAACTGAGCCGCGCGCAGTTGCGCCAGAGAGGGGGGAACATTTTGGCAAACGGACAATAAGCCTGTCGTCCCCTTACGAAACGCTGCAATATCGTCATCGACCAGCTCAGCGCAATCATTCATCAGATAGCGATGCTTGCCACCGGTAACACGCCAGACCAGCGCCCGGTCCTTAGAGTCGAACTCCTCGACACCGATAACGGTCTCGATGACTTCCGGTCCTGACAATCCTAGGCGTCCCTCTTCGGACATCAGGACCGCGGAGCATAGCATCGTAACAATGCCCATCCCACCAAAGGCGCCACAGCTGCCGCCTACCAAGGCAAGTACCGGGATACCGGCAGCACGGGTATCAAGCACTGCACGCATGATCTCGGAAATGGCGATCAAACCGGCATTCGCCTCCTGCAGGCGGACGCCACCTGAGTCGATCAGAAGCAGTACGGCATCTGGTTTGTCAACAAGCGCGCGTCGCAGGATCCCAACGATCTTGGCACCGTGAATTTCTCCGACTCCGCCGCCCATGAACTGACCTTCCTGAGCGGCGATGAATACCGGCCTTTCTTCAATGTGTCCATATCCCACGACGACGCCATCGTCGAAGGCGCCCGGCAGACCAAGGGCTGCCAGGTTCGGGCTTGGCCGGGACGCTTCCGGCGGAAGAATTTCTCTGAAGGTTCCGGCATCAAGCAAGCCATCGATCCGCTGTCGGGCGGTTGCTTCGAACCAGCTTCGCTGTGCGGTGAAGCTAAGATTCATTGCGTAACTCCGTTGTACTGTGCGAATGCTTGCGCCAGTCGCAGGTTAACGACCGCGGGCGTCGCCCCCATATCGTTAATGGTTATATGCGTGCCGCCGAGCTGATGCGCCGCAGCAAAGCTGGTAATGACCGATTCCCAGATCTGGTCGAAGTCACGAACGGAGGTATGGATGTCAACGCAGCAATAAGTATGGTCGCCACCGGCCTGCATGAGAACTTCAAGGTTGCCTGAACCAACTACCCCGCACAACACGGCGTCTCTGGCATGAGGAGCGGGGACAGATTGGCAGCGAAACTTGAGTATTTTCATTGCGTTCACCAGTTACGAAAGCGTGAAGGGGGGGAGTAGAGCCCACCAGACCAGCGGACCAAATCCTTAATAGAGCGGGCAGCAAGCAGGTCACGGTTGGCATGCCGAGGATCGATACCTAGATCTTCTGCGCGCAAAATAGCCCCACGATCACGCAAGTTGTCCACGACCACCTTGTCACGCGCCATGCCGACCGGTGTGAACCCGGCGACACCGCGAATTGCCTGTTCTCGCTCCTCCTCGGTGCGGCAAAGCAGCAAGTTGGCGATGCCTTCTTCGGTCACGATATGGCTGACGTCGTCACCATAGATCATGATGGGGGGCAGGGCGGCGTCCATGCTTTGCTGAAGTTTCCTTGCATCGAGCTCTTCTACAAAAACTGGCGCCATATGTTCGCGAAAGGTTTCCACCATCTGCACGATCAGCTTGCGGCCGCGGATCGCTTCCGGCCCACGAGCCTCTCGCCCTGCCGTAAGCCAGACGGAGCTTGCATGGCGCCGGCCTCGAGGATCGGAGCCCATGTTCGGTGCTCCCCCGAAGCCGGTTATGCGCCCCAGAGTCGCCGTCGAGCTATTGCCGGCCAAGTCAATTTGCAGGGTCGAGCCGATAAACATGTCGCAGGCATACAAACCGGCAGTCTGGCAGAACGCGCGATTAGAGCGCAAGCTCCCGTCCGTGCCGGTAAAGAATATATCGGGACGGGCCGAGACATATGCCTCCATACCCACCTCGGAACCGAAACTATGCACGGATTGCACAAAGCCCGATTCGATGGCAGGAATGAGCGTCGGGTGGGGGTTGAGCGCCCAGTGTGTGCAAATCTTGTCTTTAAGGCCAAGTTGATTCGCATATGTAGGCAACAGCAGTTCGATCGCTGCAGTATCGAAACCAATGCCGTGGTTTAGCCTGGTGACATTGTATTTGGCGTAGATACCTTTGATGGCGATCATCGCCATCAATACCTGCACGTCAGTAATCCGCGCAGGATCTCGGGTAAACAATGGCTCTATGTAATTCGGCCGCGGCGCGTGCACTCTGAAATCAACCCAGTCCCCCGGGATGTCCACACGTGGCAATCTATCCAGACGCTCGTTGACTTGTGCAACGACGATGCCCCCCTTGAACGCAGTGGCCTCAACAATTGCCGGTGTATCCTCGGTATTAGGACCGAGATAGAGATTGCCCGCGTCATCCGCAGCTTGTGCCGCGATTAATGCCACGTTGGGGGTCAGATCTACAAAGTAGCGAGCGAAGAGTTCAAGGTAGGTATGGATGTCGCCGATCTCAATTCGCCGCTCTTTGACCAACTTCGCCAAGCGAAGTCCCTGCGGGCCGGAGAACGAAAAGTCAATCCGCGTTGCCAATCCGCGCTCGAACAGGTCAAGGTGGCTTGGCAGCGCCACGACAGACATCACTATACTAAGGTGATGAAGGTAGCTAGGGTTGCAGCCGGCGAGTGACTCGGACAGGAAATCCGCCTGTTTCTGATTGTTTCCTTCGAGGCATACGCGATCACCCGGGAAGATGACGGCCTCAAGCAGATCGCGGACCCGCTCCGGTGGTACCGTCTTACCCAATCCCAAGTTCGCCGCGCGTTCAATGCGCCGATTACGACTCTTGCGCAAAGTGTCCCATTCGCTGGAAAAGGGGGCGCTCATGGTATCTTTAATCGTGTTTGTTACCTACCGAGCCAAGGCAATAAGGTCTTGGCAGAAAAGGAGGTGAATGGTGACAGAGGCTCGCTTCGTACTATGCGTAGAATCTGCCCAGTCGAACGCATCGTTGATGATGTCGACAACCCTCACGCCTCGTCCAGACTGCGCGACTCGTCCTGTTGCTCGTACTGGAGATTCACGGCATCTCCCTTGAACTTGGCGGGGACAAGCCGACGGCGATCGATGCTCAAATCGAAGACGTCAAAACGGTTGTAGTAACCAACGATGTCGTGAAACTGTTTCGGTTCGACACAGGCATTCAAATCAAAGGTGGCGTAGGCGATTCCTTCGTCATGCTGCAGTGTGTCACCGACAAGGGCGCCGGAGGGATCCAGGAACTGGGTTGCGGCGCGTGGCGTTTTCTCCAGTACCTCGGCTGCATCAGCATCCGCACCTTCCAGCAGGCAGTCGATCATCACATGATCCATAAATCCAGCATTGAGAATGCCGAATGCCTTCGCTTCGAACGAATGGCCACCGGCCCGAATGCGATTCGCCGTCAGATTGTCGAAATTCTGGTTGCCCGGCTTGCGGGTTGGCCAGATGGCCGGCCACGCTGAGATGTGGATCTGTTCTCCCTGCGCTGCGAGAGAATAGCGCGCGAGGGGATTCGTGTTCTCTCCGCATATCAATGCGCCGATTTTCCCGATGCGTGTATCGACGACGCGCAGGCCGTGACCGTCGCCTGGCGCCCACACCATCTTCTCGTAAAAGGTCGGGACCAGCTTGCGGTGGTGGTTAAGAATGACCCCGTCGTCACCAATCAAAACATTGGAATTCCACAGACAACCGACGCTGATCCTTGTGGATTCGCTGAATCCCAACGACACAAAGACGCCATGCCGTTTGGCGGCGGCGGCAATTGCTGCCATTTCTGGCCCATCTACCAGAATACTATTCTCGGCCATACGCTTGAACCATTCATGATTGTAGATGGGCGCCCATAGCGCGGCCCATACCGGGAAGCCGGGGATGAACGATTCCGGGAACACCACCAGTTCCGCCCCATTTCGGGCCGCCTCGTCGATGAGCGATAATGTTTTCTGCACAGTCGCTGCGCGATCCATGTACACGGGCGCCACATGTGCTGCCCCAACTTTAACGGTAGGTAAGTGCATAGCTCGTCCTTATCAATTGTCTATGTATAGAAACGCTAGTGCGCGACCGCCTGTGCTGCGCCGACCCCGGTCTCCCTACGTACTGCGAACTCAATCCAGCGTGACGAAGAGAAATCGCTGGGGAACAGAATTGAGAAGGAAATCACCAGCAAGAAACCGACAGGAATCGAGATCAGGCCTGGGTTACGCAGGGTGATGAGAGGTTCTCGCAGCCCCACAATGCTGGTGGCGTCTTTCGGAATCGCCGCCGCGGTCGAATTTGCAGTATTGAGCTCCTTGATCCATTTCGCCCGGTCGTCGGCCGATGCAGCGATGTTTCCGAGTTCTGCATTCTTCAGTTTTGTTTCAAGCGCGGTGACGGTGTTCATCGCAGCCGTCTTTTGCTGCAGCGGATAGGTCATGTTCGGCGACACGAGGACCAGGCCGATACTCAAGACCGTTCCGCCAATGACACCTGCGACCACACCGGTGGTGCTGCAACGCCTCCAATACAACGTCAGTATCAAGGCCGGCAGGTTTGCAGAGGCAGCGACTGCATAGCCAAGGCCAACGAGATGGGCGACGTTCTGTCCTTTTGCCCAGATTCCAGCGATGATTGACATAATGGCCATCGCCAGCGTTGCCACCCGGGCGGCGACGGCCTGTTCTTTTTCCGTAGCCGTTCCGCCGCGAATCGCCCCGACGTACACGTCATGGGCCAGGGATGAGGCCGCTGCAAGGGTCAGTCCGGCCACGACAGCCACGATAGTTGCAAATGAAACCGAAGCCACAAGAGCAAGCATGAAGTTGCCCATCGCACTGTCGGCGCCACCACCCAAGAATTGCGCGAGCATTGGCGCGGCGAGATTCCCCCCCTTGTCCAACGCGATAATCTCCTTGGGCCCGACATTGAGTGCTGCGGAAAAACCTATAATCACGATGAACAAATGGCATAGGCCGATTGCCGCCATTGCGACCATTGCCGACTTCCGCGCCTCTCGGGCATCAGCAACCGTAAAGAAGCGCATCAGGATATGCGGCATTGCTGCGGTACCAAATACGAGAGCCAAGCCTAAGGACGCTTGTTCAAGAGGGTTCTTGAGATACAGGCCAGGCTCCAGGAAGCGACGGCCAGCATCTTCAACGGACAGCGCGGATTTGCCTCCAAGAAGATTGTCCAGGACGTGGCTCTGGATGACGGCGCTCGATGAGACATCCTTGAAGAACCCATTGATGTCAAATCCATATGGAATCAAGGAGAGCGTTACCAATATGAAGCAAAACGAAATAAGCAGTACCGCCTTTAATACTTGAACCGCGGTGGTTGCCCGCATTCCTCCAAACATCACATAAGCGAGCATCAACAGACCGACGGCGACCACAGAGACCTCATATGGAACACCGATAAGTGCTCGGATAATGACGGCGCCGCCGACAACCTGGGGAACCATATAGAACAGAGCCACCAAGATGCTCGATATCGCGACGACTGACTTCGTGACACGGAAGCTATTGCGATACGCGAGTACATCCCCAAGCGTATATTTCCCCAGATTCCGGCAAGGCTCTGCGACAAGTACCAGTACCGGAATAAAGGACACAAAAAAGCCGACCACATAGGAAATGCCGTCCAATCCGTATAGCGCAATTAGTCCGGACACGCCAAGAAACGCAGCGGCGGAAAGGTAGTCACCAGCAATCGCGACGCCGTTCACGCGTGCGGAAACGCCTCCACCGGCGGTATAGAAATCGCCGACGGTTTTGTTCCGGCGCGCCGCAAAATAGGTAATTGCGAGTGTAATGAAAAAGAGCGCAAGGAATACGAGAAGCGTGACGAGTTGGTTGCTTTTGGAAACCAATGTGACCGCTTGCGCATGCACTTCATTAAAGGTAAATAGGCCAAGAGTGGTGCAGCCAACCATGAATGCCGCGTGCCTGCGCTTAGAAAATGAAGTCATCGTCCCCTCGATTGGAAATTCTCTAGACAACCATGCTGGTCTATCGATCCGCGCCAATGAAACTGGCAACAAGCGCTTTTGATTCGTTGTCCACGTTCGCCGAATGCGCAGAGTAGCGCCATACAACAAGACCTCCGATTCCATACTGTGCAATCAGATAAACCAATCCGACGTTGATCGCGCCGGCGACGGGAACCTGGAACAGCTCCGGGACAAAATTAGAAATCAGGGGAATCAGAAAGAACGACAACATGCTAAGCCCAACTAACACCAGGCTCATGCGCTGCCTTTTCATGACCAGTGCGGAAAACCTGGGGTCTATGTAAATCTTCTCGGAAAAATCGCGCTTCTTAGACATGGGAATAGCCCTCTTCAAATGTCGATACGGGTTTGGTTCTCGTGATATCCGGATCTGCAGGAATCTTCTCGTCGCAAGACTAGCAAGCCAGTGCCGGCAACTGAAGGAGAGAAATTGCAATATGAAACCGCAAATTTGCAACGCCCTCGATAAACAGTTATGTACGCTGGCGTGAATCGCGACATCTATTCGCCATTCAACGTGTGGCACAAAAAGCCACGAAACTCGTCTGTCTCCTCGCTATAACCACTCTGTGCACGCACCCGACACGAACCCTCGAGGGAAGGCGCGCCCACTACACGCCAGTACGACCGCTGCAGATGCAGCGAGTGTTGACTTAAACTTGGTTTCACTTTAGGCGACCCTACGCGGAAATTTGTGCCGAAATGTGTCATACGCCCCTGCGTAAAACTGCGTTGCAAAATTCTTTCGGGTTGTCCGAGCTGAGCATTGCAGACACCGGCCGTCATGGTCTTCTTGGGCAAAAGCGACCATGCTGGTATTACAGTCATCAGGCGCCGAACAATGAGTCTAAGTTCGGTCTAATTCCCGATCTCGTCGCAAGATGCGGAAAATTTCAACGAAGTGTGTCTAAGCGCAGCATAGACAAAGTTAATCACAATTCCTTGCTTTCCAAGCACCAGGCCCATTGTTAAATTGCATGGCAACGACGCCGGCCGTCGACGGCAAGCATTTCAAATCTGATCGGACTTTGTGAGGGGTATGCAGCTATCCAATACACGTATCGGCGCGCGACTAGCGCTCGGCTTTGGTCTCATCCTGACGATCCTCGTAGCCTTGCTCTTGACTGGGAGTTTCATGAACTCTCGGAACAAAAAGGATCTTTTGGAAGGATTGCACCTCTCCGATGCAAAGCGATCTCTCGCTGTGGCAATGAAGAGTGCACTCCTTGAAGGAGGCATCGCGATGCGTAATGTTGGCTTACAGAGCAGTGTAGACGCCATGTCGCGCGAAGCTGCAAAGGTCAAGGCTGAAAAGGCGCGGTACGTCAAATCGTTTGAAGACTTAAGGGGGCTTGGTCTGACGGCAGCCGAGACGGAATTGGCTACCGAAGTAGCGAGCCTGATCGAGCGAATGGAAGTGCCATTCAATCATGCGCTTGCGCATGCCCTTGCATTTAATCCGGAGGGCGCCACTACCACGATCACGAGTCGTATCGATCCGATGACGCAACAAGCACTGATTGCGATCGACAAACTGTTGGAACTACAAAAGAAGGCGGCCACAGATTTTGAGGCGCGTTCCGCCGAGGCGGAACGGGACCTTACGATTGCCCTGTTTGCGATCAGCCTAGTTGCGGTGGTGATCGGCGGCGTGGGTGCGTGGGTGATTACGCGCAGCATCACGAATCCCCTGCACCAAGCTATTGGGATCGCGCACAGAGTATCCACCGGCGACCTCACAGCGCGGATTGAGGTTGACCGAAAGGACGAAATTGGTGAGCTCCTTAATACCTTGCAACTGATGAACCGCAACTTGGGGGATATCGTCGGGCAGGTACATGCTGCCACCGGGGTTGTTGGTACGGCGTCGCATGAGATCGCGGAAGGAAATTCCGAGTTGTCGATGCGTACCGAGGCTCAAGCGAGCTCCTTGCAGCAAACTGCAGCTTCCATGGAGGAGTTGACGGTCACGGTAAAACAGAATGCGGACAATGCCATTCAGGCGAATCAGTTGGCGGTCTCGGCGTCGGGTTTCGCAAAGCAGGGCGGGCAGGTGGTCGGCGAGGTTGTCCATACCATGAATGCCATCAAGGATAGTTCGCGAAAAGTCGTCGATATCATTGGAGTGATTGACAGTATCGCGTTTCAGACCAATATCCTGGCGTTGAACGCTGCAGTAGAGGCAGCCCGAGCGGGAGAGCAAGGGCGCGGGTTCGCGGTGGTGGCATCTGAAGTGCGTAGCTTGGCACAGCGGTGCGCCACTGCAGCCAAGGAAATCAAGTCCTTGATTCAGGAAGCTGTGAATAAAGTAGACGCGGGCGGAGAGTTGGTCGAGCAGGCAGGAAAGACTATGCAAAGCATTATGACCGCGGTCCAGCATGTTACCGATATCGTAAGCGAGATTGCGGCGGCGAGCGGAGAGCAAAGTGCGGGAATCGAACAAGTCAACAAGGCGATTTCTCAGATGGACGAGATGACACAAAAGAACGCAGCGCTCGTTGAACAAGCTGCCTCCTCTGCCGCCTCGTTGGAGCATCAGTCCAATGATCTAAAGCAAGCGGTGAGTCTGTTCAGATTGGACACGAACGTTGGTGTTATGCAGGCCATCGATGAGAACAAGGGGCGCGAAAGTATCACTGAACCAGTAGACCGCAAACATGTCCCGCTGTCGCTGGTACAACCCCATGGCGGGGATTCCAGAGCAATAGCACCGTATCAGAACTGAGCACGGCATTGCAAATCTGCGCGTAAGCGTTTCATTCAAAAGGGAGAAGAAAATGAGGAACCTGTTCTTGAAAGTCGTACTTTCCATCCTATCCGTTGCACTGGTCCCCGCGGTCTCTGCGCAGGACAAGCGGGCGACACCGGATGAGGCTGTAGCGCTCGTCAAGAAGGGCGTCGAATACTACAAGAAGCACGGAAAGGAAAAGGCACTGGCGGCATTCAACGATCCGAATGGCGAGTTTGTAAAAGGAGAGCTGTATTTCTTCGTTTACGGTACCAACGGCGATGGTGTTGTGCTCGCGCATGGTCAGAACCCAAAAATGGTGGGCAAGCATTTGATCGACATGAAGGACGTCGATGGAGTGCACATCATCAAGGAGGCTACCAAGATTGCCAATAGCAAACCTGGAAATGGATGGCTCGAGTACAAGTGGCCCAACTCGGTCACAAAAGCCGTGGAACCGAAAAAATCGTACATCGAGCGTGTCGATGACATTTGGATCGGTTGCGGCGTGTACAGGCCGTAATGAAAAGTTGGCGGATATGAAGGAATCGTGCCTCGACACCTTCCTCGTAATAGGAAGATTCGAAACCCCTACGTTCCTCGATTACCGTCACGGTTGAACGGGCTAAGATCGGCACCCAGCTGTCCGAAGCATGAATGCCCAGGGTGAGCGGCGCAAGGCACTGGTCAAGCGAAGGCATACGGCTTCGGCGCCGGAGTACATGGCGTGCGCATCCGAGGTGCTTTCAATGCTCTCTTACAGATCCAGGGGCTGACAGGCGGATGCTGCGTTTGTCCGTAGTGCTATGGAGATGTAATCTCGGCAACGTATGATGTCAGCACTGGGCGGAGGAGGGCAATAGAACAACGATTCTTCTTGTTTGCTGCCTGACAGCGGGTGTGCAATGACGTCGCCTGCTGGACTGAACGGGGGCGTAGAACGAGGAGGATATGACCGCGTCCTGCTTGGGACGCCAAAAACGCATCGTACGACTAGGTGTAGCCGATCATAGAGATCGCCCCATCGCATCGCCACGTTGTTCTGCTTTCGAGTTGTGAGGCGTATTCGATCAAACGTTCGCTTCATATTTGTGTCCGATTTTCGATTTCGTTGATCTAGTTCCGGAGAAGTGCCGATCATGTCCAACTTAACAATCGGGTCGCGCCTAGCGATGGCGTTCGGTCTGATCATTTTTCTTACCACCATATCGGGTTTATTCGTTTTCAATACCTTTTCCCGCGTAGAGAGTACGTGGCAGAGATTCCACGTCATCACGCTGGAAAAGGGTAATCATGCGACGCAGGCCCACATCAAGCTCGGCGATGCTGTGCAACATTTCAAAAACTATATCCTGCGCGGTCGTGACTACGACAAGAGGTTCTTGTCCGACCTGGACGGGATTGACTCAGCCATGGCGGGCTATGCGAGCCAAGGTGGCATGTCCGAGTCAGAGAAAGCCATGCTTGACAGGGTCGCACAGGGAGTTGCCGCCTATCGCACGGCGATGGAAAAAGTCGTGAAGATGAAGACCTCCGGCGCGTCGATCGAGGAAATTGACAAGAACGTCACCGGGGCCGACCAGCCAATAAGCCAGGCGTTAGTCGAACTGACGCGATTTGTGCAGGATGACGCGACCGTTGCTGGAAAGAGACTGGATTCCGACGTGAGCAGAGGGGAACAGATAGTTATTTTCCTGACGACCGGTGTCGCCATTCTTTGTGCGTTGTTCGCACGATTAGTCACCGGCTCTATTGTTCGTCCTTTACGGGATGCGGTCAAGGTCGCGAAGACGGTGGCTGCGGGCGATCTAACCAGCCGCATCGAGGCCAGGTCCAAGGACGAAACTGGTCAGTTACTCAGCGCATTGCAGGACATGAACGAGAGCTTGACAAACATCGTGACCAAGGTGCGAGGGGAGACTGAAACGATCATGTCTGCATCACAGGAGATCGCATCAGGTAACGCAGACTTGTCGTCGCGCACCGAGGCGCAAGCCAGTTCCCTAGAGGAAACCGCGTCATCGGTGGAAGAGCTAACCTCAGCCGTGAAGCAGAATGCGGAGAACGCGCGGCAAGCAAACCAGCTGGCGAAGACAGCATCAGAGGTCGCTGTCAAGGGCGGAGCGGTGGTGTCGGAGGTCGTCCAGACAATGGGCTCGATTAACGAGTCGGCACGGAAAATTGTCGATATTATCGCCGTGATTGATGGTATCGCCTTTCAGACCAATATTCTCGCATTGAATGCAGCGGTGGAGGCGGCACGAGCTGGCGAGCAAGGGCGCGGGTTCGCCGTCGTCGCTGCGGAGGTGAGAAACCTGGCGCAGCGTAGTGCCGCGGCGGCCAAGGAGATCAAGGCATTGATTGACAGTTCCGTGGTGGAGGTCGACGCGGGCACCAGGCTGGTGAACCACGCTGGCTCGACGATGCATGAGGTAGTGGAGAGCATCAAGCGGGTGAGCGACATCATGACGGAGATTAGTGCCGCCAGCGAGGAACAGACGGCGGGTATCGAGCAGATTAACCAAGCCGTCACGCAGATGGATCAGGTCACGCAGCAAAATTCAGCGCTGGTGGAGGAGGCGGCGACGGCCTCGGGGGCGATGCAGGAACATGCAAATGAGCTGGTGAAGGCGGTCAGTGTGTTCAAGATTGGTGATGCGCATATCGGTGGCGAACCGAGTACTGCCCGGCCAGCTGCAATAGTCAGCGTATTGCCGAAGAAGTCGGCGCGGCAGATCAAGACGCCTGGTGACCCGATGCGGCTCAAGCGGCTCGCCGTTATGGGCTCCGCATCGGGAGGCGACTGGGAGGAATTTTAGTCCCGAAGCTTGATGACGGACTTCAGGACGATATCAAGATGGCTTACATTTCTTCCTGCTGAACATCGGGCCGACCCGCCGTCGTGATGGATGCCCTTTCTTCGAAATCGAATTCGGTCCCAAGATCACGTTATATCTTGAAGAACGCATAGTTGACAGACCGGCTCTCGGAGATTTTTCGGTGATGCTTCTTCAGTAGTCATTGCGTGGTAATCCATTAGTTATAAATCGAGGAGAGACTTTCGTGGGGACGATATGTAATATTGCCGCCCGCACTGACGATACTTTGGCCTCCGCGACAAGTGCAAGTGAATTTCTTGCGTTCACGCTGGGCAAAGAAGAGTACGGGATTCACATCCTTAAGGTACAGGAATTGCGGCACTACGAGGAGCCAACGTACATCGCGAACACGCCGGATTTCATCAAGGGTGTGGTGAATTTGCGCGGGACCATCGTACCGATCGTCGATATGCGTATCAAGTTCCGTCTTGGGGTGCCAACCTATGACCAGTTCACCGTGGTGATCATTCTGAACGTGGCTGACCGCACCATCGGCGTAGTGGTCGACAGCGTGTCGGATGTAATTGCGTTAGCCGCAGAGCAGATTCGGCCAGCTCCCGATATCGGCACAGCCTTCGACACGGACTACATGATTGGCATAGGTGCTCTTGAGCAACGCATGGTGATTCTGGTCGATATCGACAAGCTAATGTCTAGTGCCGAGATGGGGGGGATCGACAAGTTGGCCAGGTAGATCATGTCCGGGCACCGATAGATCCGCCTTAACGCGACACCAACACTCCGCGCGACGAGGTGAATTAGCAGGGATGGGAAATCTGCCAGACCCTCTGGAGAGAGGTTTTCCTTGTCTCCCCCTCTCTCCATTTACGCGACGCCGGTCGTCCCGGTGTCGTTTTTTTTTGCGGCAAACGTCCGTTAGTTTAGGCGGGTATACCGGATAAGTCATGTTGAACCACCGCGAGTGGATCTTCCTCCGATGATTATGGAGAATTTCGGCGAGCTAAGCCCTTGATTTTTATAAGCGCTAAATTCCTGATAATCCAAACGAAAGATGGAAAAATCTTGTTGATTGAATGAAGGAGGCCGAATTCCCACAAGAGTTGCGGAAGCGGAACGGCCGTTTGTTGCGAGACAGTCAATGCTCGGTCATCACGTACACCATTCGAACAGCCAAAGAGCTCAACATAATAATAGCGCTAATGCCTTTGTCTATAATTTAGGCAAAATTCATCTCCGCAATTTGGGGCGCTGAGACGTCTTTGCGAGCGGTGATTCTTTCTTATAACTGAAGAGGTGCGGAGATGAAATCACCCTAAATATTTGATTTGGCGAAATAATTGCATGAACTTGAAAACCAGCGAAGGGGGAACCCTTCCGTGAGTTCGAATCTCACCGCCTCCGCCAGCCTTTTGCATGGGACTATGCATCTCTCGTGCCTTATAGCAGGAGGTGCATTCCGCACTGTCACGATTTCAACGAAATCAAATGATCGGTAACAGTCTCAATAAGTTTTCGAATCTGGGAATCCTGCTCCATTGAAAGCTGAACGTCGTCAACGAGTTGATAAAATTTCGGGTCGTTGATCAGTGTCTCGCCAAAATGGGAAAGCAGGATTGCTTCGAGAAATACGCGGAAGGCTTTGCGTCCCCTGTTTAGATCGGCTGGATCAATATTCTTAATCCGTAACCTGATAAGCGATTCAAGATTTTCCGGATTATAGGTACTAGTTCTATTGGCTGCCGTGCCATGTCCCGAGTAGGGGCGCCTTTGCAATGACGTGAATTCCGAGCGAGAGGCAAATTGTGCTCGTATGACGGAAACCAGCTGGCCTACAGTACTGATGGGAGGCGACATTTCTCAACGCTTTTGGGTTATTGCCAACGTACCTATTGCATATTTTCCTTTCCAGTATAAGCGGAAAGGAAAATATGATGTGCGCTTGTGTTCTCGGATGCTCCGGCCTCGCCTTCTCTGTAGTTCTCCGAGGGCAGTTTGTGCAACTCATCGACAATTTTCTGCATATCTTGATTCAGCGCAGGATTCTCAGTGTTGCGCTGGATGCCTTCCTGCAGAGACTGCAGCGCATCAGTAAACTCATTATTGATCAGGCAAATCAATCCCCGTGCAAAATGACTGAGCGCATTGGCACTTGTCAATTCGTCGAGAGGCCGCAATATGTCGAGCGCCTTGTCAGGCGCATCAGAGGTTAGCCAAAGCAAACCAAGTTGAAAACGAGCGATTGAAAGCGTCGGATCGAGGGCAATTGCCGCTTCGAGTTCAGTCAGCGCTCGGTCATACATCCTGATTTGCGCATATTCTGCCCCCAGGATGAAATGTGCTTTTCCGGTCGCATCAGAGCGTGAAACTGCTTCCTTCAAGTAGATGATCGCAGTGCCCGAATCGTTATTGCTGCTTGCATTGAGCGCCAATTGAAGAAGTTCGGCCTGGTCAAGTATTGCAAGGGGAGTGGTAATCATTGTTTAGTCCAAATTGGTACGTCGGCGAACTATAGTTCGGCAGTTGACATAACGTCAAGTTGGGGCGGGAACATAATTAGTTTATTCCCGCCGCCGGGTGCCGACGCTACCCGCTTGATCCTTGATGCATGCAGTCAGCATTTTGCTGTCGTCCACGTCCCAATCAGCATCATTGCCGGGATCTTCAGCATAATCTTATACCTACAGATGTCTGTGTGATTCAGGGCCTGAGTGAACAGCTTTGCGAAAGACGCGCCACCTACTATAGCAATTCAATTGGCCACCGACAGCCGTCCCTTTGGGGCGGTATGTAATCTCCGCCAGCCTGCGGCTTTCTCCGCGTGAACTTCAGGACATGGACAAACAGGCTTGGCAAACGAGTGTCCATTCATCAGTGACTCGATTTTGCTTCCTGTCTTTGCGTTGGCGCCCTCAAGATCGACGTCGACCGTACACCGATGAGCTTTTCTCCTCGCACTGATGATGTTGGCAGCGGGGGGCGACAACGAGGAGCCCCTCTTGCACGGACGGCGCTCCGAAAACCAGCTTGACTGATTGATCGCCGCAAGTCTTGCCGACGTTTCCCATGCTGTCGATGCTGTACAGGTGAAAAATTTTCGGTTCGAGAATTCGACTGAACATCCGGCATTTCCATAACCCGGTTGCAAGATTTTCTGAGTATTGGGTGAAGCTTCAGTTCAGGCACGTCGATGGAATAGGGAGCTTAGACGCAGCGCGGATGCGAAAGAAGCTCTTTTTGATAAAAAATTTCAAATTGACCAATGTTTGGTTTCATTTTCGTTACTAATTTCGCCGGAAACGAACGAAAAAATTACAAATCCTTACAAAGTTGACATTTTGTTACCGCATGGTTACACTCGCGTTGCATTTTTTGCATGTAAATATATCAACTGATTGGTCGCGAAGTTTAGGGAAGAATTCTGACGGCGGTCAAAAGAGTACGAGCAGAGGTTATCAAGCGTGAAGTCAGATCTTGCAATTCAGTTACTGGCAGACGTTCTTTGGAACGCGTTGCTCATCTCGGCGCCCTTGCTTGGTGTGACTCTGGTCGTCGGTCTATGCGTCAGCGTGCTGCAGGTGGTGACGCAGGTGCAGGAGATGTCGCTCACCTATATCCCGAAGATCATCGCCGCCGTGCTTGTGCTGGTGATGTTCGGGCCATGGATGCTCAAGCGACTGCTCGCTTTCTCCATTGGACTGATCTCCAACATTCCCTTCTATTTCTGATTCCGGAAAGCAGCCATGTCGATGCTCGTCGATCCTCGCTGGGTGGTTTCCGTTTATCTGCTGGCGCTCCGGCTGGGCGTTTTGTTCGTGATGACACCGATCTTTTCAACCTTGTCCGGACTCGTTGCGGTGCGCATCCTGTTTACGCTCGCGGTGAGCGTTGTGCTGATCTGGAGCGTCGGTGTGCGTGTTAGCGATGTGCCGCTGACCGCCGGCTCGTTGTTTGCCGCCTCAATGGCAGAGCTGATGGTCGGGGCGACCCTGGCGTTCGGCGTGTTCGCGGCATTCGGTGCGTTTTCCGTGGCAGGCAAGATACTCGACGTGCAAACCGGTTTCGGGATCGGCAGCGTGTTCGATCCCGTCACGCGTGCCGGTTCCCCGCTGTTTGCCACGATCTTCAACCTGCTTGCCGTTGCCGTTTTCTTCGGCATGGACGGACATCACGCGTTGTTACGGGGGATTGCCTTCTCGGTGCAGCAGGTTCCGCCCGGCACCGGCTTCGCGGCGCTCCCTGCTGATGCGGTGGTGCGCCAGTTCGGCCTGATGTTTTCGCTGGGCATGGCGTTGATTGCGCCGGTCGTGTTCTGTCTGTTTCTTGTCGAAGTCGGTCTCGCGCTGGTGTCGCGCGTCCTTCCGCAGATGAATGTATTCGTGGTCGGCATTCCCGTGAAGATTGTTGCCGGAATCGCGATGTTTGCATTGACGATCGGCTACCTGGGGCCGGCTATGGGGCGCGTGTACGCGTCGGTCTTCAATTATTGGGAACAGGTGTTGCGCTAAATGGCTGACCAGGATTCCGAACGCAGTGAAGAGGCGACACCGTACAAGCTTGAGCAGGCGCGCAAGCAGGGTTCGGTGGCCAAGAGCGCGGATTTCACCGCGTTGGCTGTGCTTGCCGCCCTGGTGGGTATCGTTTATGCGAATGGATGGGATGCCTTCCGCCAGTCGGCGCGTCTTCAGCAGGCGATACTGGCTCGCGTCGGGAACCTCGATTGGCGCGCCGACGGTGTGGTGGCATGGCTTGCGGAGATTTTGACCGATGTGTTGAATATTCTTGCTCCGCTGTTTCTTGCGCTCTTTGTCGTCGCTGTGCTGATCAACCTGTTCCAGACCGGCCCTATTTTCAGCGTCAAGCCGCTGACGCCGGATCTTAGCCGCCTCAACCCGGCCACCGGTTTCAAGCGGGTCTTCTCCATGCGCACGCTCTATGAAGCCGTCAAGAGCATCATCAAGCTGGTTATCCTGGGAACGGTCGCCTACTCCGCCATACGCGACGACATCGCCGGGCTTGTACTGCTGTCCGCCATCGATACCAAGGCATACGCGAAGATCCTGCTCGGCATCACGGGCAGTCTGCTGGTCAAGCTTGTGCTTACCTCGCTGGTGATTGCGGCGATCGATTATTCCTATACCAAATGGGAATTCTCCAAGCGTATGCGAATGAGCCGCCGCGATGTGCGCGACGAGGTCAAGCAGCGCGAGGGCGATCCGCGCGTGCGTTCGCGCATACGCGAGCTGCGCATGGAAATGCTGAAGCGGAGCAAGGCGATGCGCAGCTTGCCGTCCGCCGATGTGCTGATCACCAACCCCACCCACCTTGCCGTCGCACTGCGCTATCAGCATGGCGAAGCAGCGGCGCCGCAACTGGTGGCGAAAGGCGCCGGTGAACTCGCTCGCAAGATGCGCATGACAGCGGCCCGGCACAACATTCCGGTCGTCCAGAACAGGATGCTTGCCCGCACCCTGTTCCGCGAAGTCGATTACGAAGGATTCGTTCCTGAAAAATTGTATCCGCAGCTGGCCAAGATCATGGTGTGGGTGTATGCGATGCGCGAAGCGAAGCGTGCTGGCGGAGGAGTTGCATGATGCTTGCACTGCGGCGCGTATTCAACAACAACACCGACCTGGCGATGGTGCTGCTCGTGGTGGGCGTGCTCACCATACTGTTCACGCCCATTCCTTCGGCACTGCTCGATTTCCTGATTCTCGCGAACTTCAGTTTCGCGATGCTGATCCTTCTGCTGACCTTCTATATTCCTAGACCGGTCGAATTCTCCACCTTTCCGTCCATCCTGCTGATCGCAACCCTGTTCCGGCTCTCGCTGAACGTGGCGGCGACCCGTCTGATCCTGTCGGACGCCGATGCTGGCCGCGTGATTTCGGCGATCGGGTCCTGTGTGGTCGGCGGCAATTATGTGATCGGCCTGATTGTGTTCCTGATCCTCGTTGTCGTGCAGTACGTGGTCGTCACCAGCGGCGCGCAGCGGGTCTCCGAGGTGGCCGCGCGCTTCACGCTGGACAGCATGCCGGGCCAGCAGATGAGTATCGACGCCGACCTGAACATGGGCTTCATCGACCAGGAGGAAGCGCAGCGCCGTCGCAAGAACCTTGAAAAGGAGTCGGGCTTCTACGGGGCGATGGATGGTGCGAGCAAGTTCGTCAAGGGCGATGCGATCGCGGGTATCGTGATCATGCTCATCAACATCGTCGGCGGCCTGATCATCGGTGTGATGCAAATGGGCATGCGTTGGGACCAGGCTCTGCAGACCTTTACGCTGCTTACCATCGGTGACGGCATTGTGACTCAGGTTCCGGCACTGGTGATTGCAGTCGGTACTGGCATCATCGTGACGCGGTCCGCATCGGACGGCAATCTCAGCGTGGAAGCGCTGCGCCAGGTCACTTCATTCCCGAAGGCTATCCTCATCGTGGCTGCGGCACTGCTGGCGCTTGCCTTCCTGCCGGGCATTCCCGCCGTGCCGGTCGCGGTCATCATGACAGTTTTTCTCGGAATCGCTTGGCTGGCGCGTAAACAGGGCGCGGCGAAGGCCGAGGAAACGGAGGATGCCGAGGGTGCGAGGAAGTCCGAAGAGGACAAGAATGCCTACGACCTGCTTCAGGTCGAGCCAATCGAAGTCCTGGTCGGCGCCAGCCTTGCCCCCCTTGTCAGCGGAGAGCAGACCATTTTCATGGATCGCATCGCAGCCACACGCAAACAGTATGCGCTCGATTCCGGCATGGTGCTGCCGCGGGTGCGTTTCCGCGATGCGCAGCAGTTGGGGGCGAATGCATATGAGATCACTATATTCGGCGTATCCGCCGGACGCGGCGAGGTGATGACTGATCGCACCCTGGCAATCCACGCAGGCAATGAAAAGCGCGGCATCAAGGGGGTCGAAACGCGAGAACCTACCTATGGATTACCTGCGGTGTGGATCGAGGATTCCGAGAAGGAGGCAGCACGGGCGGCGAAGTATACGCTCGTGGATGCCACCACAGTTTTCATCACCCACTTGAGTGAAGTGCTGAAGCAGCAGTCTGCCATGCTGCTCACACGCGCCGAAACCGACCGTCTGCTGCAGCGCATTCGCCAGCAGCAGCCCGGATTGGTCGAGGAATTGATCCCGACCATCCTCTCGGTCGGCGACCTCCAGAAAGTCTTGCAGAACCTGCTCAAGGAGAAGGTATCCATTCGCAATCTGGAAGCGATTCTGGAAACGCTGGCCGATGCGGGGCGCGGCAACAAGGACTTGGGCTATCTGACGGAACTAGTGCGGCAGAAGCTGGGTGCGACGATCTGCCAGTCGCTGATCGGCGACATGTCCGCATTGCACGTGCTGACGCTGGACCCGGCGATCGAGCAGAACCTGTTGCAAAGCGTGCGCGCGACAGAGGTCACAAGCACACTGGTCGTCGAGCCCAAGCTCGCCGAGCAGCTTCTCGGGCGCATGGCCGCCCACTCGGAGCGAATGATGAAGAACAACATGCTCCCGGTACTGCTTTGCTCGCCCGACCTGAGGCGACATATACGTGCGTTGTCGGAGCGAGTGATCCCCCACATGCGCATCCTGTCCATGGCGGAAATTCCGAATTCGGTCAACCTGAAATCGTATGGCACGGTCAGCCTGTAGTGCCACTGCAGTGATGAAGAATTGATTTGTTTATGTTGTATGTGAGGAGAAAACAGTGGATGCATTGACAGTCGCTGCAGTGGGCATGCAAGACGACCTGACGCGCCTGAATGGCATCAGCCAGAATCTCGCGAACGTGATGACGGCAGGCTACAAGCGCGTCGTGCCCTTCAGCCAGCATATGGAGGACGCTGTCTCGCGCACGGCTGGAATGCCTTCTGCCATGCCGGTTCCGGCTTCGCAGTCTGCGATCGACCCCAGCGCGGGCACGCTACGGTATACCGGCAATTCGCTGGATGTAGCAATCGAAGGGGACGGTTACTTCGAGGTGATCACCGAAGGCGGCGCTGCATATACCCGCCATGGCACGCTGCACGCCGATGCGCGAGGCCGACTCGTGACCGCGCAGGGCCATCCGCTGGCGGGTGCGGCGGGCGAGCTGACCGTATCAGGCTCCGCCGTGACGATCGAACGGAACGGCGAGGTCAAACAGGATGGCCGCGTGGTAGGTCAGCTCAAGCTGGTCCGCTTTGCCAATCCGGAACGATTGACCGTGCTTGGCAACGGCATGTTCGCCCAAGGTGAGGCGCGCATCGCCGACGCGGGTGTCGGTTCCACAGTTCGGGCGGGCTACCAGGAAAGCTCCAACGTCAACTCGCCGCGGGAAATGATCCGTCTTACCGAAACAATGCGTCATTTCGAATCCATGCAGAAGGTATTCCAGGGATACGACGAGATGATGGAAAACGCAATCCGCAAACTTGGTGAATTCTAAACAACGATGAACGATTCTCTCTATATCGCCGCGACTGGGATGCTTACCCAGCAAATGAATGTCGACACCATCGCCAACAACCTGGCCAACGTCAACACGCCAGGATTCAAGAAGGGGCGCGTCAGCTTTCAGGACCTGGTTTACCGTGAAGCCGGACAGACGGCCCTCTTGCAGGAGGGCCAATCCACCGGCAGTTTGGCTCGCGGAACGGGCGTCGGGGTCCTCTCCCTGTCCAAACTGTTTACGAGCGGCGAGCTGAAGCGGACTGATGCACCGCTCGATGTCGCTATTCAGGGCGAAGGCTTTTTCGAGGTGGCCTTGGCGGACGGCACGCATGCATACAGCCGTGGCGGAACGTTCCAGGTTAACCGTGACGGCATGCTGACAACCTCGGAAGGCCATCTGCTCAAGCCGGGCATCCATGTCGGCTTCGACTACAAGGAGATTGCCATCAAATCCGACGGGCGCGTGCTTGTGCGCGCGCGCGACCAGAAGGACGCGACCGAAGTGGGACGCATCGAATTGGTCAATTTCGGCGATTTGTCCGGGCTGGCCGCGATGGGCGAGAACCTGTATCGGCCGACGGAACGTTCCGGCGATGCGATATACGGCCGTCCCGGTGAGGATGGTTGGGGGGCGATTACGCAGGGTTTCATCGAGTCCTCCAATGTGAAGCTGGTCGACGAAATGGTCAACCTGATGGTGGCGCAGCGGGCTTACGAAATGAGCGTCAAGGTGATCCAGGCTTCGGATGAAATGCTCGCCATGAGCAATAACCTACGCCGTTGATGGATGACGACGATGCCCCTGCGCTTCCTGTTCCTGGCTTTTCTGGTTGTGTTCGCCAACATCGCTGCAGCTGTGCCGCATGGAGGGATGGCGGTGCGCATCGAGCTTAGGGCCGATGCGGTAGTGGACACGCGAAGCGTCTTGCTTGCCGATATCGCTATCGTGAGCGCTGTCGATGCCGGCGCAAAACGCAGTCTCGAAACGCTGCGTATCTGCAATGCGCCGATGGTTGGCCGAGTGGAGCGCGTATCGAGGGATGAACTCGATCGGCTGGTCCGCAAATGGCTGTCCGGATTGGGCGTAACCGTGGAGTGGAGCGGCGCGCGGGCAGTGAATGTCCGTTCGGCCGCACGCTTGATCGAAGCAAAGACGGTGGTGGAGGTTGCGGACAATTACTTGCGGATGGAGCTTGGCGCAGGTTTCGACAAGATTGAGATCGACCTTGCAGCACCTGTCGCGGATGTCGAGCTGCCGTTGGGCAATGCGACATTCAAGCCGCGAGCTTCCGATGCGGGGCGATTGCGCTCACGGATGCCGGTGTGGGTCGACGTCTACGTCGATGATGCCTTCTATCGTTCGGTGGTTGTGCCGTTTGCAGTCGCTGCCAGCCGTATGGTGTACGCCGCTGGGCGCGACATGGAGGAAGGTTCGGTGGTGTTTGCTGACGATTTTGTTTTGAAGACCGAAGAAGTGACGTCGGATGCCGGCGAGCGAATAACGGCTGGCGAGCTGCAGTCCGGGATCCGTCTGAAGAAGGCATTGGCGACTGGACAGGTGCTGACGCGCAGGGACCTGTCGCCTAGGGACACCGTATTCCGTGGGGAGCAGGTCACGCTGGTGGTTGCGGAAGGTGCGGTAATGGTTGAGGTGCCTGCTCTGGTGCAGCACGACGCGCGAATCGGGCAACAGGTGAAGGTCAGGATGGAACAAGGCATGGACACGGTGGCGGGGCGGCTTGTCTCGCCGGGCGTGGTTCGGGCTATTGGAAGGTAAGGAAATGTCGCGTTTATTGATTGTGTTGCTGGCATGTGCTGCCGTCGTTTCATCGATCGACGATGCACGGGCCGCCAGCCTGTATCAGGAGAGGTGGTATCAGCCGCTGGCATCGGACCGCAAGGCGCATCGCCCCGGTGACCTGATCACTGTCTTGGTATACGAAAACGCTAGCGCCACCAGTGCTGCCAACACGGTTACCGGCCGCGATGCCAATGTCGCCTTCGACCTCGATGGCATATCGACGAGCCGCTCCGGCGGATTCAAGACCAACAATCACCTCGACGGGCGCGGCCGCACTCAGCGCGAAGGAAGGGTGCTGGCGCAGATTACCGCCACGGTAAGGGAGATCGCGGATAACGGCGACCTGTTCATTGCCGGCGAACACGTTCTGGAAGTGAATAACGAAAAGCAGCAGATCAGAGTGGAAGGCCGGATCAGGTTGCAGGATATCTCCGATGCCAACACCGTGCTGTCGACCAGGCTTGCGGATGCCAGGATCAGCTATGTCGGAGATGGCGACCTGAGCGAACGCCAGCGTCCGGGATGGTGGCAAAAGATATTGACATGGTTCGGGCTGTGATGAAGATGAACAAGTGGATGTTTTCGGTTTTGCTGGCATTGCTGTGCGCGTCAAGCGGGTTATCCCATGCGCAGGCAATTCGCATCAAGGATATCGGCAAGATCTCGGGATGGCGTGAAAACGCCCTGGTGGGGTACGGCTTGGTGACCGGCCTGGCGGGCACGGGCGATTCGCCGCGCAACAAGACCACCCGTCAGTCCATCGCCAACATGCTCTCGCGTTTCGATGTCGCTGTCGGCACCGACGATGTGCAGAGTCGCAACGTTGCCGCGGTCATGGTTACCGCCAGCCTGTCCCCGTTCGCACGTGCCGGCGATGCGTTGGATGTGACCGTCACCTCGATCGGCGATGCGCGCAGCCTGGTCGGGGGCTCGCTCATCCTTGCGCCTCTCAAGGGACCGGACGGACGGGTGTACGCCCTGGCGCAGGGGGCCGTTTCCGTCGGCGGGTACAAGTATGACCTGAATGGGAACGTGGTGCAGAAGAACCATCCTACGGTCGGTTCGATCCCGAATGGGGCAACGATAGAGGTAGGTGTCCAGAACCCGGTAATGAGTACCGGGAATGCTGTGACCTTCGTCCTGTCGGAGCCGGACTACACGACTGCGACGCGGGTCGCGAACGCAATCAATGCCTCGATTGGTACCCGAGTCGCCGATGCACGGGATGCGTCCGGCATCGAGATCCAGGTGCCTGAGAGCCGGCGCGCGCGCCTCACGGACTTCCTGACCCAGGTTGAAAACGTGCAGGTGGAACCAGATCGCAGGGCCAAGGTAGTCATCAACGAGCGTACGGGTACCGTGGTGTCCGGCGGCGATGTTCGGATCTCCAAAGTGGCGGTATCGCACGGTGACCTGAAAGTATCGATCGTCACCGACATCTCGGTCTCGCAGCCACTACTTGTCCGTCAGACCGGACCCGATGTGCGCACGACGACCGTGGCGAACAGCCGGGTCGACGTGGAAGAAAGGTCGGAGACCGGATTTGTGGCGGCAACGAGCAATACGGTGGCGGACCTCGTCCACGCACTGACCCGGATCAAGACCAATACGCGGGACATCATCTCCATCCTGCGCGCCGTCAAGGCCGCTGGAGCGCTACATGCCGAACTGGTGGTGCAGTGAACGGGGAAGGCCCTAAACCAAGTTTATTTTCACGGAAGCAGGACAGGCAACAATGATTTCCTTAATCGACAGCAGCACGACGACGCTGCTAAGCCTCGCGCTTGAAGCGACGACCATGCGCCACCAGGCCATCGCCCACAACATCGCCAACGCAAGCACACCGGGCTACCGGCCGGTGAGCGTCAGCTTCGAGGAATTCATGACGGACGCGAAGCATGCGCTGAAGCAGGGGGGGAGCGTGCCGCATTCGGCGATCGCGAACTACCGTCCGATGTTCGACATGGCAACGATCGAAGAAACCGGCGCCGATGCCGTGTCGCTAGACATGGAGGTTGCCAAGCTTTCCCAAAACACTTTGCATCACCAGGCGTTGCTGAAAGCGCTGAACAGGCATTTCTCGATCATCGGCACCGCCATCAGCGAAGGAAAGCGGTAATGGACTACAACGCCTCATTTCAAATCAGTGCCACCGGCATGGCGGTCGAAAAACTACGGCTGGATGTCACCGCCGCTAATCTCGCCAATATGCATAGCACGGCGGCGTCTGCCGATCGACTTTATCGCCCACTGCGTGTCATCTCGCAGGCTGCGCCGCTGGACTTTGCTCGCCAGTTCGGCGAACTGTATGCCGTATCCGGGGGCGCCCAGCTTGTCGGTGTCGAATCGACAATGGTCGCGCCGCGCCTGGTGCATGAACCGGGCCACCCTCATGCGGACAGCAAGGGATTCGTTGCCTATCCGGGCGTCAATCACACGTCGGAGATGGTGAACCTCGTGACCGCGTTGCGCGCATACGAGGCGAACGTGGTCGCGATGAATGCCGCCAAGACGATGACGGCGCGCGCGCTTGAGATCGGAGGACAGTGATGAGCATCGAGATGATCGCGCCGGTGGGCGCATCCGTGGAACCGGACAAGCTGTTTGCCGCCGCAGCGGCAAACCAGCCGGCTTCGCCTTTCAGTGCCTGGTTCTCGCAGGAGCTGGGGGCCGTCAATGACCGGCTGGTCGGCGCGGAGATCGACATCCAGAAACTGGCGGTCGGCGAAACGCAGAATCTGCACGAGGTGATGATCCGGCTGGAAGAAGCGCGGCATTCTTTCCAACTGCTGGTTCAGGTACGCAACCGACTGCTCGAAGCATATCAAGAAGTAATGCGGACGCAGGTGTAGGGATCGGAATATCGTGGCTTCTCTCAATGAAATATGGACTGGCCTGGGCAACCGGGCAAGAATCGGCATCGCTGCCGGGGCGTCTCTGATTATCGTGCTTACCATCGGGCTGGGCATCTGGGCCTACCATGCGGACTATCAGGTCCTGTTTGCCGACGTGCCGGCCAGGGACGCCGCCGCGATGACCGCGGAACTGGATCGCATGAAGGTACCCTATCAATTGGCTGATGGTGGCAACACCATCCTCGTCCCGAAAGATTTGGTGTACAAGACGCGTCTGAAACTGATGGGCAAGGACATTCCCTTGCACGGAGCGGTCGGATTCGAGGTGTTCAACAATGCCGACTTTGGCATGACGGAATTCGTGCAGAAGGTGAACTACCAGCGTGCGATCCAGGGAGAACTCACCCGCACTATCCTCTCCATCGAAGACATCCAGTCGGCGCGGGTGCATCTTGCGATTCCCGAGCAAGGACTGTTCAAGAAGGCTGCCGCCAAACCGAAGGCATCCGTCACGATAACCATGAAGCCGGGTAAGGTTCTCGCACCGGAACAGATCGGCGGAGTACAGCGTCTGGTCGCCGCTTCCGTCCCGGATATCGCGGCAGCCGATGTCACCATCGTCGACCAGCACGGCGTGGCGCTGACGCGCGTGGCTTCGTCCGAACCCGGCGTGGAATCGGCTAATTCGCAACTGGATTCCAAGCGCAGCACCGAAGAGTATCTTCTCCGCAAGGTAACCCAGGTGCTGGATCGCACCTTCGGTCCGGGAGAGGCGATTGCGAGCGTTGACGTCGTGTTGAACTTGGACCAGAGCCGGGTCACCACCGAAGAAGTTCTCCCCGCGAAAGGCGGCCCGCAGGAAGGCAGCCCAGCCGGAGTTGTCGTGCGCGAGCGGCAGACCATTCGCGAGAGCGGGGTACAGGCGACCCAGGTCTCGACGGGACGCGGCGGCCAGGAAGGGAGCGTGACCTCGATCGAGTCCGATTACCAGGTAGGACGTCGCGTGGAACAGGTCGTTACCGCAGCCGGTTCCGTGCGCCGCATGACCGTTGCCGTGGTCGTCAAGACGCCCTTGAGCGACGCGCAAATGGAAAACCTGAAGGAGGTTATCGGCCTTGCCGTCGGTTTCAACAGCCAGCGCGGCGACGCGGTCGTGGTGCATACATTGTCCAGGTTTGGAAATGCCAATGCGTCGATGGCGAACAAGTCGCCGGAGACCGTGATGACAGAGTCCGAATCGCAAGTCGAAGACGGCATGGCGGGTGACACGTCGTCTACGTTTTCACTGTCCGAGTCGGTGACCTTAATCATTGCACTGTTGCTGCTTGTCGTCGTCGCGGTGGCTTCCGGATACGCCTTGCGCAACCGAAGAGAGGTATCGCGCAAGAGGCAAAGCGACCGGGAGCAGGTCCTGGTGGAGGTCAGGCAATGGATCTATGGCCCGCAGAAAACGGAAGAAATCCGATGATGGCTGACATGACCGGTTACCGTAAGGCGGCAGTCGCCCTGCACGCGCTGAACGAAGACGACAGGCACTGGGTGCTTGCCGAGTTGCCCGATGCGGATCGCTCCACCTTGGTCGGGTATCTTGATGAGTTGAAAGCGCTGGGATTCACCGCGGGGGCGATGGTAGAGGAAGATGCGGTCGCCGTGGCCCCGGTAGCACCCCCGGCTGTTATTGTGACGCGGAATCCGATCGAATTCATCCGGAATGCCACGGCGGTCGAGATGTTCGCAATCCTCGACAATGAACCGTCATCGCTGGTGGCGCAGTTGCTGGCCATTGAGAACTGGCGATGGAAATCTTCTTTCCTGCAGATGTGTTCGCCAATACGCCAAGATCGTATCCGCGCTGCCGCCACCTTCGCGAGCGAGTCGGCGCCGGCTCGGACGCAATTCCTGGTCCAGGCCATCGGCGACCGTGTCAAGGCAGGCGGTGCCGCGTCGGCATCCGCTCCCGGCGTCCGATCCGGGACGAATGCCGTTGCCCGCACCATGAATCAAGCGATCCTGTCCTTCCATCGTCTGGTACGAACATGGAAACGATAATCCGTTCGCCCGCGGTTGCGCTTGAAACCAGGCAGCTGAAGCGGCCAGGCGGAAAGCAGGAGTCGCCTCCTCCGCCAGCGGCATCGTTATCGGTTGCCGAAGCGAAGACGATTCCGGCTGTGACGCAGCCGACCAACCCGGCCACCATCGAGAAGGACGCGCCATCCGGCATGGATGATAGGAATGCGCGTCTTCTGGTCGAACGAGAACTGGCAAATGCACGCCAACAGATCGAACAGGAACTGGCAGATGCCCGGGTGCAACTCGAACAGGAAGCCGTCGCGATTCGCGCCGCGGCTGAACGGGAAGGTTTCGCCAAGGGCATGGACATGGCTGAGCAGGCTGCGCGCCAGGCGGTCGCCGAGCAGACAGAGCGGCTCGAATCGATCATGGCAGCACTGTCTCAGGCACGCGCCGGTATGCTCGACGGTGCCGAAGATGCAATGGTCGAGATCGTCTTTGCGGCGGTCTGCCGAATCATCGGCGAGATGGCGACCACACGCATTGCTGTTTCCGGCATGGTTGATCAGGTGCTTGCCGCATTCAAGGAGCGTGACAAGCTGATCGTCCGCGTGCATCCGCAGGACTACGAGCTCCTGCAGCAGGTACAGGAAGTACCAGACGGGCGCGAGGCCGTCCTGCGCGCGGATGCCTCGATCAAGATGGGGGGGGGTGTCGTGGAAAGCGGTACCGGCTTCCTCGACGCCAGAATAGAGACGCAGCTGGCACGCCTTGGCGAAGCGTTGCTTGCGGCCCGACGCAAACGCGAACAGTTGGGGGAAGCGCTTTGATGCGGCACTATCTCGACGCCGTGCGCAATGCCGAACTGGTCCGCCGGACCGGACGGGTGGTCAGCATCTCGGGCCAAAGTCTCGAGGCGGTCGGCCCCGACGCGACGATAGGCGAGATCTGCGAGGTTGTGCCGCTCTACGGGCAGGGCACTTTGACGGCCGAGGTGGTGGGTGTGAGGCCGGGCCGCGTCGTTCTGATGCCTTATGGGGAATTGCGGGGCGTCGGCAGCGGCAGCGAGGTGCTGGCTACGGGAGAGCTGCCACGCATGAAGGTGGGCGATGAAATGCTGGGACGCGTCATCGATGCGTTCGGAGAACCACTGGATGGCGTACAGGAGCTGAAGGCAAGCGGAACGCGTCCGCTGCATGCAATCCCACTGAATCCGTTGACTCGTCCGCGCATTTCCGACCTGATTGAAACAGGTGTTCGCGCCATCGATTGCCTGCTTCCTCTGGGGCGGGGGCAGCGCATGGGGATCTTTGCTGGCAGCGGTGTGGGGAAAAGCACGCTATTAGGTATGCTGGCACGCGACGTAAAGGCGGATGTAAACGTCATCGCATTGATCGGGGAGCGCGGGCGCGAGGTGCGCGAGTTTATCGAAAAGAATCTGGGCACAGAGGGGCTGCGGCGCAGTGTGGTAGTTGTGGCGACCTCGGACCAACCAGCCCTCGTGCGCACCAGAGCTGCATATGCGGCGACCGCCATCGCCGAGCACTTTCGCGACGAAGGAAAGCAGGTGCTGCTGATGATGGATTCCGTCACCCGGTTTGCCATGGCCAGACGGGAGATCGGCCTGGCCGCTGGTGAGCCGCCAACCGCGCGCGGTTACACGCCTTCGGTATTTGGCGAAATTCCCGCCTTGTGCGAGCGCTGCGGAACGACGGATTCCGGCGGTTCGATTACCGCGTTGTACACCGTGCTGGTGGAAGGCGACGATTTCAACGAACCTATCTCGGATATTGTGCGCGGGACCCTGGATGGACACATCATGCTGTCGCGCGACCTCGCACACGAAGGACATTTTCCGGCAATCGACGTATTGCAGAGCACCAGCCGATTGGCGAACGACCTGACTACCGAGGAAGAGCAGAAGCTGATGTCAGCGGTAGTGGAACTGCTCTCGGTATACGAAAAAAACCGCCAGATGGTCGACATGGGCGCCTACCGCGTAGGCAGCAACCCGGCGGTGGATCGAGCGCTCCAAGTGTATCCGGCAATTCGGAATGTGCTGCGCCAGTCCATCCTTGAATCGACATCCCGACAGGAAGCACTGTCGCGGATGCGTAATGCAATCGGCGGAGGTGCGCTGTGAGCGGCAAGGGAAGATTTCGTTACGCGCTTGAGCCGGTCCTTTTGAAGCGCCAATGGGACCTTGACGCATTGCTGCTGGATCTAGGTCACGTCAACAGCGTCCTGTCGAAGCTGAAGGGCGAACTCAAGGAACTTATCGACGCCGCTCGCGACGCGTCGGAGAACTGGAAGCAGCAATCGGCGTCCGGCCTCATTGATGTCAGTCGTTTTTCTTTGTTGACGCAATACATGCAGGATCTCGCCGTGCAGTGCGCGGCCAGGGAAAAAGAGATTGCAGCCAAGGAGCACGAGCGCGGCGCGCTGATCGACCGGGTAATCGCGGCACAGCGTGGGGTAGATGCGGTTGAGACGCATCGCGACGAAATGAAGGCGAAATTCATCAAGCTGCGGTTGAACGAAGACTTCAAGTCCGCAGATGATCACTGGTCAACTCTTGAAGCGAGAATGGAAAATCATGACAGCCGGTCTTGACTATCTGATGCCGTACGCGGACACCGTTACTCCCGGTTCCGCTCGCAAGATCGAGGAGCGCCGCCATGGCGGCTGGCTGCTTGAGCTGGAGCGGGCGTTGCTGGAGAACGAGGTGACAAGGAACGCTCCTCGGTTTCATCACGACGGTATGGAAAGGCATCGTAACGACGCAGGAACATACGCAGGTGCGGAATCCGCAAGCGCAGGACAGGCTCGTGACGGCGAACCTACCGTCACCATCGCCCAGTTGGTGCAAGCCCGTTCCGAAGCGACGGGGGCGCAAGGCGATACAGCACAAGCATCGACGGTACAGCAGAGTGCTATGGAAAACGGAAGACAGGACGATGCGCCGCTGCAGCACGGAGTCGCACGTTCCGGGGCGGCGGTTTCGATAGGTTTCTATCCGATTGATATTTCATATCGGCTACCGGTTCAGCAGCAGGCTGTCAACTCGAATGACGAGATACTGAATGTGGTTACGCAGCAGGATCTCCGGCAGTCGCGCACCCTAATGCAGCGTGGGACAACCGGAGCGACGCACTTCGCAGCGGAGTATCCGGCCAGGGCCGAGGGAGAAATGGAAGCGGATGGCGCGGTGGCATCACAGAGTACCCTCCCCTTCCTGGACAGCGAGGCTTATGCCCGCAGGAAACTGCACCTGTTTCATACCGAAGACGGGGTGCAAGCCTGGATCCGTGACACCGACGTCACAGAACCGGGAGTGTATGCAATTGCTAGCGCGTTGAACGCCGAACTGGCAGCGTCCGGATTGAAGCTGTCAGCCCTGACATTCAACGGAAAACGGCTGGCACAGCTGTTCCCGGATGTACGACTTGAGGGCGAGGAGCGTGCCGCGGCTGCGGTTTCGATGGTGACGGAAACCGAGACCGTGCGTGCACAGATTGCGCAACATATCACAGAAAAAGGAGCATATTGAAATGACGATCGAATCGACCTCAGCGGCAAGTACGGCGTCCCAGGTTTCGAGTATCGGGCTACAGGATTTCCTGAAAATCCTTACCAGCCAGCTGAGCAACCAGGATCCCCTCAAACCTCTGGACAACCAGGAGTTCATCGCACAGGTTGCACAGTTTTCAGCACTTGAGCAGAGCCGCCAGCTGAATCAGAAAATCGACCAGCTGCTCGCCGTTCAATCGGCGACACAATCTGTCGGCATGCTCGGCAAGACTGTGGACGTCAGTTCGTCGAGCGGCACGGTGTCCGGCCAAGTCACCGCGCTGAAATTCTCGGGCGGCGAACCATTCCTGTCGGTCCTGACTACGGCCGGCGCATTGCTCGAAGGCGTCAGTCTTTCGCAAGTACTTAGTGTTCGTTAAGGGGGAAGCATCCCATGCTGGATACGATATTTATTGGAATGTCAGGTCTGACCGGCTATTCGAAAGGTCTGCGTGTCATTGGTAACAACCTGACCAATGTCAACACTCCCGGATTCAAGGGATCGCAACTGCAATTCGCCGATCTCTTTTACCAAGGCAGCGCGAACACCGCTGGTAGTGGCCAGGCGGGCGGCAGGGCGCAACTCGGAATGGGCCTGAATACGCTGGCGACGACGATCAATTTCAAGGCCGGCGATCTGCGTCAGACCGGGGGAGGGCTTGACCTTGCCATCAACGGAGAAGGTTTCTTCGTCCTTAACGACGATGGCAAGTCACGCTATACGCGCGCAGGGCAATTCCAGTTCGACAATGACGGCTTCCTGGTCAGCACAGTCAACGGCTTGCGCGTGTCGGGACTCGACGAGAACGGGAAACTGACTGACATTTCGCTCACCGGATTGCAAAGTAATCCGCCGAAGGCGACTACGACTGTCAAGTTCAATGGAAACATCTCCAGCAATGCCGCGTCCGATGCCGTGCTGAATGGCATCAAGGTCATCGATCCTGCCGGCGGGGAGCATCTTATTAAGATGACGTTCAAGAACAATAGCGCGACGACGATGGGCAACTGGACGGTAACGATCAGTGACGACACCGGCACGCTTGGCACAGGCACGATTCAATTTTCGAACGGGAAGCCTGACGGCAATGCAAGCAAGATCGCGTTTAACTACGCCCCGACGGGCATCAAGCCGTTCTCGGTCATGCTGGATTTTTCCAGTGACGTTACCTCGTTCGCTGCAGGAAATACGTCGACGATCGCCGTCAAATCGCAGGACGGCGTTCCCGCAGGCGCGATGACCGATGTGGCTTTCGATGCTCAAGGAGCACTGGTTGTTACTTATTCCAACGGGCAGACAGCAAACGGTACCCGCCTTGCGCTCGCTCGCTTTAACTCCACCGAGGATATCGTCGCCCTCGGTGGCAATGAATTCGGCAGCACCAATGATGCAGCGGTACACCTCGGATACGCGAAGACGAATTCATTTGGCTCTCTCAGTTCCGGCGTGGTGGAAGGGGCGAACGTTGATCTTGCGGAGGAATTCAGCAACCTGATCGTTATGCAGCGTGGCTACCAGGCTGCATCTCACGTGATCAGCACCGCAAACGAGCTGATTGAGCAACTGTACGAAATGAAGGGCCGTTGATGCGTGTACGTCCATTTGTACTCCTCGGAGCTACAGTTGTGAGTGAGGTCGCCCAGCGTATTAGAGGCGCGGTCGAGACATGGCGCTCCGGATGGGGACTTGACAATCTCGCTATTGATGTCGAATGCATCCGCACCTGGGAAGTCCCGCTGCAAGAGCGGAACGTGCCTTGGCAGCTGCGCTGCGGAGCTGCGGGGAAAAGCGCGTGGTTTGGATGGCAGCCGGAGTTTGTTCGAGTCATTCAACGCCAGATGTTTCCGTCTGACCAGAGGCACCTGATGCAGTCCAAAAGCATCCCGTCAATCGCGGCCGACGCAGGCGATGCAGCAGCAAAGGGAATCGTCGACCGGATTGTGGAAGCATTGGGGCTCCAGGCGGACTGCTGTCATGTGTCGGATGCGACCGGGCCGGAGGAAAATGCATTCGCGTTGGCATCGGGAGCACTGCTCGTCCGCATCAAGTTGGATGAACATACGATAGTTTCCCTGCTCGACCATGGCTGCATGCGTGCCGAGGCTGGATACGCGGGAGCCAAGTCAGTCGCGCCGATCCAGCGCGATGCAGTCAATAGAGCCTTTGGCAGGATCGCGGTAACGCTGCCGGTCGAAATTGGAGAAGTCGAAGTAGATGTCGGCAGTCTGCTTACACTCGCGGTGGGCGATGTCATTCGGCTGGAAACCTCGGTCGACCAGCCTTTGACCGTATTCGGCCCGGAGAGGAAACCGCTGTTCGATGCGCATCCCGGGGTGTTGGAAGGGAAGATCGCGGTCGAAGTGGTCCGTCGCAGTGATTTACAAGTCTAGATGATGAACGGTGCATCCATGAAAGAAACTGAACAGCAACATTCAACGCAGATTATCGAACTGTCGGAGATCCGCCCACAGACGCCGAGCGGTTCGCCCGTGCTTGGAGGGAATATCGGCCTGCTCCAGGGGGTCAAGGTGAAACTGAGCGTCGTGCTCGGTGAAGCGCACACGACATTGGGAGAGCTGATGGATTTGAAGGAGGCGTCCGTGCTCAAGATAGACCGCCAGGTGGATCACCCGGTTGACGTCCTGGTTGAGGGAAACGTGGTCGCGCGCGGACAACTGGTCGTTGTCGACGATAACTTCGGCGTGCGGATTACCGAGATTGCCGCACCTGCCTGATGATGAAAACAATCTATCGCCGGTGCATCGTCCCGTTCGTGCTTGGCGTCGTCCTGGTGGTCGCTGCTCACCAGGCTGGCGCCGCCGAAACCTCGGAAGCGCCGATTCCATTCAAGCGTGTGTCGCAGGCCGAGGAGTCCGGCATTGCCAGGATCGTGATCGGATTCGGCATCGCCATTCTTGCATTGGGTGTGTCGCTTCACTTCTTGCGAAAGCGCCTTGGGTCACAGATCGGTGAGACATCAGACGGCAAGCAGCTGCATGTGATTGAAACGCGACGTCTCACGCCGCGTTCGACCTTGTTCGTGGTCGAGTTTGCAGGGGCGCGCTACTTGATCGCCGAGAGTGGACAGGGCGTTACATGTATGGGAGCGGCGGCATCTTTGCCGGCATCGAATGCAGGGCAGTCGCAATGAGTATGTTCAGGACAACAGGCGGCCGGCTCTGCGCCGGCATGGTGCTGCTGGTAACACTGCTCTGGTCCGCCGCCGCGTTTGCAGGCGAATCTGCATTGGCCCTGCCTGGCGTGCAAGTTCGTCTTGCCGGTGGCGCGGGTTCATCGAGTGAGATCTCATCCGCCATCAAGATCCTGCTTGGGCTGACCGTGCTCAGTCTGGCGCCGGCCATCCTGATGTCGATGACTTCGTTCATCCGAATCGTGATCGTTCTTTCGATGCTGCGCCATGCGATGGGCATGCAGGAAACGCCACCCAACACGGTCGTCATCAGTCTCGCGCTGTTTCTGACGCTGTTTACAATGTCCTCCTCCTTGCAGGAGGTGAATAGCAAGGCGTTCCAGCCTTTCATGAACGGTAAACTATCGGCGGAAATAGCGGGGAAGGAAGCGGTCAAACCGATACGCGAGTTCATGGTGCGGCAGACGCGTGAGGAGGATCTTGCATTGATGGTCGAGCTGTCGAAGGCTGAGCAGCCGAAGACGATTGACGACATCAACATGGTCCAGTTGATCCCGGCCTTCATGCTGTCCGAGTTGCGCTCGGCGTTTCAGATTGGGTTTGTGATCTTTCTGCCGTTCCTGCTGATCGACCTGATTGTATCGAGCGCCTTGATGGCGCTAGGCATGATGATGGTGCCACCGGCATCGATTGCGCTACCAATCAAGATTCTTATGTTTGTGCTGATTGACGGCTGGGGCCTCGTGGTGCGTGCATTGATCGGCACGTTCTCCTGATCATTTCCAACGAGTTATCGTGGACCTGACCCGTCACACCCAACCCGTTGAACTTGACAGGACGACTGATCTTGCACCGTTGTGGACAGAGTTCCTGGTAAACGCCTGTATGTCTGCACGTGAACGCATTATCGATTTTTACCTGCCGTTTGCGCGTGTGCTGGCAGCCAAACTATATGCAAAACGGACATATGCTGAACTGGAGTTCCTAGACTATTTTCAGTTCGCATCCATAGGCTTGCTGGAAGCCGTTGACCGTTACGATCCTGCACATGGTGCGAAGTTCGAGACATTCGCCGCTCTCAGGATCAACGGTGCGATATTGAACGGTATTGCGTCATTGAGTGAAAAGCAGGAACAGATAAGCGCGAAGCAGCGAATTGCCGCCGATCGGTTGAAGTCACTCAAGGAGAAGCCGGAGAAACCGAAAGATCCTGGTGCACTGTTCGGCTATCTCGCAGAGCTTGCAATCGGTATAGCGGTAGGATTGGCGCTTGAAGATTCAGGAATGTACCGCGCTGAAGATGAGGCATATCCCGATAACACCTATCGTAGCGTCGAGCTCAAGCAGTTGCAGCAGCGGATGCGCGAATTGCTGGAGCACCTTCCGAGAAATGAAAGACGCGTGATCAAATACCATTACCTGCAGCAGCTCGCATTTGAAGAAATCGCACGGATTCTCGGTGTAACGAAAGGACGGGTATCGCAGATTCACAAGGACGCGCTGAACCGGCTCAGGGAAAGTGTCCAGCGCGGCGGTGGAATTGATTTGCGATGTTAGATGGAGTCGGATTTGAGATCTGAAATGAGGAATGAAACAATGAATGATACCGTGGCGCAGGACACCCCTGCGCGGCTGGCTCGGCTGCAGACGTATGTCGAGTCGGACCCCAACAACTTCTCGCTGTTAACAGAAACCTTTGACTGTGCATTGGCTCTCGGAGAACTGAAGGTTGCACAACAGTATCTGAGCCGCGCACTTTTGCTGGAGCCGACGAATGTGTTCCTGCGCCACAGTCAGGCGACGCTGTGGATTGCGGAGAAGCGGTACACCGAGGCGGAAGCATTGTTGCAGGAGCTAGTCGATGGCGGGGTTGATGCATCCGCTGTCATTTTCAATCTGGCCTACGTCAAGATTCGCTTGCAGAAATTCCCGGAAGGCCGGGATCTGTTTTCCTCTATAAAAGGCAAGCCAGACGCTCCCGAGGAGAGTACAGCCATGCTGCTACGTTGCGTGCATCACTTGCGTGAATTCGATGAAGCCTTCAAGGTCATCGAGCAGGCAATGCAAGACAAGACGCTCGACGTTTCGGCGGCTGGTGTCGCGAGCCTGCTGTACCTTGACGCTAACCAGTTGGAACAGGCAAAGCGCTTTTCCGAAGCAGTGCTGCAGAAAGATCCTAGCCATGTAGAAGCGCTTGTGGCCTGTGCCTCGGTCGCCTTGGCTGAGAAGAACCCCACGCGGGCCAAGTCGCTTCTTGCGCAGGCCTTGCATCAGAACGATCAGGACGGACGTGTATGGTCGGCCAATGCGCTTGCCAACCTGCTGGAAATGAACCTCGATCGGGCTCTACAGGAATTCAAGCTTGCAGTGACCTACATGCCCGGCCATATTGGAACTTGGCACGGGATGGCATGGTGTAACTTGCTGAGGAAGGACCTGGCGGCAGCGCAGCAAAACTTCGAATCCGCGATGGCACTCGATCGTAACTTTGGCGAGACCCATGGCGGTATGGCGGTCGTGCATGCGATACAGGGCCGGCGCTTGGAGGCAGAGGTGAGCATTGAACGAGCCCTCCGTCTGGATCCAACGAGCCTGGCAGCGCGGTATGCACAGGGTATTCTTAGCGGCGAGGCGACCGACCACAAAGCATTCATGTGTTTTGCAGAACGTGTCCTTGCTGGCCGTGCTAAACCTGGCGGCGGTTCGCTGGCAGATTTGTTGCGAGAGCCCGGTGGTCGGAACTGATCTCCTGGCTGGCCATGTTCATCGGTACTACCTGATTGGATGGCATCGGAATATCTCCCCAATTTATGGGAGGAAGTAGAGCGGAAGTCATTGCTAGATGGCTTGTCGGCACCTGCCCGTTTGATTGTTCGCAAACATTTCCTTTATTTCATCACCTTTCCACCTAAACAACATCCGGACTTGCTGGATACCTTGGGAATGAGAGCAGGCATGGTCTGCATGAATTGAACAAGTGGATTCGGCGAACAGGAATTGGAGAGGGAGCAGATGGTAGCGATTGTCAGCGGCAATGGTCTGGGCTTGTTGTTGGGGTCGGCGGGGGTGTTGGGCCAGCGCGGGGTGATCGGGGACGCGGCGCACGGGGGCAAGGGGGAAGGGGCGTACCTGAACGTGGCCACGGGCAACCTGGTGCTGCAGGGGCGCGACGACTACCTGGCTGCGCGCGGGCTGGACGTGGGGGTGGTGCGCACGTACAACGCGCAAGGGCTGCTGACGGACGACAATGGCGACAACTGGAGGCTGGGGCTGGTCAAGCGGGTGGCGAACCTGACCGGCACGCTCAACACCGCCGGCAGCAGTTTGACGCGCATCGAAGGCGATGGCAGCGAGGCGGTCTACACCTACGATGCCGCGCGCAACCTATACCTGAGCACCGCGGGCGCGGACGCGCACGACACGCTCAGCTACAACAGCCAGACCAGCAAATGGACCTGGACCGACGGCACGACGCGCACGGCGGAGACCTATGATTGGGCGGCAGGCGGGCGGCTGGCATCGATGACCGACGCCAGCGGCATGACGCAGACCTATTACTACGATGCGGCTGGGATGCTCAGCCGGGTCACCACCGCCAGCGGCGAGAACACCTATTTCGATTACGCGGGTACCAACCTGACGCAGGTCCGGGTGGTCAGCGGTACTACCACGGTCACCCGGGTGCGCTACGAATACGATACGGCCAACCGGCTGTCGGCGGTCATTACCGACCTGAGCCCGACCGACAACAGCATTGCCGACGGCGCCACCTATGTGACGCGCTACACCTATGACGGCAGCAGCACGCGCGTGGCCAGCATGGAGCAGAGCGACGGCACGCGGCTGTCGTTTGCCTATGTGCAGGTAGGCACTGCCTGGCGCGTGGCCGAGATGATCGATGGCGAAGGCCGCCTCACCCGGCTCGACTATGCTGCCGACGGCACCAGCACGACGGTCACCGACCCGCTGGACTACCAGACGGTCTACACCTACGACGCGCAAGGGCAGCTCACGGGCATGACCGGTCCGCTGCGCAACGGCAATGCGATTAATGGCGTCACGCAGCAGACGCGCTACGTGTACGACACGCAAGGCAATGTGCGGCAAATGATCGATGGCCGCGGCAACGCCATCGACATGGAATACGACGCCAACGGCAACCAGACCCTGCAGCGCGATGCTGCCGGCAACACGGTACGCCGCAGCTACGGCAGCCAAAACCAGCTGCTCACGGAAACCGTCTACCTGGTACCGGATCCGGACGGCAACGGCGCGGGCCAGCCCGCGCAAGGGCTGACCACGCGCTACGCCTACGACACCCGCAACCGGCTGCGCTTCATCATCAGCGCCGAAGGCCGGGTGACGGAATACCGTTATGACGGCTATGGCAACCGCACCGCAGTCATCCAGTACAACGGCGGCAAGTACGACACGTCCGCGTTGGCCGAGAGCGCCGCGCCGACGGAAGCGCAGCTGACCACATGGGTGGGCGGTGCCGACAAGATCCGTACGATGCGCACCAACTACAGCTACGACGGACGCGGCCTGCTCTATACGGCGACGGCCTTCGCGAAGGTCGACGCGCTCGGCAACGGCATTGCCGACGGCACGCATTCCACCGTGACCTATGTGCACGACCAGCACGGACTGCTGTTGAAGACCGTCGACGCCAACAGCGGCATCACGCTCTTCACCTACGACGGCCTTGGGCGGCAGCTGTCGACGACCAACCAGCTCAACCAGGTCACACTCACCAGCTACGACGCGGCAAGCCACAGCGTCACCGTCCGGCTGGCCAACGGCCTGGCAACGACTTCGGTATACAACGGGGCAGGGGAACTGACCGGCGTCACGCAAGCCGATCCGAACGCGACACCCTTGGGGCAGACCCGCTACCATCGCGATGCCGCCGGCCGCCTGCGCATGGTCGAAGACCCGACCGGCCGGCGCAGCTTCATGCTCTACGACGCCGCCGGCAGGAATGTCGCCGACATCGACGCCGACGGCAGCCTGGTCGAATACGTCCACAACGCCAACGGCCAGGTCACGCAGACCATCCGCTACGCCAACGCGGTCAACACCGCCTTGCTCACCGATGCCAACGGCAATCCGGCCGAGGTCGCCCTGGCGGCACTGCGCGTGCCCGATGCGCAGGCCGACCGCACGTCCTGGAACAGCTACGATGCCGCCGGCCGCCTGGTCAAGTCGGTCGATGCGCAAGGATACGTCACGCAAATCGACTATGACGGCGCCGGACGGGCTGTACGCACGGTACGCTATGCCAACGCCATCAACACCTCCGGCCTGAGCAGCGCGCCGGCGCCGGGTGTCATCGCCCCGCCAAGCTCCGCCGACGACCGTGTTACGCGTGCCTTCTACGATGGCGACGGCAAGCTGCAGGCAGAACTCGACGCCGAAGGCTATCTCACTACTCACCGCTACGACGCCGCCGGCCGCCTGGTCGAGACGGTGGCGTACGCCACGGCGACCGATCCTGCCCATCGGGCAACAGGCAACCTCGCCCAGCTCCAGCCGGTCGCCGGCGCCGACGACATCCGCCAGTACCGGCTGTACGACGGCAAGGGGCAGTTGACCGGCGCCATCGACGGCGAAGGCTACCTGACCGAATACGTGTACGACCGCAACGGCAACCTGACGCAAAAGGTGCGCTACGCCACTGCGGTCGCCTATATTGATGGCGCTGCGGTGGCCAACCTTCGTCCGCAGGCTTCTGCCGATGACCAGGCAACGACCTACATCTACACCAAGCTCAACCAGCTGTGGAAGGAGACGGCCGCCGACGGCACCGTCAACCAGCATGTGTACGATGCGGTGGGCAACCTGGTCTCAAGCACGCTGGCCATCAGCACAACAGACGCGCGTGTCCACCAGAAGCGCTACGACCTGCAAGGCAGGGTGATTGCGGAACTGAGTGCCGAAGGTGCGACCAAGCTGAACACGTCGATGACGCAAGCGGCCATCGACGCGATCTGGGATCAGTACGCGGTCAAGTACCACTACGACGCGGCCGGACGCCGCATCGGCATGACCGACCAGAACGGCAACCGCAGCCTGTACTTCTACGACGGTGACGGCCGCCTGGCGGCCACCGTCAATGCGCTGGGCGAAGTCGAGACGCGCAGCTACAGCACGCACAACGAATTGGTTGCCACCCGCCGTTACGGCACGCGCCTGGCTGGAAGCGTCCTGGCCGGACTGACCGGCGGCACCTTCGAGAGCAGTCTGGCAGGCATCCTCGCCGCCCTGGCCGACAACACCGCCGACAGTACGCGCGGGTTCGCCTACGACACCCGCGGCCTGCTGGTGACCCAATACGATGAACTGGGCGGCGTCACCACGACCGACTACGACGCCTTCGGCAACGTCACCGCCCGCGCCGAGCAGATCGACATCGGCGAGTTCCTGCGGCATACCTACCGCTACGACCGCCGCGGCCTGCAAACCCAGGCGAGCTGGGACCCGAACGGCATCGATGCCCGCGAAGTCACCCGCTACGACGCCTTCGGCCGCGCCACCGAGCACACCGACGCCAACGGTCACTCCCGCCAGACTACCTACGATCGGCTGGGCAGGACGGTTGTGGTCGAGGATGCGCGAGGCGGACGCACCGGCACCAGCTACGACGCCTTCGACCGGGTGCTCACGCAAACCGACGCGCAGGGCAACATCACGCGCTATACCTACAACACCCAGCAGCGCAGCATGACGGTGACCACCCCCGAGGGCATCACCAAGACCGTGGTGTATAACCGCCACGGCCAGGAATACCAGATCACCGACGGCAACGGCAACGCCACGACCTTTGCGTACACAGCCAACGGCGACCTCTACACGGTCACCGACGGGGCCGGGAAGGTGGTCACGCACACCTATGACCGCGCCCGCAACCTGGTTACCACGCTCGACGCCAACAACGTCACCACCGCATTCCAGTACGACGCGGCCAACCGGGTGTTGATCAGGACGGTCGACCCGAACGGATTGCGGCTGGTGACCGAATACGGCTACGACGCCAAGGGGCAGGTGCTGCGGGTGACGGACCCCAACGGCATCGTCACCCTGACCGAATACGACGCCAAGGGCCAGGCCAGGCGCATCACCGTCGACCCAACCGGCGAGCGCCAGGTCACGGAACTGCGCTACGACGGCCGTGGCAAGACGGTGCAAGTGACCGACCCCGAAGGCCGAGTCACGCGCTACAAGTACGACGCGCTGGGCCGCCGCACGCACCAGTTCATCGATCCGGACGGCATGAACCTGGAGACGCGCTTCATCCATGACGACGTCGGCAACGTGACCGCGCGCATCGACGCCAATGGGCATGTCACGCGCTTCGCGTACGACGCCAACGGCCGCATGACCCATGAGGTCGATGGCGCCGGCGGCGTCACCGAGTACCGCCATGACGCCAACGGCCGCGTCGTCCAGGCCATCCGCCATGCCAACCCGATCAGCCTGGCCGGCCTGGGCACGGCGATCGGCACGGCCGACATCGACGCGCGCCTTATACCGGATGCCGCCCGCGACAACAGCCTGACCAACATCTACGACCGCGACGGTCGCCTGGTATTTACAGTGGACGGCAACGGCGCGGTCACCCGCCGCACCTACGATGGCAACGGCAATGTGGTGCGCAGCATCAGCTATGCGACGCCGATTCCGACAGCCACGGCACCCACGGTGGCCGCCGTGCAAGCAGCGGTCGACGCCGTTGCCGATGCCACGCACGATGTACTGACCATCCGTGCCTACGATGTGCGCAACCGGGTCTCGGCGCAAGTGGACGGCAAAGGTGCGGTGCAGACCTTTGAATATGATGCCAACGGCAATGTGGTGTACCAGCGCGCGTACGCGACCGGGATCGACGTGGGCCTGCTCGGTGCCAACCCCACCGCAGCCGACATCAAGGCCCGGGTGACGGCCGCCGACGCCCGCGATCAGCAGGCGCGCATGGTGTACGACGCGGCCAACCGTCTGGTCGCCAGTGCGACGGCCCAAAGCGTCAATGGCATGGGTCACATGCAATGGTCGGTCGTGCGTCAAACGTACGACAAGAACGGCAATGTCGTCTCGCGCACCGCGCATGCGAACTTCCTGTCCTCGGCCAGCTTCCCGGCCAACCCGACCCAGGCCAACGTCCAGGCCTGGATCAATTCCGTCTCGGTCAACAACACCCGCGATCAGGCCATGCGCATGGTCTACGACGGTGCCAACCGCCTGCAAGCAATGGCCACCGCGCAAGGGGTGGACAGCAGCGGTGTGCTGCAGTGGGCGATCGTGCGCCAGACGTACGACAAGAACGGCAATATCGTCTCGCGCACCGCACATGCGACCTTCCTGTCCTCGGCCGGCTTGCCGCTCAATCCAACCCAAGCCAGCATCAAGGACTGGATCGGCTCGGTGGCGCAGGACGGTGCACGCGACCGCACCGAGCGCCTGGCCTACGACGCGGCCAACCGCCTGCAATACAGCATCGATGCACTCAATGTCGTGACCGAGCGCGGGTATGACGGACTTGGCAATGTCGTCAAGACGGTCACCTATGCCGAGCCGGTCAGCCTGGCCGGAACGCCCGATGTGCAAACCATCGGCGGTGCGCTCCATGCGAGCACGCAAGACCGGGTGGAACGCACCGTCTACGATGCCGCCAACCGCGCCGCCTACGACGTCGACGCGCTCGGCCATGTGACCGAACGGCAATACGATGCGGCCGGCAACGTGATTGCTGTCGTGCGCCGCGCCACTTCCGTGGCGCTCGCAGCGCTGCCCGACCAACTGTCCGCTACACAGATGCAGGAGTTCGTCGTCGCCGCTGCGGATGACCGCCTTGAGCGCCGCGTGATCGACGCCGCCGGCCGCCTGCGTTACAGCATCGATGCCGCCGGCTACGTCAAACGGAACGACTACGATGCGATGGGCCGCATCCTCCGCACAACCCAGTATGCGCATGCGGTAACGGTTGGCGCGATCAATGTCACCGAGCAGGCACTCGCAAGCGCACTGCAAGCCGATCCGGCCGGTGACCGTACCCAGACCTTTGTCTATGACGCCCAGGGGAACCTGGTGCGCAGCAGTGACGCACTGGGCGCCCAGGAAAGCTTCACCTACGATGCGCTGGGGCGCAAGCTGTCGTACACCAACAAGAAAGGCGCCACCTGGGACTACCAGTACGACGCCGCCGGCCGTCTGACCGGGGAAACCGCGCCCGAGGTCGAGACGTCGACGCTGACTCCCTATGTAGACAACGAGGGCAAGCAACGCTACCGCGCCCAGACGTCCCTGGTTCGTGCGCAGGCCCAGATCAGCTACGACGCCTTCGGCAATGTCTCCGCTCGCATCGAAGCCGTCAACACGCCGCAACTGCGTGCGACGAGCTATACCTACGACCTGACGGGACGTCAGGTCGGCACGACCATACGGGGTGCATCGAATGTCCTCTTGACCACCACCGTCACCTACGATGCGCTGGGCAACGCGGTCATGAACGTCGACGTGGGCAACAACCGCAGCTACAAGGCCTACGACCGGGCCGGACGCATCGCCTATGAAATCGATGCCAAGGGCTTCGTCACCGGCTACGACCGGGATGCCTTCGGCGCGGTGACCGCGCTCACGCGTTACGCGTCGGCCCTGTCCGGCCTGGGCAACCGCGCGCCGAGCCTGACCGAAGTCGAGGCCGGGCTCACCCTGAGTGCAGCCGACCGGACCATCCACACCCACTACGACGCCCTGGGCCGGGCCGTAAAAGTCGTCGAGCCGCAGGCATACGGCTTCGACCAGCACAGTTTGCTTGCGGACGACCATATCACCGCCGGCAAGGCCACCGCGACCCGCTACAACGCGTTCGGCGACGTCATCGGGCAATCCGTCTACGGCGAGAATGCGCAGGGTGTGCGCGTGACCGAAGCGGCCGATACCCGCTTCTACGTCAACCGCCGCGGCGAACGCATCGCCCAGGTCACCGCCGTCGACAACCAGGGGGCCTCGCACCTGGGCTACCTGACCACCATGGAGTACGACGCCGCCGGCAATCTCACCCGCCAGGTCGAGTACGCCAACAGCATCGCCTCCTGGTCCGACACCGCCTACGGGCAGCCTGCGGCCAAGCCGGACGAAGACCGCGACACCCGCTTCGCCTACGACCTGAACAACCGCAAGATCGCCGAAACCCGGGTTCATATCAGCTTCAGCCAGGATGCCAGCGGTGTTGCCGTGCAAGGCGACGCCACCACCACCTACGGCTACGACGCGGTAGGCAATCTCGTGCGCACCACCGATGCGCTCGGCCATACCGCCTATACCTATTACGACGCGCTGGGCCGGGTGGTGGCCGTGGCCGCCCACTCCGCCGAAGCCCGCTCGCAAGTGGCTGCGCTGTACGCGGCACTGTTCGACCGTGAACCGGACATCGAAGGGCTCGCCAACTGGGTGCAAGTGTCCAATGATGGCGCCTCCCTGGGCGAGCTCGCGGCAGCCATGCTCGTCAGCAATGAGGCGCAAGCGCGCTACCCGGGCAGCATGGACAACGCCACGTTCGTGACCAGGATCTACAACAACGCCTTGGACCGCGACCCCGACGCGCAAGGCCTGGCCTACTGGACCAACGCGCTCAACACCCAATCGCGCGGCCAGGTGGTTGCCGACATCGTCCGCGCCGCCCTCGAATACAGCGGCGACGACGCTACTGCACGCGCCTCGCAGGCAACGTTCAACGGCAAGATCGCGGCCAACCTGAACACCATCCTGGCGCCGGCCGCGCAGGTGGCGCGCCTGTATGCCGCGCTGCACGACGGCGCCCCGGCCCCGGCACGCCTGGACGCCTGGGTCAGGGCCCTGCGGCAGGGCGCCACCCCGGCCGCGCTGGCCGACACCATGCTCGCCGACCCCGCGTTCCATGCGCTGTTCCCGCCCGGCCTGACCAATACCGAATTCGTGACGAAGCTGTACAACGTCGCGCAAGGCCGCCAGCCGGATGCCGGCGGGCTGGCCCATTGGGTCGGCCAGCTCGACGCCAGCACCAGCCGCGGCACGGTGGTCGCCGGCATCCTCGACATCCTGGTCAACGGCACCGCCACCGACGCGCTGTCGGTGGCTTCGCGCAAGGTGTTCAACGACAAGGTCGTGGCTAACCTCAACCGCATCGCCGCCGACCTGGGCGGCCTGGCGCCGCTGACCGAGTTCAAGCTGGACGTGCACGGCAACGTCGTGCAGCGCACCGACTATGCGCTGGGCGCGGCCGTGACCAATGCGTATGCGTACGCCCCGGTACTGTCCAACCCGGCCGACCGCACCACCTCTACCATTTACGACCGCTCCGGCCATGCGACCGAGACGGTCGACGCCGAGGGCAATGCCGCCTACGCCGCCTACGACGACTTCGGGCGCGTGGTGCGGCAATGGCAGACCGTGACCGACAGCAACGGCGTGAGTGCGACTGCCTTCAAGGAAATGCGCTATGACGCGCTCGGGCAGCTGATCGAGGTCATCGAACCCGATGCGGGTGGCGCCGTCGTGCGCCGCGGCACCGCCTACAACGCCTTCGGCGAAGCGACCGGCCGCTCGGTCAACGGCAGCGCCTACGAATACGCCGACTACGACAACGCCGGTCGCGTCTGGCGCACCAACGCCGGCGACGGCGTCGACAAGGTGCTGCTGCACGACATCGAAGGACACGTCACCGCCGAAATCCGCTCCGCGTCGGCCAGCCTGCGCGGCCTGGCCGCGCCCGAGCAGGCTGCTACCCTCGGCAACCTGTTGCGCTCCGAAACCAGATATGACCTCATGGGACGGGTGATCGAACAAACCGGCCCCGCGCACGTCCAGACCCAAACCGCGAATTCCATCCAGTCGGCGTTCGTTTCCGCCAGCATCGCTTCACGATCCGAGTATGTCGTCACGAACAACGGTGATAACGAAGTGGGCAGGTGGCGAGGCACGAATGAAGTGAACCTGAGCTGGATGTCGCTCGCCGAATGGGGGAGCGGCGACGTGAAGGTGCAGCTTGATTACGAGTCGAACCCTGTTCCCGATCCGTCGGGCGCCATGACAGAGCTGCTACCGGCACAGGCAGCGTCCTATACACGAATTTTCAGTGCTGGCCAAGCCGAAAACGGAGTCACGCTGACTTGGCAAGGTCTCGCAAGCGGCCTGGACAGTAGTCCCTCCGTTGACAATATCAAACGCATCCAGGTCTGGAAGAAAGATCTCAGCGGCGAGTGGAAACAGATTATCAACCAGACGCAGCAAGGTATTTTCGGCAGCTACGTACGCATCGAAACGCCGGCCGACCCCAACGTCACGGTCACGCTGCAATATCGTCAGACCGGCGCAACGAGTTGGACCGATGCTGCTTCGCTGCCCAACTTCGGCGATGCATTGATATTCGATACAACAGTACTTGCCGAAGGAACCTATGAGTATCGGGTAATGCATCGAGGTTTGGGCGAGGCGGTAGCATCGGTTCAGGATAGCGGAACGTTAACCGTTGCCTCTCAACAGGTGCCACGCCTCCGCACGCAGGTCACCCAACTGTACGTGCTGATCTTCAATCGCGGCCCCTCGATTGGTGACCTGGATTATTGGACCGACCTGATGCGCGGCGGGATGACCGCTGCCGATGTTGCCCAATCCTTCCTTGATTCCGAAGAAGGCAGGACGCTGTATCCCGGTGGGACCGCAAATGAAATCGTTGACGGCATCTACAGAAATGCGCTCGGCAGGTCAAGCCTGCCGCTTGAAGCATTTACGTGGATACAGCAACTGAACTCACAGCCGAACAAGGGACAGATTCTTGTCGCGCTGGCGAACGACATTGCGTCGTATCAGGGCGGTGATCCTGCCCGGCGTACAGCAACTGCACTCTTCAAGAACAAGGTCGATGCGGCGCTCGCGTATGCCGTAGAGATGAGCGGAAACGACAGTGTTGTCGCGAAAGCGGTCACCAACCTGGTAAGCGAAAGCAGCACTACCGCGGCAATCAATTATGCGAGAAGCTCGGTCGAGACAACGCAGCGACGTACCCATATCGCTCAGTTGTACGTTGCGCTTCTGAATCGTGCACTCGACCGTCCAGGCCTGGACTACTGGATTGGCAGATTGAACCAGGGAGCATCCGTCGAGGATATCGGAAACGAAATGCTCGCAAGTTTCGAAGCGACGGGAGAGCCTCTCCGCTTGGCTGAATTGGACGACGCCGGATTCATTACGCACCTCTACAGAACGGTCATGAATCGCGCTCCGGACGCTGCGGGACTGGCACACTGGACCGCCAAGCTCGCCGGATCCGCTACTACTGCACCGGCGTCCAGAGGCAAGGTCGCAGCCGAAATCGCGAATGCCGTTGCGTCGTATAAGGGCTTTAGCGCTTCCAATCTGGCCGAGCAGAAACTGTTTAACAACAAGACTACAATCGGACTCAGCTACGCGATCAATCTCGGCGGTAACGACCTCACCGTTGCGCGCGCGTTAATCGCCGCTGTCAACGGCGCCCCAAGTGCAATTCAGGCCGCTGACGCCGCGCAGGCAGCCACTGCAAGCGCCGCACAAGTTGCGGAAGGTGCCGCCAGCGCGTCGCAAGCGGCTGCAGCAGCAATGCCCTTGGAACAACGGCGCATGCAGATCGCGCAGTTGTACGTTGCATTGCTGGACCGCGCGCCGGAACACGATGGATTGAAGTTCTATATCGACAGTGGAGCTTCGATCACGCAAATTGCCAATCAGATTCTCGCCAGTGGAGAAGCCAGTAACCCTGCGCTGTATCCGTCCGGGCAGAGCGACGCCCAGTTCGTAACCAGGGTGTTTGAATTGGTTCTGGGACGAGGGCCGGATCCGGACGGCCTTGCATACTGGACGCACCGCTTGGCAGGAACGCCGACCGCTCCCGCAGCAACCAGGGGCGAAGTCGTTCACGACATCATCAACGGCTTCCTTGAATATCCCGGAACGGATGCGCTGGAAAAATCGCGCCAGGACCTGTTCAACAACAAGGTAGCGGTCGCGCTCACTTTCGCGCTTGACCTGAAAGGCAATGACATTGCTGTCGCGAGATCGATTCTCGACATGGTCACGGCTACGGATACCTCAGCGGCCGTCATCGCCGCTATCAACGCCGCGGCGGCAGTGGCAGCAGCGGCAGCCGCTGCTCTCGCGGGGAATTCCGGGGCGGCTGCTACTGGCGTCGGTGCGATCCCGGGAGCGGTTTCCACTGCTGCGAGTTCAGCCCTCGCTGCCGCCGGAGCAATGACAACGGCGACCAACACGCCGACGGCAGTCATTCGCCTGCAGATCGGCCAACTGTACACGGCAATCATGGACCGAGAGCCGGACCTGGCGGGCTTAAACGACTGGGTGGCATTCATGCAGTCGGGCAAAACGATGGCCGAAGTAGCTCATGAAATGTTCAAGGCGCAGGAAACAAAGGATCCGGCGCTGTACCCCGACAGCCTGAGCAACACGGATTTCGTAGCCCGCGTCTACAGCCTGGTGCTGACCCGGCAAAGCTCGGTGGCAGAACAACAGGATTGGGCACGGCTATTCGACCAGGGCAAGACTCGCGGAGATGTGCTCGTCGCCATCCTCAATGGCTTCCTCAACTACAGCGGAACCGATGTACAGGAACTGGCCCACAAGGCGGACTTCATCGAAAGGGTTAAAGGGCATCTAGCAATAGTAGCGGCAGCCGCGCAGGCGGCCGCGGAAGCAGCAGCCACAGAGGCCGGTTCCGCGCCTGGCAACGCCGCTGCCGCGCGGGATGCCGCAAACGAAGCTGCGGATCTGGCGCTCGGGTTGGTATCCCCGGCCAACACGGCAGCGCAGGCAGAAACGATTGCGATGACCGCCGCGAATGATACGCCGACGGCAGTCATTCGCCTGCAGATCGGCCAACTGTACACGGCAATCATGGACCGAGAGCCGGACCTGGCGGGCTTAAACGACTGGGTGGCATTCATGCAGTCGGGCAAAACGATGGCCGAAGTCGCTCATGAGATGTTCAAGGCACAGGAAACAAAGGATCCGGCGCTGTACCCCGACAGCCTGAGCAACACGGATTTCGTGGCCCGCGTCTACAGCCTCGTGCTGACCCGGCAAAGCTCGGTGGCGGAACAACAGGATTGGGCACGGCTATTCGACCAGGGCAAGACTCGCGGTGATGTGCTCGTCGCCATCCTCAATGGCTTCCTCAACTACAGCGGAACCGATGTACAGGAGCTGTCCCTCAAGGCGGATTTGAGAGAGAAGATCAGTGAAAACTTGGACATCGTATTGGGCCGCGCTGACAATGCGAAAGTGACGGCCTGGGACACGTATAGAGAAAAGGACGGCGCGAAAACGAGAGCTGAAACAGATCTAACTACCGCTAGTACTAACGCCGGAACTGCCGTGGGTCAAGTGCGAGACGCGCAGGCTGCGGTGGACAGAACGGCCGAGCCTGCAAGACAGGGGCAAGCTTACCGTGCACTTCCGTCTTCAATCCGCACTCAGGTTGCCCAACTTTTCGTCGCCATCGTGGGGCGGGCGCCAGACCTAAGTGCAACGCCTTATTGGGGCGATAAATTGCTGAGCGGATGGACGATGGCTGACGTGGCACAGAACATTCTTTCCACTAGTGATGAAGCTAAGGCCTGGAATAGGTTTCCGCCGTATCTAACGGATCAGCAGTTCGTGGAAAGAGTGTATGACTGGGTGCTAAACCGTCAAGCGGACTCGGGCGGAGTGCAGCATTACATGCAGTTTTTCTCCGCCGGAGAGACCCGAGGACAGGTCCTAGTCCGAATCATGAACGGGTTTCTCGCGTATTCCGGCCCGGATGCAAACGAGCAAAGGTTGAAGGCGGAATTTATTGGACGCGTGTCCGATGCCGAGCGTGTTGCTGCAGGGTATGCAACGACGGCCATTGAGAATAAGGAAGCCGCAGATTTGGCGCTAGGCCGAGCCAATTCGAATAAGTCCTATTGGGATGGCGAGGTTATTCGGTTGGACCCTATAGTAAGTAATGCGAGAAATGATGCTTCCGCTGCGTGGACCGCTTATACCTCTGCAGAACAGGTTTTGAATGCAACAAGAACCGCAACCAACGCCGCAGACAAGAGCGCCATTGCCGCAAGAGCCGTAGCAAACAAGGTGGCTGCAGATGTGGCAGCCTTCAATGCAGACCAGATCGCCGACGCCCTGGAAGCCGCCGTTGCCGCGCTTAACACCGCCAACCAAGCCGCGCAGGCGACGTCTGCAGCAGCTAATGCCGCCGATAAAGCCTACGTCGCCGCCGATGCCAAGGCAGATGCCATGCTCGCCATCGAGGCGTTGTCATCAATGACGCCTGGGGCCAAGCGCGCCATGCAAGTGACGCAACTGTATCTGGCACTGACCGACCGCGCCCCGGAGCCAGATGGCGTGCGATTCTGGGCATCCAAACTGGAAGAAGGCAAGTTGCTTGCCGAAGTCGCCACCGAAATGTTTGCCAGTGACGAAGCGCGGGCACTGTACCCGTCCGGCATGAGCAACGCGACCTTCATCGAGACCTTGTACAACGCTGTCCTGGATCGGCCCGCCGATACATCCGGCAGGGCGCTCTGGCTAGGCCGGATGGAAGGTCCGAATCCCATGACCAGGGAAGAAGTTGTCATCGGGTTCGTCACCAGCGTCATGGAATCGGCAAATGAAGATACCGTCACGTTCGGCAACAAGCTGGCTTCGGCTCTCACCGACGTTCACGACGCGGCGCAGGCTGCCGCCACCAATCCTGACATGGCATCGTTCATCCGGACGAATGCCTACGAAGCGAAGACTGAGGCCGACAGCGCCGATGCGGTCGCAGCCGCGGTTGCCGCCGCAACTCCTGGCGCCCAGGAAAGCCGTCAGGCGGCTCTCTTGTACGCCGCTGTACTCGATCGCTTGCCGGACCTCGCTGGATTCAAGACGTGGCTGACCTTCTTGCAGGGGGCGCCTACGTTCGAGGATGCAGTTGCCGGCGCGTTCGAAAGTGACGAAGTAAAGGCACTGTACCCGGCCAGCCTGGGCAATGACGAGTTCGTCACGCGGTTCTATCAGACAGCACTAGGCCGCTCTCCGTCAGCAGGAGAGCTTTCCAGTGCAATGAGCGATCTGAGTTTCCGCAGCAGGCCCCAGGTGGTCGCCGGTATCATTCAAGCGGCACTGGCCTACGATGGCACGGGAATCGCCGAGCGCACGTCCCAGAAGCTGTTGAACCACAAAGTACAAGTCGTCTTGACGCATATGGCAGCGGCCACGCAGGCGGACGCGGTCATTGCCAGGGCAACGGCGACTGCCGCTGCGGCAATCGCGGCAGCCAAGCCTGCCAATGCCTATGTCGCAAATGCCGGCGAGCTGCAACAGTCCATCACCGGCACGATTTCCAACGGCCAAAGGACCGAACTCAAGCCGGTGATCACGCAGACGGTCGACCGCTGGGGCAACGTCGTCAGACTCACCGACGCGCGCAACCCGAACTGGTTCACGACGTACAAGTACAACGCCAACAACCAGCTCATCGAGGAGTCCAAGCCGCATCCCAACGGCCAGCCAGGCGGTGCCGTAAGCCAGTTCTACTACGACAAGCTGGGCCGCACCGTCGCTACCCGCGACGCCCGCGGTTTCGTCAACGGCGTGGAATACGACGCCAACGGCAACGTCGCTCGCGAACTGCAGGCCGACGCCGGCGTGGTCGAACACACCTACAACATCTTCGGCGACCGCACCCGCATCAAGCAGGCCAACGGCACCCTGTCCGGCTACAGCTACGACCACATGAGCCGCATGACCAGAACGACTTCTGGCACCGTCGATATCCACGAAGGCGAAGACAGGTCGAACACGCAGGGGCTTGGCCTGAGCTATTACCGCTACAAGGAAACCCGCGAACTCGTCGAAACCTACCGTTATGACGAGCTCGGCCGACGCATCGTGGCGACTAATGCCGCCGGCGAGACCCTGGTCAACACCTATGACTTGCGCGGCAATGTGATCCGCACCAAGGACACTTTTGGGGTGGTCACGCAAAGCAGCTACGATGCGTTCAACCACAAAGTCAGCGAAACCAACGGCAACGGTCATACCATGTACTGGACCGTCGACGCGTTTGGCAAGCTCCGGAGCCACACTGACCTCGGCGGACGCCAGTCCACCTATGTCTATGATCAGGCCGGTCGCCTGACCGAGCAGACCGCAGGTGCCGCCGGTTCCGATGGCCTGACCAGTACGGCCCAGCGATTGGTCTACCACTACGAAGGCAATCTGCTGACCAGGATCGAGGACACGATCACTCGTAAGGTCACCACTTATGCGTACGACCTCGCCGGCAACCGCGTGCGGGAAAAAACCGTCGCCATCGATCCGACAACCACCCAGGCCGGCACGTTCCAGGACAACCACATCGGCTACGACGCGCAGGGCCGCATGATTAAGGTCCAGGACGGCCGCTATCAGGTCGACATCGAATACGATGCCAACGGCAATCGCTCCAGGGTCCGTACTGCCTACTTCGATGACAGCGGCAGCAACCAGCCGCGGGTCTCTGATCACTGGAATGTCTATGACGAGATGAACCGCCAGACCATCGTCGACGGCATAGAGGTGAATGGCCAGGTCGTCATCGGCGACAAGGGCCACCGCATTGCCTATGACAAGAGCGGCAATCGCATAAGCGACACATATCTCGACCGAACCATCGTTGAAACCGACATTCCTACCGGCGCATACGACGAGAATGGCAACATGGTCACGCGGCGCGGGTTCACCTCCCAGGCAGGTTTGACGGTTGAAAGCTACCGCTATGATGCCGCCGGTCGACTGACCGACATCTATCGCGACGGCGTCAATGTCGATGCTCGGCGCTATGACGCGGCCGGACGCCTGGTCTTCAGCGGTCCGCTCCCCGACCAATACACGGACGCTTTCGCGGAGCAGACGTTGCTGCAAACGCTCGGCCAGCTCGGCATCTCGCGCGAACAGCGCACGACCCTATATGATGCTAACGGCCGCGCCAAGGTCCAGACCACGCGCGACACTGAAGGCCGAGCCTTGTCCGACGTCGAATACCGCGAGTACGACGGCGTCGGCAACATCAAGCAGTACCGGGTGCATGCGAACGGCAACATTGACCAATACGACTACGTCTATGGCGGTGACGATGCCTACAAGGCCAAGACGGTCCGTGTTGAACGTGTGCACGGTGACCACATGGGTACGCGTGGCCGCATCACTAACGACTACGACGCCAACGGCCATCTGATCGGCGTACGCGACGACACCAAACCGGAGAACAACCGCCAATTGGTCAACGACGTGGCAGGTGTCGCGCTGTTCAAGGCCCAGAACGGCGAGCGCACGCACGCGCTGGTGGTCAACGGCGAGGTGCTGGGCAGCAGTAGCAGTGGCGGCACGCCGGACACCTTTAGCACCAACCATGTGCCGGTGACGGCGGCCAGCCTGACGGCGCTGCCGAGCACCTACACGGTACGTGCAGGCGAGACGCTGCAGAGCATCGCCAAGGCGGTCTGGGGTGACGGCAGCCTGTGGTACCTGATTGCCGAAGCCAACGGGCTGTCGGGCAACGTGGAGGTGCAAGCGAACGGAACGGCGGACCTGGTGGAAGGGCAGGTGATCACGATCCCGAGCCGGACCAACACGGTGCACAACGACTTCCGTACGTTCAAGCCGTATGATCCGTCGAGCATTGTCGGGGATACCACGCCGAATCTGCCGATACCGGCGGACAAGGCAGGATGCGGAGGATTCGGACAGATCGTGACGCTTGTTGTCGCGGCGGTCCTTTCCTATATAGCGCCTTGGGGCACCACAATCTGGGCAGACATGGCTTATGCTGCAGTTGCATCCACAGCGGGCCAAGCGACAAGCATTGCCGTGGGTGAACAGGATAAGTTCAGCTGGAAGCAGGTCGCTACAGCAGCGCTGAGTGCAGGTGCAACGTCGGGAATCAATATCCCACCCGTTGGCAGCGAGATTGCCAACTACGTGATTCGAGGGGCCGTAAACAATGTAGTGAACCAGAGCATCAACATTGCGGTTGGTCTGCAGGATAGATTCAGTTGGAGAGCGGTGGCGGCAAGCGCGATTGCGGCACCGATTGCCAATGAGATCGGCACGGCAGTTGGCAAGGCCGTTGGCAATGCGACGGGCAGCGCCTTTGTGAGCGACTTTGCAGCGCGCCTGGTCGGTGGTGTCGTGTCAAGAGGCGTCAGCATCGCGGTCCATGGCGGCGGTAAGATGCAATTTGCTACTATTGCGGCAGATGCGTTCTGCAATGCATTGGGGAGTTCGATTGCGGATGGTCTTGGCAGAGGAAGTCAGCAGGAAAGCGAGCTGACGAAGTTCCGCCAGTCCGAGATCGCGGCCATGAATGCCGATGCCCGAGAGGAAGCCAGCATGGGTCTTGGCAGCGGGTTGAATCCGTATCGCAGCAGCGCTCCTGGACTGCGTATATCGGAGCGCGACTACGCAAGCTGGTCTGACCGCATAGGCGAAGGTATCCAGTACGAAGCAGATCGGCAAATGACGGCGAGGCAGCGGGATTATCTGGAAAACAGCGTCGCCGGTCCGGGTGGCGGCATCGGTAGTTTGAGGACGCTTGACAATCGCGCGTTGCTCAATGCGGCCGAGCAGAGGATGAATCCCGATTATTATCGGTCGTCAGTGCGCACGATGGATTGGCCGGAGTTGGACATGATGGGCATGCCGACCGGTCAGATGGTCCAGGTTCCGGTTCCTGACTCCAAGCTTCTCCCTGGCGAGAAGATCAAAGGCAATGTGTTCTTCGGCGGGGCCGGCATGGACGGTCCTTACATCAAGGATATGGTTCGTGCATTCGACAAGCAGGGCATCACGCTTACGCCGGCCGATCGCAACACGTGGTCCAACGGTACGCTAGTTGATCTATCGCTTGGTGTGCAAGCGACGCGCTTCGGGAAAGTGCCAGTACTGCCACTACTGGACAACTTCCCGCAGAGCGGCAACCAGTTCAACCTGCTCGGGTACTCCTACGGATCGACCGTTGCAGCTCAAGTGGCCACCAACTACGCGCGAGGCGGAACGACCGTCGATAACCTAGTGCTCATTGGCTCGCCGATCAGCAACGACTTCCTCAAGACGCTGCAAACAGAGCCGAACATCAGGAACGTCGTTGTGGTGAACCTCACCGACAAGGGCGATCCGATCTCGGCTGGCATGTCAAATCCTTCTCTAATTGGTGCCGCGCCGACTTTAGCCAAGCAGATGCTCAACGGTACGGGTCAAGGGCACTTCTACTATGAGCCGAGCACGCCACTCGTTCAAGTCAGGAGAGACGCGCTTGCAGAATATCTTTACCAGCGTGGACTGCGTTGATCATTTAAGGGAGAAGCACTATGGCTGAAACTATGTGTCACCGACTCAAGCTCTGGGTAATGATCAGCGCGGCGCATGCTGCCTGCACGGCGATCCTATGGTTCTGGATGCTTGGAGTTGCGGGTCTTGGCTTCAAAGACAGGAACGCTTGGACTGCACTTGATCATTTGCAAGCGACGGCGATCCCAACGTTAGCTCTTATGCTTACGGCACCAGGCCGATTCATGATGACGACAGATTCATGGGCGGGAATTCTCATCCCGTGGATTGCGAACAGCTTGCTCTGGGGCGCAGGCATTGTGTTGATCTTCGAATTGGTACGACATCATCGCACTGCGGGTAGTTGAGCAAAAGATGGAGTTGCTCAAGCTCGTAGGGTGGGTTACAACCCGCCGGATGTTTGCCTCTTCTCTTCTTAAAAACAAAAAGCCGCTCCCAACCCCATTAGCTGCAAGGGGTTGTGGAGCAGCTTCTTCTTAGCTGCTAAAGCGAGGGCGCTACTCGGTGGTGATCACGAGGCACCCTTGCATGATGCGCACCCGCACACGCGCCTGCGGCACGAACCCTGCCTGTTGCAGCCATTGCCCGCGCAGCCGAATCCACGGCATGCGGAGGATCGCCTCGGGATACAGCGACACGGTGAGGAACCGTTCGTGCTTGCTGCCTTGGGGCGCGGGTTCATCTCGCGTATGATTGCGTCTAGCCATCGTCAACTCCTGTTTAGTTGGTGGTGGTTAGCGGACTGCCTGGGTTGCCGCCCACGCGGTCCGCGTCTCTTTGTGCTACAGAAAAACTCTCTTCCTCCCGTCACTTGCCGCGCCGTGGCGCGCGTGTCGTCTTCTCCATGGTGGCAGGTGCCGTTCTGGTCGAGTCCCAGCGCCGGGTCTGGTACTTGATGATCAAGCTATCCAACACTTCCTTGACCACCGATTGTTCCTCGGGCGGCAACTGACTGATCGCCTCGAATTGCAGGCGCAGTTCGTCGGAGGGGCCGCGTTCGTCCTGCTCGAAGACAAGCGTATCTGCGCTCATCGACAACGCGCGGGCGAGATTGCGGATCACTTCGAGGGTGGGTTGGGTCTCGTTCGCCTCGTAGCGGCGAATCATGGTGACGTGACAGCCGGTCAGGTCTGCCAGGGCCTGCTGCGTCATGGAACGTTCCTTGCGCAGCGCAGCCAATCGTTTGCCGAAGTCCATCATCAACAAATGCCAGGTCAATAATGGCGTCACTGTAACCCCCGCTCTCGTAAATGCGCTGACATTGGGGTCAGGTCTTGCCTTTTGCCTAGCTGTTGATTAGATTTATCGAATGGCTCGTCCACTAAGACTGGAATTCGAAAGTGCGTTGTACCATGTGACCACGCGAGGAGATCGGCGAGAGCCGATCTTCGAGGATGATGCTGACCGCGAAGCCTTGCTCGAGGTGGTCCGGCAGGGTGTCGAGCGGTTCGACGTTGTGGTCTATGCGTACTGCCTCATGAGTAACCATTACCATTTCGTGCTTCAGACGCGTCAACCGAATCTGTCGCGCCTCATGCGTCATGTCAATGGCGTGTATACGCAGGCGTACAACCGTCGCCATCGCAAGGTAGGGCATTTGTTCCAGGGGCGGTTCAAGGCGGAGGTGGTAGATGGTGATAGCTATTTTCTGGAGGTGTGTCGCTACGTCGACCTCAACCCGGTGCGCGCCGGGATGGTAAAGCGCCCGGAAGATTGGGCTTGGAGCAGTTATCGCGCCCACACGAATCGGGCCGAAAGGCCTGCATGGCTGGACAGCGCCGCACTTTATCGCCAATTATCGCCGCGAGCGCCACTGCGCCATGGCCCCGTCCGCTATGCAGAGTTTGTCGCCCAGGGCCATGGCGTAAAGTTGTGGGAAGAGGCATTGAAGGGGCAAATTTATCTTGGCGGGGAGGAGTTCGTGCGGAGGATGCAAGTCCTGGCATCTGGATCTGACGAGAAGGACGTCCCGAGAGCCCAGGGAAAATTCGCCTCACAGCCACTACAGCGGTATTTCGATCAACACGATCGGGATGAAGCAATAGCGCTTGCGTTCACGGAAGGCGGTTATACGCAAACCGAGATTGCGGAGAAAACAGGCCTGTCGATATCGCGTATCAGTCGCTTGATTAAGGCTGTAGAGACAAAAAGCAAGACTTGACCCCATTCCGAAAAGCAAGACTTGACCCCATTCCGTGCGCCGACCCCGTTCCGTGCGCCATCCCGTGTGCGCATTGTTTGACTTCTTCATAGCCGTCTTGGCGACGCCCGTCAGTGTTCCGGCGAGCGGGTACTTGATGTCGATCGCGTCGATCAACTCGCGCACCGTCTTCTGTTCATGCTCGAACATGCGCGAGATTGCGCAGTGTAAGAAGCGTTCTCGAAGAGAGAATTTTTGATGCGCGCATCATCACTCAATATCCCATAAAAGAGAGATGTTTCATCAATACGATTGAGGTTTAATTGTCGCGCAGCGACGATCGCATAGACAAAGCGGATATGCCTGTTGATGCCGAAATTTTTCCGAATTCGAAGTAGTAAAAAGGTGCGTCGCCCGCGTCGCAGTAATGTTGTATTTCTAACGCGAAATGAAAGCGCGAATCCTTTCAGAGAAACATTTTCTTGTTACATAAGGGAGTCAATTTGAGACCTAGATTCTTTGCTATAGGTGCAATTCTTCACATTGCCGCTGGTACAGCCGCTGCACAGACAAACGATGTATTGACCTGGATGCACAGCCAGTTACCGGCGAATCAATATATTGGAGTGGATGCGGAATATAAATCAGGAGGAGTGTGGATATCCAGGACATCCACCTATCAGCCATTCAAGAGCAGCGTTAATTACGCTGCCAAGCAAGCATATTGGAGAAAGGATGCAATAGATCTCTCTCGTACCTGGTATGGAGAACTGTTCTATTACGATTCGAACTATATCTATCTGCATTCCGAGACCTTTCCGGTGATGCCCCCTTATAGCAATATCTGGGATGAGCGGATCGATAGATTCAGGCTCTTCAAGAACGCAAGCAATTCGTCAATGGGAAGGGTGATTGCTCCGAGAACGGTTACCTCGGGATGGTCTTATAGCCAAACCCTGAATACGTATATGTGCGGCGTTTCGAATGTGTCGGGCTCGTATTCCCAAGTGGATGGATTCCAGCAAGTTAATGCAGGAACGTGCCCCGGATATCAGGCCGGGGTCTCCGATACCGCCGTTACCGCGACGATCGTAAGCAACTACGACGTACTGGAGGGAGAGGCTGTCGCTGGTAATGCTCCGGCTGCTGCACCCTCTGGTAGTACCGAGGTCGCATCCATCCGGTACTTCGAAAAAGCGTTGATCATCGAACAGGTCATGTTCAACTCTGCAAGGGAGCGTTTCATATTTGGCTATAACCAGGGCACTTACTATGGAATAGTCAGGTGGGATAACTCGACCGGCTCTCCGGGTAATTGGACAGTGACCGACAGGACGATTGGGATTCGGGTACTTGCTCGGAACAGCGGAAATTTCGATTTCGCGGGGATGGCCAAGCGTGGCCAATGGGATCGGACCTTGCGGCCGGCTAAACCGAACGGGTTGGCGGCTTCTTGCGTGGCGAACTCCAATCAACTACAACTTAGCTGGAATGACGTGCCAGGTGCGACAGGGTTTAACATTCGAGTTGACGATCTTGTTGATGGCTGGATTCCCGGTGGAACGTATGATTTGGTTGTAAATGGACACGCCGGAAAATCGTTCATCTTCCCAACCGTGCCAGGTCATCAATACAACTGGTGGGTTCACGCCGTAAATGGTGCAGGAGAAAGCGATGCGACAGGAGCGTCAGTAGTGGCCGGCTCGTGCAGCGGAAGTGCAAGCTCCATTCCCCCGCAGCCGCAGAATTTATCGGTCAGCTTGGCGGGCGATATGGCGACTTTGTCATGGAGTCCGGCCTATAGCGCTACGGGCTATGACATTCGGGTAAACGATATGAGCGATGGAGGTTGGACTCCCGGAGTAGGCAACGACATTGCGCCGAATAGCCATAAGAGTAATTCCTATATCTTCAGGATCATCCCGGGGCGGACGTACCAATGGTGGATTCATTCCGCTAACAGCCTTGGTTCAAGTAATGCCACCGGTGGTTCAAATTTCTCTTATATCGCTCCGTAACAGGCAGTCATGAGACGACTGTTCCTGTGCATTGGCCCGGCACAAATAAACAATTCATGAACAATGAATTTGTGAAAAAGGGACTCCTGGGCATCTCTACGGGAGTCCTGCTTTCGGGCTGCGGCGGAGGAGGCGAGGGTAGTTCATCAGGAGGCATGCCGCAAGCAAGCATGTATACACCCGTTGCGATCTCAGAGAACGTTCCTCCTTCAGTCCGCGGGTCTGCTGCGTCTTATTTGCTGATGTCCGAAATCTGCAAACGGGTTTTACCCGCGAGATGGATCCTGTCTGCAGCAACCACAATTCCCTGTTGGGCCCAGACTTCACACCTCCACTCTCCAATGTAGCTGACCGTTGATGTCAGGGGACGTTCTCCTGGCCGCCAATTCCAGGATTGCCGGTATCAAGCTATAACCGTATTCGAAGTGGCCGGGCAGGTTGAAACCAACATCGGCGTCTTGTGCAGGCTGATCGACCAGGCCTTCAACGACGCCGGCCAGCTCAAGTACCGGCAGGCCAACGACCAGTTCGACGGCGCGGGCAACGTGCGGCGCTACCACATCGACAGCCTGATCGGCGACGACGTCACCAACCACTTCGAGCACAGCTGGCAAGCTGGCACGGCCGGCTATATGATGGCCGGCATCAGCGGCCACATGCGGGTCAACAGCAGGCAACTTGCAGGGCGCGATGGCGCCACCGTCAACTCGACCAGGACCTACGACTGGTACATTTTTCTGCAGCAGTAATTTCCGGTTTTATCTCTTGCCGTGTGGCCCGATAATATCGCTCGATCGTAACGTTACCTGGATGGTGGAAATGAAAATCAAAGATGACACGAGAATGGCGAGGCTCTCGCTTGTGATCGTCTTGCTTGGATCATTGGCCGGTTGTGGAACGCTGCGTGCATTGGGTAATGCAGAAGAGGGAGCCGGCGCGGAGGCGCTGACGGTCTGGTCGAGATGGGTCGAATCCAGTGGTGATATCGCAGCCGCAACAACCTGGGAGCGGAAGGTCAAGGACGCCGTGACGGTTGCGGAAATCGAACAAGCTTTTGCCAGTGTTGCGGCAGAAGACAACATCAAGGCAACGGGGGAGTCGGCGCTGTCCGAAGAGCTGGAGGCGCGCACCGGCGAAAAGCAAAAGTTCTTGAAAATCTATTCATATTGCAGTCCGGTCACCGCTCGGGCCATGGTCGATTTCAGTCCGCATATGGCAGCGTATTTGCCTTGCCGCATAGCGGTTGTCGAAAAAGAGGATGGCCTCTGGATCTACGCGTTGAATATGGACATGCTGATCAAGATGGGCCGGAAACTTCCGCCCGAATTGAAGCAGTCGGTCCTGCAGGTTCGTCAGACCGTCTGGAAAATGCTCGAAAAGGGGGCTGAAGGCGAGTTCTGATGCTTTTTCTCAATCTTGCAAAAAACGTTTGACAGCTGAACTTCGCTGCATAAATATATAATCATGTAAGAATGTTTCTGACGCAGGTAACGGAACGTCGCGGCGAATAGCGAGTCGCTGTCCACGGAATATCAAACGAGAATCCGATGCATAGGCTAATCAGGCGCTGCGGTGTTTCGCTCATTATTGCGATGGCGGTTTTCATCGCCGGCCCGGCAACAGCTGTTCCCGATATAGAGCTACAGCCGGTTAAAGTCTCGCCGCATGTCTATTACTTCCGCGGCGAATCGGGCATGGCGAGCAAGGCAAACAAGGGATTCATGTCGAATGCCGGCTTTGTCGTCACCGACGACGGCGTCGTTGTATTCGATGCGCTGGCAACGCCTGCTCTCGGCGATGCGATGCTGAAAGCGATTAAAAGGATTACGCCGCAACCGGTCAAGCGGGTGATCGTCAGTCACTATCACGCCGACCATTTCTATGGCTTGCAAGCGCTGAAAGCGCAGGGCGCCGAGGTGTGGGCGCACGAAAATGGCCGGGCTTATCTGCAGTCGGACATTGCGCAAGAGCGGCTCAGGCAACGCCGGGCTGCACTGTCTCCTTGGGTTGATGAGAATACCCGCTTGATAGGCGCCGATCGCTGGTTGAGCTTCAAGGACGAAAAAACCGTTTCATTCGAGCTTGGCGGCACGCGTTTTCGTATCATTGAATCGAGCGGCGCCCATTCGGCCGAGGATGTGATGCTGTTTGTCGAAGACGATGGCGTTTTGTTTGCCGGCGATCTGTTCTTCACGGGACGCATCCCTTTCGTCGGCGATGCAAACAGCAAGGTATGGCTGGCTGCGCTCGACCGCATGTTGGAAGTCAAGCCGCGCATTGTCGTCCCCGGGCATGGCTCGGCGTCGGACAAGACCATGCAGGATATGCAATTGACGCGGGATTATCTGATTTTCCTGCGCAAAAAAATGGGCGAAGCGGTGGCGGACATGGTCCCGTTTGACGAAGCCTATAGTAAAGTCGACTGGGGACGTTTCGAGAAATATCCGGCGTTCCAGCAAGCCAATCGGCTGAATGCCTACGGCACTTACCTCTTGATGGAAAAGGAAAGCCTGGGCAAGGAATAATGGCGGCGGCGACATAGCCCGCCAACTTGGAGATGATGTAGAAATGCTGCGCAAGACATTGCTGATTCTATTGTTTGCATTCGCCGGTTTTACGACGGCGGGTGCAGCCGAGCGCGAGGAAAAAGTGGTTTATCACATCAGTGATATAGCCAATGCATCCAACGCGCTCGTCAACATCCGCAACCATCTGAATGCCAGTCCGAAAGCGAAGATCGTCGTGGTCACGCATGGCTCCGGGATCGACTTCCTGCTGGAAGGGGCAAAGAACAAGACTGGCAATCCCTACGACATACCGGTTCAGGAGCTGGCGGCCCGCAATGTAGAGTTCCGTGTCTGCAAGAACACGCTTGAGGCGCGCAGCATTGACAAGAACCAGGTGCTTCCTGAGGCATCGCTGGTTCCTGCTGGTGTTGTGGAGATCAGCAGGCTGCAGCTGCAAGAAGGTTATGCGTACCTGAAGCCTTAGAGGGTTTTATGGCGTGGAACGAAAACAACATGCCGCTTCCGTGGCATCCAAAAGAACTTGCAATGCGTGTTTGAATTTGTTTTGATGTTTCCTTATGGAAAGTAAATGGCGTGGATAAGAACTTAGGAAAAGACCAAATGAAGGAGTTGTTCGAGGAAGTCTCGAATTACTTCTTTCTGCTCTCCGAACCGACCCGTCTGAAAATTCTGCATGCGCTTTGCCATGGGGAGCGCCCGGTCGGCGAGATCGTGGTTGAAATCGAATCGACCCAGGCGAATGTATCGCGTCAACTGAACATGCTTTATCGCGCAAAAATTCTCGCGCGCCGCAAAGAGGGCACCTTGGTGTATTACCGCATCGAAGACCAAAAAACGATCGACATGTGCAAGACCGTCTGCGGCCAGATAGCCAACAAAATCATGCATCGGCATATGTCGGAAGAGGCGGCCGCTGCGACCTTTGAAAGTGCGCATGGGTGAAAGTGATGCCATAAATGCGCATTTTTGTGGCTCATATATGCGTATGTAGTTATATAGGTTATTAGTTATTTAATAATGTCGGATGCGATTGGGGGGAGATTGCATGTCAGGGGAAGTGAAGAAATGGGGGCGCATCCTGCGCGCACCCGAAAATTTCGTGGACGGTTCGCTTGCGCACGAAATAACCAAGAACGGCTTGAATGAAGACCGCCGGAGCTTTTTGCGCAAGAGCTTCCTGGCTGCCGGCGCGACGCTGGCGAGTGGTGCTGCGGTCGCGCAGGCGGCGAAAAACGCCGTCTTCGAAGGCGATCCGAATATCCTGAATCTTCCGGAGCATTCCACCACCTTGGGTAAGCCGGTCGCGGCCAATCCGTACGGCATGCCGTCGAAGTTCGAAACGAATCTGCTGCGCCGGGAATCGCCGGGGCTGACACGGGTGAGCGCCGCTTCGGTGTCCTTTACGCCGCTGCAGGGCCTGTTTGGCATCATCACGCCGAGCGGACTGCATTTCGAGCGCCATCACCAGGGCTGGCACGACATCGACCCGAGCAAGCACCGTTTCATGATCAATGGGCTGGTGAAGAATCCCAAGGTCTATACGATGGACGACCTGATGCGCATGCCTTCGGTATCGCGCATGCACTTCATCGAGTGCGGCGCCAATACGGCGATGGAGTGGGGGAATGTCGCCGTGCCGACGGTCCAGTATTCGCATGGCATGCTGAGCTGCAGCGAGTTCACGGGTGTGCCGCTGTCGGTGCTCCTGCAAGACTGCGGCTACGACAAGAAGAACGGCAAATTCATCCTTGCCGAGGGTGCCGACGGATCGGGCATGACGCGCACCATCTCCATCGAGCGTGCGCTCGACGACGTGATCGTTGCATGGGGCATGAACGGCGAAATGCTGCGTCCGGAAAACGGCTATCCGATGCGCCTGGTAGTGCCCGGCGTGCAAGGCGTGTCATGGGTCAAGTGGCTGCGCCGCATCGAGGTGGGCGACAAACCCTACGGCACCAAGGACGAAGCGATCCACTACATCGACGCCATGCCCGACGGGATGTACCGGCAATTTACCTCCATCCAGGAATGCAAATCCGTCATCACCACGCCTTCGGCGGGACAAAGGCTGCTGGACAAGGGCTTCTACAACATCACCGGCCTGGCCTGGTCGGGCCGCGGAAAAATCAAGCGCGTCGATGTCTCCGTCGACGGCGGCAGGACCTGGCGCACGGCGCGGCTCGAGACGCCGGTGCTGTCCAAATGCCTGACCCGCTTCAACATCGATTGGGTCTGGGACGGCTCTCCAGCGGTGCTGCAATCCCGCGCGATCGACGAGACCGGCTACGTACAGCCCAAGATCAATGAGCTGCGCGCGGTGAGGGGCACCAAATCGATCTATCACAACAATGCCATCCAGTCGTGGAAAGTCGACGCATCCGGGGAGGTTTCGAATGTCCAAGTGTATTGAAACCCTGATCGCGATTTCGCTGGCGGTAGCGAGTTCCGTTTCCTTCGCCCAGAGTTACCCCAATATCGGGCGCGCCGCGACGGATAAGGAAATCGCGGCCTGGGACATTGACGTGCGCCCCGACTTCAAAGGCCTTCCGAAAGGATCCGGCACCGTCGCCAAGGGCATGCAAGTGTGGGAAGGCAAATGCGCATCCTGCCATGGCACCTTCGGCGAATCGAATGAAGTGTTTACGCCGATCGTGGGCGGCACGACGAAAGAAGACATCAAGACCGGCAGGGTCGCCGCGCTCGCGGACAACAAGCAGCCGCAACGCACCACCTTGATGAAAGTTCCGACCGTTTCCACCCTGTGGGACTACATCAACCGCGCGATGCCGTGGACGGCGCCGAAGAGCCTGACGACGGAAGAAGTCTACGCCGTGACAGCCTACATCCTGAACATGGCTGAGATCGTGCCGGATGATTTCACGCTTTCGGACAAGAACATCGCGGAAGTGCAAAAGCTGATGCCGAACCGGAACGGTATGACGACTACGCACGGCATGTGGGATGTGGCGGGCAAACCGGATGTGAAGAGCATTGCCTGCATGAAGGACTGCGCTACCGATGCACGAGTTAGATCTACGTTGCCCGAAGTCGCCAGGAACGCGCATGGCAACCTCGAGCAGCAAAACCGCAGCTTCGGCCCGGTGCGCGGGGCGGACACCAGCAAACCGGCGCCGACCACTCCTGTTTCATCCGGCAAGCGCCAGGACGTTGCCGCTGCGGTACCAGCAGCCAAGCCAGATGCTCCGGCAGCGACGAAATCTGATCCGCTGAACCTTGCGAAGCAATACGCATGCGTTGCCTGCCATGGCGTGAGCAACAAGATCGTGGGGCCCGGCTTTACCGAAATCGCCGCCAAGTACAAGGGTGACGCAGGTGCCGAAGCGCGTCTGTTCGACAAGGTCAAAAACGGCACGAGCGGAAGCTGGGGCCCGGTCCCGATGCCAGCGCAGGCGCATGTAAACGAGGGCGACATCAAGACGCTGGTGAACTGGATTTTGAAGGGTGCGAAGTAGTACATGAAGCACTTGAGAAGTAGCGCGCAAGAGCGCATCGCAATGCGCCAGGCGGGTTGTCAATTTATCGAGAGGAGAAAGTAATGAATCAGAATCGACGCGACATGTTGCGCATCACCTCTGTGCTCGGGCTGGCCATCACTGCCGGTCTATTGAAGCCGACAGATGTGTTTGCCGCCGAATGGCAGGGCAAGGTTTTCGAGGCGAAAAGCCTCGAGGATGCGATCAAGGCGCTGGGCGGCGACAAGTTCGCCGTCAGCAAGGATGTGACAGTGAGCGGCCCGGACATTGCCGAAAACGGCGCGGTCGTTCCGGTGTCGGTGTCGAGCGCGGCGCCGAATACCGAATTCATCGCCATCCTGGTTGAAAAGAACCCGACCCCCCTGTCGGCCAGCTTCAATATCCCGGCCGGCACCGAAGCGTCCGTCAGCACGCGCGTCAAGATGGGCGGCACCTCCAATGTCCATGCGCTGGTCAAGGCCGACGGCAAATGGCTCATCGCCAGCAAGGAAATCAAAGTGACGCTGGGCGGCTGTGGCGGCTGATCTGCCGCTGATCGACCCTGTACGCGCAAACCAATTTCAAGAGGAACACATCATGGCAAATCCGATGCGCATTCGCGCAAACCTGACGGGCGAGGTTGTAGAGGTAAAAGTACTGATGCGGCATGACATGGAAACCGGCCAGCGCAAGGATGCGTCCGGCAAGGCCATTCCGCCGCACTTCATTCAGACGCTGGTCGCGAAGTGCAACGACAAGGTGGTGCTGGACGCGCAGATGGGGACATCCGTCTCCAAAGATCCGTTCCTGTCGTTCAAGTTCAAGGGCGGCGCCAAGGGCGACAAGATCACGATCACCTGGACCGACAACAAGGGCGACACCCGCACGGATGAAGCAGCGATTGCTTAGTCGTTCAACAAATGAGCGCTCAATGAGTAAGTGTTCAACGAAGGTGGCGCAGACCACGATGTTCTCATTTCAAGGAGGCGTTATGAGACGCACAGTCTCTTGTTTTTTCACGGCGCTTGCCGTGGGCGTGGCAGCACCCGTATTCCCCGTATTCGCCGAGAATTCGGCGACGGACGAAATCGCGAAGTATCGCCAGTTGCTGGCTGATGGAAATCCCGCTGAACTCTGGGAAATGCGTGGGGAAGAGTTGTGGAAGACCAAGACGGGCCCTCGGAATGCCTCCCTGGAGCAGTGCGATCTGGGCAAGGGGCCCGGGGTAGTGAAGGGTGCTTATGTCGAATTGCCGCGCTACTTCAAGGATGTCAACAAGGTGATGGACCTCGAGCAGCGGCTCATGCACTGCCGCATGACGCTGCAGGGCCTGACCCGCGAACAGGCGACGAAGACGCCGTTCGGATCGGCCGGTAATCCGTCCGATATCGAAGCGCTGGTGTCCTACATTACTGCCGAATCAAAAGGCATGAAGATGGCGGTGTCGACCGCGCATCCGCAGGAAAAGCGCGCCTATGAGATCGGCAAGAAGATCTTCTTCCACCGCGGCGGTGCGCACGACTTTGCTTGCGCCACATGCCACTCCACCGACGGTCAGCGCATCCGCTTGCAGGAGCTGCCAAACATCCTGAACAAGACCAATGCGCAGCAGGCGTATACGACCTGGCCGGCCTATCGTGTGTCGCAGGGCGAAGTACGGACGATGCAGCATCGCTTGTATGACTGCTTCCGCCAGCAACGTTTTCCCGAGCCGCTATACGGCTCCGACGTGATTACGGCAGTCACGATGTTCCTGGCAAAAAATGCAGAGGGTGGTGTGTACAACGCTCCGGCGCTGAAACGATAGGGGAGACCAGCATGAAACGAATTGGCATCGTATTGGTATCTGCCGCAGCGGTAGCCGGTTGCGCAACGATCGCGGTCGACACCGACTACGGCAAGGCGGCGATGGAACTGATGAAGGCGGATTTCAAATCCAAGGGGCCGGCCACCGTCGAGCGCATCCTCGATCAAGACGAGGCGCAGCGGCTGTGCAGCGAATATCCGTATCCGGCCGAACGTCCGAAGGAGATTTCAGAAAAGATCGAGTCCGCGCAGCTGAAGCTGGTCAAATATCCGGCGGACGGAAAGTATCTCGGCAAGTGGCAGGAGGGCGAGAAGATCGCGCAGAGCGGCCGCGGGATGCAGTCTTCCGACAAGGTGGGCAGTCCTAATGGCGGTAACTGCTACGCCTGCCATCAGATCAGCAAGGAAGAGATCTCTTTCGGGAACATCGGTCCATCGCTCTACCACTACGGAAAACTGCGCGGCCAGAGCGAAGCGATACTCAAGTACACCTGGGCCAAGATTTATAACTCGCAGGCGTTCAATGCCTGTTCCAACATGCCGCGCTTCGGCCACGCTGGCATCCTGGATGAAAAGCAGTTGAAGGATGTCATGGCCTTGCTGCTGGACCCGGCTTCGCCTGTCAACAAATAAGCCGGACAGAAGCGTCATGAACAACAGGGGCGGCGCAATGCCGGCCCTTTGAATTGAGTGAAGGAATATGAAATGGGTATGAATCGTCGTGAATTCATGCAGGTAATGGGAATCGCGGCGGCAGGCGGCATGGCGCTCAATGCAAAGGCTGCATTGGCTGCGCCGTCGGCCGATAAGCTTTACGACGTGCCGAGGTTCGGCAATGTCCATTTCCTGCATTTCACCGATTGCCACGCCCAGTTGCAGCCGATTTATTTTCGCGAACCGAGCGTCAATCTCGGCATCGGCGATGCATTCGGGCGGATGCCGCATCTGGTCGGCGAAAAGCTGCTCAAGCAGGTCGGCGTCAAGCCGAACACGGCGCAAGCCTACGCATTCTCCTATCTGAACTTCGAAAAAGCGGCCCAGGCCTATGGCAAGGTCGGCGGCTTCGCCCACCTCGCAACGCTGGTCAAGCGCATGAAGGCAAGCCGCCCAGGCGCCTTGCTGCTCGACGGCGGCGACACTTGGCAGGGATCGGCGACTGCATTGTGGACCAATGGCCAGGACATGGTCGATGCCTGCCTCAAGCTCGGCGTCGATGTGATGACCGCGCATTGGGAGATGACGCTCGGCGACAAGCGGGTCAAGGAAATCGTCGACAAGGACTTCAAGGGGAAGGTCGATTTTGTCGCGCAGAATATCAAGACGACCGATTTCGGCGACCAGGTATTCAGCCCGTATGTGATGAAGGAAATGAATGGCGTGCAGGTCGCCATCATCGGCCAGGCATTTCCCTACACCCCGATCGCCAATCCGCGTTATATGGTGCCGGAGTGGAGCTTCGGCATTCAGGATGAAAACATGCAGAAGATGGTGGACGAAGCCCGCGCCAAAGGTGCGAAGGTGGTTGTCGTCCTGTCGCATAACGGCATGGATGTCGACATCAAGATGGCTTCCCGCGTGCGCGGCATCGACGCCATCCTGGGCGGCCATACGCACGACGGCATGCCGGCGCCGGTCATGGTGGACAATGCCGGCGGCAAGACCCTGGTCACGAACGCGGGCAGCAACGGCAAGTTTCTCGCCATGCTGGACTTCGATGTCCGCGGCGGCAAGGTCCAAGGGTTCAAATATCACCTGTTGCCGGTCTTCTCCAACTTCCTGCCGGCGGACAAGGAGATGGAGGCGCTCATCAAAAAAATCCGCGCGCCTTTCGAATCCAGACTGAACGAGCGGCTCGCAGTCACCGAGGGAACGCTCTATCGCCGCGGCAATTTCAACGGCACCTTCGACCAGTTGATCGTTGATGCGCTAATGGACGTCAAAGGCGCCGAGATCGCATTCTCGCCGGGATTCCGCTGGGGTACGTCGCTGCTGCCGAACAGCCCGATCCTGATGGAACACTTGATGGACCAGACTGCCACGACCTACTCGTACAGCACCTTGTCCGAGATGAGCGGCGAGACGATCAAGACGGTGCTGGAGGACGTCGCCGACAACCTGTTCAATCCCGATCCGTATTACCAGCAAGGCGGCGACATGGTGCGCGTGGGCGGCATGACTTACACCATCGATCCGAAGGCAAAGATGGGGGCGCGCATTCAGGATATGCGCCTGAACGGTAAACCGGTCGAAGCCAACAAGACGTACAAGGTGGCCGGCTGGGCGCCGGTGGCCGAAGGTGCCAAGGGCGAGCCGGTCTGGGATGTCGTCGCACAGTGGCTGCGCACAAATAAGACAGTAAAGCCGCACAAGCTGAACACGCCGCGCATCGTCGGCATGGAAGGCAATCCCGGGATCGCGATCTGAAGCTGGCAGGGAAGGTAACTCAATTATGATCGCGCACCGGAGACAAGAGAGCCGCGCATGACATCGCGAATTCTCCTCGCAGCCTTCCTCTGCTTCGCGTTTGCTCGGACAGCGGATGCGACAGGCACTGCTCTTCCGGCACCAGTCGATCTGCAACGCGACGCCGTGCAAGCACAACAGGAAGGCAAACCCGTGGTCATCCTGTTCTCTCTGCCGGGATGTTCGTTTTGCCGAGTGGTGAGGCAGAACTATCTGGCGCCGCTGCTGCGCGACCTGCCGGTGAAAGAACGGCCGATCATCCGGGAAGCCGAGATCGACGGCACGCAGACCTTTGTCGGGTTCACAGGACAGATCGTCAGCCACCGAAGCCTGGCCAGAACGCTCAATATCCGCTTTGCACCCACGGTCGTGTTTCTCGATTCGTCAGGACATTCGTTGACGGAGCCAATCATCGGCGGGGATGTTGCGGGGCTGTATGGCGGATATTTGGACAAGGCCTTTTCCGAAGCGACAAAAAAACTGGCTGCCTCACGGCGAGCCACTGCAACAGGAGATAAACCGTGAAACATCCATACAAAGCACTACTTGCGGTCGCGTTGAGCGTCGGCTTCCAGACGACGGTCCATGGCCAGGACGCCAGCTATGCCATCAAGTTGATGACGCCTGAAACCGCGTTGAAAGCAGCGCTGGCCGGATTGAAGAAATGCCGTGACGCCGGTTACCAGGTGGCGGTAGCCGTGGTGGATCGTACGGGCCAGACGCAAGTGGTACTGCGCGACCGGTTCGCCGGCATGCATACGCCGGATGCCGCCGTCAGCAAAGCGTGGACGGCGGTCAGTTTCAAATCCAACACGACGCAATTTGCAGAAGCAACGCAAAGCGGTAAGGCGGCGAGCGGAATCAGGCACATTCCGAATGTACTCGCAATCGGCGGCGGAATGATGATCGAAGCCGGCGGAAGCCTGTACGGGGCCATCGGTATTTCAGGCGCGCCATCGGGAGAAGCCGACGATATGTGCGCCAGGGCCGGTATTGCTGCTGTTACGGAGGATCTGGAAATGTAAGGGCGGGCTATTGTCTGATCCGCTACCTTGCCTTTTTCCCGTCATTCCCGCCTTTGCGCTGTGGTACGTCCATATTTTTGGAAAACATTGGATTGCTTGAGTGTGGGCGCAGACGGTAAATTTTCAATGTCCTTTCCCCGTCGTCCTCGCGAAAGCGGGGACCCATAGTGAGCTTGCTCGAGTGCCGGGCTTATGGGTCCCCGCCTTCGCGAGGACGACGGGGGAGGTGTATAGCAAGGCAAACACCGATACCCGCTGTCGAACGTATGTTGCCAAGATATGTGCATACCATAGCCCCTTCGCAGGAATGACGGAAATTTGAGAGATGGAGGATCAATACTGTCAAAGAACTTTTGCACACCTGCTTAGGCATTGATCAGAAGGTTGTTACCGGTGTACCAGATATAAGTAAGGCAAGTAAAGAAATGAAGTTGAAGACAAAGATGATTTTGAGTATGGGGCTGTGTTTCTTCCTCTTCATCCTCGCACTGGCAGTGGCATACATTGGCATGCACAGCACGAAGTCGCGTTTTGAAACCTTCCTGGATGAAGACCAGGCGATATTGCAGGCGACGACCAATATGTATGCTCAGGGCCTGCAGATGGGACAGGCATTGCGCAACATCGTGATGGATCCCGTTAACAAGGTGGCCTATAAAAATCTCGAAGATGCGAGCAGGGAATTCAAGAAAGCCAATGACGCGGCCATAGCACTGGCAAGTGCGGCCCCTGAAACGCTGAATCTGCTGAAGAAGATCGCCGCGATCCGTGAGCGGCAAATACCCATACAAGAGCGGATCGTCGCACTTGCCGCAGCGGACCAGGCCGGCGCGATTGCAATGATCAGCAAGGAAGAAACACCGGTATGGCGGGAAATGCGCGTACCCCTGCTGGACTTCGTCAAGGCCAAGAATGCCGCGGTGTCGACGACAAAATCCAGCATGAGTTCGTTCACGCAGCAGATGCTGATCACCAGCGTGGTGCTTGGCGCCATGGCGATCATCCTGGGTGCGGCGATGATGACCTGGCTGACCCGAAGCGTAATGAAACAGCTCGGCGGCGAGCCGGATTACGCGGCGAACATCGCGAGCGGCATATCCGCCGGGGACTTTTCCGCTTCCATCGCGCTTGGCAGGAATGACCGTTCAAGCCTGCTGTTTGCCATGCATACGATGCGCCAGAACCTGAACCAGACGCTGGCCGATATCCGCCATTCGGCCGAGGCGATCGATACGGCGTCGCGGGAAATCGCGGTTGGCAACGCCGATCTGTCGGCACGTACAGAGTCGCAGGCATCGAGCCTCGAAGAAACCGCAAGCTCGATGGAGGAACTGACCGGCACGGTGCGGCAGAATGCGGAAAACGCACGACAGGCAAATCAACTGGCTGACAATGCGTCCAGTGTAGCGATGAAAGGCGGCAAGGTCGTCGCCCAGGTCGTGGAGACGATGGGATCGATCAAGGAAAGCTCGCGCAAGGTCGTGGACATTATCGGCGTCATCGACAGCATCGCGTTCCAGACCAATATCCTGGCCTTGAATGCTGCAGTGGAAGCTGCCCGCGCGGGCGAGCAGGGACGCGGGTTTGCGGTGGTTGCGACGGAGGTGCGCAACCTGGCGCAACGTTCGGCAACTGCGGCGAAGGAGATCAAGACGCTGATTGACGACTCGGTCGGCAGGATTGACGCCGGCAGTAGCCTCGTCGATGAAGCGGGCAGGACCATGGATGAAATCGTCAGGTCGATCAGGCACGTGACCGACATCATGAGCGAGATCACTGCCGCGACCCAGGAACAGAGCGCAGGCATCGAACAGGTTAACCAGGCGGTGGCTCAGATGGATGAGGTCACGCAGCACAATGCGGCCCTCGTAGAGCAGGCGGCTGCGGCGGCGCAAAGCCTGCAGGATCAAGCCGTCCGGTTGGCGCAGGCGGTTGCGCGTTTCAAGCTTGCGGAGGAGGCGCAGGCGCGTCATGAAGGCGCTGCGGATAAGAATCTGATGTCCGTGACATTACCTGCTCTCGGTTCGCACTCGCGTCTTAAACTCGCTGCCAGTTAAGGATGTAAGGCCGGCGTATTTGCAGCCAAAGAAAGGAACAAAGGCATGAATCCGGGCTGGACGAACCTTATCCCATGGTCTTCCTTGTCAGGCGGCGTCTTGATCGGGATGGCCGCAGCCATGCTTATCCTGTTCAATGGACGAATCGCCGGCATCAGCGGCATTCTGGGTAATTTGATACGGCCAAAGCGGGGAGACACCGGTTGGCAGGCTGCATTTATCTTGGGTTTGATACTTGCGCCGTTCGCGTTTCGACTTGTCGCGCCGCTACCTTCCGTTCGCATCGATACAAGTGCCGGCATGCTGGTGCTTGCGGGGCTCCTGGTTGGAATCGGTACCCGGTACGGCTCTGGTTGCACCAGCGGCCACGGCATATGCGGTCTGTCACGGTTTTCACCGCGCTCCATGGTTGCAACTGCAGTATTCATGGGCGCAGGCTTTGCCACCGTGTTCATCGTGCGACACCTCCTCGGCTGAGGACGCGATCATGCAAATTCTCTTCGCATTTGCGGCAGGCCTGGTCTTTGGGATAGGGTTGCTCCTTTCCGGTATGACCGACCCTTCGAAAGTGATCGGGTTTCTCGATTTGGCGGGACGATGGGACGCGTCGCTGGCATTTGTGATGGCAGGGGCGGTTGCAGTCGGCACCGTTGCTTTCCGAATTGCCGCGCAACGGCCGAGCTCGTTTTTGGGTGAGGTTGTGCAATTGCCGTCGACGAAGCATATCGACCGACGCCTGATTCTTGGCGGCTTGATTTTTGGTGCAGGATGGGGATTGGCCGGTCTTTGTCCCGGGTCGGCGCTGGTCAACCTGGCAACCGGGAGCGAACAGGCAGCCATTTTTGTGCTCGCCATGCTGGCAGGAATGGCGATCTTTGAACTGAATGGTTGAGTTCGTGCCGGGTTCGGGAAACGGATTTCCTGCTGATGATCGCGCATCCATCACGCACCCGAGTAGCCTTCACTGGCGAGCAGCAAGCGGGATGTTCCGGTATACCTTGCCCGCATACCGCTGCCGCAATACCGGATCCCTCGCGTTATAGGCGCCGACCGCCTCCCAGGAGTTGCCCATCCGTTGCATGTTCTGCGCGAGGATCCATGCACCGACATGGATGCTGGTGCATGGATCCAATAGCTGTTCTTCGCTTACGCCGTACTTGCGCAAGGTCGGAAACCAACGGCTGTTGATCTGCATGAGGCCGATGTCGTAACTGCCGTTCTTGTTGCGGTTCAGCGCATGCGGGTTGAGACTGGATTCGGTCTTTGCGATGGCATAGAGCAGGTTCGGGTTGACGCCGAATCGCGCCGCTGCCTCGTTCCAGCATGACGCCAGCACCGGGCAGGAGGCCAGCGCCATGGCGGCTGCAAGAATCACGCTGTGTGCGCGCACGTCAATTTCCTTTCAAGGCGTGAACTTGCCGTTCTGGTAGACCCATGCATGACCGGTCGATGGGGCCGGTATTCCCGGATATTCGGCCGCGAGCTCGGGCGTGTACGGCTTGCAGCTCAACAATAAACCGCGCCAATCCCTGACGAACATCCCGACGTCATACCAAATTTCCCACCCGTTGTCCGTCAACGTCGGAATGGCGCATTCTTGTCCCGCTTGCCATACGTACTCCAGGTACACCTGCCCACCGCTTAGGCCCCATTCGCCGCGGACCCACTTTGCGTTCACGTCTTGTCCAACGACGAGATTTTTCTCGATCGCCATATTGCCGTCCTGGTCTACGGCCAATGCCATCCAAGAGTTGCTGTTGGCATCCCATGCGAAGGCGCGTTTCTTGTCGCGTATGATCCGGACCTCACCGTCCACCTTGTCCGTGAGCTCGTTCAATTTAGTGAAGTTCTCGACCGGGCTCTTCCAGTAAGTCATTTGTGTCCATAGCCCGTTCGAACCGCAGCGAAGCAGATTGCGATTGTTGTCGGCGGCGATTGCTGCATGGGTGCCGCAGGCCGTGCCTTCGGTGACGATCGCCTTTTCTGTCATCTTGATCGGGGTATGCATCTTGTTCAGGTCCGGGCGGCCATCGATTTCATAGCGATACAGGAAATCCGTGAAACCGGGACCGTCGTAGAACAGGTTGGAGACCAGATGGCCGGCGTCGGACGCTGTGCCGCTCAGTACAATCGGTCCACCGTTGCCGCACTCGACACCGACGTAGGCCGCCGTGTCCGTGCTCCACGACGCGCCCTGTGCCGTTGTCGGCGCAGCCGCTGCGATGTAACCGCCGCCTTCTCCGGCATTGGCGGCAATCATCCGGATGTGCCTGTCTTCAATCGGGGTGCCGCCGGTGGTCACGACAAGCGCTTCGAGCTTGCCGCTTAGCAGCACTGGTTGGCGTACGAGGATGCAGGTGGTCTGGTTGTAGTTGTTGGTGGCGGAAAACCCGGCCGGCAGGAAATTCTGGGTGATCAGGTTGGCGACCGGCACTGCGACCACGATGTGCGGCTGGTTCGCGGTGTCCTTGAGGGGCGTATAGTTCGCGCTGATGTACTTGCGCGCAGCATCCGCAATCCGTGCCTGGTGCAGCGCCGCCTGCTGTCCCCTGGTGTCCTCCAGGGATCTGTCGATCATGGAGGTCAGTCCGACGAGCATCAGCGAACCGACGGCAACCGCGCCCAGGATTTCGATAATGGTCGTTCCACGCTGACGAGTTTTCATGGGGTACTCCTTCATCGATCGACGGCAATCCACACCGGACTGCCGACGGGAATGGCAGCGCTGCCAGATGTCGGAAGTTTGCGGCCCGTGTCGCCGAGTACGGGGGAATACAGGGTGGTGTCCCCTGCGCGATACACGCCGACCAGGACCGAGTTCTGAGTCAGCTTCATCAATTCCGGAAAAAGGTTCACGTCCGGCTCAGAGGCCGCATAGACATAGAGCATGCCGTCGCTGTCCCGGTAATGTGCCCACCTGGGGAGGGTATGCTTGTGCTGTAGCGTGGACCACGATGGCCATACGTTTGCTGAGAGGAGAGCGGTGATGTCGGCCCTCGGATACACGCCCGGGTTCTGCGCAAAATAGGCGATGACCGCCTCGCGGTAATGCGCCATGTCCCGCACCAGATTGACCGCATCCACGTTCTCGTAGGCGGCCAAGGCCGGCTTGTCAAAGGTGGCGTACAGGCCGGCCAGCGATGCAAGCGACAGCACCATCAAGATATGCCACATTCACGCCTCCATCCTCCGCCGGGCTGCGGCGTTCTCGGTGATCATGGAGGTCATCTGGTGCCGGATGTCTGAGGCAAGCGTTTCGTACTTGCCGCTCCGCAGCACGGACTTGATGACCGGCGCGTCCTTGAGGAACAGGAACTCCGTTTCGAGCTTGGGCATGCTCCCGCGCGCGATCTTCTGGTGGAGGACGCCGACCAGCCCGTCGGCCAGTAACGACTGCGAGCTCCCCGGCGCCAGCTTGCAATTCGCCATCCCATGCAGCTTCGAGATGGTCTGGATCACGTTTTCGGCCAGCATCGTAGTGACAATGAGATGTCCGCTGATGCTCGCCTGCAGTACTTCGGCAGCGGTTTCCTGGTCACGGATTTCGTCGATCAAGATGATGCGCGCTCCCCATCGCGTGAGGTGCCGGAAGGCGTCGGCAAATCCGTTCCGGTCGCACGGTACCGTGGTCTGGAAACAGACGCCTTGGCCATGACTGCCTTCCATCGGGATTTCGACCGGGTCTTCCATCGTGATCGCGACGCCGCCGTATGCGGTCAGCCTGTCCTTGACGGTGGCGTACGCCGTCATGGTCTTGCCCGCCTTGATCGCGCCGGAAATGACCAACAGGCCGGACAGGTCACGCGTCATCAGGTGCCGGACATATGCCTTGGGGATGCCCAGTTCCTCCAGGGAATGGATGATGCCTGCCATTTTTCGCAGCACGAAGACGTCACCCGAGAGTGCATGCATCAACGACGCGCGGTACGTGATGCCGTCGTAATGCACTTTGAATTCCCGCGCGGACGGCGTCGTCTTGAGCGCATCCCGGCACATGCCGGTCAGCTGGTCCAGGTCGTTGCGCAAGGCCGGCCCGGCCGGGAGCGGATTCGTACTGGCTCCGGGCACGTCCGAAAACCGGTCCGCCAGGGACGGATGTCCCAGGTAGAGATCCGAGAATTCGAGCTGGCTGACCTTGCTTGCTTCACTCATGGCGATCGACAGGTATCAGGTGGATTCGAAATTCAGTGTGTTTCCACTTGCTGCCGTGACGTTGCATGCCGCCGTTGCCTGCGCCAGCGTGACCGGGAAAGTGGTAATAGATGTCGGGGTGCCGGCCGACTGCTCGACCTCGGTCCATCCGGTTGCGCCGGTAAGCAGGTTGATGCAGTCTGTTTGCGGGACACCGCTATAGGTGATGATGAACGTGCTTGTTGCACCAGTTACGGTGACCTCTCCGTTCCAGCCATTGCGTACTGTGTCGGTATCCACCACCGCCAGCGTGGCCGGGAACACCCTTGCGGAGACCAGATTGGCGTTGATATTCCCCGTGCCGTAACCAGCCGGTTGCCCCATGTACAGCTTCTTGACCGTCGTCCGCAGCGAAGTGAGTTCTTCGATCACCCGGTTCGATTGGGCCGTGGCGAACGCATTGGTGAGCAGGGATACCGCACCCAGCACGACGATTGCCGCGACACCGAGATACGCGATGCCTTCCAGCAGGGAAGCACCACGCTGACGATGAAGCAGGATGGGACCACTCGTTGTTTCAATTTGCAGATGTTTCATGATTGCCTCCGGTTAGAACCCAAAACATACGTTAGCGGACACCACGGGTCATGGCCGCGATTTCATGCTGGATGCCGAAGAATCCGGTCACCAGCCACCCAATAACGACTGCCAGCATGACAATCGCAAATCCATTCAGGATCTTCATCTGTATCGCCACTTGTTCGACGCCTTCTTCCATCCATTCGTCGGCGAGCAGCTTGAGCGCTTCGGCGAAGCCCTTGTATTCGGCATAGATACAGAGGTCGTCGACCACTTCCTTCGACGGAAAGCCGTAACCGGCATTGCGCAGCGCTTCGCCGCAGTTCAGGCCGGACTTGATGCCGAGCAGCGCGCCGTCGAGGCGCTCGCGCAACCAGGGCTGTGCCATGTCGGACAGCCGGAGCAAGGATTTCTCGACAGTGATGCCGGCAAACTGCAGTGCGGAAAACGCCATCAGGAAACCGCTGCCTACCAGCAGGCGGTAGATGGAGTAGGGAGCAAAGCGGTCGGCGATCACGCGCACATTGCCGCGCCAGAGCGGCATGGACGCCAGCACGCCGGTAACCAGGACGACCAATGCAATGACGATCCAGCCCATCCACTGCTGCACCAGCAGCGACATGATGTACAGCGACCGTGCCGCGCCGCGCCAAGTCGCCGGATCGACCATGCGGGCAAACTCCGGGATTACCCGTGTGCCAAACATGTAGATGTAGATGAGGACCAGCGAGAAGACCGCCACCGGATAGACGAGACCGCCGACGATCACGCTCTTGACTTTCTTTTCCGCCTGCACGACATCGACCACGGCTTCAAGCGTGATTTCCAGACGCCCCGACTGCTCGCCGGCCATCAGGATCATCTGTTCCGTGCGTGGCGCCCACCATTCGAGGCCTTCGGCCAGCAGGCGGCCGTTCTGTACCGCGCGGCGGCAGTCGTCGAGCATGATCGCCATTGGCTCGTTGGGCTTGCGTCCATTGAAGGACGCACGATCCTGCAGTTCTTCCAGGATCTTCAGCATCGGCAGGCCGTTGGCAAGCATCTTCGCGATCTTGCGGTACAGGCGAAGCCGTGCGGCATCCGTGAACTGGAGCTTTGCCCACCAGCGGTTCAGGCTAGACAGCACGCATAGCCTCCGTCAAGGTGGGCCGGCGGGGAGCCGGGGTTGGCGCTATCGTTGCGTCGGCCAGGTGACCGACCACCTTTTCCGCCATGCGCGGGTCGATAAGCCCGGCGGCGACCTTTTCGACCGCATGCTCGATAATGCTCGTGCCGCCCATCTCCTGCAGCCAGTACTCGGTGGCCCGGCGCTTGTCGCCGGCACGGACGTACTCGAAGAGTTGCGCGTCCGGCAGGATCACTTCCGCCACCACTGTCCGTCCTATCGTCCCCTGGTGACGGCAATCGTCGCAGCCCGGGCCGACGATACAGACGTTGGTGAAATCGGCGGCCACCGCCAGCCGGACGCGTTTCAGTAGCGCATCCGGCAATGCATCCTGATGATGGACGAGCCGTTTCTTGCAGTGCGGGCAGAGCACCTTGACGAGGCGCTGGCTGATGAGTCCCGTGACGACCGAATGGTCGGCAACGAGATTGATCGACATGCCGAGATCGGTCAGGCGGTCGACGATGGCCAGTGCACTGTTGGCATGCACCGTCGTCCACACCTGGTGACCGGTCATGGATGCGCGGAGGGCGTTCTGGGCCGATGCGCGGTCACGCACTTCGCCGATCATGATCGTGTCGGGATCGAGCCGCATCGCATTGGCGATCGCCGCCGAGAACAGTCGCGAACGCTCATCCTCGTTGGCGGCATTGGTGATCGCTGTCTGCACCGCCCCGTCGATCGGATACTCGACAGGATCTTCCACGGTGAGCACATGCAGCTTGCCGTCCGCCTCCAGGATTTCGCCTGAGAGGATGCGCTGCAGGGTGGTTGACTTGCCGGAGCCGGTGGGACCGCTGATGATGTTCATCCCGATCGGCTGTTCTTTCAAGCGCTGGAGCATGGCGGCCTGCGCGTCCGTGAAGCCGAGCGGGCGCAGATCGATATTGTCGCCCGCATCGTTGTACAGCAACCGCAGCACCATGACGTTGCCGTCACTCGTCGGCGCCGTGGCGATCCGCACCCCGTACAACGTCGACGGCAACTTGTCGCGGTCCGAGATGGCGGCGTCCTGCCGCTCCGTCGGCTTGTAGGAGCTGTCGGACACCGATGCCATGGCGCCGTACATGGTCGCCAGCAGGCGGTCGCCGTACTCGCGCGTCTGTCCGCCTGCCCGGACGAGGTCGTTATGGATGCGGAAGTAGATCTCGGTGCATTCCTTCCTGACCCGGATGTGGATGTCGGACGCGCGGGCTCTGCAGGCCTTGCCCAGCAATTCCTTGGCTGCAACCTGCATCATCGAGTGTTCCTGACGGCGGTCAACCCTTTCTGGCATGCCGGCCTGGTAGTAGGCATGGCCGATCGTGCCGGCATCCACGTGCACAACGCGGAACGGTCTCTGCATCTTCTCGAGGCGGGCCCGATAGGAGAGCACGTGCGGATTGAAGTCCTGCCCATGCACGACCAGCAGCCTGCCGTCGGAAAGAAGGCAAAGCAGCTTGCGCTCTTCGTCACTGCATTCGAAGGTTCCGCTGCGGCTCAGGACCGTGACATTGGAAAGGTCTATCCTGTCCAGGTCCGGAAAAGATGCGGCAGGGGCAGGACCGGCAATCCGCTCGACCGGGCTGTTCATTGCGGCCTCCCCATCGGAAGGCCGGGCGGCAGCATGGGCTGGGGAGCGTTGCCAGGTCCGGGAAACGCGCCTGCATAGGGGACGTTCGCGTTGACCGGGGGCGTGGATGCGGCGGCGAGGCGTACCCGCTGTTTCTTTGTCGTCTCCGCGATGACTTCGTTGGGGCGGACCGATATGATCCTCATTCCATTCGGCAAAATATCGCCGGCCTTGACTTCGACAAGCGCGCCGCTGTGAAGCTGCAGGGTAGCGTGCAGCACGCGGCCAATGCCCTCGATGGCGCGGATGACCGGATTGCCGGACACCGAGGACTGGGACAGGATGTCCGAGACTGCCTGCTTGACGGCAATCTCGGACTGCCGGGCGAGGATGTTGGATTGCGCTTCCAGCTGCTTTTCGCGCGCCTTGAGCACCAAGGTCTCCGATTCGATCCGGGTCAGGCTGTCGGAGATGGTTTCGGCCGAGGATACGCTTGCACAGCCGATGCCGACAATCAGGGCGAAGCACTTGAGCTTATTTCGCATACATCACTCCTTCCATTGACCATGCGCCGCCCTTGTAGGCGATCTTGTCGAGCCGTACACCGGGGCGGTCCAGCACTCTCGCCACTTCTACGGGCGACAGGCCGCCGGTGGCGACGTTGAATGTAATTGTTTGCCATTCCGCCGGGGGCGGCGCCTTTGCGGCGATGTCTGATAAAGCCGGTTTTGCGGCAGGGGGCGCTGCCGGCCTTGCAAGCTTCAGCGCCAGTTTCAGCGTCTGCAGGCGGGACAGGATGGGTTCAACCAGTTCCTTGTACGCGAGCAGTGCGTCGTCCTTGCCGGGCTCTGGCTGCAGCGGTTCCGAATAAGTCGCCTTGTCGCCGCCGAAATCGATGGTGGCACCGGGGACCTGCGCGAGCAGGAGCTCAATCGTGGATGTCTGGCGCGACCAGGTGTAGAGGGCACGCGTGCCGTTGCACTCGTATGTATCGAGTTGCCAGCCACCGGGAACGATATGCGTGAATTTTTCGACGCATGCCCGTGCCGCTGCGAGCGGCGCAGGCTTGCCCGGCCATGGCTTCACTGGTGTTGCCGGTGCTGCCCCGGACAGCATCTTTTGACGTGCAGCCTCGATTGCGCGGTCGCGTTCTTCCGCTTCCCGTTGCTTCTGGACGGTATGCCAGTAGTAGGCGCCTCCCGCTGCGAGGATGGCTGCTGCAGCCGTTCCGGCGATGACGGCCTTCGCCGGCACCTCCGTCTTCACCGGCCGCAGCGCCCACGTGCTCTGCACCTTGATCTGCCCATTCTTCGTGTGGGGAATCAGCTCTTCGATGCTTCGCGCATCGAAATTGTGGAATCCGTATTCTTCCAGTTCGGCATCGCCGACCACCATGTTCCATCCGCCCAGGCCGTAGTCGCCATGGAGTCGGTCGAGCACTTCCTCGCGCGTGCCGGCGAAATCGCCGTTCGGGAGGAAGTTGGCGTCGCGCACGGCGAAATAGGCCCACATGCCGTCGGGCAGCTTGAATGCCCCGAGCCAGTCGTGTACCGGCTGGATGCGGCCGTCGTAGTAGCCGCCTTCCTCGCTGAGCGTTTTCGAAATCGCGGCGGCGAGCGAGTAGGTCATGCGGCGCGCGCCGTCCCGGGTATGAGCGAAGCCGGCCTGTGCCATTGTCTGATCTCTGATCACCACCAGCAGGTCGGAATCGATCTTGTTGGCGAGATCCTTTGCTTCCTTCTTCAGCTCGCGCGGGCGTGACAGGGACTGCCAGAACAGGCCACAGATGAACTTGTGTTTTCCGATCTGGATGATGTGGGTGGCCATGGCTCGCTGCCTGTCAGGTTACGGACATCGTTGTTGGCGTGATCAGGATGACGATTACTTCCCGGCTCGACTTTGCCTTTTGTCCGCCGCCGAACAGGAAGTTCTCGGCCTTGCCCACGCCTTGCCGGTCCAGGTTGTCGTCCGCCTGTTCAAAGCCGCTGACGACCAGTGTTTCGTTCGATTTCATTGAAACCCGCTGCAGGAAATTTCGTGTGTCCATTTCCGGCGTCTCGATCGCGCTTCCGCTGCTGGTGACTGTGCGAATACCGCGCAACGACGAGATATCTGTGGAAAATTGGAGCATGACAGTTCCATTGGCGAGAACATGCGGCAGGATGCTCATGTTGAAACCGGATGTCACCGTGCCCGGCGTCAGGGTCGTGGTTGTTCCCACGAGGGTGGTTACTGTCGTTTGCGACGACCGCAGGTAGCTGGTCTGTTTTGCAACCTGGACCGGAACCGGCTGGTTGTTGAGCGTGACGACCGAGGCCGTGGTATGCCGGCGGACCTTGCCCTGTTCGGACAATGCCTTGATTACGAGGGTGGTGCCGGCCAGGGAGCTAGCCGCCGTGTTGAGGATGCCGGCCGTGAAGCCGACACTATTGGGGCTCGACGCCACCGTGTTCTTGATCCCGTAGGTTTCGCGCAGGTTTTTGTAGACGAGATCCCAGTTGATGCCGTATTCATCTGCATCCGATACCGTTACGGCCAGTACAGTGACGTTGATGACGACCTGCCGCGAGAGCGCCTTGTTTTCACTGTCGATAAACGCGGCGATGCGGTCTAGTCGATCCGGCGTGTCGACAACCGTAATCGTGCCGGTTGCGGGAGACGCGACCACCTTGCCATAGGTCGACAGCATTGCCGTGACCGCTTTCTCGATGCTTGCATAGACAGCAAGCTGGGATGTAACCGCTGTGTTTTGCGTATTGTTCGCACTCACGCCGGCGGCGCCACCCCCGCCGCCCGCGCCGGCTCCCGCGCCGCCACCATTCGCCGGCGTCGATGTCGCGCCGCTGGCAACCGTGGCGGTGAACGACGAATCCCCCGGAATCGCATTCACCTGGAAGGTGCGTGAATCGGTGAAGTAAAACTGGATCGTTCCGTCGACATACTTCCAGTAAACGCCCAGGCGCGCCGTGACCGTGTCGAGCAGTCCCTTGAATGTGCCCCCGGTGTAGTTAATACGCAACTGGGCCCCCTGCCGGGCTAGGGCGGCGGCCGCACCAAAGGCCGGCAACCCAGGCGCTGCAGGAACGGGAGCCGGTGCTGCCGCCGGCGCTCCGGCGGCAGCAGGTGCGCCTGCCATCCCCGCTGTTCCCTGGATGGCTGCCTGCGCGGCAACAATCGCATCCGGGCTTGTTTTTGCGGGAATGCCGGAGCGCAGCGTGATGCGTTCCGCAAAATCCGCCAGCGAGGACACGGTGCGGTCATAAGTCGCCGGCTCATTGAAGATCGGCGGCAGCGCGTTGGGGTCGCGGCGCACGATGTTCTTGCCTATCCAGAGGCCGTCTTCGTGGACGGCCGCGGACGGTGGCGGCGCCGTCACGCCTGCAGCGGCGGGAGTGGACTTGCCGACTTCCTTGACCAGCGTGGTCGCTTCCTTGTCGGTCTTCTCGAACAGCGTGGTCACCTTTTCAGGCAAGCCGGTACAGGCAGCGAGGACAGGTGCCACAGAAAGAATGGCTAGGCTTCGCAGGATCGGTCGTGGATACATTATTCCCTCCCTTTGGCAACGATCCGAAGGACCTTGTTGCCCTTGTAGAAGATGGCGCGCATCGGCGTCTCGGCGGTACTGATGTTCCTTGCGACGGCATCGATCGCTTCCTCGAACGTTCCCGGGATAGTCGACCGCACGTCGATTTCGTAGTCATGCGGGAACTCCCATACCAGCTGCCATCCGGCCTTCGCCGCCCAGCGCTTCAACGCTGCATTCAGTGTTTTGTCGGAGGGAGCCAACTCCCATTCAGGCATCGGCGGCGCAACGACCGCTGCTTCTTCCTTCGGTGCAGGGTTCGGCAAGCTGGCCTGCGAAGTGGCGGACGGTGCAAGCGAAGGCGCGGCAACAGCGAGTACAGGTGCCTGCTGAGGAGCGGCGGCCGCAGGCTCGTCTTCCTCTTCGCATTCCTCCATCATCAATGGAGTGACGCCGCCCTTCGTGCCCCCGGTCAGAGGCAATGCAAAGCCCGGGCGAGGATTGCCGGTTGCGGCCGGCCGTTGCGTAAGCCCGCGTGCCATGAAACCGTTGGCATTTGTGGTGGAAGAAGGTTCTCCCGCATGTGCGACGATACCGGCGCACCCGAGAAATGCTCCTGAGAGTCGCAGGATCAATCGCGCGCACCAGCGATGCACTGTGTTCGGATACATAGCCATCCCCTTGTTGAGTCGTCTGTCGCCGCGTCACGGCGCAATGTGCGGGATCGTGCAATCCAGGCTCCCGCACTGCCTGGCGTCATTCCGCCTGTTCTGCCGGCAGGCTTTCTTCGTATTCCTGATGGGCGTCAATCCCATCCATCGCGCGCTCGTCGCCGTTCAGCTCCAGCCTGTAGCCTTTGGTGTAGGCAGTCCGGATATAGACACCACGGTCCGGGCCTGTTTGCAGTTTCTTGCGCAGCTTGTAGACATGCTGCTCGATCGTGCGGCCGACGATATCTCCCTGCACGCCCCAGATCGCGTTACCGATCGTCTGTCGTGACACGTACACACCGGGGGCGGAAAAGAACAGCCAGGCAATCGTGAACTCGCGTGCGGTCACGATGATCGGTTCGCCGCGATAGGTAATGCTGCTTGCCTCCCTGTCGAGTACGTAGCCGCCGAGCTCGATCACCCGCTGCACGTTGCGGCGGTTGCAGCGGCGCATCAACGCATTGATGCGCGCGATCAGTTCGGTGGGGTCGATGGATTTCGTGACGAATTCGTCTGCACCTGCTCCAAGCGTCATCGCCAGCAGGTCTGCGCTATAGACCGGAGAAAGGACGACTACCGGGGTGCTGTCATCGGAACGGCAGTTCAGCCAGGTGAAGATGCTTTCCTGGTCTTGCAGGCCGGTGGCGATGTCGACGAGGATGGCGCCAAAACTGCGTTGCTTGAGCGCGCGGAGCAATGCGGTATCCGAAGCAAAGCGATCACACTTCAGCCCGGTGCGCGCAAGGGTGCCCTGAACCTGCTCGTAAAGGCCATCATTGCGGATGTGGCATGCGATATTCATGTGTAGCTCGGTATAAACCGCCGGGTTCAACAGCTTGCACGGCAGTTTGTTCGTTCCTTGTCATCCGGTCGTTTGACGGCCGGATGACTGAAGCGTGCAGCAGGATCACTGCCACATGCTCCCCCCAGTGGTACTTTGTTGTTATCTACGTCAGCTGGCTCGCAAACAGCTTGCCGATTGACTGTGCTGCCGCCGTACCAGCGGTCAGCCTGGTTTGTTCCGCCTGTACCTCCGTCCCGAGGTAATAGCCTTGTGCGAAGTGGAATCCGAACGACCGGATATCTTCCAGGTCATTTGCCGATTCCACGCCTTCGCCGATCAATGGAACCTGTCTTGCGTCGGCGAGGCTGCGCAGCGCACGGCGTTCGCGTGCAGGCATTGCACGCCATCCGCCGCGTCCCGTCTTCGCAACCTTGATGAAGTTCGGTTGCAGCAGCAGGAAGCGCGATGCATCGCAGAAGCCGTTGCCGTAATCGTCCAGCGCAATCGCCATGCCCGCCGCCCGCGCGCTCATCGCAAATCCGGCCACGTAGTGAGGTTCCAGGATCGGAGCGGTTTCGGTGATCTCGATAACCAGGCGTGCCGGTCTCGCACGGAAGTGATCGATGATGTCGAGCAGTTCGTTGTAATAGCGTTCAATGGTCACCGGCGAGATGTTGACGGCCAGCCGCCTGTCGTCCGCGGAACGGGCAAGCGTCGACTCCGCTTCGCGCAGCATCCACAGATCGATTTCATGGATCGTGCGGCTGTCTTCTTTCTGCATCACGGTGTGCTGCACATTGCGGCCATCGGCGAAACGTACAAGCATTTCCATGTACAGCGGTGCCCCGGACGCCACGTCGACGATCGGTTGCAGTGCATACGACTGACCTTGGTGCCTCGTCATATCTATTCTCACTCTGCATGGCATGCGATAGCCGGCTGGGGACAGGCAGAAACGGAGGACTCCTCATGCTCCGTTTTCAACCGCCTCACAACTGAAGCCGCTGCTGATTCGCACGCTGTTCCATGGCGCCAGATCGATCGCCTTCACACGCCAGGATCCAAACTCGACTCGTCCTGGTGATGCTTCCTGGAAACGATTATGGGAAGCCGTGTTGTTGCTGTAAATAAGGCACACATTTGTGACCCGGGAACAGTTGTTATACCCGTGCAACTCCATTCAAGACCACTTCGACTGCAAAATGACACCGATGCCTCGTCATCCGCATAGCCTCCGCCATGCCTAACTGGCATCAGAAACGCCTTGCCATGCGGGTAGCGTCGATCGCAAGCTGATCGTGGAATGCGCGATCGATCGCTTCGCCGTACAGCGTCTTTTCAATCACCAGCGCCTGTACATCTTCGACGCCGACAAAATTCAACCACTTTTCAAAAAATGGACTCTGGTGGTCGTAAGCAGATGCAGGCGTAGCGGACAGCGGCGAAAAATCGAGGCCGCGCGCATACGTCACGAATGCCTTCTTGTTGCGCAGCAGGCCGCTGAATCCGTGCTTCGGGTCGAAGGAAAACAGGATGCCTTTCTGCGACACCAGGTCAATGAAATGCTTCAGCTTGTAGGGAATGCTGAAATTCCACATCGGGATGGAGAACACGAGGACATCGGCTGCGTGCAGGAAGCCGGCCAGTTCGCGCAGCTGATCCCAGGCCTCCTCTTGTGCTTCGGTGAGGGGCATTCCGCACAGGTCGGCATACTTTGCGTCCATCGTCTGCTTGCAGAATTCGGGGAGCGGCGTGGTCCAAAGGTCAAGCGTCATGACCTGGGTTCCCGGGTGTGCGTCTATATAGGCGTTGATGAACACCTGGGCGATCTCGCGGGAAGCGGAGCGCTGTTTGCGTGGTGAAGCTTCAACATGAAGAATCGAAGGCATGTTTGTATTCCGTAGTCTTTGTGTCGATTCAATTCATCACATTCGGGCGACGGGAATAGACAATATGTTTCAGTCCTGTCTATCTTGAATTGGAATGGATCGGTTTTCTTTGCCCCTGTACCTCGCGTTTGCGGGGGAAACCGATGCCACCGTTCGCCGCTTCTTCCCGGTTCATTCCTGTGTTGATGATGCTGGTCCGGGTGAATTAAATATGCGCCGGAAAGGAATGTGGCACATCACCAAATCTGGTGAATCGATGGTGAAAATTCAGGTGTTTTCGTAGTGAGCCGCGAAGTGATGGCCGCCATGGTGAGGAGGGTGTGCGGGCATCACCGTGCCTGCACGTCGATGTGATGCAAAAATTGAAACGTGACAGTCGGCTTGAGCGGTGACAGGCCCTACTCGGACAACCCAAGATGGCGCAGGCGCTCGATGGCCTGCAGGCGGGAGTTCACGCCCAGTTTCGCGTAGATATTCTTCATGTGCGAATTGAGCGTATTGAGAGAGATGAAGAGGGCTTCGGCAATGTCACGGTTCGACGCGCCCTTGACGATATGGCTGGCGACGAGCAGTTCCTTCTTGCTGAAGAGCTGGGACAGCGAGGGAGAGGTCTGCGCCGCATCCTGTTGCGCATCGGGGCCGAAATGGCTGAGCAATGCATGCACGGGCGATTTGTAGTCGGCACCGCGCGCAAGCTTCTTGAGCAAGGCACTGATCGCGCTGCCTTCGTTGATGAACAGTCTCAGCAGATGCGTATTTTCTGCGAGATGGACTGCCTGTTGCAGCGCAGCGAGGGCATCGTCGGTGGCGCCATTCCCCTGCAGTGCAAGGGCCTTGAGAATCGATATCTCGACCATGGCCGTCAGGCGCTTGCCTTGTTCGGCGTCCGTCCACAAGCGAGCAAGCAGCTCCAGTGCTTTTTCCCGTTGTTCGGAAGCGATGAAAAAACGCGCCAGGACGATGTAGTCCGGCTCGCATCCGATCGCCAGCCGGTCGCCGAGCGACAGTTGCACGGTTTCGCTCCAGAGCCGCATGGTATCCATCCGGCCCTGACTCAACCATAGCCTGCCGAGCTCCGCAGGCAAGGACGGAAAGTCGAAGATGGAGCGCTCAAGATATTTCATCAAGGCCGCCTCACGGGCGGGCTCCAGTCCGGCGTCAATCGCGCCCAGGGCCAGCTTGGCGCGCGCCAGTACCACGCGTCCCCAGGCGTTATAGAACGGCATGCCCGCCGCAGTCATGTCCACCGCCAAGGTCAGATGTTGCACGGCAAGGGGGAGGTCGTTCATTTCATAGGCAACATGGCCCATGCCGATGTGCAGCAATCCGCAGGCGGGGAACTCCTGCCACCCCGCTTCCTTGCATTCCTGCAGCGCGCGTTCGAACACGCTCTTTGCATTCAGCAGGCGGCCGCGCGCAAGGTATACCAGGCCCAGGCCCAAGGTGGCGGCAACCGGAGCGAGCACGTCATACCTGACTTCGGAAATGGCGGAATTTTCTTCGAACAGTGCTTGCGCCTTGTCCAATTCGCCCAGCCGGTAGTTCCCGACACCGAGGCAGGTGCCTGTAACGCGATACATGAGCTTGCCTGGCGGGAAAGCCGCAAGCGCATCCCGCTGGTTGGACATGGCGTCCTCCAGCCGGCCGTTATAGCCGTAGTAGCATCCGCGCAACAGCGCCACCTGGGCGCGTATTGCATTTGTTGCACCGTCGCCTGAGGTGTTTGGTGAAGTGGCGAGAAATTTCTCGATGGCGCGTATATAGCGATCCATCTCCGCCGAGTTGTCGAGGTAGAAGTTCGCCCATGCGCAGGTAATCGACAACCCGGGGCGCCTGGTCAGCAAGTCGGGCGGCATCTGGTTGGCCCAGGCAAGGGCGGTGTTGACCTGACCGTGCGAGAACAGGCTGCGATGCTTTTCCATCAGGTTAAGGGCGAACTCGTAGTCCGTGGCCTTGATCGCCTGGTTGATCGCTTCGGTAATGAAGTTGTTCTCGCTGAACCAGCGGCTAGCTCGCCGGTGCAAGGTCTGGATCAGGTCGGGGCTGACGTTGCGCAGGCGGTTCTGCAAAAGCGACGCGAAGAGGTGGTGATAACGGTACCAGACGCGCTGGTCATCGAGGCCGACGATGAACATGTTCGCCCGCTCCATTTCGTCGATCCGTTCGCGGCTGTCATTGGTTTCCATTACTGCGTCGCACAATGGTGCGCTGAAGCGATCGAGGATCGACGTCTGCAGCAGGAAATTCTGGATCTGGATGGAACGGCTGCGCAGGACTTCGTCCAGAAGGAAGTCGGTGATATGCCGGTTGTCGCCGGCGAAGTTCTGGATGAACGCCGTCTTGTCGGGATTGTTGCGCAGCGACAGCGCAGCCAGTTGCAGGCCGACGATCCATCCTTCGGTACGCGCCGTCAGCGTTTCGACCTGGGCTTGCGGCAGGCCGAACTGCATCACGTCGTTACAGAATTCCCTCGCTTCCTCAAGAGTGAATCGCAGGTCTTGTGTGCGGTACTCCAGCAAGCGGCGTTGCGCGCGGATGCGGGAGAGCGAAAAGGGCGGGTCGTTGCGGGTGGCGAAAATAAGCTCGACCTGCGGCGGCTGATGCTCCACGAGGAAGGCGATCGCGTCATGCACCGCCGTTTCCGTTACCGCATGCAGGTCGTCGAAGATGAGGCACAGGGATTCCGGCGACTCGCACAACTGATTGACCAGCGTTCGCATCAAGCCTGCGATCGGCGGCGGCGGACTGGCCGTCATCATTTCCATTACCACGTTGCCGAAATCGGCAAAGCGCATCTGGATCGCGTGAATGAAATGCATGAGGAACCGGACCGGATCGTTGTCGCCCGCGTCGAGCGACAGCCAGGCAACCGACGCTTCCTTGGCCTTGGCCCAGGAAGCGATCAATGTGGTTTTTCCGTAGCCTGCCGGCGCGCAGACCAGTTTGATGCGGGAGGATTCTTCCGATTGAAGCAGGCGCGGACGCGGCACCACTTTCCCGGAGCTGCTCGGGATGACAAATTTGGTTGCGAGGATATGATCGGACGCCGTCGGATTATGAGGTAAGGCTGACGCGTTCCGAGCACTAGGTAACTGGGTCATTTGACCACTCTCTATGTTGCGGGGCCGAGGCAACATCGGTTCCTGCCATGGCGAGGTTGCGGACAAGACGAAATACGCCGCTCTTCACCCCGCCCGTCGGATTTTCATACTAATAGCAAATCGGTTCTATTGCCAATTCAATACAAGTCTATGCTGAACAAGCTGCCGATTTTCCACCCTCATCGCTTACTTTATCAGCGCTGCCTTACTAGATCCTTGCGAACCGGTGCCGCCGAGGCCCGGATTCAAGCTGCGAAGATTAGCGAGGAGTTCCTGACAGCATTATGTCAGGAGCTTGGTGGTTGTAGCATTTCGGTCAATGAGCTTGGCGCGAAATCTTCTTTCGCCCCCCTGAAGGAGTGGGTGAGGATATTTCACCACAATCTTTCCGTAGCGATAAATGATATATTTTGCGGACCATTTATCGCGCATTGAAATAGATATCAGTGTTTGATTCCCTGTTACTTCGCAGCTTTGTTGCGGTCGTCGAGGAGGGCGGCTTCACGCGGGCAGCCAACCGCCTGCATCTGACGCAATCCGCAGTGAGCGGACATCTCCGCAAGCTGGAGGGGGAAATCGGCAAGCCGTTGTTGCTGCGCACAACGCGCTCGATGGAGCTGACGCCGGACGGGGAAATCCTCATCGGATACGCGCGTGCGATCCTCAAGCTGAACCAGGACGTGAAAGGACAACTGGTCCGGGCACGCTACGAGGGCATCATCCGCATCGGCGTTTCGGAAGATTTTGCCCAGGCCCATGTATTGCAGTTGCTCAAGGATTTTGCGGCGCAGCACGAAGAAACGCAGTTCTATGTGCACGTCGGCATACCGGGCATGCTGTTGCCTGCGCTCGAGCACGGCGACCTCGACATGGTGATCGGGCCGCAATGCGAATCGCGCGCCGGCGGCATCCTGCTGTGGCGCGAACCCCTGGTATGGGCTGTATCCGCGCAGTCGACCAATGCTCTGCCCAACCCGGTGCCGATGGCATTCTTTCCCGAGCCCTGTCCCTATCGCGAGGCCGCGCTGGTCCGCCTGACGAAAGAGGGTATTGAACAGCGAACTGCCATGCTGTGTGCAAGTGGCGCCAGCTTGCGCGCGGCGGTTGTGACCGGCTTCGCGGTGACACCGCTTCCGCTCAGTCAGATCGGAGACGGCATGCGCGTTCTGGAAGAGGGGCTGCCCAACTTGCCGGATGTACAGTTCATGCTCTTTGTCGGCACCACGGTCCGGCACCCGGGCGTCAGCAAGCTGGCCGGCGCATTGATCGCGCGCTGCAAGGAACTCGCTGCGGTCTCTCCGCCGCAATCGGTTTCATAACGCGTCAAATTTGCTCTCCGCTATGGGCTGACCCACGGTCCTGCCGATGCGTCCACAGTTTTCAGTAGTAGCCATAGATCAGCTTGTAGGCTGCATCAGGCACGAAGCTTCCAGCGGGAGCGAGGCAGCCGTCCGCCTCGCCCGGCATCTTGATCCAAAGCGTCATTTCCGGCTGGCTGCCGTCGGTATGCTGTCGTGAAGTCGCGCCGAGTTTGCGACCGGGCGGGTCGCACCATTGCGATCCGTACGGACCGTTTCCATTGCGGCTGGTGTCGATCACAAACGATTTCGAGAAGCCCCTTTGCCGCATCAATTCCGCGTTGACGGCATTACCATACGCAGCGTTATCGCCTGTAGTTTGATAGTTGGACACGTTCAGCGAGAAGCCCCGGACAGTGGCGACGCCGGCCGCGATCAGTCGGCTGGCGATGACGGATGCCGGCAGCCAGGTGCTGTTGCCAGCGTCGAGATACAGCAGGGCATTGGGCGCTTTTGAACTGAACTGTTCGACGGCATATCGGAACAGCTGGAGCCGTTCAGCCCGTGCTTCATCGTTCAGGCAGTCGAGTTGGGGCAAGGCATCCGGTTCCAGGATGACGACCGCCTTTCGTACACCGATCGCGGCGGCGAATGCACTAATCCAGGACTGGTACTCGTCGGCTGCGTTGGCGCCTCCGGCGCTGTACTGTCCGCAATCCCTGCCGGGGATGTTGTATGCAACCAGGATAGGCATTTTCTTGAGAGCGGCTGCGGCGCCCACGTATTGGTCGACTGCGGTAGAGATATTGCCGCTCCATCCACCAAACCATTTTCCTGCCGGATTGGCAGCAACCTGTTCCCGGATCGCCGTCGCGCGGTAATCCGATGGGTTGTTCCGCACCCATACGGCGGCGTTCGAATCCGGATCCGTGTAGAACGAGATCGGGGTGGCTGCTGCGGACAAGCAGCCTTCTCCGCTAACCGTGATGTCTGACGGCTGCGGCTTGACACGGCCTGAGTAAGTGAGTGCCATGCCGAAGCTGATTTTTCCGCCCGGCGCGATGCTCGGGTTCCAGCCGTTATCCGTAACAACGACGCTTCCGCCCGAGATCCGGACAGTTGCTCCCCACGGCGGATTGGTCAGCTTGACCGGGCTGTCGTAGCTCCAGCTGACTTTCCATCCGCGCACCGGCGTTGCTCCGGAATTGGTGAGGACGACATCCACAACAAAGCCAGTGGCCCAGTCGTTGCGGGTGGCATACGTTGCGGTGCATGCCGACTCGGCGTTTGCCTCGCCGCCGAGAAGTGCCGCCAACAGGAACAGGAGAGTTTTAAAATTGAGGCGCTGCATACGAGCTCCGAAAAACAAGCGACAAACACGATGTCGCGGATAGCGGGCCGGTCACCGGCGTCGCAGGTCGATAGCCGAACATGTTCTTCAAGTTAGCCGTCGACGCGGCGTGCGACTACGGGGATGCTTCGTAGTGTCGGCAAGCAGGCGCACGACACCACTACGGAAAACAAATCGAGTGCGGTATTGCCCGCACTCGCATTTCAAAAAAAAGACGCCTTCCCGCGGATGCGGAAAGGCGTTCAAGCCCAACTGAGGGGGAGGGCAGGAGACTATACGATGGCCAGCCGGCCGGCGACGTAGGCCAGCTGGGCGCGATTCATGGCCTGGTACTTTCGGCGCAGCGCGCGAAGGTGATAATCGATGTTGTGCACAGTCGTACGCAGACCTCGGGCAATTTCCTTGTCGCTCAACCCCTTCGATACACCTGCGAGCACATGCTTCTGCATATCGGATAAATCATCGATTTCGGATCGCCGCATCAGGCCGGCCGTGCAGCCCTTGATGAACTCGTGTACGGAGAGTCCGAGGATGAGTGCCTGGCCCGCGATACTGGGAGCGATCCAATCCTTTGTCGTATTGGCCGAGTTGATGCAGATCGCGACCTGCATGGACGACAACGGAACCGTCAGGCTGAACGCGACTCCGCTATTCATCCCGTGTTTCGCCAGGTCGTCGAGAAAGCTGCGCATGTGTGGACTAAGCATGTTTCCGGGTTGTGTACGAGCGAGGTAGCGCAGGTCCCAGATTAGTGGAACCGGGCACGTCCGAATCGCTTCAAGGCGCGGATCCAGCGCATGGAAGCCTTGGCGGAAGTAGTCGGCGGTCCATTGTGCCGGCAAGTAGCTCTTGAGGAACAAGGTCTTTTCTGTGCGCTCACCAGAAAGCTGCCGTACCTCATAGTGCAGGGAGTTGAAGCCCATGATCGACAGCATGCTGCGAATGTTCGTCATGCGCGCAGCGGGCGTCGACGCGGCTACGAGTTCGTTGGTGACGCGGAGGCGATTGTCGTAGGAGGCAGTGCCCTGGTCGAATGCGAGATCGTGCTCTTCAATGAACGTGACATCCTGGTCGTTGAAGTTCTGCATGGTCGTGGTCACTTTGCACAAGGGCGCATGGTCGGCGCCGGTTAGTCAAACAGGAAACAGGTTACTGCCGGCTTCGTACATCCGGTTGGATGCCTAAGGATGTGCGTGTCTTGGTAAAAAAGATAGCATCGGTAACGGGGCGGGAAATCGTCCCCGGTGACAATTCGTGAGACATTCACAGATATTGAGAATCCTCGGCAAGGCACGGAGAAGATAATCGCCGCACGACCTCACGCGGTGCGGCGGATGCTTCTCTTGAGTGAGGGGTTTGCATTACCGCTTGTTGAGCATTTCGTGCAGCTCGAGCCGGTTGTATGTGGCGCGCATGGCGTCCTTGGCAGTGATCGATTTCTTCGTTACCAGCTGCGCTAGTACCTCGTTAAGGCTTCTGGACATGTTGTCTTCCTTGCGGCGCATGAAATCGGCAAGCATATGCATCTTGGCCGGATCGGCGATGTAAGCCCCGACCTGCTGGTTATGGTTGAAGACCATTTCACTGGCCAGCACGAACTCTTCCTCGTTTTCCGCCGGGAGCAGGCTCTGGAAAATGACGCCGATCAGCGAGTTGGCGAGCGTGATCGCGCGCTGGCTGCGCTGCTCTGCCGGAAAGAATCCGAGAAGCTTCGTGATCGCACTTGCTGCACTGTTGGTGTGCATCGTCGCCAGGACAAGGTGCCCCGATTCGCCGGCATGCAGCACCGTGTCCGCGGTGTCGAAGTCGCGTATCTCTCCCACCATGAGCACATCCGGTTTCTGACGCATCGCCTCGCGCAAGCCGGAGGAAAAGCTCGCGGTGTCGGTCGGCACTTCCTTCTGGGAGATGATCGATTCCTTGCGTTCCAGCTCGTACTCGATCGGCTCTTCGATGGTGATGATATGGCTGGCGCGCGCAGCGTTGATGCTGTCGAGCATCGATGCAATGGTAGTGGTCTTCCCCGATCCGGTCGGCCCCGTGACAAGGATGATGCCCTTCGTGGCTTCAAGCATCGTCTTTACGTAATGCGGAAGTCCCGTTCTTTCGAGGGGGATTGGACGCAGGGGCAGACGCCTGATCGAAATCGTCACCTTGGAACCGCAAGACATGCGGTAGACATTGCAACGGAGGCGGCATGCAGTCAGGACGAACGGACGGTCGATGGCGCGGTCGACGATCTTGTCTTCCCAGTCTTCATCGATGGCCTTGAGCACCGGCACCATCTCCTCGAGCACCACCGGATCGTGGCCGGACTGGCGCCATCCGCGCGGAGTCTTGAGCATGAGCGGCGCATCCTGTTCGATGTGGATGTCGGAGAAGGTTTGACCGGAATTGACCAGGGCGATGATTTCGCCGAGAAGGTCGCGCGATAGTGAGGAGTAGTCGCTCATGATTCACCTTGAGGAAAGGCGCCGGCGCTGTCGGCGCGGTTATGCCGATGCAGGACCGGTACTGCGGAAATGGGTATGTGGATGCACGAAACGGCCGCCGCCTTTCCCTTGCCATGGGCAAGGGAAAATGCGTTGTGCTGCGTGCCTGCCATCGTGTTCATGGGCAACCGGAAAATTCTTCAAGTGCACGGCCGGACATCTGACGTCCAAGCAGTGCGTTCAGCGGCTTCATGCCGATCGAACGGTAGAACTGCGTCGCTCGCTCGTTCCAGTCCTGGACGCTCCACATCATGCGGCTGCAGCGCCTGGCGACCGCTATCCTCGCCAGGTGTTTCAACAGCGCTTCTCCTGCGCCCGTGTCCCTGTAAGGCGGAGAAACATACAAATCTTCCAGGCAGAGCCCACGCGTACCTTGACGTGTGGTGAAATTGAAGAAGTAGACGGCAAATCCGGCATCGACACTATCCACGCGGCAGATTGCCGCCCCGGCCGTCGCATGTTCGCCGAACAGCGATTCCCGGAGATCGGCTTCCGTTGCGCTGACCGCGCCGGAGGCATGCTCGCTGGCGGCAAGCTCCTTGATCATTTTCAGGACCAGCGCCGCATCGTCGACAGTCGCATCCCGTATCTCTATTGCGCTCACACCGTGCTCCGTGCCGTTACTATTGATTGGCTTGCAGATGATTGTACAAAGTACGATCTGTGACGTCCCTCAAGAAATATTACAGGCCGCCGTATGGGAGATGCCCATTTCTCGGTTTCATTGCATTGAACTCAATGCACCGGTACCGGGACGTTTGCGAGACCCTGCTTCGCCGGTTCCTTGACCCCGGAGGCAGCAGAGCGGTAACCGATACGGAAACCTCCCCAGTGCCGCCCTTTGACGTAAATCGGCACCGACATGTCGTGCATGACTTCCCCGGTATCGCGCTTGTACGTTTGCAGCAGGAACGGCTTGGTATTGGAACCGCAACGGGATCCCGTTCGGTCGCTGAAAATGCGCTTGGTACGGTTGTTCACGAGATCGATGTCGTAATTCCCCGTCAGCGGCCTGGAGTACTTGGTGTTGTGCGTCGGAAAGTAGCCGTTGTTATCCACCGCCCCGGCATAGGCGAGATTCGGCATCTCGGTCAGCAGGCCGTCCTGGAGAGCCGGCAGGACACGATCCGTAAAATTGTCGAAACGCGTGGAATGTTTCGGCGGATTGGTGTTCGGGATCGGGCGGTATTGACGGTCGAACAGGGCGTCGAGGGAGATCTGTCCTCCGTCGACTGCATCCGTGAAGATCCGCTCGACTTCCCTTGCCGCGCGGCTTGCTGCATCCCGGATTGCATCGTGCGGTGTTTCTGCGTCGGATTCCGCGAGCGCTTCGAAAATCGCTTCGGCACATTCGGCAAGCGCCATTGCGGAATTCGTCGCGCGTGGAAGCTCCGCCTCCGTATGACGCATGCGGGTCCGAATCCGCGAAATCGCCGTGGTAATTGTTTGCGTCGCCTTTGCGTGGTCCCGCGATGCTTCTGCGATCTGCTGGATCTCGCTTTCCGAAACGCCGGCCGAACGTTCGATGTTGCCAAAGAATGCCTGCACGGACTCCGCGCTCGATGCCGCCTGGCGGACTTTCTCTGTCAGTGCCTGCATTCCGGCAGCCGCCTGCTCGGCTTCTTCATTGATCTCGCGCACCATGTGGCCGATATCGTCGGTCGCCGATTTGGTACGCTGGGCGAGTTGTCGCACCTCACTCGCGACCACTGCAAATCCTCGACCATACTCGCCGGCCCGCGCTGCTTCGATGGCGGCGTTCAGTGCGAGGAGATTGGTACGCGCAGCAATCTCGTTGATCACGTCGGTGATGCCGTGGATGCGCCGCGACTTTTCCTGGAGCGCAGCCATTGTCGTGGAAGCTGCACCGGCATTGCGGCATGCGTCGCTGATCTGCTGGAGTCCTTGCATGACCTCGGTGCGCCCGGCCTGGCTTTCGTTACGCACTTCCGCGGCGATCTTCGATGCCCTTTCTGCATTGCTGGCGATCTGGTCGATGGTACGCGCGCTGTGCTCCGAACCGGTCACGATTTCGTCGATCGTCCGCACGTCCTGCTCGATCTCCTTTTTCACTGAGTCGACGAAGTACGAGGTCTCCGCCGCGCCGATCATGACATCGTCGATGTCTCCGCCGACCTTGTCCGCGAAGCGTCGCTGGCCTGCAGCGGCCGGCATGGCGGACACGATAAAAGCTGTCACGCCTGCCGCCGTTGACCATCCGGCAAGCAATACGGGGGAAAAGACTGCACCGAAGAGTTCGTGCAATACGTAGCCGAAGACAGTCCCGGCGGTGACCGCCGACAGCGCCGGAAGGACAATTCGAGGTAATGCGGCGTGCTTGATCATGATTCACCTTTCAGGGGGGGGAGCGCCTACGCGTGAAGCAGTTCGATGACGCATCACAATGCGCATTCGACCAGATCGTTTTCCATGAAAAAGTGTAGTAGATGATCGGAGGAAAGACCCTCAAGAATCATTACAATCGCCGCCTCCATGCGGAGGGAGGGGCGTCGGTTCGCCTTACCAGGGTTTGTTCCGGAAATACCCGGCCGGGGGCTGAGGTTCGCTGGCTTCATCAAAACGGCCGCGGGCGACACCGATATCACGCCAATGCTGCTCGCTCCAGCGGAGCAGGGGAGTAGCAGCGTCGAGGAGGGAGCGGCCGAGTTCCGTGAGTGCGTATTCGACCTGAAGGGGGCGGACTGCGTAGACGCGGCGCAATACCAGACCATCGCGCTCAAGGCCGCGCAGCGTCAGCGTGAGCATACGTTGGGAGATGCCATTCAATCCGCGCCGGATTTCATTGAAACGCTGCGGGGGGCCGCTGAGGAAATCCATTACCTGCAGGCTCCACCTGTCCCCCAGCCGTGCGGTGACTTCGCGCGCTGCCACGTACTTCTCATCGGGGTCTTCGATCGAGTTGCTGTCGAACAGTGGCATTTGTGCGGTTCCTGACGCAATCCGCTCCAACTGCCGCACGGGACGGACGGCTAGTCGAGGGCTGTAAAGTATATGTTGCACGTTCTGCAACTGCTACTAGACGTTTTCGTAGTCTTTATCATTTTGCAAGAGTGAAAATACGGAGTGTCGTACCGGTCCAGGTATTACGCCAGCCTTAGCGGCGACCATATTGCTCCAGGCATTTCGATAGCACTTCACGCTCATCGGAGAGGAACAGCTTTCCTTCGAGCCGGGCGACTTCAGCGCACTTTTCCGCAAGTGCGGGATTGACGCAGCTCATGGAGCCGGCCTGCCTGTCTCCATCGAACAGGAAAGCATGGCAGGCCGCTGCTGCCACGACCACCGTGACGGTGCCCGCACCGACGCATAGTATGCGGACAGGGTCCTGTTTGATGCTTTGCGAGAATCGCTGCCACCGCCCTTGAGTGGCGTCGTCCGGATTTTTCGCAAACAGGGATCCGGTCACCCAGGTAAACAGTAGGGCGAATACAGTGCCGGACGCGAGAACGAGAAGCGCGGCCATCATCAGCAGACGATGGCCGGTGTCGTCATATGTTATTCGCCACGCAAACATTGCAGCGATGGTGTCGATGCCTATCCAGAACGACACCAGGATGGTTTTCAGCAGGAAGGCCGTCGTTTCATGTGGTGCGTACAGTCCGAATCCCTTGCGCATGACACTCTCTTGGCGAAATTGCGACTCCGAGAACGCGCGCCTTGCTTGAAACAGCGCACTTCCGCCATGAGTGGCATGCAATGCCGCGGCGGTTCCATTGCGCCCGTTGCTTCTCTATCAACCCCGTCCGTGGAACTGACCGGACCCTGCCGCCACTTATCGACAACATCTCACGCCGCGACAACCTTGCCGGCAGATAGGAGGAAACCATGCAGTCCAGGACAACATCGACAGATAAACCGCGCATCGCTCCACGCGACCGCTATCTCTTGAGCGGAGGAGCGTTCCAGCAGGCGGTCCCCCAGGAGGGGCAGGACGTCGTTCGTGCAGCTTGTCTGCAGGCGATGGCGACCGATAGGGGCACAGGCATCGATGAATTCAATCCTTGCCTGTCTCGCCGGCGGCTACCGAGGAAGGGGTAAGGCGGGTCGGATTTCCTGAAAGCCCGATCCTGTATCTACCGCAGTGCAAGCAAAAACCTGAAGGGGGCCAACGTGAACGAAATCACCTCAGTACCTGACCTAGCAACAGCGTCCGCAAGCGGCATGGGCCGCACCGGCCAGCTCAGGCTGGAAATCGTGGGGGCGGAGCCGGGTGACGGCGCACAGTTCCGCGGCGCGCTCGAGCGTCACATGCAGTCCGTCCAGGGCGCGGGCGCGGTGCCCGGCGGCGGCAACAATGCTTCGCTCGGAGAGAAGATCATGGCCCGCGCCACCAACCTGGCGAGCGAAATGAAAAGTGGTGAGCAGCATGTCTCGAAGATGCTCGAGCAAGCGACCCGAAGTGCAGACCCGATGCACATGATGAAAGCGATGCTCGCGCTGAATGATTACCAGATGCGTGTTCAGTTCGTTTCCAAAACGGCGTCGAAAGCCGCATCCTCCATCGACCAGTTGACGAAGCTGCAATAAGCTTATGAGCGCGAACCTTCTCGACTATCAGCATTCGCATGCCGCCTCGCTTACCGCGTCGCAGTGGCAGCGCGTGCAGACGATGCTGCTGCGGCTGTGTGTGTTCTGTCTGTTCCTCTTCCTGTGTGGTTGTTCCGAAACGACCAACCTGCAGGCAGGACTTAACGACGCCGACGCCAACGAAATCGTGTCGGTGCTGAACCGTCATGGCATCACGGCGCAGAAGCGCACTACCAAGGAGGGCGTGACGCTCACCGTCAAGATGTCGGATATCTCACGCGCCACCGAAGTGATGCACGCTGCCGGCCTGCCAAGGCGAACCCGCACCAATCTTGGGCAGGTATTCAAGAAGGAAGGGATGATCTCCACTCCGCTCGAGGAGCGAGTGCGCTACATCCACGGGCTGTCGGAGGAGCTGGAATTCACGCTCCAACAGTTTGACAACGTGGTATCGGCGCGTGTGCACGTGGTCCTGCCGGAGCGAATTGCGCCGGGCGAACCGATCCAGCCTTCATCCGCTGCGGTATTCGTCAAGTATCGTCCGCCTTTCGACGAAGACACGGCCATTCCGCGCATCCGCAACCTGGTTGCGTCGAGCATCCCCGGGCTGTCGGGCGAAAGCGGGCATGACAAGGTATCGGTTGTGCTGGCGCCAAGCGAAGCTACCGCACCCAGGGTCGAGTGGACCCAGGTGGGGCCATTCATCGTACAGGCCGAATCGGCGGGTGGCTTGATCGCTACCCTGTTGCTGATGGCGGGCGTGGTTGCCGCGAGCCTGTTCTATGCCTTTATAGCGGGCGGCCGCCGGCAAGTGCTGGGCAACTGGGCCAGGAAACACTTCGGCAAGTCGCCCGCATTCAATGCGGGCGACGAGGGATAGCGGGGCAGTTTGCCATGCTGACAGACGCATTCCTCGATTGGTGGTTCGCGCCATGGGCATATGCGGCGCGTCCTTCAGCCTCCCTGTCCGCGCCGGATTGCCTGGGGCAGAGGGACGCCTATCGCTTGTGGTGCGAAGAAGCTCGGCTTAGACCCGACCTGCCGGAACGCTGCGATCCCGCATGGAGCTTCGCCGCCCTTTATGACGGCAGAGTACTGCTTTCCACGGCAAGGCTGTTTGCCGGACTGATGGCTGCACGTCGGCACGACCGCACGGGACTCGATGCACTTACGATCGACGATAGGAAATGGTGCGCCAGCATCTCCGCCACCCAGCCGCTGCAAAGTTTCCACACGATGCGCGTCGCATCGCCCCAGCAGGTCGAGATATGGGGACTGGTCGAGCTCGCCGTACGGCTGGAGCACGGATTTCCCGGCATGTGGTCGCGCTTGCGTTTGCTGCTTCCATCAGACATGTCGCGGGACGTGGACGGATTGTTGCGATCCGGAACCGGTGCGGGCGCCCACGTGAGCACGCCGGACCGCCGCGCGCAACGCTGCTGGCGCTTGTGCCTTGAACGTGTCGCGGATGCGGCACGGATCACGAAGGAAGGAGTGCTTCAATGACAGGATTCTGTGTCGAGAAAATCCAGTGCGATCCGCAACTGCGCGGAGAGCATGGCGTATTGCGGGTTGCGGCGATCGCGGTGACGGCCGACGCACGCCAGGCAGCAGCCAGGATTATGCGACAGGCGCAAGATGAAGCCGATGCGCTGCTGCGGCGCGCGCATGAAGAAGCAAGCGAAGTCGTGCGGGAGGCAGAGCAGCAGACACTGGCGCGTGCGAGCGCACTATTGCAATCCCTGGAGGAAGCCAACACCAGCCTGGTGAAGCGTTCTCAAGACATCGTCATTTCGCTGGCGCAGGGCGTATTCGATCGGCTCGTGAGTGACACCACACCGAGGGAACGTGTGGAGGCAGTCCTCAAGCGGGTGCTGCAGGAAGCGCAGCCGGGCCTGTCGCATCCCTTGCTGCGTCTGCATCCGGAGGATGTCGAACTGGCGCCGGCGGTGGAATGGGAGATCAAGCCGGACGCTTCCCTGCCGCGCGGCACATGCCGCCTCGAAGCGTCTACCGGCGAATGGGGCGCGGATTTTTGCGCAGCGGTGACCTCCCTGAAGACTGCCTTGATGCGCACGACGTCGAATACCGGCATGGACGATGGCGAATCCGACGCCTCGATTGTTCAACACAAAAACTGACAAAACGGATGTCACATGAACGTTCTTTCTCATACCCCACGATTAGCCCTGCCGCCGGGCGACTCCGATTCCGTGGTAAGCATTACAGCGGTTCCTCCGCGCCCAGGACAAGGTACGGCATCCACTTCCACTCCCGCATCATCGGGACATGGCGGAGGACGCATTGGTGCGTCGGGAGATGCCCGGACGCGCGCGCGGCTGCAGGGAACGATGCGACGTCCTGCAGCGGCAGGATCGACCGGCCCGGACGCCGGAAACGTAAGGAATCTTGACGAGGGCGTTGCCCACGCCGCGAATGCCGCCCGCAAGGAAGGCTTGCTGGACGAGGAAGACGAGCGGCAAATGGCCTCACAGACGCCCTCGGAGCAGTTGCATACCCTCGTGGAGGCGCTCCGGCGGGCGATCAAACATCTGGCCGACGATCTGAAGGAGCAGCCTGAGGCATCGAGGGACTCGGCGGACGAAGCGCGCTTGTATACACAGCAGGAAACGCTTGAAGCACTGTTGAAAGTCATGCAAGGGCTTGAAAGCGGGACAGCGGCATCGCCGAGGCCGGCCACCGGCAGCGGCGGCACTGGCGATCCCGGCGGCCCTGGGGGCACCGGTGGGCCAGCAGGCGCTGCGGACGCCGAGGGCGACCACAAGGCGCACGCATCGAAGGAAGAAAAGCCACGTGCAGAGCGTGATCCCGGCAATCTTCAGGACATGATGTCGGAGTTCATGAAGATGCAGGAAATGCTCAGTACCGTCCAGGGAATGATCATCGACACCTTCCTTTCCCAGCTCAAGATGCTGACGGAAATGATCAAGAAAATCAATGAGATAGCTACCAGCGCGATCTGAGCGATTCACAGCCGGGGACGGGAATGCATGCATGGGGCATATGCCCCATGCATGCCGTGCTGTACGCACCCGGTAATGAAACTTGAGTAATTCAAGCGAACCGTCCACCCACTCCTGCCACTTATACTGGGATGCCGACACTTTCGACATCACCTCAACAGGGAAGGAGCCATCATGTCAAACAGTCTCAGCACGGCCCACACCATGTCCGCTTTGCGTCGTCTGACTAACAGGTTCGATGCCGCCGGCGATCAGATCAATGACTTCGCCCACCGCCAAGCGCAAGGGGAAAACCCCGATCCCGCCGAATTCATGAAATTGCTTGAACAGCGTTCAGTAACCGGGCAGGCCATGCAAGCCCAGTTCAAGCTTCGCGAAAAACCACTGAAGACCGTCCTCAACGAAACGCGATAAGCAGCATGGATGTTTACGGCGATCTGGAACGGTGGCTCGACAGCCTGCCGCTGGACGAGGCCGTGGAGATTGACGGCGAAACAGTCTTCCTGAAGATCCATGCAGCCGGCGCGGAACTCGGTGTTTGCCTGCTCCGCACCTGCACACAGACCCAGATTCAGGATGCCTTGCGAATGGGCTTTGCAAGTGCCATCACCCATGACGCCGGGTTGGGGTTGTCTGCCGACGGCAAGGACCTGCTGCTTACCCAGTGGTTGCCACAGGCAAAACGATGGACACAGGCGGCGAAGGCACTGGAAAACCTGTTGAACCAGACCGCCACCTGGCGCGCTGCGCTCGCGCCACGGGCCGCCGAATCTGTGGGCGTCGCCGACCGACACGAGCGGCGTCTGCGCACATTGCTGGCAGGGGGGAAACGATGAAATTCTTGAACATCAAGCGTTGTCTGGCCGTGATGATGATTGGCGCAGGCCTGCTCTGGTCGTCGTCCGCGCAAGCCGCCACGCCGGACAGCTGGAAGGACAGCGGGTTTTCCATCAATGCCTCGGGCATGCCTTTGCGCGATGTCATGCAAGAGTTCGGTAATGCCTTCGGCGTGCGCGTGTCCTACAGCCTTAAAGAGAGCCACGTGCTGAAAAGCCGACTGAAAGCCGATAGCGGCATCGAGTTCCTGGACAGGCTGACGCATTCGTACAAGTTCCGCTGGTTCGTTTACAACGGCACTTTGTATATCGTACCCAGCAACGACAATGTCTCGGTGCGTCTTGAAGTCGGCGAGGATGCGGTACAGGACGCCAAGTCCGCTCTCGTTGGCCTGGGCCTGTTCGACAACCGCTTTGGCTGGGGCGAGCTGCCCGACGAAGGTGTGGTGATGGTCAGCGGCCCGCGTGAATACATCAACCTTGCGCGCGAAATCCTGCTTCCCGAAAACCGGGCGTCCGCACCCAAGGGCAAGCAACTCATGGTCTTCCGGCTCAAGTACGCCAGCGCGACCGACCGTGTGATAAACACGCGTGGCCAGAAGGAAACCATCCCCGGCATCAAGACCATCCTTGCAGGCCTGCTCAACCCTGACCGGCCTGCCGCCGGGCATGGCGGGCGCGACGATGTCGATGTATCGAGCAGTAAGCGTTCGCTCAAGGGAAAGTACGGACGAGGAGACGCCTCAGAATCGGGCGCGCGCACGGCTGGCGGGCGGTTGCAGCAAGAGATCGAGGACGAGGACGATCAGGACGCGAGGCGGTCGCGCCGGGCGAAGGAAACGCAGCGCTCCACGGGACCGCGGATCGACGCGGACGCCTCGCTGAACGCCATCATCATCTACGACCATGCCAGCAAGCGCCAGATGTACCAGTCGCTGATTGCCGAGCTGGATGTCGAGCCGCAGCAGATCGAGATCGAGGCGCTCATCGTCGATATCGATCGCAGCAGGCTGGCAGAATTGGGCGTTGAATGGGGCGCGCGTAACGGCAATACCAACCTGCGCGTCAATGCCACCTCCCGGGATTCGCAAGGCGACGACCTGCCGATTCCAGGTGCGACGCTCCTGATCAGCAATGCGGCCCGCTTCTACGCGCGGCTCAAGGCGCTCGAAGGAACGGGCGAGGCCAATGTGCTGGCCAAGCCGACGGTCCTGACACTGGACAACGTCGCTGCCGTGCTCGACCTGAGCCAGACGTCCTACCTGCCGCTCGTCGGCGAGCGTGTTGCCGATCTTGCCAATGTCACCGCCGGTACCATGTTGCGGGTCGTGCCGCGCATCGTGAAAGAGAATACCGGCACCCGGGTACGGCTTGAAGTCGACATCGAAGACGGTTCCCTGGGCGATCCCAACCAGAAGAACACGGTAGCGACGCGTTCGACCATCAGCACCCAGGCAATCGTCGACTTGCAGCAAACCCTGATGATCGGCGGCTACCACGCGGAGTCGAGGACGATCAACAAGCAGAAAGTGCCGGTGCTGGGCGATATGCCGCTGTTAGGCGGACTGTTCCGCAGCGAAAACGAGCAGCATAACAATCGCGAGCGCTTGTTCCTTATCACGCCGCGTGTCCGGACAGCAGCGGGCATGCCCGCACCGGAGCGCTCGAAGCTTGGCGGCATTGCACAGGGGATCGCGGCGGCGGAGCAGGCCATGGCAGCGGCTGTGGACGGGACAGGTGCAGCACCCGCGCCGAAGCGGAAGCTGAAATGCGCCCGGCCGAAACCGGGGTTTCAGTCGGCGTTGCAGTAGCACGCGGCGGGTCTACTCTCGATCGAATTCCAGATCGCCTGAGGGCGGCGCGATCGAGGCGTGAGATGCCAGCTCCAGCAATTCATCGACACTCCAGTGATCGTCGGCATGTCTGCCATAGTGGGCCGCAATGACAGTACCGTCCGGTCCGACAAGTACATCCGCGGGCAGGCCTGTTATGCCATTTTCGGCTTTCTTGTAGAACTTCCCGGTGGCCAGGATGCCACGCAGTCCATTCCAGAAGACCGCAGGGTGAAGAATCGACAGCAATGAGGTCTCGACCCCGAATTGCCTGTAGATCTTCTTGCCGGGATCGGCAACGCAGTCGAAGGGCAGTTGGGCCTGGTACTTGAGCATTTCCTCTCGCGAGGAGTGAAAGAAGACGATTTCGCGAATCCCTGCCGCTTCAATTTCCGACTGACGCTTGCGCATTATATGCAGATGAAAATTGCAGACCGGGCAACCGGCAAACCGGCGGAACTGCAGGTGAATGTAGCGGGCGCCTGGAGCGGGAATGCTGACGGCCTTTCCGTCAATGGTGGTCGTCGAAATTGTTGGAGCAGTCGAACCGGGTACGAGCCTCATCTGTTTCTTCTCCTTGCCTTCCTTGAATTGCGCGTTATCGCGACAGTCCGCATCGCATCCGATGAACCAGGCATCCGACATCGCTGATTGAAATACGTACGATGTACGTTTACAATAAGCGTTCAGGCAAACATCGTCAAGGACATCATCAATGGGACGCCCCGCAAAGTTTTCACGGGAGCAGCTGCAGGCTGCGGCCCTTGCCCTGGTGGATGAACACGGCCTCGCGGGTCTGTCGATGCGTGCACTCGCCAATGCGCTCGGCACGGGGGCCATGACGCTCTACAACTATGTTACGGAACGCGAGGATCTCGACATCCTGGTTGTTGAAGCGGTGATCGCCGAGGCACGATGGTCGCCTGGCAGGAATAGAGATTGGCGCGAAGACGTGCGGCTCATTTCGACCGCGCTGTGGAAAGCAGTGCGTGCGCATCCCCACGCCATCCCCCTGATCCTCACTCGCCGCAGCCGGTCGCCGGCGGTGTTCGGCGTGTCCGAAGCCTTGCTCGATGCGCTGTCGCGCGGTGGAAAATCGGGACAGGAATTGCTGGTCGCTTTTCGTTCCGTATCGGCACTGGTGATGGGCTTTGCGCAAGCCGAGCTGGCCGGACCGCTGGCGGTGAAGGCAGGGGAGACGGCGAATGCCACGATTGCGCGCTTTCGCGCGCTTCCCGCCGAGCGCTATCGATGCCTGATCGAGATCGCCACTGCTGCGGAATCCAGCGCGCCCGAGGCCGAGTTCCGGGCAGCGCTCGACTTGCTGCTGAAGGGGATGTCAGCGGGCGGGGATTGACGCGGCCGTGTCACTGCCTGCGTTCAATGGAACCGGTTTTGCTGCTTGCGTGACTCATTGGCATTCATTCTGTCTCGGTCACTATTCGAGACCGGCGCGTCGCGGACCTGACAGGTTGCGCGTCATCATTCGGGCGAGATGAGCCGGCCGGCAATGCCGGAACGCCCGCCTGGCTCGATGACATGTGCGATCCGATGCGCGCTCACAACAAGACGCTCCACAAGCCGGATGAGCCGCAGTCATTCGGGAGTGCGGATGTCCGAACTCATCGATGTCTATCGCGGCCGCAGGCCGAACTCCTTCCAGTCGATCGGAGTTTGTGGAGTACCGGCGCTGGTCTATCGATAAGGACAAGCGCTTTCGATGGTTGATTTGCCGTCAGGGGGCTAGAAGGGGGACGCGAATCGGCGCCCGTCCAGGCGCGGAGGAAGGCGAGGGGAGCGGCGGTATCCGGGAAGGAGGAATTCCTCCTGTCATTTCCCGGATTGCACTTACTGTTGATCGTTGACCTGCTTCGCCATCGCGTGAAAGATCTTCAGTTTCGACAGGGCGAGGGCTTGTGCGTTAGCCCACTGCGTGAGTTCGATCGTTTCCTGGCTCACTTGGCCGGAGTGTGCTTGACGTTTGTTGCCAGCGGCGGTGCGCGACGGGGTGGAATGCCAAAGTCCGTTGGACCAGTCGGATTGCGTATTCATACCATGCCTCTCGTGGTGATCGTGTCGATGGAAAGACGTGTGTACTTCTGAATAGTGCGCAGGGCCCTGATCCACCAGGCCCTGCGCGTACCGGAACGGGGGATGCTCCGGTCGAGCTGTGACGACTTAGATCGCCGCTTCAGCGATCTGACGGCCTTTCTGTGCGGCTTGAGTTTTCAGCTTCAGCGCCGTGAGGCCTTCAGCGAGTGCGTTTCCGATTGCTGCATTACCAAGTGCGCTTGAAAAACCAGCGGCAGCACCAGCGGCAGGAATAAGCATAATAACCTCCTTGAATGTGAGTGAATTTCGATTCAACCGGTGTTGCATCGTCCGGTCATATATGAGTTGCATGGCGGGGAGGGGGAGTTCCATGCGTAAGTGCAAATTCATTGTTTGATTTTCCACGGCGCGGGCGGTGTTCTTCTTATCGTGCTGCCGCAAGGCGTCAAAGTTGATGCGACTTTTCTCCGCGGGTAAGTGAAATCGGCGTCGAAGCAAAAGCCAAGGATCGGCTCAATGATTGACTCTCGTTTCTCATCCTGGAAACAGAAGTTTGGATTGAACTGCAACTATTCGAACATCGCCAACACTCATGAATGCAGTTCCCCTTTAAACACTTTTTCCGAAAAGGAGTACAAACATGGGATTCGATCTAGGTACTGCTATCTTCAACCCCATCCAATCGTACAAGTACGGCACTGATACGGTGAAAAAAGCGGAGCAAGCCGGCATCAGTGACGATAAGCTCGACGAGCTCGAGGATGCAGGCGCAAGCGATGGCGAAATCAATAAAGCCGTCGGCAAAGCGCAAGAAAGGAATAAAAATGCGCTGCTTGCGGAAGTCAGCGGCGATGCTCCATCTGGACAAGGCTTCGACATCGGAGCGTCTTCAACGAGAGGCAGCGCTCAGTCAGGTCAAGATCTGAACGCATTACTGACAACGTTGACAACGCTTACCGCACTGAAGACGTTGACCGATATGGGCACCCAAAAGGACCACGAGCTCATCTGAGTGTCAGCATATGTTGGAAGAAATTTCCGACTGATTCGTAAGCTACGCTTACGCCTTGCCTTGGAACGCGGCAATCCCGTGGGATTGTCGCGTTCTTTTTTATGGCGCCGATTTTGCCAACCACGGATAGGTGTCGGTCACTGCAGGGCGGCGAGTAGAGGTGAACTTCAGTTGACGAAGCAACCAGGCGCATCCAGCACCTGAAGCGCTTCAACTGCAATCAGAGTTTCTGCTTGGTCGTTATAGGCGAAGACGAGAATGGAAAACGCAGCACCGTGGGTGGCGGCAAGGGTAATCGGAAAGGCACTCCGCAAGGCGGATTGCTAGTGTCCTGTTCCGTTAATTCGTGAGCAAAGTCGCTGGAGTTTTTCGAGAATGGAATCAGCGGTCGCGGTCCATTGGAACGGTTTGCAATTCTGATTATAGGAGGTGACGAAATGATCGATTTTTCGCGTCAACTCC
>DASPMC010000058.1:0-27347 GCA_035627275.1 Noviherbaspirillum sp.
AGGTCCGCAGCGGGTATCCGCTGCAACAAGACCGGATATAAAACTGCAGCCTATCCTGTTCAGCGCACACAAATCTTGCAAAACTGGAGGCGCCCATATAAGGGTGTTATGAACTGGGGAAGGGGGCGCGCAGCCCCGAGAACCGGCCGAATGCAAGGCGCAGCGACGCGACGTGGTAGTTCCACGGCAAGGAGCTGCAACACGGCAGGCGGCCGGTTCTCGGGGCTGCCCGCAGGGTTCGGTCGAGAAGGGGTGCATTGCGTTGTTGCGCCGCTTGCTCAGACGCCCAGTCTGAGCGGCGCGCCGCGCCTAGCACTGCATCCCTTCTCGACCGAACGCGCCCCCTTCCCTGGTTCATAACACCCTCTAGGGGCGTCGTCGCCAGCCTTAGGTGTTTCCGCCGGCTTACCGAATAGACATTCGTGGCCACGCTGAGTGACGAAGCAGTTCGACCTTCATCCGCGTCTTTGTCCGAGTTTTCAATCGTGTACGAAGCCCCGGCAATCCCTGAATCGTCAGTGGATCGGACGCTTCATTGCACATGACGTCGGCTGTGACGCTACATAGGCATCGCTTTTGGCATTTGTCTTCCAGCCGAATCCCGTATTCTCCTGATCGTACCTGATGTCCTTTCCGTTAGTCTTCGTCCAGGTAGAGATGTAGAGCGGTTGCTGGGCCTGGTGATCGCTCTTCCTCATTTCAACCATGCCGTTCAGGCTCTGGACCTTCATGCCTTCCATGGCGAATGCCACCTTGGCGGGATCGCTGGATTTCGATTCCAGAATCGCGCGCGAAAGAAAAGTGATCGCAGTGAATGTCGACATGCCAATGTAATCGTCCTTGTAGCGCTTCTTGAATCCCTCAGCGATGTCCTTTCCGGCAAATCCATCGCTATTCAGGTTCCAATACCAGACGTTCTTGATTCGGCCGGCGCCCGAAGCGCCCATCGCCGTCGGCACGCCGGATGTGTTTGCATAGTAGGTGTAAAAATCGGCTTTCAGGTCCGCATCGTTCGCTGCCCGAATCAGCAATGAAAGATCGCTGCCCCAGTTGCCGGTGATGACCGTGTCCGCCCCGGAAGCCTTTATCTTGGCAATGTAGGGAGAGAAATCCTTGACCTGCCCGATCGGGTGCAGGTCGTCACCGACGATCGCGATGTCGGGACGCTTTCGCCTCAGATACTCCTTCGCCGCGCGGCTGACCTGGTGTCCGAACGCAAAGTTCTGTCCGATGATGTATACCTTCTTGATGTCCGGTTGCGTCGCCATATAAGTCGTGATCGCCTCCATCTTCATGTCGGAGTTCGCGTCGAACCTGAAATGCCAGAAGCTGCACTTGCTGTTTGTCAGATCGGGATCGTTCGCCGCATAGTTCAGGAACAGGACTTCCCTGCCGGGATTACGTTCATTGTGTTTGTTGATCGTGTCGAGCAGTGCCAGCGCCACGCCGGATCCGTTTCCTTGCGTGATGTAGCGGAATCCCTGGTCAATCGCGGTTTTCAGCTGGATCAGCGATTCCTGCGGGCTTCCCTTGTTGTCGAACCCGACCACTTCGAAGGTATCGTTGCCGGCCCACTTTCCGTTGTTCGCGAGTTCCGCCACGTACTTCCAGCTGTTAAGTGCATTCTGACCGACCGCGGCAAACGGGCCGGATAGCGGATCGATAAAAGCGATTCTTATGTTCGCTGCCGTGGCAGCGGACATGAAGAACGACAGGATCATTCCAAGTTGTAGTGCACGGGCAATTGTCTTCATTTTGTCTCCTCGATGTTGAACTGCTGTTGTGTCAATCGCATTCACAGTTCGAATCGCCGAGGTCAAACAACACCCCGGCGGTCTTCACCTGCGAATCCTTGCTTTTCGCTTTCCACCTCGGATCCGGCACATCGTGACGGCACGTGCAGCTGTCAATTTCCACAATGGTGAGCAGCAGATTCCGAGGTGCCTATGTGAGTAGTGCTTACATTTACAAAAAAAGGTACATGATCCTGGAAAAGAATGTCAACAAAAATATGCAGCGCTTACATTTTTTTGATAAAAAGCGCCCTCCATCATCCGGCGCGTCGCTTGCGGTTCGCTGCCCCCAATCAATGCCTTCAAAACTTTTTAATGTAAGCACCGCATATTTTTATTGACATCTGCGCGGCTCCGGAAGTAATCTCCAATCACGATGTAAGCATCGCTTACTATAGTTCCAGGTGTAACCACCCGAAAACCACGCTAGTCCATTCTTGCCGAGACCATGATGAACAAATCGATACGCGCATTCAGCCTGCACGCAGCCGGCGCCGCCGTCGCCATGCTGCTAACCCTCCCTTCCACCGCACAAGAGCGGAAGTTGCCTCCACCCGAGCAAACCGATCCGGTTACGCTGGCGATCATGAAGGGATTCCCTCCTCCCCAGGAAAAGATCGTCACCTTGGGAAATCTGCTGAAGTACCCGAATAGCCGGTGGGGCTTCCAGCATATCCGCGAGCTTGGGCCGACTGCGGCCGTCTGGCGCGGAAAAGTGGCCGTGTCTCCGCTGCCGGATGCGGCGCGGCAGATCGGCAATATTGGGTTTCAGGACAACGGCGGCCAGCAGGTAAGCATCGATGACTGGCAGAAAAACACCTACACCGACGGACTGCTCGTACTGCACAAGGGCCAGATCGTCTACCAGAAGTATTATTCCGGCATGCGCCCGGAGACGCCGCACGCGCTCTGGTCGCTGAGCAAGTCCTTTACAGGACTTCTGTCTCGCATCCTGATTCAGGAAAACAAGCTGGATCCGAATGCCAGGGTATCCGAATACCTGCCAGAACTTGCCGACACGGCATGGGGCAACGCGACCGTCCAGCAAACATTGGACATGACAACGTCGGCCCAGTACCGTGAAGTGTTTACCGATCCGAAATCGGAGATATTCCAGTACCTGTTCGCTGGCGGCATATTGCCCGCGCCGAAGGACTACGCCGGCCCGAAGACGACCTACGATTTCCTGAAGACAGTGAAGAAAGACAGCGAACACGGCAACGGCTTCAAGTACAAGTCGGTCGACACCGAGGTCATGGGATGGGTACTGTCGCGGATCACTGGCAAGAGCTTTGCGGAACTGGTATCCGACCGCATCTGGAGCCAGATCGGCGCCGAGGAAGATGCCTATGTCTGGGTCGATCCGGCAGGGACGGCACTGTCGAGCATCGGACTGAATGCGACGCTGCGCGACTTGGGCAGGCTCGGGGAGGCCCTGCGAATGGGCGGGCGGATCAATGGCAGGCAGGCGATTCCGCAAGCTGTTGTCGCCGAACTCCGAAAAGGCGGCGATCGCGAAAAGTTCAAGGCAAACGGCCAGAGTGTGCGAACGGGCTATTCCTATCATGACTTCTGGTGGAATCCCCACGATGCGGACGGCAGCTTTGAGGCGAAAGGCTTGAATGGGCAGCACATCCACATCAATCCGGCGGCGGAACTGGTGATTGTGAAGCTCTCATCCCATCCGGTCGGCGACACAGGCTTTACGCACGACCTGGACCGCAGGGCATTTGCGGCTATTGCAAAGGCCGTGGGGCAATAAGACTAGGCACGATTGCTGCATGACGCGGCAGTCCAGACAAACCAGTACAAATTTCAGGAGGATGAAATGATCGAAATATTCCAGCCCAGACTATTGTCCGGCAAGGTTGCCTTTGTCACCGGCGGGGGCAGCGGTATCAACCAGCGCATCGCGGAGCGCTTTGCGCAGTCAGGCGCCGCAATTGCGATCATGGGCCGCGACAGAAACAAGGCGGACGCCGCCGCTTCGCTCATCCGGGACGCTGGCGGAAACGCTATTGGCCTGTCCGGAGACGTACGGAACCATGACCAGGTTTCCGCAGCCTTGTACGAAACAAACAAGGTGTTTGGCGGACTTGATATCGTCGTTGCCGGAGCGGCAGGCAATTTCGTTGCCCGTGCGACGGGCATGTCGCCCAACGGATTCAAAACGGTCATCGACATCGATCTGCTCGGCACATTCAATACAGCCCATGCCGCTTATGAGTACCTGGCCAAGCCTGGTGGCCTGGTGCTCGCAATCTCGGCAGTCCAGGCGACGCTGCCGACATTGACCCAGTCGCATGTGTGCGCAGCCAAGGCCGGCGTCGACATGCTCATCAAGACGCTGGCCATCGAATGGGGCGAAGTCGGCGTCCGCTGCGTCGGAATTGCGCCTGGCCCCGTGGGGGACACGGAGGGAATGAAAAGGCTGGCGCCGGACGGCAAGGCGAGCTGGGACCGTATCCTCGGCCACATCCCATCGCGGAGGGCCGCGTCGCGGGATGAAATCGCGTCTCTCGCGCTGTTTCTTGCAAGCGAGGGAGGCCAGTACATCAATGGAACGGTTATTCCGATCGATGGCGGTCAAACGGCGGTCGGCTCCTACGAGTTCGGGTCCATGCTGGATGACTCCCTTCGGAAAGAGCGAGTGAAGGCAGCAGGCGCATAATCACGAGATCAACTTGACCTCGGGATTACTTTACTGTCGATAGTCTGATTTTCAATCTGGGCAAGCGGACATGCACGTCCGTCATCTTCGGGGCATGCATTCATGCCCCGAACTGCCCTACAAAAGAACAATGGAGATAATCACATGATCAGGTTTCCAGCACTGCACGATCTGAAGCGCGGACAAAACCCATTTGCCGGCACGAAGTTTGACGACTGGGTCTCCGTGTCCAGTGTGCATGCGTTGCTGCAAGAGTCGAGCAGGCGGTATGGGGATCGCATTGCCCTTACCTGGATCAGCGATGGAGAGCCGGAGGAAATCCCCCGCCAGGTCAGCTATGCCGCATTGATCCAGGAAGTGTCGCGTACCGCAAACATGTTCCGGTCGCTCGGCGTACAGCGAAAGGATGTTGTTGCGTACATGCTTCCGGCATTCGTCGAGACCCAGTATGTACTTTGGGGTGCAGAGACGGCGGGTATAGCGTGTCCCATCAACTTCCTGCTGCAACCGGAACATATTGCAGAGCTTCTCCGCGCCGCCGGCGCAAAGGTTCTCGTTGCATGCGGACCGGTTCCCGGCTCCGACATCTGGCAAAAGGCGCTCCAGGTGCGCAGTCTTGTTCCAGGCCTCGTTCTGGTCAAGTTGCATGGACAGAAGGTGGACGACGACGGCATTGTCGACTTCGAGAGCGCATGCCGTGCGCAACCGGCCGATCTGGCATTTTCCGATCTCCCGTCACACGGCGACGTGGCAGCCTATTTTCATACCGGCGGAACGACCGGCCTGCCGAAGCTGGTGACGCATACGCATCAGAACCAACTGTCCGCCGCGTACGGCGCAGCCGTTGCCGCCAACCTGATTCCATCGGATGTCATTACCAACGGATTTCCGATGTTCCACGTGGCGGGGACAATCTTTTGCAGCCTCTCACAGCTGATGGCGGGGGCCGGAATACTGATCCTCTCCGCCGGCGGTTTTCGCAATCCGGCCATGATCCGGAATTTCTGGCGCATCGTCCAACAGTACCGCGTCACCATTGCCGGTGCCGTACCGACGGCATTGTCAGCCATCGTGGACCAGGATCCGGGGGATGCGGATATTTCGTCGCTGCGCGTCGTCATGTCCGGCGCATCATCCCTCCCCCGCTCTGTGGCCGAGCGGGCGGAACGCATCACTGGCTGCCAGGTACGCGAGCTGCTCGGCATGACCGAAACCGGCGGTGTGATCGCAACCGAAGCGGCCTGGCAGGAGCGCGTTCTGGGATCGGCCGGACATCCGATTCCGTTCGTTGAAATGGAAGCACGGCGCATGGAGATGGATGGCAGCCTGGGCAGGCGTTGCGAGGCTGACGAGACCGGGGTGTTCGTCATCCGCGGCCCGAATGTAACCGCCGGCTACAAGAATCCGGCACACAATGCAGGCGCCTTTACGGAAGATGGATGGCTTGTATCAGGCGACCTCGGCTATCTCGACGTACCGGGTCGCGTGTTCCTTACAGGCCGTGCCAAGGATCTCATCATCCGCAGCGGGCACAACATCGACCCTGCGATGATCGAAGATGCCTTCCTTGCCCATCCGTCCATTGCCGCGGCGGCGGCGGTGGGAATGCCTGATTCCTACGCGGGGGAACTTCCGGTGGCATTCGTCGTGCTCAAGCCCGGACAGCAAGTGCCGGCCGCAGACCTGCAGGCCTTCGTCGAGGAACGCATTCATGAACGACCGGCATTTCCGAAACGGATATTCTTTGTCGACAGCCTACCGATGACGGGTGTCGGCAAGGTTTTCAAGCCGGCCTTGCGTAGCAAATGTGCTACGACCTTGTTCGGGGAAATTCTGAACGGCGAGCCGATACGTTCCCTGGCAGCCAGCGAAAATTCCAAACGAGGGATGCTTCTTGAAATCGGCCTCGATGTCGCATCCGATCAATGCAACGCCGTGCAGAGCCGCATAGCAGAAAAACTTGCGCCTTACCTGGTATCGATCGCCTGGAACAATTAAGCGTACCGTGCCGCCCCAATCAACGGGCGGCACGCGTTGAAAGTGAATAATGGATCAAGCCATCGATTTCTATTTTGATTTCATTTCGCCTTACGGATATTTCGCGGCAATGCAGGTCGAGGATGTCGCACGCCGGTACAACTTCACGGTGCGCTGGCATGTCTTTCGTCTGGGCGTGGCGGTCGTCAAAGTAATGGGCCTGCGGCCGATGATGGAAACACCGCTCAAGAATGCCTACGTCCTGCGTGATGTGGAGAGGTTGTCGACGATCTATGCATTGCCGATTGTGCCGACGATAAAGGCCCCCGACCCGGTCTTGCTCGGGAGCGCATTTTATGCCGCCAAGGAAGCGTATCCGGATCGCCTGGCGGCCTTCTCGAAGGAGCTGTTCACACACATCTGGCAACGCGGTGAATCGATAACGGACGCGGATCAGTTGATGGCGATCGCGCAGCGCGCGGGAATCGATGCGGAACGGACGTTTTCACCGCCGGCAATGGAAGCCGGCCGCCTTCGGCTCAAGGATGCAACGGCAGAGGCAATTGGGCGAGGAGTATTCGGATCGCCAACCTTTGTAGTCGGCAACGAAATGATCTGGGGCGTCGATCGCCTGTGGATGCTGGAACACTATCTGCGAAAGCATCATGAACAGAACGTTGCGAGCATAGCGTAACCGCGCTGCAGAAAACCGGAGAGCCTTTCAATCTGCTGCTGGGCATGTTGAAAGGCACTCTTATCGAACGGTCCCTCCGATTGCATTCCCTCGCCGGCCTAGGTCTTGTCTTCCGAACTTGTGCCGGGACTCGCATCCTTCATTTCGCCGGACAACCCGCTGATGAACGTGTCCAGTATCTCGGCCATAGCTCGCCTTGCACTCGTCTTGCTCAGCCCCCATTGCGAGAAATGACCTGACACGTACATGCGGGCGAGGCCAAAGACCAATGCTCGTCCACCAAACTGGATCTTGGGCGGCACGCCGTCCATGAGCGCACGCACCTCTTCGTTGTCGCGACGCAGGGATTCCGATCCGTCGAAATCGATCTGGCTTTGCGCGGAAATGATCTGGAAATGCGTGGGATGACGCACAGCCCAGTTCAGGTACGCCATGCCGATCGCGCGAAAACGTGACAGTGGATCCGGATTGTCCAGCTTCTTCAATTCACTGGTGATTTCTTTCCGAAAGAACTGCATTGCCTCTTCGGCCACTGCCGTCAGGAGGGCTGTCTTATTTGGAAAATGCCGAAACGGTGCCCCGGTAGAAACGCCAGCGCGCCGAGCGACTTCCCTCAAATTGACATTCTCGAACCCACCTTCCTCGACCAGCGCGAGGGTGGCCTCAATTACTGCTTGCCTTAAATTTCCATGATGGTAATTGGCACGGCCTGCGATCACTTTTGGCATGTACTCTCTTGTCGTCGATTGTCAGGATGTCCACTTCCAGCGAGGCTTGGACAGACGATCCCTAAAGTAAGCGTTGCATATATGCGATGCCCCTATTCTACCTCGACAGTTGTCTCGTTCGATCAAATTGCCCAATCAATTCTCATTGAAAGCATTCTCGTTTTAAGAATCAAATATTTAAAACTTATCCGTAAATAATGTTGCCGCTCCATTTCGCATGTGGACTCATCGCCTGGCATCCACCCCTATTGGCCCGTCACGCTTCGATTTTCGGATTGTGCTTGCGTGCGGGGCAATTGGTTGAAATTTCGGATTCCTTTCCCCGTCGTTCCCGCGGAGGCGGGAACCCATAAGCCGATTGATGGAACAAGCTCACTATGGGTTCCCGCCTCCGCGGGAACGACGGGGAAACACTGCTGGCATGCCACCGTATCAGCCCGCAAGCTGACGCAACCAGAAAATCGAACAGTGACGGACCACTAGTTTGGATCGATGGTTAGCACCATCCTGAACTTAACTTCTCCGGACATCACTCTCTTGTATGCCTCGTATGCCTGAGCCAGAGGCATTGTTTCGATCAGAGGGCGGATGCCGGTCAGCGCGCTGAAGTCGAGCGCCTTTTCCGATTCAATTGGGGTTCCGGTAATCGTTCCCATCACCACGCGCTCGCCAATAACCAACTGCCCCGGTGAAATGGTCAAGGGATCTTTCCCCACGCCCAGTACGATCAGCTTTCCTTGCGGCGCCAGACCAGGCATTAGCGCCGACGCCGCGGAGCTGTCAGTAATAGTGGTGAGGATCGCCATCGCTCCACCCATGGCACCAAGTCGGGCCGCCGGGTCCACCTTGGAGCTGTCGACATAGACATGGGCGCCCAAGGCCAGCACGTCGTCGGTGATGTCATCGCCGCGGCCGATTGCAGCGACCTTGAATCCCATTCGGGATGCGTATTGCACCGCAAGGTGTCCAAGACCACCGATTCCCTGGATTGCGACGAGATCGCCAGCTTCGGCGCCTGACTTCTTGAGTGCGTTAAAGGTGGCAATACCGGCACAGAGGATGGGCGCCGCTTCCATGGAATCCAGCTCATCGGGGATCGAAACCAGGCCGGTACTGCGGACAATCATCATTTCGGCATACCCGCCATCCTGGGAACTGCCGACGACGGGCTGGTTCATGCATAGTTGGAATTGTCCCCGTCGACATTGCATGCATTCATTGCAATGGCCGCCAAGACGCCCAATACCCACCCGCTGTCCTATTTTCCAGAAAGACGGCGTGCCAACGCCAATCGCTGCAATTCTTCCGACTACTTCATGCCCCGGAACCCGGGGAAACGGAAATCCCGGCTGCCGTGCCTCTATGGTTCCCGCATCCGCTCCGCAGATGCCGCAAGCTTCGACCTGGACCAAAACCTTGCCGGGACCGGGTTGAGGTGTTTCGCGATCAACCAGCTCCAGAACACCCGGTCGTGTTACCTGCATTGCCTTGTATGTCTTCATCATGCCTGATTCTCCAATTGCGGTTTCCAAAGCTGCGAGGTTCAACCCAAGATGGTCTGTACGCCTCGGCTTGCAGCATCGATTGCGCCAGCCACGTATCCGGAAAACTGCGGTGACCACTCGCTGGCTATGCCTATCAAGCGGCCACTCCACCGACCGGATGCGGCCGTGGTGGCGGGAGCTTCAGCGTGGGTGCCGGCGCCGTCCAAATCGGCGGCAGTGGCTGTGTATGGGTCCTGTGCCCAGTCCTTGATGAACTCTGCCTTAGGCGTAGCGGCCTGCGGGCCAAACAACCGCGCGAGCTGCGCGCGGCAGAGCGACCGCAACTCGCCCTCGGGCACACGCTCGCGCACGCGCGCCGGCACCCCGAAGAAGCCGAACAGCGCCGCACTGCCGCCCGGCACGGATGCATCGTGGATCTCGGCCAGCGGCCCGCTTGCGCTGCGTGCTTCGCCGGACATGCCCTGCTCGCGCCAGAACGGGGTGTCATAGATGGCGAAGTACTTGGCATGGGGCGCCATCCAGGTAGCCGTCGCGCGCCATTGCCGAGCCAGCGCCTGCGGCAAGGCCGGCGAGAACTCGATGCTGTCCTCGACCAGACGCGGCGGCATCGCCAGCAGCACGCGCTCAACGCGCCAGGTCGTGGCGTCACCGGCGGCGTCTTCGCTATCCAACTCGACATGCTGGTCCGCGCTGCGCACGCGGCGTACCGTCTGGCCAGTAATGATCCGTGCCGCGTCCAGGCGGCGGTGGAAAGCGCCGATCAGCGCGCCCATCCCGCCCATCAGACGCATCGAGGCCGGCGAGTTCACGTACCCACGCATCCGCATGGGAGGCTCATGGGGCGAGCGTTCCACCACCATGTCGCCGGCCTCAAACTGCTCGAAGCGCTCCAGACCCAGGTCACGAACAAGCCGGTCCAGCTGGTGCTGGAAATCGGGCCAGAACCACGACGGGCCCAGGTCGAAGCGATCGATGGCATCTGCCGTGCTCGCAATCCCGGGAGCCCAATGCTCGGAAGTGGAGACGGATAGAATGCGGCCGCCGAGGACATCGCGCGCCTCAAGCAGCACGTAGTTCCTGATGCCTTTCTGCTCCAGCAGGTAGGCGGCATACAGGCCGCTCAAGCCTGCGCCGACGATGGCGATGCGAGCTGTCTGCATGCTTATGCCTCCACCGCTGTATCGGTTAGGCGGCCGGTCTTGAGGTAGAGGGTGATGCCTCGTGCTCCAGCGGCGAACTCCGGGTACTCGCCTGCAGGCAGGCGTATCCAGCTGCCGCGCTCATAGGACTGCTCACCGGCTACCACGTCCCCGGCCAGCACCAGCAGTTCGGCACTGTTCACTGGATCAGCGAACAAGGTTTCACCCGGTGCCAGACGTTGCAGGCAGACCTGCTCGATATCGTTCGAGAACAGCGGGCAAACCTCGCGGCCGCCCTGGCGCTGCCAGGAAGCCGGATCGCGGGTGTCGATGCGCACGCGGTGCTTTTCGTCCGGAGACATCTGCCATAGCTTGACGAAGATGACGGCGCCCTCGCAGCTGGAGGGCTGATGGCTTGAGCCCGGCGGATTACGCAGATACCAGCCCGCCGGATAGTGCTCATCCCCTTCGGAGAAGGTGCCGGCCAGAACGAAGATCTCCTCGCCACCGGGATGCGAATGGTGCGGATAACCTGAGCCGGGCGTGTACCGCACGATGCTGGTCGCGCGGGCCTTCTCTCCGCCCAGCCGGTCCAGCATCACGCGCTCGACTCCACCCTGGGGAGATGCAACCCATTGGTACTGGTGGGGCGTGACGATGGCGAGGCGCGAGAAATCTGCATTGACGAGCATGGACATGCTTCCGGAAATTCATGGGGGAGCGGCCGGCTTGCCGAATCATCGGCAGCCGGCAATGAGGGATTACGCGACCTGGTAGATGCGCACGTCGGGCGCGGCATCCAGCAGCGGCTTGAGGCCGCCGACCACATCGGCGGTGAACAGCTCGCTCTGCAGGTAAGCGTTCGCGTTTTCCTTGCTGTCGAAGCCGTGCAGCACCTGCACGTCTTCGTCGCGCACCAGCAGTTCCTTCGACTTCGCACCGGTGATGGTGCTGAGGAACGGCGCCTTGTACTTCTGGTAGATCCCGGCGGCTGCAGCCCGGTTGGCGTCGGCAATCTTGAGGGTGATCTGCAGATAGACCATTTGCGGTTCTCCTGGTTAGATGAGTTGTTGAATTAGGGTCTCAGTTGCGGCCGGCCATCACGCCGCCGTCCACGTCCCAGATCGCGCCGGTGACCCAGCTCGCCTTGTCCGACAGCAGGAAGGTGATGACTTCGGCGACAGCCTGCGGAGTACCGACACGGCCGATCGGGTGGAAGCTGTTGAAGCCCTGCAGCGCGCTGTGTACTTCAGCCTTCGGGATGAAACCCTCGTAGATCGGGGTCTGCACCACCGCCGGCGACACCGCATTGACACGGATGTGCTTCGGTGCCAGTTCCATGGCCAGGTGCTGGGTCAGCGAATGCAGCCCCGCCTTGGCCATGGAGTAGGCCGACGACGGCGTAGCCGCGATGGCCTGCTTGGCCCACATCGAACCGATGTTGACGATTGCGCCCGGGCGGTCCTTGGCGACCAGGTTGGCGGCAACCTTCTGGGTGACGAAGAAGAACGCCTTGTTCAGCTTCATGTACTGGTCATAGTCCGCGTCCTGGTGATCCAGGAACGGCTTGGGGAAAAACACGCCGGCTGCGTTGACCAACAGATCGATGTCCGCATGCTGCTCCTCGATGGTCTTGAGCAGGGTAGCCAGCCCTTCATCGCTGGACAGATCTGCCGTCAGCGCCCAGGCCTGACCCAAGGCAGCCAGCTCCTTACGCGCTTCTTCGGCCTTGTCCGCGCGGTGACCCACAATTACCGCGCTACCACCTTCGGCGATGACCATACGGGCCGTTTGCAGGCCCATCCCACTTGTGCCACCGACGACCAGCAGCTTCTTGCCTTTGAATTGATTACTCACGTGAAATCTCTCTTTCTGTTGATTGACCGTTCTGGTTGAAGAAAAGCGGGACGGGCTGCGGCAAGGGCCGCGGTCGAAGCCAGCGTAACCAAAAAGAAAAACTATTCATGGCGGCCAACTTCGAGGATTCCCGGTGCCAGCCGCATATCACGCAACACCAATCCTCGACTTGAGAGAAATTCTCCGCAGATCCTCTTCCGCAGACAAACGAGATAATATGTCTCACATTGAAAGAAAAACTTTATCTGTATGAAATCACCAATCCATCTGAACGCGTTGCGCGCATTCGAGGCCAGCGCTCGCCACCAGAGTTTTTCCGCTGCGGCGGCCGAACTCCATGTCACTCCCGCCGCGGTCGGCCAACTCGTACGCACATTGGAGGAATGGTTGGGCACGCCTCTGTTCCACCGCGGCACCAGCGGACGGGCACGGCTAGTCGCCACCGAGGCGGCCGAACGTGCGTTACCGGACATCCGGGCAGGTTTCGACAGGCTGATGCTGGGCCTGGAACGGCTCAAGGAGGGATCGGCCAACGGCGTGCTCACCGTGACAGTCAGCCCGGCCTTTGCCGCCAAGTGGCTGCTGCCGCGCATCGACAGGTTCCAGAGCGCTTGGCCCGATACGGACGTGCGCCTGGACACCAGCCTCAAGCCGGTGGATTTCGTTGCCCAGCGGGTGGATATTGGCGTGCGCTACGGCACGGGACGCTGGCCGGGACTAACGGCCGTCAAACTGATGGACGAGGAGGTCTACCCGGTGTGTTCGCCCGAACTGCTACGCCAGCATCGGCGCTTGCGCAAGCCGAATGACCTGGCCCGGGAGACCCTGATTCACGACTTGTCCATGGACGATCACACGGGCTTTCCCGCATGGAACGCGTGGCTGCGAAAAGCGGGCGTGACTGGTGTCGCCACCACCCGTGGCATGAAGATCAACAATTCCGCAGCCGTCTTGCAGGCGGCGATCGAAGGACACGGCGTCGCGCTCGCTCGCAGCGTCATGGCGCACGACGATCTGGCAACCGGGCGCCTGGTTCGGTTGTTCCCGGAAATAAGCTTCGCTTCGCCCCTCGCCTATTACGTCGTGTACCGCGCCGAGTGTTCGAGCCTGCCGAGGCTGGCGGCTTTCCGGGATTGGTTGCTCAAGGAGGCGGCGGCGTAGCGACGGCTCAACCGCATATTTCGGTCGGATTAGAGCGACCCGAGTTTGGAGCGAGCAGCGCAACCATACGTGAGGTACGGTGAGCATCGCAGCTCCGAAATCGGGGCGCCCGGCGTAGGGTTGCGCAGTAGCAGTTGATAGGCGCTCTTACCGGCCGAGTGAATAGAACTCTGCATTGGGGCGCATGTTCGTCACGTTTGCCAGGCGATTGGACATCCCGAAAAACGCTGAAATGCCAGCGATGTCCCATATGTCGTCTTCTGTAAACCCGTGCGACTTCAGTGTTTCAAAGTCAGCCTCACCGACCAAGTGGGCGGTTTGCGAGACTTTCATGGCGAAATCCAGCATGGCCTTCTGGCGGTCGGTGATCTCAGCTTTACGGTAGTTCGTTGCGACCTGATCGGCGATGAGCGGATTCTTGGCGCGAATGCGCAGGATTGCTCCATGGGCGATGACGCAATACTGACACTGATTGACGTTGCTCGTCGCCACAACAATCATTTCCCGCTCTGCCTTGGTCAGGTTGCTGGGCTTCTCCATCAGTGCATCGTGATACGCGAAGAAAGCGCGGAACTCATCGGTGCGATGGGCGAGCGTCAGGAAAACGTTTGGAACAAACCCGGACTTTTCCTGAACGGCGAGGATCCGTTCCCGAATGTCGTCGGGCATATCCTTGAGTTCGGGGATAGGGAAACGGCTAACTACGGGCTGATTTGCTTGCGTCATGATTCGCTCCTTTGACTGATAAGACAATGTGTTTCGATCGCACTGCTGAAATTCGGTTATTGGTTATTTATTGACATCCACGACGACGCGGCCGCGGACTTCGCCGTTCAGCAGGCTGCTGGCGAGAGGTATTGCCTCGTCAAGTCCGACTTCCCGGCTGATTTTTCCAAGCTTCTCGATATCCAGATCGGTACCAAGGCGTTGCCATGCCAATAGTCGGTCGCCACGCGGGCACATCACGCTATCGATCCCCACCAAGGTGATGCCGCGCAGGATGAACGGAGCGACGGTGGCCGGAAAATCCATGCCCGCAGCCAGGCCGCATGCGGTCACCACGCCTCTGTACTTCGTCGCGGCGCAGACATTCGCAAGAACGTGGCTGCCCACGACATCAACGGCTCCGGCCCAACGTTCTTTGTCCAACGGCTTCCCCGGGAAAGAAAACAGGGATCGCTCCAGCACTTCCGTAGCGCCGAGGTACTTCAAGTATTCGGCGTCCTGGGGACGGCCGGTCACGGCGACGACCGAATACCCGAGTTTCGCCAAGACCGCCACAGCGACGCTCCCAACGCCGCCGGCCGCGCCAGTCACGAGGATTTCACCGTGCTCAGGCGTCACCCCATGCCTTTCCAGCGCAAGGACACACAACATTGCGGTATAGCCCGCGGTACCGATCGCCATTGCTTGCTGGGGCGAGAAATTCAAGGGCAAAGGCACCAGCCAGTCGCCATTCAAGCGCGCCTTCTGGGCTAGTCCTCCCCAGTGAGCCTCTCCAACGCCCCAACCATTCAGCAATACCCGGTTCCCGACCTTGTGTTCCGGGTGGGTACTTTCCTCGACGACGCCAACCAGATCGATGCCGGGAACCATCGGAAATTTCCGTACTACCGGCCCCTTGCCCGTAATGGCCAAACCATCCTTGTAGTTCAACGTCGAGTGGCTTATGCGAACGGTGACGTTCCCTTCGTGCAGTTGCGATTCGTCGATTTCCCTGACGGCTGCGCGGTAGCCCGATTCGTCTTTCTCAATCAAGATCCCCTTGAACATCGTGTTCTCCTTCGAATTTAGACCGACCGTCTATTTAAAGGCAAAAAAATTTGGAACAGTTCAGCGGCGGCCCTGCTCCAGCAGCGTGAAAAACCCGTTGACAAAGATATCGAGCGGCATGGGCTGCTGCTCGAGCTTGGCTCTGAGCACCGCGCCTTCCCACCCGATCCAGAAGAATGAGGCCAGCTGCACACAGTCGAGTGCCGGGTCGATCTCTCCCGAGTGCTGGGCGTCCCTCAGGCAGCGTTCGGTGCGTTGCTGCCAATCCTGAAAGACATCGGAAAGCTGGCGTCGAAAGGACTCCGGCAGGACAGCCATCTCTTGGCCAAGATTGCCAACGAGACATCCGCGCCGATAGTCGTGCTTTGCCATGCCTTGCTTGGCGTCTTCCACAAAATTACGAAGGCGCTGCAAGGGTGAGTACGAAGTGTCGAGAAGGCAGCGGTCGAGCTTGTGCGCAAAGTAGTCCGCATATGCCGCGATGAGCACCTGACCAAACGCTTCTTTGCTCGGAAAGTAATGGTAGAAAGACCCCTTGGGGACGGCGACCATCCGCAAAATTTCATCAATGCCGACCGACGAATATCCCTTTTCCGTCAGGACAGCCAGCCCCGTGCGGATGAGCAGCGAGCGGGTTTCAGCGTAGGAACCGCTGGCATCCTTTGGCGGCCTTCCCCGGCGGCGCGGGAAAGGGCGCGTAGCTAAAGTGTCCATGGCGATGAAAATTAGACCAGTTGGCTAATTATTTGCCAAATTTAGACGAGTGTCTACTAAAATATAACGATTGAAGCCGCTGAGGCAAATCTCTTGCTATCCCGTTATGACTCGTCATCCTTGGTACTACGGCTGGAACATCGTTGCCGCCGCCACCCTACTGACCATGCTGACTGTAGGCATGCGCCTCGGCATCGGCCCGTTCTTCCTGCCGATGGTGGAAGACCTCGGGTTCAGTCGAAGTCTCCTGGCGACGATAATCGGCATCGGCATGCTGTGCTACGGCTTGGCGATGCCGCTTGCCGGTTACTTGGTTGGGCGGTACGGGACGCGCTTCGTGCTCTTGCTCGGCACAGCGATTGTGTTTCTATCGACAGTTTGGACGGTCACGGCCCGCACGCCTGTTTCCTTCCTGATCGCGTTCGGTGTACTGATGTCGTTTGGCCTCGGGTTTACCAGCCCGGTTGCGCTTACCCCGGTCATCAGCCGCTGGTTCACCCGCCAGCGGGGCATGGCCCTGTTCTTCCTTTCTACCGGATCGATGGCCGGGATGGCAGTTCTGACGCCGGTGCTCACCTTATCCATCGAATGGCTGAACTGGCAACAGACCTTGATGGGCTTCGCTGTCGCCTTTGCCGTGCTCACAGTGCCTGCCGCGCTCTTCATCATCCGCGACGACGCGCCAGCGAACACAGACCTGCTGCCAGAGCAGATCGGCGCCAAGTCGCACGCATCTCAGGCCGCCCAGACGAGTCTCACATTCACCGCAGCGCTACGCACCTCGCCGTTTTGGAAGATCGTGCTCGGTCTTTTCGCGTGCGGATTCAGCATGAATCTGCTTGGAACCCACGGCGTGCCCATGCTGATGGATCACGGCTTTGACGCCATGACCAGCTCCTATGGAATCGGGATCATCGGTCTTGTCGCCATTCTCGGGACGCTGGTACTGGGCAGGCTGTCGGATCGCACGCCCCGCAGGAATATCCTTGGGGCAATCTACTTTGTGCGAGGCCTCGGTTTCTTTGCATTACTTCTGGTCGGCACCGACTGGGAGCTGTACATTGCCGCCGCCATTGGCGGGATGGTCTGGGCGGGCAGTATCGCAACTTCCTCAGCGATGCTTGCGGATATCTACGGCGTGCGGCTGGTCGGCGTCATGTACGGCACAGCCTACTTGGGACACCAAATAGGCGCCATGCTCAGCTCCTGGCTCGGCGGCTGGGGCTTTGAGCAGTTTGGCACTCACTGGGTGGCGTTTGGAAGCTCCGGTGTTCTGCTCCTGATTGCGTCTGCCGTTTCCTTACGACTGCCGTTGAAGGGTTTCACCTTGTTGGTCCCTTCCGTACCCGTGAGGGAATGAGTTCTGCGGTTTCGGGATAGTTGTCGATACCTGATCGGCATCCAACGCAGTCACCGACGCGCTGCCTGTGGAGTCATGGCGTTCCCGTCGCGTCAACCAACGTCCGCTTGGGGTCAAGTTTTCCCGATCATTTGAGATAGATAAGTGGCATAACCTAAGTTACCTGCGACATAGCAAGTGCATGCAACAGAAGTGAGCGTTACTCATGCCCATTGCCAGCCTTGTTGTCTAATAGAGGAAATTTCGTTCCGCTGGGCAATTCTTCCGCACGCGATTGCGTCTGCCAAACAATCTCCCAAATCTCCCTGATGCGGTCGACGATCGGTTTCGCATCGGTCCCAAATTTTCCCAACACGACACCCGCTTCGCCAACCAACCCCCAAAAACGGTCAAGATCCGACACCTTCTTATGCATCTCGGCCTGTAGTGTCTCGAGCCGTTTCAGAAGTCGCTGCTTATGATCGGATTCGAGTGCATCACTCGCTGCAATCAGGTCACGGAGTTCATTGATTAACTGCTGGATTCGCTTTAAATCCCCCTGTGAGAACTCGTAATGGAAACGGGTGCCTAGTGAAGCCCGAAAGCGGGATTTGATTGATGCGAAATTCGATCGTGCAGCTAGCTTCTGGCAGGCACGTTCCAGCTCGGTCAGGACTGTGTAAATAGCCGTGCAATCCTGTACAACACTGCCTGAAACGTCGATTTCCGTATGTGTCAGCTGCGGGAGCAGCCCACCGTCGAACATCTCGGAAATTAGCGCATAGGCCTCGGATAAGACCTTGTAATCGTCCTGAGCCCAATCACGGACTTCACCGAGTTCAACGTTCACCGTCTCAATAATATTCAGCACTCCTGCAATGGGATCGTTGATTAATCCCGACAGAAACTCATCTGTAAAAATCATCGCGCCTCCGACTTGCAATTTGTTAACGGTAACTACTGATCAACAATCGCGCAACAGGGCGCACTCTGCATCCTGCCATTTAGCAAACATAGGGTGCGCCATGCGCACCGATCCGAAGATATGAATGCCCAAGGATTGGATCTCAAGACCATGAACGATTTCGATGATGATCTCAGCAATAATTCGCTTTTAGTAATAATGCGAAGCATGGAAACTCCTGTCATTCCATCTTTTTCTTCGATGCTTCGCTGCCATGTCCAACAACGCCAGTTCCCAGCAATCCCCTTCCACCTTCCTCTGCCACGGATTCTTCAATCCGCATGACTACGCGGGCGTCGTCAATCCGCCGGTGTTCCACGCCTCGACAGTGCTTTTCCGTAACTTCGACGATCTGGAGGTACGCTCTCGCGCCCTCTCCTCCGGGGAAGACGAGGTCATGTACTACGGTCGCTTCGGCACGCCGCAGCAGTTCGAACTCCAGAACGTGCTGGCACACCTAGAGGGCGGACATCGTTCGCTGCTGGTGCCCTCGGGCCTGTCCGCCTGTGTGAGTGCGATCGCCGCCTTTGTGAAGGCAGGCGATCATGTGCTGGTGAGCAGCAGCGTCTACGGGCCCACCCGCCACTTCATCGATGTCGTGCTGACGCGCGCCGATATCTCGGTGACGTACTTCAACCCGAACATCGGCGCGGGCATCGCCGAATTCTTCCGGCCTAACACCGTTCTGGTCTTTGCCGAGTCGCCGGGATCGCAAACCTTCGAGGTCCAGGACATCCCCGCCATCGCAGAGGTGGCGCATCGGCGCGGCGCCGTCGTCGTGCTCGACAACACCTGGGCAACGCCGCTGTACTTCAAGGCCTTCGAGCATGGCGTGGATGTGTCCGTGCATTCCGCTACCAAGTACATCGTCGGTCATTCGGATGCACAGATGGGCCTCATCACGACGAACAGCGAGACCTGGCAGCGTGTGCGCGAGCACGTCCATGCAGCGGGGCTGCACGCGGCGCCGGACGATGTGTACCTCGCCCAGCGCGGCCTGCGGACCATGGCGGTGCGGCTGGAACGGCACCAGGCCAGCGCGCTTGCCGTGGCCGATTGGCTGGCCGGGCGCCCAGAGGTCGAACAGATCCTGCATCCGGCACTGCCCGGGGCGCCCGGGCATACGCTGTGGCGGCGCGACTTCACGGGATCTTCGGGTCTTTTCAGTGTGGTGCTCAAGCCCCGGTTCGAGAAGCAGGCCTTCAAGCATTTCATCGACAGCCTCTCCTTGTTCGGAATCGGATTTTCCTGGGGCGGCTTCGAGAGCCTGGTGATGCCGTTCGACCCGCAGAAAAGCCGTCCCGAATATGAGTGGCCGTACAAGGGATTCAGCTTCCGTTTGCAGATCGGGCTGGAATCTCCTGCCGATCTCATCGCCTGCCTGGATGACGCGTTGCGCAAGCTTCACCAGGAATGATGGCCGGCACGCGGGCAACCAAGACGGTGGATGCATGTCATGAGCGATGAGGCGCCACGCGAGTCGCGCAATGTGACTGTGCTGGTGGCCGCCCAGGCCTTGGGCGGGGCGTCGGCACCCATCATCATTTCCCTCGGCGGCATCGTGGGGCAGATGCTGTCGACGCCAGATCTCGCGACCCTCCCGGTGAGCCTCTACCACCTCGGTGTGGCGCTGTCGACCTTGCCCGCGGCGTGGTTGATGCGCCATCTGGGTCGAAGGAGCGCCTACCTTCTGGGTGCGACACTGGGAGGAATCGCCGGTCTGCTTGCCGCCATTGCGATCCTGCAGGGATGGTTTGCCCTCTTTTGTGCAGGGACGGCGCTCGCCGGATTCTATGGCGCATGCGTGCAGAGCTACCGATTCGCCGCAGCGGACTCGGTACCTGCCGGCAGCCGCCCCTTCGCGGTGTCCCGGGTGCTCATGGGAGGAGTGGTCGCCGCCGTCATTGGCCCCCAGCTGGTCATCTGGACCCGCGATGCGATGCCGCAAGGTCCGTTCGCCGGCAGCTTTCTAGCCCAGGCGGGGCTGGCGTTGCTGGCAATTCCGCTGCTCACCTTCCTGCGGGGAATTCCCGCGCCCGCGCGAAGCGCCGTGCAGCAAGGGCGAACGGCCCTGCAGATCGCGCGGATGCCGGCATTCTTTGTGCCGGTCGCCGCAGGAATGGCTTCGTATGGTTCCATGAGTTTCCTGATGACGGCTTCGCCCATGGCAATGGTGGGGTGTGGCCACTCCGTCGGCGAGGCGGCGCTGGGTATTCAATGGCATGTGCTGGCGATGTTCGCGCCAAGCTTCGTGACCGGGAAACTGATGGCGCGCTTTGGAAAGAGGCCTGTGACCTTGCTGGGGTTGGTGCTTATCGCGTTGTCGGGTGTGGTCGCCCTTAGCGGCATCGGCCGCGATCACTTCTGGGGGGCATTAGTCCTTCTCGGGCTTGGATGGAACCTGAGCTTTCTTGGTGCCACCGCCATGGTGGTTGACGGCTTCGAGCCGGGTGACCGTGCCAAGGCTCAGGCGATGAATGACTTCCTGATCTTCGGCAGCGTGGCGCTGTCGTCCTTTGGCGCGGGACGCATGCTTTCCAGCTCCGGCTGGGATTCCATTAACCAGGCTGCCATCGTTGCGGTCGTGATCGCGATGGTGCTTATCCTGCTGCAATCGGGGCAGTGCATCAAGACGGCGTTGGGTTCGCAGTGAGTACTAAGAAAGTGCGCAAAATTTTTTGACAGTATTGAGCCCTTTGTCCTTTACACGTCATTCCCGCGAAGGCGGGGATCCATAGGCACGATGATGAACACATGAGGTCTTGACGAGCGTTATGCCGGCATGGCCTCCCTATGGATCCCCGCCTTCGCGGGGACGACGATTTAAATGATGCGGGCTCAATAGCACCAGTTAAATTTGGCCGTTTGAGTGTCAAAAAAACTTTTGCGCATGTGCTTAGGCACTCGTTTCCGACTACATCAACTCGATGTCAGGGTGCGTCCGAAGGGTGAGCTCGCGGATCAAGGATACGAACTCTTCGATGTAGGGATGGCTGCTGATCGCGGGTAGCGTTGCCGCCCAGATGCTGGATTGCAAGCCGTTGCGTGAGATAGGGCGCGCCGTCACATACCGCTTTTCCAGGTAGTTGGAGACCGCCCAGAGAGGCAGCGCGGCGATGCCGCGGCGGCTGGCCACCAGCTGAAGAATGGCGACAGTCAGCTCCGTGGTCCTGCGCGGCGGACGAATTCCGGCTGGCAGCAATACTTGGCGGAACAGATCGATCATCTCCTCCGGAACCGGATAGGTGATGATGGTCTGGTCCCGAAAGTCCTCCGCCTCCAGAAAGGTCTTGGCGGCCAATGGATGTTCGTTTGCGAGAAGCGCGACCATTTCGAACCTGATCAGCGGGTGGTAATCGACTGCCTCGCTGTCGTCATGATTGAACATGATCGCCATGTCAGCGCGGTCCTGGTGCAGCAGCCCGATCGGATCCACGTGGAAGCCCGCAACGATATCCAGCTCGACCTCGGGCCAGCGCTCACGGAAGGCATCCATCGCGGGCATCAGCCACTCGAAACAGGTATGGCATTCGATCGCGATGCGCAGCGTCCCGTGCGTGCCTTGAGCGAACTTTCGCAGGTCCCTGTCGGCCTCTTCCAGGGCGGGCACCATCTGCTCCGCCAGCGCCAGCAGGCGCTTGCCCGCAGGGGTGAAGGCAAGGGGCGCGGATTTGCGCACGAAGAGCGGCAGGCCGTAGAAGTCCTCCACCATCTTGATCTGATGCGAGAGCGCGGATTGGGTCACATGCAGCAACCCGGCAGCCCGGGAGATATTGCCGGTCTCGCGCAGCGCAATCAGCGTCTGCAAGTGGCGCAAGTCCAATACGGTTCGGATCATGAGTAATTTCGATGATGATTCGTTAAATAAATCGCTTTTCCTCATAAAGAATAACTCGGAAACTTTCCGCTGTCGATCACAGGTGCCCGGCGCTGACATAGCGATGTCGTATGGCCAATTCCTGACGACCAGGCGAAAGGGCTTCAGCCACCTTTCTTCATCCCGATAACCGAGGAGACAAGTCTCATGTTCAAGCATTTCACCAACCTCGCGTTCGTCGCATCCGCGGCCGCGCTCTTTGCCTCCACTGCCCATGCAGGGAAAACCCTCGACGCCGTCAAACAGCGCGGGCAACTGGTCTGCGGCGTCAGCACCGGCGTGACCGGCCTATCCCAGGCGGACAGCAGCGGCAATTGGAGCGGCCTCGATGTCGACGTCTGCCGTGCCGTGGCCGCTGCGGTCCTCGGTGATGCCAGCAAGGTCAAATGGGTTCCGCTGACCACTCCGCAGCGCTTCACCGCGCTCCAGTCGGGCGAGATCGACGTGCTCTCGCGCAACACGACCTGGACGCTCTCGCGCGACGCCTCGCTGGGCCTGCAGTTCACGGGCGTCACCTACTACGACGGTCAGGCCTTCATGGTCCCGGTCAAGGGCAACGTCAAGAATCCAGCGCAGCTGAAGGGCGCATCAGTGTGCGTGCAGGCGGGCACCACTGCGGAGAGGAACCTCACCGATTTCTCGCGCGCCAACAAGCTGGGCATCAAGCCGGTCGTGTTCGAAAAGCAGGAAGCCGTCTCCGGCGCCTACTTTGCCGGCCGGTGCGCGGCGATCACGATCGATGCCTCTGCCCTGGCATCCATGCGCAACAACGAAGCCAAGGATCCCAAGGAGCATGTGATCCTGCCGACCCTGATTTCGAAGGAGCCTCTTGGCCCGGCGGTGCGGCGTGGCGACGACGAGTGGGCAGCGATCGTCAAGTGGGTGGTTTACGGCCTGATCGAAGCCGAGGAGTACGGCATTACGCAGGCCAACGTCGACAAGGTGCTCTCGGAGAGCGGCGATCCGGCCGTGCTGCGCATCCTGGGCAAGTCCGAGGACACCGGCAAATGGCTCGGCCTCGACAGGGATTGGATGGTCAAGGCCGTCAAGGCGAGCGGTAACTATGGGGAAATGTTCGAGCGCAATCTCGGCCCCGCATCTTCCGTCAACCTGCCTCGCGGTCTCAACAGCCTGTGGAGCAAGGGCGGCCTCATGTTCGCTCCGCCGATTCGCTGATAGAGGTTAAGGAGATCTGAGGAGACAAGGAAGAAGCAATGACAATACGATCCCCATACAAACGCCACTCATGGTGGCGCTCGCAAGCCTCTCGCGGCTTGCTTTACCAGGCACTGCTTCTCTCGTTATGCCTGGCAGGCGTGTGGTACCTCGCCCACAACACCCTGCTCAACATGAGCGCCCGTGGCATCCAGAGCGGCTGGGACTTTCTGAACGACGCAGCAGGATTCGACATTGGCGAGTCCGTCGTTTCCTACGACGCGCTCGATCCCTACTGGAAAGCCTTTCTGGTCGGGGTCTTCAACACGCTGCGCGTGGCCGTCATCGGCGTGGTCGCGGCTACCGTGCTGGGCACGCTGCTGGGGGTGGGCCGCTTCTCGCACAACGCCATCGTGCGCGGCTTCTGCTACGGCTACGTCGAGCTCTTTCGCAACGTGCCCGTCCTGCTCCAGCTCCTGATGTGGTACCTGCTCCTGACCGAGGCGCTCCCCAGCCTGGACCAGGCGATCTCGTTCGGCAGCATCGCTTGGCTGAGCAAGAGCGGCCTCATACTGCCAGTCCCGGTCTGGGAGTTCGGCCATGCAACGGCAGGCATTGGCATGGTCATCGGGCTCGTCGCGGCTTCACTCTACCGCCGAGAGGCTCACCAGCACTTCGAGGCCTCGGGCAGACAGCACAGCATGGTCTGGCTGCCAATGGCCATCGTGGCTTTCGGCGGACTGGCCGGTTGGCTGGTTGGTGGTGCACCTTCGACCTGGAGCATTCCCACAGTGGATGGCTTCGTGATGAACGGAGGCGCCTCGGTCACGCCCGAGTTCCTGGGGGTGCTGCTGGGACTGGTTCTGTACACCGCCGCCTTCATCGCCGAGGTCGTGCGCTCCGGACTCAACGCCGTCGCGCATGGACAGAGTGAAGCGGCGGCCAGCCTGGGCCTGAACCGGCGCCAGGCGATTCGGCTTGTCGTGCTTCCCCAGGCGATGCGCGTGATCATTCCGCCGATCACCAGCCAGTACCTCAATCTCACGAAGAACTCGTCACTGGCCGTGGCCATCGGCTATCCCGACATCGTCTCTGTTGCCAACACGACGCTCAACCAGACGGGGCGCGCCGTGGAATGCGTCGCCATCATCATGGCCGTGTACCTGACGATGTCGCTGGCGACCTCCACGTTCATGAATTGGTACAACCGCCGTGCGGCAATCAAGGAGCGCTGAGATGTCGGCAATTGTCTCTGAAATCTTCCAACCCATCCCGCCGCGGCTGGCACCGGTGAAGACCGAGGGCACGCTGGCCTGGATCCGGCTGAATCTCTTCAGCAACGTCTGGAGCTCCGCTGCAACGCTCATTGCGCTGGTGCTGATCACCTACGGTGCGAACCGGCTACTGAGTTGGGGGCTGCTCAATGCAGTGTTCGTACCCGATGCGAACCAGTGCCAGGTAGTGCGTGGCAACGGCGCTTGCTGGGGCGTGGTGAGCGAGAAGTTCAACTTCATCGTCTTCGGCCGTTATCCGGTATCGGAGCAATGGCGCCCCTTTGCAGCGACGGCCTTGCTGATCGCACTCCTGGTGGCAAGCTGCACGCGGGCATTCTGGAAACGCTGGCTGATCGGTGTCTGGGCAGTTGTCGTACCGGCGTACTTCGTGCTGATGCGTGGCGGAATCCTGGGCTTGCCCGAGGTGCCGACAGATTTGTGGGGCGGTCTGCCGCTGACGGTGATGCTGGCGGCATTCGGGATCGTTCTCGCCTTCCCTATTGCGTTGCTTGTCGCGCTTGGGCGGCGTTCAAAGCTGCCGGCGATCCGCTCGCTCTGCGTGGTCTACGTCGAACTGATCCGCGGCGTTCCGCTGATTTCCGTGCTGTTCATGGCGTCATTCATGTTCCCGCTTTTCCTGCCGGCCAACAAGTCGCCCGATGTGCTGGTGCGGGTGCTGGCTGGGATCACACTGTTTTCCGCGGCATACCTGGCTGAAGTGGTGCGTGGCGGTCTGCAGGCCATCGCCAAGGGACAGGTCGAGGCGGCCGACACGCTGGGCCTGAGCTATTGGCAAACGCAGCGCAAGATCGTGTTGCCGCAAGCCCTGACGCTGGTGGTGCCGAGCATCGTGAACAACTTCATCGGCATCTTCAAGGACACCTCGCTCGTGACCATCGTGTCGCTCTACGAGTTGACCGGCGCATTGGAGCTGGCCTTGAACTCCGACGCACATTGGCGGCCGTTCAAGTTGGAGGCCTACCTCTTCATCGTTCTCATCTATTTCATCTTTTGCTTCTCGATGTCGCGCTACAGCCTCTGGATCGAAAAGCAAGTCAAACGCAGCAAGGTTCGGTGAACATCATGAATGAATCCATCATCAGTTTTAAAAAGGTCAACAAGTGGTACGGCAACAGCTTCCACGTGCTGCGAGACATCGATCTCGACGTGCGGGCCGGTGAGCGCATCGTCGTCTGCGGTCCCTCGGGGTCGGGAAAGAGCACGCTGATACGTTGCGTCAACCGGCTGGAAGAGCACCAGGAAGGCGTCATCCGCGTCGATGGGGTTGAGCTCTCGGACGACAGCAAGGCGATCGAACTGGTCCGCAAACAGGTCGGCATGGTGTTCCAGCAGTTCAATCTGTTCCCACACCTGACCGTGCTCGAAAACCTGACGCTGGCGCCAACCTGGGTGATGAAGATGCCCAAGGCCGAGGCCGAGGAACGGGCGATGCAACAGCTCAAGCGCGTTCGCATTGCCGAGCAGGCGGGGAAATATCCCCTGCAGTTATCGGGCGGCCAGCAGCAGCGGGTGGCCATCGCGCGCGCCCTTTGCCTGAAACCCAAGATCATGCTGTTCGACGAGCCGACCTCGGCGCTCGATCCGGAGATGATCAAGGAAGTACTCGACGTGATGACCGAACTGGCTCAGCAGGGCATCACGATGCTGTGCGTGACCCATGAGATGGGCTTTGCCAAGGCAGTGGCCGATCGTGTCATATTCATGGATCAAGGGCAGATCGTGGAGCAGAACTCGCCGAGTGAGTTTTTCAACAACCCGCGCAATGAGCGTAGCCGCGACTTTCTTTCGAAGATACTGGGTCATTGAGGTGATTTCCAGACGGTATTCTGGGCTGCTTATGAAAGTGGTTCCCGATACTTGAGTCCGAAAATCGGCATCGTGCGTGGTCCTTCCATTGCCGGCTACAGACGTAACAGCCGTCGGGTTTGAAATGCGTTTGCAGTCCGTGATTTCTGTTGTGTTCAAACAAACGGAGGCCTCAAAACTGTTGGTGCCTGGCCGTCACAGAATTCCTTGTTGCGCGAAGGACGGCCACCGCAGCAGGCGCATGCAATCCGAATTTCCTTGAAAACTCATGGACTTACGTAATCGCCCATGGGGCAAGCGTGCAACGGGCACGCCCCATGCAATAGGCCTGTCGAGCGCAAGACCTGCTCGCCTTTCCAACCCGACAACACCATTGAAGGAAACCCGCAATGACAACCCTGATTTTGAAAGACATCCCCGTGGCCAAGGAACTCGACCAGGAAGCCATGACCACCGTGCGCGGCGGCCAAGGCTTGCCGGGCTGGGCGCCGCTCTTCGGTCTCCCGGCACAAAATTTCCAGAACTTCTCGCTCGATGCCGCGCAGCTCGTGGGGCAAAGCCAGAATGTCCTGAACAACAACGGCAACAATGCCGCGTTCATTGGCGACTTCAGCAAGATGTTCGGCCCGCAGCCGACACCGGAGACCGGCAAGAACGACATTAACCTCGGCCATCTGGCGTAATCCTTGATCGAACTGTCGTCCGTCGCTTGGCCGGAAGGCCGGGCGACGGACTTCCGCTTGACCGGATCGTCCCGAAAAAAAAGGTTCTTCACGGATTAACGTGAACGAATAGAAATAAGGAGGGCAGTGAAACGTCGATAAACTGGTTGTGCGACCAATCAGTAAATAACGAGACACTGCCCTCATGACCGATCTTACTGACGACCTCCCGTTCTG
>DASPMC010000059.1:0-12598 GCA_035627275.1 Noviherbaspirillum sp.
CCGCGAACTTGTCGGCAGCGCTCCAGGCTTCCGGATTCTGGCCGTCGCCCGGCACCGCTCTGCCGGCACTGCGCGCTTGCTTGCGCCACAAGTACAGCGTCGCTTCGGGGATTCCCGTCAACTTCGATACCTCAGGCACACACTTGTTCTGCGGCGCGCTCATCAGCGCCAAGGCATGTTCTTTCTTTTCTTTTGCATGCTGCGTCATTGCTTCCCTCATCCCCCCGGAGTTTATAGAACTCCAATCAATGGAGGCGACAACTATTTTGACGCGGGGGAGCGAGCAGGCCCATTGATGTTCCGAAGCTTTGTCGTGGAGCGGCCAGATTATACCGGCCTACACAACCGAACCAGGCGCTCTTCAAGCCGCGGCGTCAACCCGGCTCATTCATCGCCGAAACCGGCGAGCGACTCCGCCACCATCGCGCATTACGACGTCACAGCAATTTCCACGCGGATTTCGTGATGTGACCCGCCTTTCTCTTGCCGAAGAGGCATGCTATGCTCCTAGCCTCACCGAGAAAAGGTGTGCGGGTTTAGCAGCCCGGAATTTTCGTAGACAGGAGCCACTCTCAGAGTGGTTCTCCGATCGCCTATGTGCACCTTCAATGCGGGCCTGGGCGGGGACACCTTCGGGTGTGCCGGAAGTCTACGTCCGGTCTGCTAACCCTGTCTTGCGCCCGCCCCCCTCGCTTCACCCGGGGGAGCGGAGTTCCGACCGCTCGTCACAGGAGGCCGCATGCCCGGCGCTGTTCCATCCTCCCAGCTCTCCGCAGCACTCAGCCCGCAAGAAGCCAGCACTCTGCGCCGTGCCGCACGCATCCTCGAAAAGCGCTTCATCGCCACGCCCAACTTCGCCGTTCGCTGCCGCAAGGACGTGATCGACTATCTGCGTTTCCGCTTCGCCGGCCTGGAACGGGAAGAATTCCATGCCTTGTGGCTGGATGTGCGTCATCAATTGATCGCGGCCGAATGCCTGTCCGTCGGCACGCTGACGCGCACCGCCGTCTATCCCCGGGAGATCATCAAACATGCGCTCAAGCACAATGCCGCCGCCGTGATCTTCGCGCACAACCATCCCTCGGGCAGCACCAAGCCCAGCAAGATGGATCATGCGTTGACGGAAGAATTGAAGATCGCGCTGCACTTGATCGACGTGCGCTTGTGCGACCACATCGTGGTGACGGAGCGGGAGGCGGTCGGCATTGAAGGCCCGACATCGAGACGCAGGGCGATGTGAGCTGAGTCGCCGTGGATGACAGCGCACGCCGACTCCTGGCTTACGGAGCGCAGATCGGCGGACAGCGAAGTCGCATGAGAAGTTAAATAATGCCGCGCCGGGAGCCATTGAAATCGTCGAAGAAATTCCCTTGGCTATCCTCGTGTGTAAGTCCCGTTGTGAAATATCAGAAAATCGGAAAGCAACGCAAGGATAAGCAGGATGGCGGCAACCAACAAACTAATCTTCGCGTACTTGCGGTAAGTTCTTTCATTATCACGCCGGTCATAATGATCCAATACGACTCCGCCTTGACGAAGGAATCGCCCCCATCTCACTTTCCTTGGCCTCCATAAAGTGAAACAGTCGTGACGACGCCGGAAAAACCTGGTTGAGCCTGAAGGTTCGTAATTTCCGCGATGTAGTCGCCGATCGGCAGCGTCAACCATCCAATCGTTCTTGTTTTCGCGTTCGTCCCATTATGCGACGTAATGCACAATGACTCGAAAGTCTGTTCAACCACGACGGAGCGATCCGCGGTCTTCCGGACGACGACCTTCAAGGGAATTGGGCGACCCAAGCCGCTCCGTTGAATCTCCGGTATTTCCTCGTAACGGGCTTTTCCATTGCACTTCTCGTCATGCCTGTCGCCGACGATCTGATCACCTAGGCGTGCTTCGACCGATGGAAACCGAAAGTTCAGCGCCAGAGGATAGCCCTTCTCAACCGGGACGGTGAAGGATCTCGTGACCGTAGCGCCGGCCACGGCCAATTCGATGGGGGCATCGGAGAAAAGCGGAGGAAATGCACAAAGGGTCGCGGCCCACATTACGAGACCAATGACTGGTTTCTGGCACAGCAAATAGGTTGTAGGTCCCATGGACGACTCACACTGAAAAGCCGGAACGAAGCGCCCGAACCGATTGGATTTTGAAAACACGCCCCGAGCCGTCCAACCGCCAGCCCGAAACAGCCGAACAAGAATACCTCACGATCAGCCAGAGGACGCTCGAAGCATGCGCCTCCCATGGCGACGAACATGGTTCGCATATCATCGGATTGATTCCGATGGCCCTCATCACGGCATTCGGCAACATCGCTTCCGTTTTCCCGCGCGCTTCCTAGACCTCCGACTGAACGGCGCTATTTCCGATGCTGAAGCACATACGCGTATCCCTCCACAGTACCCGTATCCGATTGCTCGAAGTCCGGTATGGAGCACAGGAAGCGAAAGCCAAGTTTTTCAAGAAGGCGCCTCGACGCATGGTTGGATTGGAGCAGCTCCGCTCGAATCTCGGCCAGGTCGAGCGTGTCAAAGGCAAAGCGTACGACCAGGCGCGCCGAGGAAGTGCCAAGGCCCTTCCCCCAGTACGCACGTCCGATGACTATCCCGAGCTCCGCAGTGCGTTCCTCGCGGGATATGATCGTCAACCCGATCGATCCCACGCTTTGGGTCGAGCCCTTCGGTACGATCGCCCATCGGATGCCCGATTGCTGGCGAAACCGCTCGCGATGACGCTGAAGCCATTGAAAACCCATCTCGATCGATTCCGGAATGGGGTCTCCGGCCAGCGCGGCGGATTCCGGATCGGTGGCGCGCTCGTACCATGCCGGCACGTCGTCCTCGGTGAGTTCGCGTAGATACACCAAGTCTCCGAAGAGCTCGGGCAGCGCATCCGGAAATTCAAGTCTCGTGGGCATTATCTAAAGCCTGTTCGAAAATTCGAGAAAGCAGGAGCGTTCCGGCAGTCTGCTGCTCAAGGCGGCGATGAGGAATGCTGGCAAGGCCTAGATCGCCGGATGAGCCGGATTCGGATCTATTGTCCCGCAGGCGGCTCCCATAGCTCGACCTTGCTGCCTTCCGGATCGATGACCCACCCGAACTTCCCGTACTCCGGGACGTCGAGCTTGGCCGCTTGGGGAGGGAAACCACTCAGTTGACGTTTAGCACAGTGGATGCGCAAGTCCCGGTTGGAATGTTTCTTACTCCACAGGATCTATTGTTGCTCTGGTTCACAGCAGTGTCTGACAATGCGTAAAAGCTTGCATCCATAGTCTTGGTCGTCTGCGTATCGGTGAACGTATTTCCGAATGCAGTAATGCTTTTTACTCCAGTGTATGGAAATACGCTGATTCCCCTTCCAGTCATCCTCGGCGGCAAGTTCGTCGGCTTATCACAAACGACCGCATTGTTACTGCAGACGCGATTTTCCGTATGCCGCAGAGGCACGGATTGCCCTTCGTCGGTACTGGTGTTATTGCTGATGGTCAGGTTAGTGACATTGTCCTTGACATAAAAGCCGGCGATGTAGGCCATTTCCTCATTGCCGTGACGGCTGCTCGTGTTTCCTGTAAACGTACATTGATCACAGTGGAGAATGCCGAAAGCATTGCCGTCGTTATTTTTCGAAATATTGTTGGAGAACGTAATGTAGCTATGCTGAGCGGTCATGCCGTTTTTACTATTGATTACTTCATACCCGCCATAGCTTTCATACACCTGGTTATTGGAAATCGTAATCCTGGTGCTCGGCCCAGCTTCCGGTTCTCCAGCCCCGTAATCGGTAAGCACAGCAATGCCCGCTCCTTGAGTATTTCTCACAATGGAGTGTTCAATGCTGCTGTCGCTGATCGTCTGGTAAAACGCGAATCCGATATCATCGATGTCCTGGATGTTGAGGTGCGATGCCTTGGCATTCTTTGTATTCGCCGCGAACTGAACGGAATTCCCCGCATTCCTGATGGTTAGTCCAAAGAGCGTGACACCGTCCGTGCCATTGGTGCTATTGATCCGGCATAGCTTTGTTCACTCAGCATCCGTCATGCGGCATACGCGACGTGCGGCGCTCCGAAGTATTGTTTAATCCGCTCGGGCAATTGGGCAATGGCGCGCAACTGATTCATGACGGCCGCCTTCAATTCCCCCTTGGCGCGCTTGGGCGCCTGCTTCCTGATCGCGTGCTTCAAGTCCGCATTCAACAATTCGTCCGGGTTCAATTCCGGGCTGTACGACGGCAGATAAAACACTTCGATCCTCTCCCGATGTTCGGTCAGCCAGGTCTTGACTTCCGGCGCCTTGTGCGCCTTCAAGTTGTCCAGGATCAGAAATACCTTGCGTCCGGCATCGTGCACCAGGCGGCCGAGGAAGTCGATCATCAGCTTCGCATTGATCGCACGGTCCAGCATCATCCAGCGCAATACGCCCTTGTTCGTCACCGCCGAGATCACGCCCACCTTCTCGCGCCGGTGATTCGGCAGCACCACCGGCGTCTGGCCTTGCGGCGCATAACTGCGCCCCCGCACATCGTCGCTACGCAACCCTGTCTCGTCGCCCCAGTAAATCTCGCCGCCTTCAGCTTGCGCCCGGCGCGCAATCGCCGGGTACTCTTCATCGAGCCAGCGCTGCACCGCCACCGGGTCTTGTTCGTAAGCCTTGTTCAACGGCTTTTGTGGCGTATAGCCCCAGCATTTCAAATACTGCCCCGCCGTGCGTACCGCCAGCCGCACGCCGGTTTCGCGTTCCACCAGTGCCGTGACTGCCGGCCGGCTCCACAGCGCGAACGGCAATTCCAGTTCATCCGGCGTGTGTTCCTGGACCAGGGTCCGGATCGTCGCTTGCTGTTGCTCGTCGAGCAGGCAGCCTTCTCCCTTGTCCGGGCCGCGGTGCTCCTGCACCGATACCGCCTCCCATCCGCCTTCTCGATAGGCCTTCATCACGTCGATCACCGTGCCGCGATTCAACTCGCACAGCATCGCCGTCTCATCCACCGTGATGCCAGACAGGCGCAACCATACGGCGCGCCGCCGTCGTTCATTCAACACCGGTACCGACAACAGCCGGCTGTCGCTGCGTTCCATGATCGATTCCTCCATCTCCAACATCCAGTTCTTTGGAGACCGAGGCGTCATGTTGAATTCCCCTCCCTGTTATCGCCCTCATGCAACAATGCGAAACGGAAATTCAGATTGGTTAAAACGGTGCCGCATCAATAGCTACGGATTCCAAACACGGAGTAATGCAAGTCATCATGGAGTGGGTGATAGCCGTTCTTAATGACATAGGTAAGTCCTGACGCTTGTTTCGTGCCGGCTTGAGGATTGACCTCAAGCTTTCCATGCGACCGAAAGACGACGGAGTGGATATGCGCTCGAGAAGGGCTCTGAAGGAAATCCGACGTCATGATTTGAAGTCCCGTCGCTTGCTCCCTCGTTGAACTGTCAGAGAGCGCAAGGTCGGCAAGCTGATCGGCAGTCAGGTCATGCAATTGAATGGCCAGAATCGCTGGCCGTGTCTTCGTGAACTGCCCCTTTGCCGCTTCGCGAAGTTGACGATGCATCGCATGCAGGACTTCATCTTTCTTCTCACTGGCGACCGAAAGAATGACCGCGCGCTTACCCGGAGAAAACAAGATCATCAAGTGATGATTTAACCTGCCCGTGCAGTTTGCAACAAACTGATCGATCTCTTCTCGCGGGATGTTGGCAGGGTGTTTGCCAAAGGGACTGCTACCGATTGAAAAGTCCCTGACCTTTACCGCGCAGTGCTCATTACGCGTTATCGCCTCACCGCTGATTAGAGCCGTCCTGACGGTTTGCTCGATCGCCAGGTGCTGGGCCGAGGCTGGGGTGAGCCGGTCCGGAATCGTCACGTCGATAATCAAGCCCGTGGTAGCGGAACTATAGGTTTCCGATACGACGGTCGCCAGCGCCTTAAAGAACGTTGCGGCGCGTCGGTGGTGAATCTTTCTGCCGATGTCGGCCGAGAACATTTTGCACTCGACCTCAAGCTCGACGTCTTCTCTTTTTGCAAGAAAGTCGAATCCCCCACCAGATTCCAGATCACGGAATTCGACATCGAAGCCGCGACTCATGAGGTGAACTGCCGTCGTGATTTCGTGTTGAATCGAAAGCAACCCTTTGTCTTCTTTCAATCCATCCGACAAAATACCGCGAAGCCGTTTTTGGGCTCGCTCGCTGAGATGGTCGTAGCACCGCACGATGCCCGCTGCGAATCCGATGAGCTCGTACTGGGCCAAGGTTGTAACCCTGAACGGATGTCCCACTTTCAGCGAAGGGTCCGCAAGGATGCCGTTCATCGTCCATTCAAGGGAGCATCGCTCGCGCAGCCAATGCTCCATGAATGGATTGTCGGTCAGCTCGCGCTGGAGCCATTCGAATCGCCGTTGCCACGTCTCAATGCCATTGATCTTTACCAGATCAAGAAGGAGTTGGGCAACTTCCGTGTCGGCGACGTCAATAGAGAACTTCATTCCACTCTCGTTATGTACATGGCGGGTTATTTACGGCGGAAGAGCTTCAACGCAGCGTTTTCGACAAATGTTGACCGCAGTATTCGTGATGGCGATCACGCGCTCGATCGGAAAGCCGCCGTCGCGCAAATTCTGCAACCGCGCCATCTCGAACTGCGTCTCGATCGCACTGACGCACACGAGTTCATAACCGGCCGCCACGAGCGCATGGCAGGCATCAACGGCGCCGGTGATCGCCGGGATCGTCGACCAGTACTGGTGGTCAAAGCAGGCGCGGAACTGCGTCAATTCATCACCGACACGCCGTCGGACGTCCCGGCGGTCGATCGGCCAGTAGGCGTGCGGATCGAGCACGGCCGGCAGCGCGCCGAACGCCTTGGCCCAGGCACGGGCATGATGATAGTCGAGCAGGACGCCGTCGGCGTCGAGGGCAATGATTGGTTTCATAGGCGAATCATGCTAACGTCGCTACTCCGATTCATCAAGCCGCATGCTCGCTGCGGCATTCCCCGATTATGCAGGACAACAGCGCCGATTTCTCCCGACTCCTCGCTACCTTCGCGACCCTGATCGACATCCCGGCCGGCCAGCCCATTCCGCCCGGCGAAGCATGGAAGAACGATGCGCAAGTCCTGTTGATCAAGATATACCGCCACTTGGAATCGATCCGCATGCTGTTCCAGGGCGTGACAACGACCGTCCATGACAAGACGCATCCGCCGTATGTGGACCATAGCTCGATTGCGGTGCTGGCGCGCGCCGCCTTCGAGTCCTACATGCTATTCCATTTCATCTTTTGCGCGCCGACGGAGGTAGCCCGCACGCTACGGTACCGTGTCTGGAAATACGCCGGCTTGAAGTCCCGGCAAGAACTGCACGGACCGGTCACGCGCAGCGCGGTATGGGATCGCGTGCTCGAACGGGACCGGCGGACCCTCCTGACCTTGGAGCAGGAAATCCGGGCCGACCACCTGTTCCAGCAATATTCGACAGAACGGCAGGAGAAGATCCTCAGGCAAGGCGACGTCAAGTTGGGCGAGAAATGGATGACATTGGCTGAGGCTTCGGGCATGCCGCGCAAGTATGCGCACGACATGTACAACCATTTCTGCAACTATGCGCATGCCGGCCATATCAGCATCTTGCAAATCCGCGATGCCTCCCGCGCCGGAGACCATCAGCGCTTGGCGACCGGCGCCATTTCGTTTTGCGCATTGCTCATGAGCCAGGTCATCGCGAATTATGCCCGGCTGTTTCCCGATGTCGCCCAGGCGATCGAGCACGACGGTGAAGCCGCGGCGATGGTCGAACGATGGCAAGCACTACTCGATACGGTGAGCAACTGGTACGCCCCGGAGCGGATGCCATGATCCTGTTCCTCGATATCGATGGTGTGCTTCATCCGGCAATCTGCCATCGTGAAACGGATCTGCTGTGCCACCGGCTGCTGCTGGAAGACGTCCTGCGCGCCTGCCCGCACGTCGACATCGTGATCAGCTCGACCTGGCGCGAAAGCCGCACGCTCGCGCAACTGCAGGCACTGTTTTCTCCCGATATCGGCGCGCGCATCGTCGGCGTCACACCGCAATGGCAAGATCTCCAGGACGAAGCATCGATGGGCTCCTATGTCCGCCAAGCCGAGATCGAGGCCTGGCTGCGGCAAGCCAGCCGGGCATGGGAACCTTGGGTAGCGCTCGACGACCAGCCGTGGCTGTTCAAGCCGTTCCTGCCGCACCTCGTGCGCAGCGATCCGGCTACCGGCTTGACGGCAGAAGTGTGCGCCGCGCTCCACGCTAAGCTTCGAAGTGCATGACCGAGTGATTACGCCCAAGTGATACGAAAATGGCCGGCGTTGACGTATCACCGCTCCATGACGAAAGGATGTTCCGATGATGCCGACCTACAGTGAACGGCAAGACCTGGCCAAGCAATTCGCCGCCGATGTCGCCCGCATGCAGCGCTGCCTGGAGGCGGCCGGCAAGCAGGTCGACGTCGACGATATTGTCTATGCGTGGGCGGATTACTCCGATGCCGTGTGCGCCGGATGGCTGATGCTGCCCGAGGACGATGATGCCCTGCGGGCGGTGTTGTTGAAGCATCTGCCGCCAGCCGGCAGGCGCTGGAGCATCACCATCGTCGACGCCGGCGACCGCAGCGGTGACGGCATGCTGCTATTGCCGAAAGAATTGCTCGCGCAGATGGACTGGAAACCAGGTGACAGGCTGGCCGTCACCCTGGAAGAGCCGGGCGTCTTGACCGTGCAACGCGCCGCGTCGGCAGCGTGAATTATGTTCAATTATGTCGGCGTACATAATTCAAAATTCCAGCGCGGGTGACGTGGCAAAGCAGATTGGTTATACGTTAACGGCCGTCGTTAACGTATAAACTTCGCGCAAGCTGGCCTGTCGTGTCTGCTACAGCAGACCGATGTCGTTGAGCGTTTGCGTGCGCGGTGCCGGCGGCGTCCCACAGGCCAGTTCGACCAGGACCATGGGGTGGGTCAGCGCCAAATCCAGGTTAAGCAGGCTCACCAGCGCCTCATTGCGCTGCCGGAAATGGTCGATCTACACCGAGGTGTCGATGAGGACGCCCTTCATTACGCAGGCTCGGCGCGCCGCCTCGGCACATCCTGCATCTCGGGCATGGCGGACCCTAGGGCGGCCAGACGCTTGGCGGCTTGCACGCGCACGAATGTCTTGATCGCCTCGCGGAAGAGATCGGCCTTGTCCATGGCCGGGTCGGCCATTTCCAAGGCCTTTTCATACAAATCATCGTCGATCGTGACGGTCGTTCTCATGGGAACCCTTGCATCAATATAGATGCTATGGTGTATCACCCCCAAAGCATCTCTGCAATCGCAATTTGCGGCGGATGTCGGTGTTGTTGAGTCGCCGCTTGTCGAGCGATCGTTTTGCACATGAATGGTAAGGCATGCCGGCCGATCTGCCCGGCACGTTAATTATGTACGATTATGTCGGCGTACATAAATTATGTATGGCGACATAATCGTACATAATTCCATCGCTATCCGTTCTTGAGCAATACGGCCCACTTGATCACGATATCGACGTGCGGACAGTCGCGCAGCATGCTTCTCTGCAGCGGCTGGCGGCACAGTGCTACTGCCGACACTTGGACGAGCCTACTTGGCATCAGCAGCCGATCGCCAATTCCAACTTCAAAACTACCGTTAGACGATGGCGTCCCAGTCGACCAAGGGCTCAGTGCAACCTTGGAGTTGAAGCGTTGAAGTAATCAACCACGCACCGGGACTGACGATTTTTTGAGGTAACTGTGCTGTCGTCGGGTGCAAATCAACAAATTGACCCAAAGGCGGCGCAATTACTTCATCAGATTTTGCAGCGCGTGGAGTGCAACTCCGTTTCCGACTTTATCCTGACATGGCCCCGAATAGGGTGTTTCAGTTCGTCAGGCGAAGGCTCTCCAGAGAAGGATCATTTCCTTGTTGCTTACGTATATGTGCACTACGCTGTGTTGGAGTGCGCCATCTGTCTATGGCTCGCGCCGACGTGCAAGGAAAGGACGGTGTTGACATGCGAAGACAAGTACGGCATTCGGGATTGGTAAAACCGCCTGTCGAGCGCCTGACGTGGAATCCCCGTTGGCCTGCGCCTCTTGAGTCCGCCTGGTCCGTTGTGAGCAAGATATGTCGGCTGAATCACCTGACGTTCCATGAGTTCGTGAGGCTGGTCGCGCTGCCCGACGAAACGATTACGATCACATCGAGGTTGTTTCTCGACAGCGAATGGGTCGATTTCGAAAGATTGTCGCGGTTGCTCGACGTGGATGAGGATCGGATACGGGAATGCTTTCTCGATCAACTCTTCATGTGGCAAGACGATTCGCATGAGCCATATCAGCCGCGTCAATGCCTGCAATGTTCCGCCGACGGTTATCACTGCGTCCTGTTCGACCTGGCGATCATGGAGGAGTGTCCATGGCATCGACAACGGCTGACGGGACCATGCGCGGCGTGCGGGGCCAGCCATGTCATCGGAGGGTATCTAAATGCCAGAAAACTGCACCTTGGCCGCTGTATCCATTGTCGCGCCCCTTATTTCAGCGTCGAAGACCTGCTCGCCCTTTCTGCCATGCCGGCCAAGCAGGCAAGGGCGATCCGGCGCGATGCCGATGGGTTCATCAATTGGTGGGTGGCGGCTTTCGTACAAAGCGGAGCCAACGGATTGCTGTCCGAACTGGTCACGGTCAATCCGGATTTTCATTGGCGGGAAAACACGCGTCTCCAACTCGGACTGGCCGTGGCGTTGGCGGAGCCAAACGCGAAATGGGGACTCGCTGTGGAACCCGTCTGTGCGCACCGCGTATCATGGCGACGAAACGCGCCGGCCAAACCGTCGGAAGACTTGTTGCGTGAGTTCAATGCCGAACTCTATCGTAGCTACCGGGCTGTCCGTCGGCACATTTGGAAGAATTATCTCAAGGGGCATGAGCATTGCGTCCAATGTCTGACAAGACTGAACCGCGATGAGGCTTTCTGCCTAAATGGCAGTCAGGTTTGCATCGTCGCGCTGTCGTTTCTAGTCTGGCGCATGTCCATCGAATCGGTTGCCGATATCCAGGAATTGAACAAGCAGCGGACTCCACGGTTTTTTCTTCGTTTGCATGGTTCCGATCGAGCCGTCGATATTGGCGAACAGCCATACTGGTTTTATTACAAGTTTTTCCTGATCTGGGAAATGTTGAACTACCATCTTAGGTACCGGAAGCTGAAGCTGCGGTTCGATGGTCCGTTCTATACGATGGCAAACGAATCGAGCTGGATCGAAGATGAGACAGCAAATAAGGATCGACAGAAAGTCTTTCTGATTGTGCCGGACACGGAGAAGCTGAAAGCGGGATTGCCCGTGCATCGCAGGCAGTCAAGATACAACGTCGTCGATCAAAACTCGCTGGCCAATCGGCTGCAATGGTCGGAATATCGGTTGGAAGTGGGTACCGAACGCGTCATGTTTGCCAGCCGGCCGGAAGCGCTAATCCGGAAATTGGACCAGTTCTATTGGAAGGACTTTTGAACAGTCCATCCGACCAATAGACGGCTTGGAACTAAATTTCCGCCAAGTCTGCAAAACACGGAATGACTGAAATTTAGTTCCGGATTTGTCGGAAAATTAGTTCCGAGCGCTATTGTTAAGGATTGTGAATCGGGTAGTACCGGAATTCGCATAATTTGTATTATGTAAAATAATGAACGCTACCCAGATCTGCTTATGATGGTGGTCGCCGACAATTGAGTCTGAAAAAGAGCGTTCGCATAAGTCTCACCTTTTTTTTCGCGCATCTTTCACAGAATTCATCATGCGAAAAATTTTCGGATTCTGTGATTCTTATGCGAATTGCAGAATCTGTGATTCTTGTGCGACCGGAATTTTCTACTGACGCCGACTGCGCGGCGCAGGAGTGCCAAGCTTGCTGTCGACGTCGGCATGCGGCCTCACTCCGCTTGCCTGGCATTAGCGCTCTAACGTAAAACTATGCGAGAATTCGACGAGAAATTTCTCTTGATGCAATTTTCCAGCTTTTCGGGTTTTCCCTCATGTCTTTACGCCACGTAAAGATCGCTCTTCTTTTCCCGCACATACTCACGTGAACCAAGGTTGGCGTACGCAGCCGAACCGGCTAATGAGAGCGTTCGCACATTTTGCACAAATTCCGTAACGCGAAATATTTTCGAGTTTTGCGGTTTTTGTGCAGATCCGTTTCGAGGTTCCCAACAACGAAGTCTGAAAATCAACATCGATATGGAAAACTTTCGTTGTTTCAACATCTGCTCGCGATTAGGCAGAAATAGGCGACTACTTTGATGCGAACTCGCACAATTCCCAGCGACCCGAAAATTTCAAGTCAGGTCACGATTTGGTGCTTCGCGTTCAACGACTGCGGCTTGATGGAACTTGCTGCCATCATGCACGCCAACTGACAATCCATCGGGAAATTTTGCTTTTGACCTGATCTGAAATTTTCGCGCCACAGGAAATTTGAGAAGATAGCTCCCCATTGGAAAGGGAGCCATGAAAAAGAGCCGATACAGCGACGAGCAAATCGTCCGGATTTTGCGGGAAGCCGATAA
>DASPMC010000060.1:0-13613 GCA_035627275.1 Noviherbaspirillum sp.
TGGGCGTCAGGAATTTCGTCAGCAGGTTGAAGAACGTCGTCTTGCCTGCCCCGTTGGGGCCGATCAGCGCGTGGATCGAACCGCGCTTGACCTTGAAGTTGACGTCGTTCACCGCGATGAATCCCTTGAAACCTTTGGTCAGGTTTCGCGTTTCAAGTATGACTTCGCTTGCCATCCATTTTCTCCAGTGATGCTGCTTTGCTTGGTGCACTTGCGCGCCTGCGCAAATGCGAACATCCGGTTTGCCCCGGCGTCGCGCCGGGGCGGTCATGCAGTGTTCCGATCATCCAACCCTCCACCGCGCGCGACCTGGGTTCGTCGGGTGGTCGCGCGCAGCTGGGGTTCCGTTAGTCCGCGACAGTCAGCGTGTTGTTCGCGAACGTAATGGCATTGGCCACTGTCGGGGTCGCAGCGATCGGCGGCACGTTGGCCGTGGTGATCGCCGGAGCAGCGCCCGCGCTGCCTCCACGCGGCGTGGTGCGCACAACCTGACTGCCCGGCAGAGCGGTGCCGTTGTTCAGGTGTGCCCACATCGCGTCGAGCGCCTGGTTCAAGTAATAGTGCAGCGGGACCAGCGCTGTGTCATAGCCTGGTATCGAGCCGAGGAAGGCATCGAAGTGGTTGGCGTTCGTGACTTCGATATAACGCGCGTTGGTTGCGGCATTGTTCACATTCATCTTTCCGAAGTAGGCACGCGCAGCCTGATTCACCTGCATCAGCGTATCGCTACGGCCTGTCACGATAATGGTCGGGCGGCTGCCAACGTTGCCGTTTGCTTGCGCTTCGGCCACGCCTTGCTGAATGCGCTGGGACTTGGCAAGCATGTCGCCGGTCAATGCAGCGCCGGTGACAGCATCGGTGCCGGTCGCGAGCGAACGCAGGCACAAGGCGGCATCCAGCGACATGTCGGCCAGTCCGGTCGACGGCGACACGGACAGGCGATCCAGCTTCGCGCCACCGACCGAATCGTTGTAGACGATGTTGATGCCGGAAGTCGGCGGAATGCCGTTGCCCGTGCCGAACAGAGCGGCTTGGGCGGCGCCCTGTGCAATCACGTTGCCCGCAGCGTCCGTGTTGGCGAAGCTCAAGCCGCACAAGTTGTCGGTCACGCTGAAGCGTCCGTACGCATTGGCATAAGTCGTCGCAACCGCCGGCACTGCGAATCGGTAGTGCGTCAGGTGCAGGATGTCGGTTTCGGGTTCCCAACCGTAGGCGCGCATCTTCGAAAGCGCACTTGCCGCCCGCTCTGCGGTCGTCGTACCGGTGACCAGGTTCTTGTTAGCGAGCCCCGTGCAGCGGGCCTCCATGTTCGCGACCGGCAGGGACGCAGCAAATGCGCTGTTGGTTACGGCGAGCGCCGCGCATGGTTGGTAGACATTGGCAAAGGTGATGTAATCGATCATCGGCTTACCGATCGTGGAGACCGATGTCGATCCGCGGCGAATGCTCAGGCTCGGCGTTGCCTTGGGCTGCACCTGCGGTTCGGCCACAACGAGCGCATCGATCAAGCCTTCGGTATCCTGCTCTGCCGCTAGCAGTGCAGCGCCTGCACCGTTGGAGACGCTGGAGGCGATCACCGTGGTGTTGGACGGCGCAATGGTGCGTGCCTTCGCAGTCGAGCCCTGGATAGCGCTGCCGTACTGCTCGTTGAGGATGTAGAACGCAAACTCGATTGCCTGCAGCGTGTTCTTGCCCCAGTCCTTGTCCGGGTTCCGCTGCGAGTGCGCGTGCTTGTAGGCGACACGGTTCGGGAACAGCGCGTTATAAGCAGCGCGAGCCGCATCGGAGATGTTGGCCTTGAACAGTGCTGCGGTTCCTGCCGTCGCAGCGTCGGCGGTGGTGCCGTCGATCAGCGTGACCTTGTTGGTCTGCAGGTCGTGGAAGCCGTTGCCGCTGCCCTTGTCGGTGTAGGCCACCGCGCAGCCGCGCTTGAGGCCCCATTCGCCGGAGGTGCCGATCGCGCCGTAGATGCCGCGCGAGCCGGACGAGGTCGCAGTGACGATGCAGGGCTTGTTCGGATTGAAGGTATCCGGGATCTGGACCATCAGCGTCACGTTCTGTGCGCCGGTGCCGTCGTCCGAATAAGCAATGAATTCCTTGCCGGCGATCTTGCCGGTGCTGGTCGGCGTGGTGCCGGGATTGGCAACCGTCGGGCCATAGAGCGTGCCATAGCCGCCGTTGGCCGTGGTATCAACAAGTGCACGGTAGTTCTGGTGAATCGCAAGACGGCGCAGTTCAGCTGCGGTCGGTGTGGCGCTGACGGACGGCGCGGTGGCACTGGCGAGGCCAGAGGCGCCCAAGCCTGCGGTCAACAGGTCGTCGCTGTTGCCGTCATACGTCTTGGATGCAACGCTGCCCTTGAGGAATGTGGGCGTGGAATTCGTGACGCCGACAGCCAGCAGGGAGCCGCTACCGCCCCCGCCTCCGCAGGCGGCAAGCACGCTTGCCGCCATCGTAGTCAAACCTATCGTCCTGCGTATTGCCATGTTGTCTCCCTCCGTGAAGTTATACCGGCTGTCTCTGTCGGCCCTGCGATGCTTGTTATGGAACCGAGTACTACACAACTGATACTGAACTGCCGTGAACCTGTTACAGCGTCATCCCTCCGCACACTTCGATGACGGCGCCGTTGATGTAGCTGGCTTCGTCGGATGCAAGGAAAGCAAAGGTGCTGGCGATTTCCTCGGGCTTGCCGAGGCGACCGAGGGGCACGCGCTCCTCGAGCGCGCGGATGACTTTCTCGGGCATCGATTTGAGGATGGTGGTCTCGATGAAGCCGGGGCAGACCGCGTTAACGCGAATCCCGTGCTTGCCGAGTTCGCGCGCCCATGTTTTGGCCATACCGATCACGCCAAACTTGCTGGCCGCGTAGTTGGTCTGGCCGAAGTTGCCGTAGATGCCGACGATCGACGATGCGTTGAGCACTACCCCGCCCTTGCGCTCGATCATGTTGTCGACCACGGCCTTGGTGCAGTTGTAGGTGCCTTTGAGATTGACGTCGATGACTTTGTCGAACTGGTCGTCGGTCATCTTCTTGAGCTGCGCGTCGGCGACGATACCGGCGTTATTGACCAGCACATCGATATGCCCGAAGGTCGCGAGCGCACCGCTGACCATCGCCTCGATGCTTTCCGGCTTGGTGACATCGACCTTGAAGCCGATCGCGCTGCCGCCTTGGAGGCGAATCTCGGCGACGGTCTCCGCCACCGCGTCGTCCAGGTCGCACACGACGACCTTGGCGCCTTCCTTCGCGAACTTGAGCGCGGTGGCCTTGCCGATGCCCCTGCTCGCGCCTGTGATCAGTGCCACTTTGTTGGTGAGCCGCACGTTGTCTCCATCTCGTTGTTCTATCCGATGAAGGCGAGTCGCGGGAGCAAGGCGCCATCATCAGTGATAGCGCCTATATGGCAATTGCCATGCCAACAACCACAAGCGATTGATTTTTAAGGGAAAATCGAAAAAGAGGAAGAAATAAGCAGGACTTGGGACGAAAACCGGGGAGAAAAAGTGTCCGAGATTTAGACACTTTCCATTTATATCAGGTTATGTCTTTGAAAAATAACGGTTTTACAAAACGTCTGCAATTTAAACACGTGTCTATTATTCAGACACCAAGCCAAACTCGACGATCTTTTGGTAGAGGGTCGCCCGCGAAATCCCCAGCATCCGCGCGGCTTGCGCCTTATTGCCGCCGGTCGATTCCAGGGCGGACTTGATAAGGTTCTTTTCCAGGTCCGCGACCGCTTCGGCCAACGGACGAACGCCTGCCGACGGATTGCTTTCCGTCACGCCCTCAACCGGACGGTGCATCCCGGGATTCGCCGGCAGGATGGTGGAAAAATCTTCCGCGGTCAGGCTGATACTGTCGGTCAGCATGCCTGCCTGCTCGAGAGCATTGCGCAACTCGCGCACATTGCCAGGCCAGCTGTACGACGCAAGGAAGGCGCGCGCGGATGGCGCCAGCTCCCTCTGCGGCATGCCGGTGCGCGTCGCGATCTGCTCGAGCAGGTGCTCGCATAACGCATCGAGATCGCCGAGCCGCTCACGCAGCGGAGGCAACACGATTGGCAATACGTTCAGGCGGTAATACAAGTCCGAGCGGAACTTGCCATCCGCCACCAATTGCTTGAGATCATGACTGGTTGCCGCAATCACGCGCACGTCGACCTTGATGATGGTATTCGATCCGAGCGGCTCGATCTCCTGTTCCTGCAGCACGCGCAACAGCTTGGCCTGCACCTGCAGCGGCATGTCGCCGACTTCATCGAGGAAGAGCGTTCCGCCATCGGCAATCTTGAACTTGCCATCCCGCCCTTTGCGGTCCGCGCCAGTGTACGCACCGGGTGCAACGCCAAAGAACTCTGCTTCGAGCAGGGACTCCGGCACCGCCGCGATATTGATGCCGACGAAAGGCTTTCCGGCACGGCCGGATGCGGCATGAATACCGTGTGCGAGCAATTCCTTGCCGCTACCGGTTTCCCCCAGCAGCAGCACGGTGGTATCGAGTTGAGCCGCACGCCGCGCACGATGCTTGAGCTCGAGCGATACGGGACTGACGCCGATGAAACTGGAAATGGAGTACTTGGTGTGGCGCAGCTGCGCCAACTCCTTCTTGGTGTTGGCCAACGCCCACTGCAATTCCGCGAACTTGGACACCAGGGGCTTCAGACGCTGAAGGCGATCGTAGAGTGCAAAGCCGAGCGCACCGATAATCTTGCCGGACTCGTCCTTGAGTGGAATGCGCATGACGACCAGAGGCTGGTCGCGGATCATCATGATGTCGAGCAGGATGGGCTTGCCTGTCTGCACAACCTCGCGCATGCGGCTATTGGGAATGACTTCTTCCACCATCTTGCCGAGCGCATCGTCGGGACTCTTCAGGCCGAGGAAGGCGACATACTTGTCATTGATCCATGCGATCCTGCCCTGCTCATCCACGGCAAGCGTGCCCTCGCATGAGTCGTCGAACAAGTCGAGTAACGACTGCATGCCTACCCGCAGAATGCTGTCTACATCCCAGGATGAAGCGACAGACGTTTTCATTTCATCTCCATCACGAGAGCCTTTCACGCTAACGCACAACCTCGTGGGCCGTGAGCCGATGAAGGGCGATTATAGATGCACTTTTGAAACTCCGTTTGATCGCTCGCATTTTGTGGAAAGAGATGCAATATCGCATCGCTTTGTTTTTGCGCAGTACATGCGACCGGAAATGCACTGCCGACAGAGAGAAATTGCGGCACTCGCATCGGTACTCTTCTTGAGTGAAACTGTTTTTCGCGATGAAGAAGCAGCACGACAAGATTGACAGAGCCAGCGAACAACCTGCACTCGCCTCTCTCGCGCGGCAACACCAAACAGTGAATGCGGCTTGAACACAAATGCTGACGGCATCCCGCAATTCGACATCCGATAGAGAAATAGCAGCGACGCCGCTTCGCGTAGCCGCGTACGGCAATCGCAATACATGCATGTCGTCGTAGCACTCGGTCATCGCGAAGCAGTGAGACATACGAGGGCTAAAGAATTCGCACAACTGCCCGGCTGCCTGTTTGACCAACGATGGCTTTTCAAATGCGCAAACAAAAAAACCGCCCTGCGGCGGTTTCTTTCACTGCGGCCTGTTCCTGCTATCGCTTCAGCAGGTTCAGGATTTCCGACAACTCATTGCGAATCGCAACGGTATTGATTTCCAGAGGCGGCAAGCCCGCGGCCAAGTCGTCGCCACCGTGGCCGCTTCCATTACCATTGCCGTTGGCGATACGGCTGTCGAGTTTGTTGCGCGCACCGCTGATGGTAAAACCCTGCTCGTAGAGGAGTTCGCGAATGCGGCGGATCAGCAGCACTTCATGGTGCTGGTAATAACGGCGGTTGCCGCGGCGCTTGACAGGCTTGAGCTGGGTGAACTCCTGCTCCCAGTAACGCAGGACGTGCGGCTTGACGCCGCACAGTTCACTCACTTCCCCGATAGTGAAATAACGCTTCGCCGGAATCGGCGGCAAGACGACAGCTTCGGCTTTACTCGAGCGATCGTTCATGGTTCAGCTCACGCCACGCGGGCAAGAGGTTTGCTCCTGGCCGTCTCCACCATGCTCTTGAGTTTCTGGCTCGCATGGAAGGTCACGACGCGGCGTGCAGTGATCGGGATTTCTTCGCCAGTCTTGGGATTGCGTCCAGGACGCTGCGGCTTGTCGCGCAACTGGAAATTGCCGAAGCCCGACAGCTTGACCGACTCCCCGCGCTCCAGCGCATTGCGGATCTCGTCGAAGAAGGTTTCGACCATGTCCTTCGCTTCGCGCTTGTTCAAGCCCACCTGCTCAAACAGAAGCTCGGCGAGCTCTGCCTTGGTCAGAGTGGGCAGGTCTTTTTCAGCCTGGGTGCGTGCTTGCGACTCTTGTACTGCCCGGCTGAGATCGGCGGCCAACACGGATTGAAGTTCGGCGGAATTCACGTCATTCATAGTAGTTATGTCTGCCACGACGTTGCGGTACATTCAATTGCGCAGCTTGGCGCCATGCTTTTTCTCGACGGACGCGATGAAGGCGGCCATTGCAGCATCCACTTTGTCGTCTTGCAGGGTAGTTTGAGTATCTTGCAAGGTGAAACGGAAAGCAAGACTTTTTTCGTCATTTCCCAGTCCCTTGCCTCGATATTCATCAAATAAAACAATGGCTTGCATGATAGCACAGGCAGGATTGGATTGCCGTTCGGCAAGGAAAGTATCCATCAAATCCTGCATCGGCACCGATTGTTTCACAACGACGGCAATATCCCTCGTAACGGCCGGGAACTTCGAAATTTCCTGGTACACAGGGATATCGCGCTGCAAGAGAGCTTCCGCGTCAACTTCCAACACCACGGGCGGCAGCGCCAAATCATATTTCTGCTGCCAGCGCGGATGCAGTTCACCGATAAAGCCGATCACCCGGCCGTCGAGCAATATGCTCGCAGAACGTCCCGGGTGCAGTGCAGGATGTTCGGCCTTCGCGAATGTCAATGCCTGGGGCGCGAACAACGCCTCCAGGTCGGCCTTGATGTCGAAGAAATCAACATTCCGCGTCGGCGCTCCCCACTGCTCATCCACGACCGGACCATAGGCGATGGCGGCGACGCGCTTCGGTTGGTCATAACCGGCCACTGACAGCGGCCCGTCCTGGGTCGACGGATTGCGCAAGAACACGGCACCCACTTCGAACAGGCGAACGCGGTTCAGCTTGCGATTGAGGTTGTAGCGCACATTCGCCACCAGGCTGCCGACCAGCGAAGAACGCATGACGCTCATCTGGCTGGCGATCGGGTTCTGCAAGCGGATCGGATTGTTGTTGCCGGCGAAGTCAGCTTCCCAAGCCTCTTCCACGAAGCTGAAGTTGACCACTTCCTGATAATCCGCATCGGCGAGCTGACGGCGCACGGAGAACATCGAACGCGTATTTTCCGGCGCAATCCGCATGGTGTTCGGTGCCACGGGCGGCAAGGCCGGGATATTCTCGAAACCGTAGACGCGCGCGATTTCCTCGATCAGGTCTTCTTCGATCTCGATATCAAAACGATAGGACGGCGGAGTGACAGTGAACAGGCTTGGCTTACGCGTGAATTCAAGACGCAGACGCGTGAAAATATCCGCGATCTGATCGTCACTGATATCTACGCCGATCACCCTCGCAGCACGCGCGGTGCGTACGGAAACCGGTTTGCGCTGCGGCAGATTGACGACGTGATCATCGACCGGCCCAATCACCGTATCCTTGCCGCCGCAGATTTCGACGATCAGCGAGGTAATGCGCTCGATATGCTCGACCGTGGACGCGTAATCGACGCCACGCTCGAAGCGATGCGCCGCGTCGGTCGAAAAGTTGTAGCGGCGCGCGCGCCCCTGGATCGATTGCGGCCACCAGAATGCAGCCTCAAGATAGATGTTCATCGTATCGAGCGATACGGCCGTGGAATCGCCGCCCATGATGCCGGCCAGCGATTCGATCTCCTTATCGTCAGCAATAACCCCCACCCAGCTGTCGACTTCAATCGTATTCCCGTTCAACAGCTTGATCGTCTCACCCGGTTTACCCCAGCGCACATCGAGTCCGCCGTGGATCTTGTCGAGGTCGAACACATGGCTCGGACGGCCGAGTTCGAGCATCACATAGTTGGAGATATCGACCAGCGCCGAAATCGGGCGCTGCCCGCTGCGCTCGAGGCGGCGCTTCATCCAGTCAGGCGTCTGTGCCTTCGCATTCAATCCGCGAATCACGCGGCCGGAGAAACGGCCGCACAGGTCCGGTGCGGACACTTTCACCGGCAGCTTTTCATCCGTACTGACCGCCACCTTCTTGAACGTCGGCTCCTTCAACGGAGCACCGGTCAATGCCGAGACCTCACGCGCCACACCGAGAACGGACAAGCAGTCCGCCTTGTTCGGGGTGAGCTTGATGGTGAACTTGAGATCGTTGAGCTGGTAGTAATCGCGGAAATTCTGACCGACCGGCGCATCGTCCGGCAGCTCCAGCAAGCCGCTGTGCTCTTCCGACAACTTCAGCTCACGCGCGGAGCACAGCATGCCCTGCGACTCGACGCCGCGCAGCTCACCCACCTTGATCTCGAACGGTTTGCCATCCTCGCCCGGCGGCAGCTTCGCGCCAGCCATCGCGCACGGCACCTTCATACCCGGCTGTACGTTCGGCGCGCCGCAGACGATGTTCAGCAAGGTGCCGGTTCCGGCATCCACCTGGCACACGTTGAGACGGTCGGCGTTCGGATGCTTGGCGACCTCGATGACCTTGGCAACAACGACGTTGGAAAAAGGCGGCACCACCGGCTCAACCTCTTCGACTTCCAGCCCGGACATCGTCAGCAGATGCGACAACTCGTCCGAAGTCATCTTCGGATCAACCAGGGTGCGGAGCCAGTTCTCGGAGAATTGCATAGTCAAAGCTTTCAGATTTCGTTTTCCCCGCTCGTACTGCGAGGTTGGGTGGCGACAGTAGAGGAAGCCCTTCTACCGTCGCAGCCCGCCGTTCAATACGGCGGGAGCCCGGACGTTTTTTAATTGAATTGTTTCAGGAAGCGCAGATCGCCTTCGTAGAACAGGCGCAGGTCGTTGATCCCGTAGCGCAGCATCGTCAGGCGCTCGAGGCCGGAACCGAACGCAAAACCGATGTACTGCTCAGGATCCAGTCCCATGTTACGCACCACCGTCGGGTGCACCTGGCCGGCACCAGAAACCTCTAGCCAGCGTCCCTTCAAAGGGCCGCTGCCGAACGCGATATCGATTTCAGCCGAAGGCTCAGTGAACGGGAAATACGACGGGCGGAAACGCACCTGCAGGTCGTCGGTCTCGAAAAACGCCTTCACGAAATTCAGGTACACGCCCTTCAGGTCGGCAAAGCTGATGTTGTCGGCAATCCAGAGGCCCTCGACCTGATGGAACATCGGCGAGTGCGTCGCATCGCTGTCGACACGATAGGTGCGTCCCGGCGCGATGACCTTGATCGGCGGCTTGTTCATGCGCGCATAGCGCACCTGCATCGGGCTGGTATGCGTGCGCAGCAGCAACGGCTTGCCCTGCGTGTCGTTGCCTTCGATGTAGAAAGTGTCCTGCATCGAACGTGCCGGATGGTTTTCCGGGCTGTTCAATGCGGTGAAATTGGTCCAGTCGGTTTCGATTTCCGGGCCGTCCGCGACATCGAAGCCGATCGAGCGGAAGATCTCTTCAACGCGCTCCCAAGTACGCATAACCGGATGGATACCGCCCTTGCCGCGCCCACGACCAGGCAACGTGACATCGATTGCTTCCGCGTTCAGGCGTGCCTGCATCTGCGCATTGGCCAGCGCCTCGCGGGCCGCGTTCAGGGCGGCCTCGATCCTTTCCTTGGCAGCGTTGATGATGGCGCCCTGGGCCTTGCGCTCTTCGGGTGCCAACTTGCCCAGCCCCTTCATCTGTTCGGTAATCTGGCCTGTCTTGCCAAGGTACTTGGCTTTCGCGTTCTCCAGCGCGGCGGCATCTGCCGCTTCAGCAAAATCGGCCTGCGCCTGGACGACGATTTGTTCTAGGGAATTCATGCGGCTCTTCGCCTGAAAAAATGGATCGAAAAATGGACCGAAAAACGGGAATCCGGAAACGGCGACTCAAAGATCATCCGTCAAAATGAAACGGGGCACAGGTGTGCCACCTCTGCCCCGCTCAGTTTCGGCGCCGCCTTGCAGCGGCACCTGCTTACACAAACAACACTCAAGCAGCGATGTTGGCCTTCACCTGTTTGACAATCGCGGCAAATGCCGGCTTGTCCATCACAGCCATGTCAGCCAGGACCTTGCGGTCGAGGCCGATGTTAGCCTTCTTGAGTCCGTTCATGAACACGCTGTAGGTCACGCCATGTTCACGCGTCGCTGCGTTGATACGGGTGATCCACAGCGCGCGGAATACGCGCTTCTTGTTGCGGCGATCGCGGTAGGCGTACTGGCCTGCGCGCATGACCGCCTGCTTGGCGATACGGAATACGGTACTGCGACGACCACGATAGCCTTTGGCCTGGTCGAGGACTTTCTTATGACGGGCCCGTGCTGTGACCCCACGTTTTACTCGAGGCATGGTAGCTCCTTATGTGAGGTTTAAGCGAACGGCATCATCGCGCGGATGGAGTTCATGTTTGTCTCATGAACGTCCACTGCGCCGCGCAGCTGGCGCTTGTTCTTGGTGGTCTTCTTGGTGAGGATGTGACGCTTGAAGGCCTGACCGCGCTTGACGGTACCGCCCGGACGCACGCGGAAGCGCTTCTTCGCGCTGCTCTTCGTCTTCATTTTCGGCATGGCAATATCTGTCCTCTCGGACAGCTCCGTTTTTAACATGATTGCAGGTGGCAACACTGCGTTGCTCTTGGATGCCTGCTTTCACTTGTTATGCGATGAAATCGAGTCCACCGCCATTTGCACCGGCCGTTCGTTTAACGGAACAGCCAGTACGAATCTTGTTTATTTCTTCTTCTTGGGCGCCAGCACCATCACCATCTGGCGGCCTTCCATCTTCGGAAACTGCTCGACCTGGCCATACGGCTCGAGGTCCGCCTTCAGTCGCTCCAGCATGCGCATGCCGATGTCCTGGTGCGCCATTTCACGACCGCGGAAACGCAAGGTAATCTTGGTCTTGTCGCCCTCTTCGAGGAACTTCACTAGGTTACGCAGCTTGATGTTGTAGTCACCATCGTCGGTACCCGGGCGGAACTTGATTTCCTTGACCTGGATGACCTTCTGCTTCAGCTTGGCTTCGTGGGCCTTCTTCTGCTCCTGATACTTGAACTTGCCATAGTCCATCAGGCGTGCGACCGGCGGCGTCGCATTTGGTGCGATTTCCACCAGATCCACGTTTGCCTCTTCCGCCAGGCGGAAGGCTTCAGCCAGACTTACGATACCAAGCGGTTCGTTATTGACCCCAGTGAGGCGCAATTCCGGCGCATTGATTTCGCCGTTAATGCGATGCGACTTATCCGTAGCTATTGCAGTTTCCTTTAAAAATCAAATAATTAAGCCGTGCTCTAGCGCTGGGAGTCACCCTTTCAGGCTTTGGTGTCGACCTCATGCTTGAGTCGATCCACCAGTGCGTCGACAGGCATCACACCCAAGTCGACGTTGCCCCGCGCACGCACGGCCACTGTTTTCGCATCCCGCTCTTTGTCGCCGATAACGGCGATATAAGGCAGCTTCTGAACCGAATGCTCCCGTATTTTATAGGTTATTTTCTCGTTACGCAAATCGACATGCACCCTAAACCCTTGTTTTTTCAGGTTTTGTGCAACTTCTTGAGCGTAATCAGCCTGGGCATCCGAGATATTCAGAACGGCAATCTGGACCGGTGCCAGCCATAGCGGCAGCGCGCCGGCGTGGTTTTCGATCAGGATACCGACGAAGCGCTCCATCGAGCCGACGATCGCACGGTGCAGCATGACCGGCACCTTGCGGGTATTGTCTTCCGCGACATATTCCGCACCGAGGCGACCCGGCATCGAGAAGTCGACCTGCATGGTGCCAACCTGCCAGGGGCGGCCGAGCGAATCCTTCAGGTGGTATTCGATCTTCGGGCCATAGAAAGCACCCTCGCCCGGCAACTCCTCCCAAGTCACGCCGCAAGCACGCAGTGCGGACCGCAGCGTATCCTCAGCACGATCCCAGGTTTCGTCGGAGCCGATACGACTATCCGGCCTCAGGGCGATCTTGATCGAAATTTCGGTGAAACCGAAATCCTTGTACACACGCATCGCCTGCTGATGGAAAGCGGTTACTTCGCCCTGGATCTGCTCTTCTGTACAGAAAATATGACCATCATCCTGGGTGAAACCGCGCACGCGCATGATGCCGTGCAGTGCGCCGGAGGGTTCGTTGCGGTGGCACTGGCCGAATTCGCCGTAGCGCAACGGCAGGTCGCGGTAGCTGCGCAGGCCGGAGTTGTAAATCTGGACATGCCCAGGGCAATTCATCGGCTTGAGCGCGTAGTTGCGGTTTTCCGACTCGGTCACGAACATGTTTTCGCGATAGTTGTCCCAGTGGCCGGTCTTTTCCCACAGCGTACGGTCGAGGATCTGCGGCGCCTTTACTTCTTGGTAGCCATTCTCCTGGTAGACGCGGCGCATGTACTGCTCGACCTGTTGCCATACCGTCCAGCCCTTCGGATGCCAGAAAATCAAACCCGGCGCCTCATCCTGGAAGTGGAACAGGTCGAGGAGTTTCGCAAGCTTGCGGTGATCGCGCTTCTCGGCCTCTTCCAGCATGTGCAGGTAAGCTTCCTGATCTTCCTTCTTCGCCCATGCGGTACCGTAGACACGCTGCAGCATCTCATTCTTGGAATCGCCGCGCCAGTAGGCACCGGCCAGCTTCATCAGCTTGAATACCTTCAGCTTGCCGGTCGACGGGACGTGAGGGCCGCGGCACAGGTCGGTGAAGTTACCCTCTGCGTAAAGAGAGACGTCCTCGTTTTGCGGGATGGACTCAATGATCTCTGCCTTGTAGGCTTCGCCAATCGACTTGAAGTAGGCTACCGCCTCGTCGCGCGGCAGCACCTTGCGGGTAACCGGTTCATCCTTCTTTGCCAGCTCGGTCATTTTCTTCTCGATGGCCTGCAGGTCTTCAGGAGTAAACGGGCGCTTGTAGGAGAAGTCGTAATAGAAGCCATTGTCGATCACGGGACCGATCGTTACCTGCGCGTCGGGGAACAATTCCTTGACTGCGTAGGCGAGCAAGTGCGCAGTGGAATGGCGAATGACTTCCAGCCCCTCCGGATCCTTGTCCGTCACGATGGACAAGTCAGCGTCGCGATCGATCAGGAACGAGGTGTCGACCAGCTTGCCATCCACCTTGCCGGCCAATGCCGCCTTGGCAAGGCCGGTGCCGATACTGGCTGCGACTTGCGCAACCGTGACGGGCGCATCGAATTGGCGTTGAGAACCATCGGGGAGTCGGACTGATACCATTTTGCTCTCCATGTCAGCGGAATGTTGTGACTGACGCTAGATCAAGTGATAAAAACTGCGGACGAAAAAAAACGCGGACTAGCCGCGTTTCTTTCCCACTGCAATGACGAAAAAGATCCCGACTAGCGTCGCACTAAAACCATTGCGGTTGTAGTTCGC
>DASPMC010000061.1:0-51756 GCA_035627275.1 Noviherbaspirillum sp.
CCGGATCATCGTCGATAGACGCGCCTTCTCGGCATCATCCAGCTTGACCAAATACTGTTTCCCGGGCATCACTGATCCCTCCTCCTGAATCAGGAGTTAGATCGGCAATATCCCTGTAAATTCATCTGGATGATCTACTAGGGTGTTATGAATTAGGGATTCATCTGACGGTCGAGGCTTCCTTTGCCGGAAGTCCTTCCGAATACGCCTCGCTAAAAAGACAAAAGGGAGACTAACAGTCTCCCTTTTGTCTTTTCTGGTGGGCCTCCCGTGAGTCGAACACGGCACCAACGGATTATGAGTCCGCTGCTCTAACCAAGCATGAGCTAGAGGCCCAATCTTTTGTCCGGCAGGCCAAACTGCAGCCCGCCTTGTTCTCCCTTTGTCCTCAGACTGAGAACGCCGGTTGGGTTTCTTTCGCTATTGCCAGTTCAGCGGATCAGCTGCCTTCCAGGAAGCTCTTCAGCTTGTCGGAGCGGGACGGGTGACGCAGTTTGCGCAGTGCCTTGGCTTCTATCTGGCGGATGCGCTCGCGGGTGACGTCGAACTGCTTGCCCACTTCTTCCAGCGTGTGATCGGTCGACATCTCGATGCCGAAGCGCATACGCAGCACCTTGGCTTCGCGCGGCGTCAACGAGTCGAGCACATCCTTGACCACACCACGCATCGAGGCATGCAACGCCGCGTCGGCCGGTGCCAGCGTGTTGTTGTCCTCGATGAAGTCGCCAAGATGCGAATCGTCGTCGTCGCCGATCGGCGTTTCCATGGAGATCGGTTCCTTCGCGATCTTCATGATCTTGCGGATCTTGTCTTCCGGCATGTCCATCTTGATCGCCAGCGTTGCCGGATCCGGCTCGGCGCCGGTTTCCTGCAGGATCTGGCGCGAGATGCGGTTCATCTTGTTGATCGTTTCGATCATGTGCACCGGAATACGGATCGTGCGCGCCTGGTCCGCGATCGAGCGAGTGATGGCCTGGCGGATCCACCACGTCGCGTAGGTCGAGAACTTGTAACCGCGACGGTATTCGAACTTGTCCACCGCCTTCATCAGGCCGATGTTGCCTTCCTGGATCAGGTCGAGGAACTGCAGGCCGCGGTTGGTGTACTTCTTCGCGATCGAAATCACGAGACGCAGATTGGCCTCGGTCATCTCGCGCTTGGCCTTGCGCGCCTTCATTTCACCTGCAGCCATCTGCTTGTTGATGTTGCGCAGGTCCGGCAGCGGCAGCACGACACGTGCTTGCAGGTCGATCAGCTTCTGCTGCAGTTCCTTGATCGCCGGGACGTTACGGCCCAAGATCGCGCTGTACGAGTGGTTGCCGGCCACTTCGGCGTCGACCCAGTCGAGGTTGGTTTCGTTGCCCGGGAAGACCTTGATGAAGTGAGTGCGCGGCATGCCGCACTTGTTCACCGCCACTTCGAGGATCTGCTTCTCGATGTGGCGCACTTCATCGACCTGGCCGCGCAGCGTGTCGCACAGCTTCTCGACGAACTTGGCAGTGAAGCGGATGCCGAGCAGTTCGTTGGAGATGGTTTCCTGCGCCTTCACATAGGGCTTGGAGTTATAGCCTTCCTTCTCGTAGGCCTTGCGCATCTTGTCGAACTGCGAAGCGATCTCGGTGAACTTGCCCAGAGAATCGCGCTTGAGCAGTTCGAGCTGCTCGGCGGAGAAGCCTGCGGCGGCACCGCCGCCGGTGTCCTCTTCCTCTTCTTCCTCTTCTTCCTCCTCCTCTTCGTCCTCATCCTCATCGGATACGGCGGCGACAGGAGCGCCGGTGTCTTCGGCTGCGTTCGGGTCCACCAGGCCGTCGACGATTTCGTCGACCTTGATCTCATCCTTCTCGATGCGATCGGCCGCAGCGAGAATCTCAGCGATCGTCGTCGGGCAGGCGGAGATGGCCTGGATCATGTCCTTCAGGCCTTCTTCGATGCGCTTGGCAATTTCGATTTCGCCTTCGCGGGTCAGCAGCTCGACCGAGCCCATTTCACGCATGTACATGCGGACCGGGTCGGTGGTACGGCCGAAGTCGGAATCCACGGTCGACAGTGCAGCTTCGGCAGCGGCTTCGGCGTCGTCGTCGGTGGCGACGGTAGCGACGCTGTCGGACAGCAGCAGTGTCTCGGCGTCGGGCGCCTGCTCGTAGACGGCGATACCCATGTCGTTGAACGTGCCGATAATGCCGTCAATGGCTTCCGGATCGACAATGTTCTCGGGTAGGTGGTCGTTGATTTCGGAATACGTCAGGAAGCCTCGGTCCTTGCCGAGCTTGATCAGCGTCTTCAGCTTCTGGCGGCGCTGCTCGAGCTCCTCTTCGGATGCCTCTGTATCGGAAGAAAACGCATCCTTCAGCAAGGCCTTTTCCTTGGCCTTGCGGTCCTTTGCCTTGGCCTTGTCGGCGGCCTTGAGCTCCGCACGCTCGACGGCGTTCAGCGCGGCGACTTCATCGTTCTCCGGCTGGAAGTCCTTCGGCTTGCGACCGCGGCGGCCGGGCACTTTGACCGCGGGCAACACGTAGCTGGACGTGTCGATCGCTGCCAGTGCTTCCGCATCGGTGGTCTGGCTCACTGCCATCACTTTGCTTTCGGACTTCGGCTCGGCTTTCGGCGCGACCTTGGCGGCCTTGCTTGCGGTCTTCGATTCGGATTTCTTGTTCGTCACGGGTGCTTTCAGTTTCTCGGGAGCCGGCTTTGCGGCGGCTCGTGATGAAGGTTTCGACTTCGACGGGGTTGCCTTGGTTGCCGTTTTGGGCGTAGTCTTAGCAACCGTTTTCGTCGCAGCTTTGATCGGCGTCTTTGCCTTGCTGGCTGGTGCGGCGGCAGTGGTCTTCTTCACGGCAGGCTTTGCCATCGACTTGCCCGAGGCCGGTTTAGTTGCAGCCGATTTCGCTTTTTTTGCAGTTACAGTCGTTTTCGCGGGTTTTTTCATTGCGTTTGCCATGGAATCAATTCCAACTGGTTTGCTCTCGAGCGCCGAGTGAATTGCGCGTTATGGAGCCGACGTGTGACTGGCTTCGGCATTCGCCCGCGCGACATGTCCCTGGTATTTCGTTGTTCTGCTGGAATTCCAACCCAGCCAACGAAATAACATAAGGCCTTGAATCAAAAGCTTTAAATTATACCACAGAGAGCAACATTTCTCCATTTCAAAGGCATACCGCGGCACGGCGTTGTATGCCTTCGACCTCGTCGCAGCCAGGACGTTGCATGATCCTGGTGCGCTTGTCGGCGCTGCAATGCAATGACACCTCCCCTTTTGACGCGATGCCATACCCGGTACGGCACCCACTGCCTCACGCGGGATCCAGCCCCCGCCGTAGTTGTTCTTGTTTCTGCATCAGCTCGCGATAACGCATACGCGCCTCTTCGGTTGCCAGACCGGTTGTTGCCAGCCGTTCAAGTTCGGCTTTCAATACTTGCATTTTAGTCTGCCGGACCGCCCCGGCAAGCTCGAGTCGCGCCGTCTCGGCATCCGACTCCGAATCTGCAGCAATTTCGGCGATAAGCTGGTCAAAATCACCGCTCTGCGCACGCAACTGCTCCGCTAGCGCGGCAAAATTGGCCTGTTCCCCGAGCGCCTGGCAGGACTCGATCAACTGCATCAGCATGGCGGCATTGTCCGGCGCCAGCCGCGCCACCGCATCAATTGCCGCCTGGTCAAGCGCGTTCGCCAATGACGGATGCGCCACAAGCAGGCGGATCATCTGGCGCTCCAGCCCCATCGGCGGCGTCCGCTTGGTGCGCGGCGGCGCCACTCTGGTGCGAGCCACTGGCTGCGCCAGTTCGAACAATGCCTCGATCTCGGCCGGCGTGGTTTGCGTCGTCTGTGCCAGCGAGCGTACGATCTGCAGGCGCAGAGCCGAGGGCGGCATGGCCTGCAGCAGCGGCTTGGCATCAAACTGCGCCTTGGCCCGACCCTCCGAGGTGGCGAGGTCGTGGTCCCGGGTCACTTCCTTTAGCAAGAATTGTGACAACGGCATCGCGTCACACACCTGCTGCTCGAATGCTCCCGGGCCGAACTCGCGGACATAACTGTCGGGGTCGTGCTCGGCCGGCAGGAACAGGAATTTGATCGTCTTGTTGTCTGTCGCATATGGCAGGCAGGCATCGAGTGCACGGCGCGCGGCACGTCGTCCGGCCGCATCGCCGTCGAAGCTGAAAATCACATCATCGGTCTGCTTCAGGAGCTTTTGCACATGCGTAGCGGTACATGCGGTGCCGAGCGTGGCAACTGCCTGCGGAAAACCAAGCTGCGCGAGCGCAACCACATCCATGTAGCCTTCGGTGACCAGCACGTATCCCGCTTCACGGATCGCCTGCCGCGCCTCGAACAGGCCGTACAGCTCGTTTCCCTTCTGAAATAGGGGTGTTTCCGGCGAGTTCAAGTACTTCGGCTCGCCGCCGTCCAGCACCCTTCCGCCAAAGCCGATGACTTGGCCTTTGGTATTGCGGATCGGGAACATGATGCGGTCGCGGAAGCGGTCGTAGCGCTTACGCCCGCCACCCTCTTCTTCGCTGCGATCAATCACAAGCCCCGCCTCGACGAGCGCGGGATTGTCATACTCGGGGAATACGCCGCGCAGGTTATCCCAGCCGCCGGGTGCGTAGCCGAGGCCGAATTTCGCGGCGATCTCGCCGGTCAGACCGCGGTTCTTCAGGTAAGTAATGGCGTTCTGCGCACTACGCAGCTGCTGGCGATAATAGTCACCTGCACGTGCCATCACTTCTGACAACGCCAAGCTCTTGGCCTGCACTTCGGCACGCTGCGCCGGGGGGATGCGGTCGTCGTCGGGCACGGTCATGCCGACACCCTGCGCCAGATCCTTGACCGCATCGACGAATCCAAGACCCGAGTATTCGATCAGGAAGCCGATGGCGGTGCCGTGCGCGCCGCAGCCGAAACAGTGATAAAACTGCTTGGTCGGGCTGACGGTGAAGCTGGGGGATTTCTCGTTATGGAAGGGGCACAAGCCCATGTAGTTGGCGCCGCCCTTTTTCAGCTGCACATAGCGGCCGACCACGTCGACGATGTCGACCCGGTTGAGCAAATCCTGGATGAATGACTGCGGAATCACGAAGGCGCCTTGATAACGTGGGACAGTCCCGGGGTGTCATGCCGACGCTGGAACCTGCAGTCCTCGCCATGAGCAGGCGAGGCCGGCGTCGATGTCAGCTGAAAGATGGGGACGAAGCGGCGCTTTGCAACCGCGTCGTCCGGCCAGATTCAGGACTTGGACAGCGCCGCCTTCACGAGCGCGGAAACCATTGTCATGTCGGCGCGCCCGGCAAGTTTCGGTTTCAACACGCCCATCACCTTGCCCATATCCTGAGGACCGGCAGCACCGGTTGCGGCGACGGCAGCGGCGACTTCGGCCCGCACTTCCGCCTCCGACATGGCAGCGGGCATGTAGGCGGACAGCACCGCCATTTCGGACTTTTCGTTATCAGCGAGGTCCTGGCGCCCGCCGGCTTCGAACTGTGCGATCGAGTCCTTGCGCTGCTTGATCATCTTTTCGATGATGGCAAGGACGTGGGCGTCAGTCAGCTCGATGCGTTCGTCGACTTCCTTCTGCTTTATCGCAGCGGTGAGCAGGCGGATGGTGCCGAGTTTCGCACTGTCCTTGGCGCGCATCGCGGCTTTCATGTCTTCGGTGATTTGCTCTTTCAGGCCCATTTTCTCTCCAGTTCTTGACGGTTCCGCAGCTTGCGGAAAAAGCACGACCAAAATTCAGACAGGCTATAAACACCAAAACCCGCTGCGGGGACTACACCGGAGCGGGTTTGCAGAGCACCGCACACATGCGTGCGGCAGCGAAATCAGTACATCTTCTTCGGCAGTTGCTGGCTGCGGATGCGCTTGTAGTGGCGCTTCACGGCAGCGGCGAGCTTGCGCTTGCGCTCAGCGGTCGGCTTCTCGTAGAACTCGCGCGCACGCAGCTCGGTCAGCAGACCGGTCTTTTCGATGGTGCGCTTGAAGCGACGCATGGCGACTTCGAAAGGCTCGTTTTCTTTAATGCGAATAGTGGTCATGTAAACTCACAAACCAAGGAATTTGTAGGAAAGACGGCGAGTATAACAGGTTCCCGGAACATTGAAAAGTGCAACATCCACCCGGTGTTGCACGACCCAATATTGCTACAGAGACAATCCAGCGGCGACCCCGGATGCCCATGCCCACTGGAAGTTGTACCCCCCGAGCCAGCCCGTCACATCCACCGCCTCGCCGATGAAATGCAGGCCAGGTACCTTTGTCACCATCATGTTTTGCTGCGACAGCTCACGGGTATCGACGCCGCCGCAGGTGACCTCTGCCTTGCGATACCCCTCGGAACCGTTGGGGACGGCCGTCCAGCGGTTGAGCGATTCACCGAGCTTGCGCAACTGCTTGTCGGGAAGATCGGCGATGCGCGCGTCCGGCTTGAAGCCATTGACATGCAGCCAGCCATCCGCAAGCCGTGACGGCAGCCATTGCGAAAGGATGTTGCCGAGGTTTTTCTTGATGGTGGTCTTGCCCTCGGTCAGGACCTGCGCGACGTCGACCTCGGGCACAAGATCGAGCACCAGCGCCGCGCCCGGCCGCCAGAAGCTGGAGATCTGCAAGACTGCCGGACCAGACAGGCCACGGTGCGTAAACAGCAGGTCTTCGCGGAAATGCATGCGCGACTTCTTTTCGCCGGTTTCGATACCAACTTCCAGCGAAACGCCGGACAGGGGAATGAATGGCTCCCATGCCGCGCTATCGAAAGTAAGAGGCACGAGTCCAGGACGAGGCTCGACCAGCTTCAGGCCGAACTGCTTTGCAATCCGGAATGCGAAGTCGGTCGCACCGATCTTGGGAATCGACAGGCCTCCGGTGGCGATGACCAGTTTCTTCGCCAGTATCGATCCCCCATTCGTACCGATAACGAATCGCTCCCCTTCACGCGCAACCGCCTCAACCTTGCATGGCATGCGCCACGTCACATGCCCGACGTCGCACTCGGCCTTGAGCATGTCGATGATCTGTTCCGCCGAATGGTCGCAGAACAGCTGCCCCTTGTGCTTTTCATGCCACCCAATGCGGTAGCGTTTGACCAGCGCGAGGAAATCCTGCGGGGTATAGCGCGACAGCGCGCTCTTGCAGAAGTGCGGGTTCTCCGACAGGTAGTTCTGCGGGCCGGCATGCAGGTTGGTGAAATTGCAGCGGCCGCCGCCGGAAATGCGGATCTTCTCGGCGAGGCTGGAGGCATGGTCGATCAGCACGACCTTCCTGCCGTTCTGGCCGGCGACGGCGGCGCACATCATGCCTGCGGCGCCGGCGCCAATTACTGCGACATCGAACTGGTTTGACATGGCTTGTTAATGGAAGACAAGCCATGATTGTACGGTCTTAATGGAAATACGGCGGCGCGGAATGGTTCATCCACAATTCCGACGACAAGCGCATCACGTCGTTGAGCGAGCCGCGCTTCTTGTAGGTTTCGCGCAGCCACGTCGCATCGTTGAGGCGTTCGTAAGCCATGTGGCGCAGGCGCTTCAATGCCTGCATCTCGGCTTCGTTTTGTGCAAAGCGCTTGAGATCCTGCAGGCGGTCGAGGATGCTGACAAAGATCGACTGCTTGCCGGCGGCAGTTGCCCTGTCGTCACCATGCTGCGCGATCTCGCCATCCAGCCCGTAGCGGCTGGCCTGGAAGCGATTGAACTGGTACAGCAGGTAGAAGTCGTCATCGATCTTGAACGGTCGTTCCGTCAGGATCCAGCGCGCGAGCAGCTGGGCGTAGCAACCGAGCAAGGCGGCGCTTTCCAGCGTCAATGGCGTATCGCATACGCGGATTTCGACAGTACCGTACTCGGGCTTGGGACGGATGTCCCAGTAAAAGTCCTTCATGCTGCCGATGATGCCCAGCTCGATCAGGTCATCGTAGTACTTCTCGAAATCGCTCCACTGCGTCACGACAGGAGCAGTGCCCGCAAGCGGGAATGCACGCACGACGTTACTGCGCGACGAATCGAATGCGGTGTCCACGCCCTGATAGAACGGCGATGCCGCCGACAGCGCGATAAAGTGCGGCACATAGCGGGAGAAGCCGTGCGTGAGATAGAGCGCGTCATCGCCGTTGGCCACGCCGATGTGAATGTGCTGGCCAAACACGGTGAAGGTCTTGGCCAGGTAACCGTACTTCTGGTGCAGGTGGTGGAAGCGCTCGCTCGGCGTGATGCGTTGCTCGCTCCAGTTCTGGAACGGATGCGCGCCGCCACCCGCGACGTCGATGTTGAGGTGCTGTGCGCCCCGCGTCAATGCACCGCGCAGGTCCTTCAGCTCTTCCAGGAGATGGTCAACCCGCGTGTGGATGCCCGAGTTCAGCTCGATCATGCCCTGCGTGATTTCAAGCTTGATCTGGTTTTGCAGCTCGCTCGGCTCAATCCAGTTCAGGAGATCGATCGCATCGGTGGCAAGGTTGTAGTTGCGCCGGTTGACCAGTTGCAGCTCGAGCTCGATACCCATCGTGAAGGGCGTCGAGGTTGTGAAAGGTAGAACGTTCATGTATGTCTCCGGAATTCGATGTTCTTACTCGCGTCCGCTTTCCCCGGACTTGATCAATGCGAATTGGGTGGCGATGGGCCCCAGCAACTCGAGCACGATCAGCGTCCCGGCGAGCAAGGGCGCCACTGCTGCCGCTGTCTGGGGATAAACCGATGAAATCTGTGCAAGACCAAGGCTGGCCTCGGCCATCGGCAGCGTGCCGAGAGTGATTAGTCCGGCCTGCCGCCATTTCAGGCGGGCCGGCCGCGCAAAGGCAAACACGCTGCATGCCATCGCGGCAAAGCGAGCGGCGACCAGGACGACAACGGACAACCCGATCGTCGCAACGTCGGCAATACCGATGGATGCGCCTATCGTTGCAAACAGCACCACGATAAAAAGCTCGCTCGCCACCCCAAACTCCAGTTCCATCAGGTCGTACTGCACGTCCAGGTTCTTGGACAGGATCGCAAAGATCAGCATCGTGAGCAGCACGGGCAGGCGTAACGCGTGCGCGGCGCCGATGGTCAGCGTGATGATGGCGATCACCAGGACGAATTGCCTGCTGCGTTCGCGTCCCAGGAGCCGCGCCAGCGGCATCATCAGCCGGTAGGTGAGGTACGCAAGGAGCGCCGAACCGAAAACCGAATAGACCGTACTCGAGAGCAAGGTCTGCAGCGGTATGTCGGCCTCGGTCGCGACCAGCGGCAGTACGATATACGCGGACACCAGCGCGACCAGATTGTTCAATGCGGTCATCGCTGCGAGGCGGCGGGTGACCTGCCCTTCAGCACCGAGGTCACGCACAACCACCACGACAACTGCCGGTGCAGTGGCGATCGCGAATACGCCAGCCAGCATGGCAAGAGGACGGGCCACGCCCAGCAACTCGAGCGCTCCCCAGACAAAGGTAAAACAAAGGGCAGCGCCACTGAGCACCGTCGCCAGCAGCCATCGCTCATGCCGCAGCCACCCGATATCGACGTAGCGGCCAAGTTGATAGACAACAAGCGCGAGTGCGATATCGGCAAAGATGCTTGCCACCTTGAACAGATCGCCGGACAACCACTGGAATCCGCTCTCGCCGACGACGATGCCGACCACGAGATAGCCGGTAATACGGGGTATCCAAGGGTTCCTGGAAACGAGATAGCCGCCGATCAATCCGAGCAGCAGAAGGCTGCCGAACAGCAGCAGCGCGTTCCATTGGATCGGCTGCGACGGGTCAAACAGCGGAAAGGTCCATGACATGGGGTCTCCTCATCGGAATTCACTTCGTGACTGGCGAACTGCGCATCACGAACCAGTTGACGGACTCCGGCGGCGGCATGGAGTTCGTCATGCGAGCGCGCAACGACTCACCGCCGTCGGAACGATGAGCATGGATGCCAATTTCCGAATCCTCCCTGGAGTCGGCGACTGGTACCGATACTTTTATGTTTCAGCCATGTAGGGACTGCAAGGCTTTGTCAGCTGGAAATAAAAAAAGTTCCGGCATTCAAGTTTTGCGAGAGGCGCAGCCGTTTCGACTGCTTATTATTTAATCAACCGCGCAATCAAGCGCGTCGTGCGGGCAGTGAGATACCTCAAGCAGCGATCGGGGCCGCTGGGGATGCGAGGAGAGGAAAGGAGAATGGCGGCGCAGGATGCGCCGCCGTGAAAGTAGGTCAGGAGCCGTGGTTGGCGAAGTAACGGCGGTGCATGGCTTCGTTGAGGTATTCGGCACGCGCGCATCGCACGACATCGCCGATCACGATAATGCTCGGACTGCCGAGCGCTGACGCTGCGAGCGCAGCGGGAAGCTCGCCGAGTGTCGTGATCAGTTGATCTTGCTTGGATGACGTCGCCGACTGAATGACAGCCACCGGCGTCATTGCCGATTTGCCGCCGGCGAGCAGCGCTTGCTGGATTTCGCTGCAGCGCGCCACACCCATGTAAATCACCAGAGTCATGTCGAGTCGCGCAAGCGTCGCCCAGTCGGGATTGGCATCCTCGCTCTTGCCATGCCCGGTGATGAAGATCGCGCCCTGGCTCCAGTCGCGATGGGTAAGAGGAATGCCGAGCGATGCGGGAGCGGCAAGGCCGCTGCTGATGCCATTGACAACTTCCACCGCGATGCCTGCCGCCTCCAGGTGCGCGCGCTCCTCGCCGCCGCGCCCGAAAATAAACGGGTCGCCACCCTTGAGCCGCACGACGTGGTAACCGGCACGCGCCTCGCCGATCATCAGCCGTTCGATGAATTCCTGCGGCGTGGACTGGCAGCCGCCGCGCTTGCCGACGGGGATAATGCGCGCGTCGACGCGCGCATGTTCGAGTATGTCGGGATTGACGAGGTCGTCGACAAGGATCACGTCAGCTGCGGCAATCGCCTTGACCGCTTTCAGCGTGAGAAGGTCCGGATCTCCCGGGCCTGCGCCGACCAGAACAACTTTACCCTGCTTCTCCATTGGACACCTGTTTGGCATGTACTAGCCCTGCTACATGCAAACAGTGTTCCACCTGCTCTGCGATCGGTACCGGCACCGGTTGGCCGCCGCCGAGCGCCGATTTGATCCATTCTGCCGTCGTCGATGCATCGCGTTGAGGCGGAAGCGGCGGCAATTCGTCAACCGCCTCTTGTTTTTGCACCAATACAGTGCATTCGCGATCATGGAACCAGGTGATTTGCTGGGCGCGCTTGGCGTTGGCCACGGTTTCGCCCTCGGTCCCGCGCATAAGGAAGGCATCGCCACGGCCTGAGGGGACCGCTGTGCTGAAGTACTCGGTCAGCATCTCGAGGTATTCCGGATGGGTGTATGAGGTCAGGCGCAGGGCCGGTCCGGCGAAGGGTTGCATGATTTTCACCAGGGTGTGCGTCGAATTCCGTACACCGAGGATGCGGCGCAGCGCGAGCAGGCGGGCCATGCGCGGCGCAAGCGCCTCGATCGGCATGAACACCGGCTCGCGGCGCGCGAAGCCCTGCATCGCCTCATCGACCGAGTGCGCAAACGAAAAGCCGAGTTCGTGCAGGATTTCGGCCGTCGTGACGCGTCCCGGATCCTTCATGACCCCATGGATCAGGACCGGAACGCCGCGCCGTACGAGCAGCATGGCCAGCAAGGGCGTCAGGTTAGGCATCTGGCGGGAACCGTTGTAGCTGGGGATGACGACCGGCGCGAACTCGCCGGGCGGCGTCGGCAGCTTGTCGAACGAATGCTCGGCGGCGTCGAGGAAGCCGGCGATTTCGTCAACCGACTCGCCCTTGATGCGCATGGCGAGCATGATGCCGCCCATCTCGAGGTCGGAGACGCGGCCGTCGAGCATCGCTTCATAGAGACGATAGGCATCGTCGCGCGAAATGCTGCGCGCGCCTTTCTTGCCGCGGCCGATTTCCTTGATGAAGGGGGCTGCGACGAAGGGTTCTTTGGTGTGTGCTTGTTCCATGGCAGAGGGTATTATGAACTAGGGAAGGGGGCGCGTTCGGTCGAGAAGGGATGCAGTGTGGTGGTGCGGCGCGCCGCTCAGGCTGGGTGCCTGCGCAAGCGGCGCAACACCGCAATGCGTCCCTTCCCGACCGAACCCTCCGGGCAGCCCCGATAACCGGCCGCCTGCGGTGTTGCGGGGCTTGGTCGTGGAACCACCACGACCGGCGCCCCGCGCCTAGCATTCGGCCGGTTCTCGGGGCTGCGCGCCCCCTTCCCTAGTTCATAATACCCTAGGGTACTACGAGGCACGCGTCGACCGAAAGCGGCCGCTTGAGTTTTCGGTTTCGCAAAAAACAAAGGGCAGGTATCCCCTGCCCTTTTGTCTTCATGCAAGCTGCCGCTTACGCCAGCTTACCGTGGCACTGCTTGTACTTCTTGCCGCTGCCGCACGGACAGGGATCGTTGCGGCCGACCTTCGGCACAGCGTTGACCATCGGCTGCTGCCCGCTTTCCGCGTTGGCGGTGGGGGCCAGCAGTTCTTCAGGCGCAGCGTTCGGATTGAAGTCGGCATGCTCGTAGTGCACATTTTCCACATGCGACTGCGCAAGCTGCGCCTCTGCAGCATCGATCTCTTCGCGCGACTGGATGCGTACCGTCATCACGATGCGGACCACCTCGTTCTTGATCAGGTCGAGCATGGTGCCGAACAGTTCGAAGGCTTCGCGCTTGTATTCCTGCTTCGGGTTCTTCTGCGCATAGCCGCGCAGATGGATGCCTTGACGCAGGTGATCGAGTGCCGCGAGATGTTCGCGCCAGTGGGTATCGATGCTCTGCAGCATGACGCTGCGCTCGAAGCCTGCGAAGGCATCCTTGCCGATGATCGCGACCTTGGCGTTGTAGGACTCATCCGCCGCCTTCAGCACGCGCTCGAGCAAGTCATCGTCCGCCAGGTCGGGTTCAGCCTCCAGCATCTTGGTCAGCGGCACTTCCAGCTGCCACTCGTTCGCCAATGCGGCTTCCAGGCCCTTGATGTCCCACTGCTCTTCCATCGACTCTGCCGGCACAAAAGTGCGGAACACGTCCGTAAACAGGCCCTGGCGCAGGTTCGCGATCATGTCGGACACGTCGCGCGCTTCAAGCAGCTCGTTACGCTGCTGGTAGATCACCTTGCGCTGGTCATTGGCGACGTCGTCATACTCGAGCAGCTGCTTGCGGATATCGAAGTTGCGCGCTTCGACCTTGCGCTGCGCGGATTCAATGGAGCGCGAGACGATGCCGGCCTCGATCGGCTCGCCTTCCGGCATCTTCAGGCGGTCCATGATCGCGCGCACGCGGTCGCCGGCGAAGATGCGCAGGAGCGGATCGTCCAGCGACAGGTAGAAGCGCGAGGAGCCCGGATCGCCCTGGCGACCGGAGCGGCCGCGCAGCTGGTTGTCGATGCGGCGGGATTCGTGGCGTTCGGTACCGATGATGTGCAGGCCGCCGACGGAGACCACGTGATCGTGCAGAGACTGCCATTCGTCGCGCAGCTTCTGCGCCTTCTGTTGCTTGTCGGCGTCGCTCAGGTTGACATCGGCTTCAATGATCTGGATCTGCTTCTCGACATTACCGCCCAGCACGATGTCGGTACCGCGGCCGGCCATGTTGGTGGCGATGGTGATCATCTTCGGGCGGCCCGCCTGGGCGATGATTTCCGCTTCGCGCGCGTGCTGCTTCGCATTGAGCACGTTGTGCGGCAGGTTGTGCTTGGCGAGGATCTTCGAGATCAGTTCGGAGTTCTCGATCGAGGTCGTACCGACCAGTACCGGTTGGCCGCGCTCGTGGCAATCCTTGATGTCGTTGACGACCGCGTTGTACTTCTCCTGCGCCGTCTTGTACACCTGGTCCTGGCGGTCCTTGCGTTGGCTCGGGCGGTTCGGCGGGATCACCACGGTTTCGAGGCCGTAGATTTCCTGGAATTCGTAGGCTTCGGTATCGGCGGTACCGGTCATGCCGGCCAGCTTGCCGTACATGCGGAAGTAGTTCTGGAATGTGATCGAGGCCAGCGTCTGGTTCTCGTTCTGGATCTTCACGCGTTCCTTGGCTTCCACTGCCTGGTGCAGGCCGTCAGACCAGCGGCGACCGGCCATCAGGCGGCCGGTGAATTCGTCGACGATGACGACTTCATTGTTCTGCACGACGTAATGCTGGTCCTTGTGGAACAGCACATGCGCGCGCAATGCGGCGTACAGATGGTGGATCAGCGTGATGTTGGCCGGGTCGTAGAGCGAGGCGCCTTCCGGCAACAGGCCCATCTTCGTCAGGATCTGCTCGGCCTTTTCATGGCCGGCTTCGGTCAGCAGCACCTGGTGGGATTTCTCGTCCTTGGTATAGTCGCCGGGGACTTCGATCTTGCCCTTGCCGTCCGGCGTTTCCTCGCCGATTTGCAGCGTCAGCAGCGGCGGGACTTCGTTCATCCGGACGTACAGGTCGGTATGGTCTTCAGCCTGGCCGGAAATGATCAGCGGGGTACGCGCTTCGTCGATCAGGATCGAGTCCACTTCGTCGACGATGGCGAAATTCAGCCCGCGCTGCACGCGGTCGCCCGAGTCGTACACCATGTTGTCACGCAGGTAGTCGAAGCCAAATTCGTTGTTGGTGCCGTAGGTGATGTCCGCGGCATACGCTGCCTGCTTGACGTCATGCGCCATCTGCGACAGGTTGATGCCGGTGGTGAGGCCAAGCCAGCTGTAGAGCTTGCCCATCCATTCGGCGTCGCGCTGCGCGAGGTAATCGTTGACGGTCACCACGTGCACGCCCTTGCCGGACAACGCATTCAGGTAGGCCGCGAGCGTCGCCATCAGCGTCTTGCCCTCGCCGGTGCCCATCTCGGCGATCTTGCCGTAGTGGAGGACCATGCCGCCGATGAGCTGCACGTCAAAGTGGCGCATCTTCAGCACACGGCGGCTCGCCTCACGGCAGACCGCGAAGGCTTCTACAAGAATATCGTCCAGCGACGTACCCTTGGCGATGCGCTCCTTGAACTCCGGCGTCTTCGCCTGCAACTCGGCGTCGGACAGTTTTTCCATCGCCGGTTCGAGCGCGTTGATTTCGCGTACGGTCTTCTGGTATTGCTTGATCAGCCGCTGGTTGCGGCTGCCGAAAATCTGGGTCAGTAGGGACATGCTCTAATTTTGTTTAAGACGCCGCGAAACCAGCCCTTCCAGAGTTTCACGGAGACGGAATTTGGCTAAATTGCGGATTTTATCACGCAGCCCATAGAGGACTGCCCGAGTCCGGGCCGGACGCGCTAAATGCTTGCGCAGCGACAAATATCCGGTGATCCCGCCCAGCCAAAACGCGGGCCGGTAAAGCCGAAGCTGGGGGCGTTTCCAAGGGAAACAATACCCTTGGCCTGAAAAGACAAGTATCCGGCTGTAAAGTCGCTCGATTATCTGGCCGCGAGCGCGGCCATCTTGGCCTGGTCCGCGCCGGCGGACAGGAACTTGTGCGGATCCTGCTGGACACCCTTGACCAGCACTTCGAAGTGCAGATGCGAGCCGGTGGAGCGGCCAGTCGAGCCAATGTCGGCAATATGCTGTCCGCGGCGGACGATGTCGCCCACTTTCACGCCAAGGCGCGAGCAATGCGCGTAGCGAGTGACGATGTCGTTGCCGTGGTCGACTTCCACCATGTTGCCGAATTGGTGGTGATATTCGGCGGCGATCACAACCCCGCCGGCGGCGGCAACGATCGGCGTTCCGGTCGCTGCGGCAAAGTCGATACCTTCATGGAAGGCCTGGCGGCCGGTGAAAGGATCGAAACGCCAGCCAAAGCCGGAGGCGTTATAACTGACGTTGACAGGCTGGATGGTCGGCAACAGCTTGGACTTGATCTTGTGGCTCATCAGCGCGGATTCGACCACGTTCATGTAATCCGCCCGGTGTTCGACGTCGCGCGCCATGGCGTCGAGCAGTTGCTGGAATTCGTTCATGCTCAGCGGCTTGTCGCGCAGGCTGGAGGGAGCGACGCCGCCGCGTCCCGGCAATTCGCGGAAATTGAATTCCTGCGGCTTGACGCCGGCCAAGCCCTGCACCCGTTCGCCAAGCGCATCGAGGCGCATCAGCTGCGCCTGCATCTCGCCCAGCTTCATGGCCATGGCAGCGAGGTTCTCTTTGACGTACTTGTCTTTCTTGCTGGTGTCGTCCTGGGTGGCGGAAGCAACAACGTCTTTGACGATAGGAAGGTCGAGGTCGGAGGCGTGGCGGAAAGTGAGGTAGGAGAGGAAGAAGGAACCGAGGAGAACGAATGACAAAAATACAAGTCCCAGCAGGATCATGTGCCATCGCGTCAACGTAAGCGTCTTGGCGCTGAAGCGCGGATGCAGCAGGATAATTTGCATTACTAGTCCTCCCCCGACTCGTCCATCGCAGGTACGGTGTGATAAGGTGTAAGCATGAGTCGCCCACCCTTATTTCTTTCTTCTCAGCAACGATTTCAGTCTACACGCGCACCCAAAAAGGGCGCGAGCAGTGTTACAGCTGTTACAGATTTCCTGCGCACACACGACAGAATGGCCACACTGTTGCCGGCCGTGATGCGCTTGGCTGCACTGCAAGAAGAGTGCTCGGCGGTTCTTCCCGCGCTTTTTGATGCATGCTCCGTCATGCGCTTCGACGGGGATCAATTGACGATCGGGGCACCGAATGCTGCACTGGCAGCGAAGCTCAAGCAACAGTTACCAAAGCTGCAAGATGCCCTGCTGCAACGCGGTTGGCAGGTTAACGCAATACGTATCAAAGTGCAAGTTAGAAAGATTGGCGAAACGCCAACTCGCCAGAAGGAACTTGTGATGCCGAACAAGGCCTTGTCGGCATTCGAGAACTTGCGGGACTCACTGGACAAGTCGCCCGGGAACCAGGCGCTGACAGAGGCGCTGAGCAATATGCTCAAGCGCCACGCGAAAGACAGGCGTTAACTGAACGCCCACTCCTGCCGTGTCTGGCGTGCATACGCGCCAGGCGCGGTATCGAGGGAATCGAAGGTCACGATTTCATATGCATCCGGCTGCTCAAGCAAGGCACGCAGCAGCAGGTTGTTCATCATGTGCCCCGACTTGTGCGCGACATAGCTCGCCAGCAGCGGATGGCCGACGAGGTAGAGATCGCCGATCGCGTCGAGGATTTTGTGACGCACGAATTCATTCTCGTAACGCAGCCCGTCCGGATTGAGGATGCGGTATTCATCCATCACGATCGCGTTTTCCAGCGAACCGCCGCGGATCAAGCCGATCCCGCGCAGCATTTCCACTTCATGCATGAAGCCGAAAGTGCGGGCGCGCGCGATTTCCTTGACGTAGGAATCGGCGCCAAAGTCGACTTCGGCGATCTGGCCGGTTGCGTCGACTGCGGGATGATTGAATTCGATGAAGAACTTGAGCTTGAAGCCGTTGTAGGGTTCGAGGCGCGCCCATTTTTCCTGGGCGCCTTTGCCGTCGCGGACTTCGACCGGCTTCTTCACGCGGATGAACTTCTTCGGTGCGTTCTGCTCCTGCAAACCGGCTTGCTGGAGCAGGAAAACGAAAGAGGCCGCGGAGCCGTCCATGATCGGGATTTCTTCGGCCGTGACATCGATGTAAAGATTGTCGATGCCGAGCCCGGCGCAAGCCGACATCAGGTGCTCGACGGTGGACACGCGGACGTTATCCTTTTGCAGCACCGACGCAAGGCGTGTATCGCCCACACCGGTCGCGCTGGCCGGCAGATCGACCGGCGGATTGACGTCGACACGGCGGAAAACAATCCCCGTATCAGGCGCAGCCGGGCGAAGCGTGAGCTCGACCTTGGTGCCGGAGTGCAGTCCGACGCCCACGGTCTTGACGAGCTGTTTGACGGTGCGTTGTTTGAGCATTGGTGAATTATAGCAACTAACCCGTCGGTCAGTTGTAAAGCCGTGTAACCGTTGTTGGTCTTACACCACGCAATACGCACCGATTTGCCGCTATTCCGCGTGATCTAGTGGGATTCGAGCCAGTGTTGCGCCCGCTGCACAGCGCGCCGCCAGGTAGTGAGGCGTTGCTCACGTTCATCGGCTGACATGGCAGGTTCAAAGCGCTTTTGCACTTGCCACTGCGCGACGATCTCGTCCGTCGAGCCCCAGAACTTTACGGCCAGGCCAGCCAGATACGCCGCACCCAACGCCGTGGTTTCCGTGACAACAGGCCGCACTACAGGCACGCCGAGCACGTCGGCCTGGAACTGCATCAGCAGGTCGTTGCGCGAGGCACCGCCGTCGACGCGCAACTCCGTCAAGCTGATGGCTGCATCCTTCTGCATCGCCTCGAGCACATCGGCACTCTGGTAGGCAATGCTCGCCAGCGTCGCCCTTGCGATATGCGCCTTGGTGGTGCCGCGGCTGATACCGACCATCGTACCGCGCGCATACGCATCCCAATAAGGCGCGCCGAGTCCGGCAAATGCAGGAACGAAGAATACGCCGCCGGTATCCGGGACGCTGGATGCCAGCGCTTCCACTTCCTCCGAACTCTTGATGATGCCAAGCCCGTCGCGCAGCCACTGCACGGCCGCGCCGGCGTTGAAGACGCTGCCTTCGAGCATGTAATCGGTCTGCCCGTCGATCGTCCAGCCGATCGTAGTCAGCAGGTTGTTTTTCGAGGTGATTGCCTGCCTGCCGGTATTCATCAGCATGAAGCAACCGGTGCCGTAAGTATTCTTTGCCATGCCGGGCTGGTGGCAGGCCTGACCGAAAGTTGCAGCTTGCTGGTCGCCGGCGATGCCCGCAATCGGGATGGCGCTTCCCAGCAATTCGGGTTTGGTGTTTCCAACTACGCCGCTGCCGGGCACGACCTCGGGCAACAGGCTGCGGGGAATATCGAGCAATGCCAGAAGTTCATCGTCCCACTTCTGCGTGTGAATGTTGAACAGCAAGGTGCGCGAGGCATTGCTGGTATCGACCACATGTGCGCCGCACAGCTTGTAGATCAACCAGGAATCGACCGTGCCGAAGGCCAGCTCGCCGCGTTCGGCCTTGCTCCTTGCGCCGGCCACGTTGTCGAGCAGCCATTTGAGCTTGGTCCCGGAAAAATACGCGTCGATGACGAGGCCGGTCTTTTCCTGGAACAAGGCCGACTTACCTTGTTCGCGTAGCGCGTCGCATAAGTCAGCGGTGCGATGGTCCTGCCAGACAATGGCATTGGCAATCGGCTCACCGGTCTTGCGGTCCCACACCACGGTCGTTTCGCGCTGGTTGGTGATACCGATCGCGGCAACGTCGGACGCATTGATCTTGTGGTCCTTGAGTACCTGCTGGGCGACGCTCAGCTGGCTGCGCCAGATTTCGTTCGCATCGTGCTCGACCCAGCCCGACTGCGGAAAGATCTGCCGGAATTCCTGCTGCACGATGCCGCGCATGCGTCCCTCGCGGTCGAACAGGATCGCTCGCGAACTGGTCGTGCCCTGGTCCAGGGCGAGGATGTATTGGGTCACTGGACTGTCTCCTTGAATGACGCGCTCTCCGGCAACATTTCTTTGATAATCATGATGGAAAAATGGCGCGGCTTTCGCCGCGCCAAGCTAGTGTATCTGATCAACAGAACAGCAGATCAGTAAGCGCGGCCTTCCTTCCAAGCCTGCAGCAGCTTGTCGTAGGCAATCGTCTCGCCCTTCGGCTTCTCGTTGTCCAGCTTCTTCCACGGTGCGCCCTTGTCGGTCAGCCACTTGGCCGGGTCGCCCTTCGGGTTCAGCTTCGGCGCGCATGCCTTCATGCCGGCGCGCTCGAGGCGGGCCATCACCTGGTCCATTTCCTCCGCCAGGTTGTCCATCGCAGCCTGCGGGGTCTTCTCGCCCGTGACGGCAGTCGCAACGTTCTTCCACCACAGCTGCGCCAGCTTCGGATAATCCGGAACGTTGGTACCGGTCGGCGTCCACGCGACGCGTGCCGGGCTGCGGTAGAACTCGATCAGGCCACCGAGCTGGTCGGCGTGCTTGGTGAAGTAGTCATGCTTGATGTCCGACTCGCGGATGAAGGTCAGGCCGGTAATCGACTTCTTCAGCGACACGGTCTTCGCCGTCACAAACTGCGCGTACAGCCATGCAGCGGCGCGGCGCTCCGGCGCGGTGGACTTGAAGAAGGTCCATGCGCCCACGTCCTGGTAGCCGTTCTGCATGCCGTTCTTCCAGTATGGACCGTGTGGCGACGGCGCCATGCGCCATTTCGGCTTGCCGTCCGGATGCACGACCGGCAGGCCGCCCTTGATGTAGGAGGCCGTGAACGCGGTGTACCAGAAAATCTGCTGCGCGACTTCACCCTGTGCCGGCACCGGGCCTGCTTCAGAGAAAGTCATGCCCATCGCCTGGGGCGGCGCGTACTTCTTCATCCAGTCGACGTACTTGGTCAGTGCGTAGACGGCGGGCGGCGAGTTGGTCGCGCCACCGCGGGAAACGGATGCGCCGACCGGGTTGCACTTGTCGGGAGAGACACGGATGCCCCACTCATCGACCGGCACGCCGTTCGGGATGCCCTTGTCAGCGGTACCTGCCATCGACAGCCAGGCGTCGGTGAAGCGCCAGCCGAGGGACGGGTCCTTCTTGCCGTAATCCATGTGGCCGAATACGCGCTTGCCGTCGAGGTTCTTCACGTCGTTGGTGAAGAAGTCGGCGATATCCTCGTATGCGGACCAGTTGAGCGGCACGCCCAGGTCATAGCCGTACTTGGCCTTGAACTTGTCCTGCAGGTCCTTGCGCGCGAACCAGTCGGCACGGAACCAGTACAGGTTGGCGAACTGCTGATCGGGCAGCTGGTAGACCTTGCCATCGGGGGCGGTGGTGAAGCTGATACCGATGAAATCCTTCAGATCGAGACCGGGGTTGGTGAATTCCTTACCCTCGCCTGCCATGTAGTCGGACAGCGGGATGATCGCGCCATAGCGGTAGTGCGTACCGATCAGGTCGGAGTCGGAGATCCAGCCGTCGTAGATGCTCTTGCCGGACTGCATCGAGGTCTGCAGCTTCTCGACCACGTCTCCTTCCTGGATGATGTCGTGCTTGACCTTGATGCCGGTGATTTCCTCGAAGGCCTTGGCCAGGGTCTTGGATTCGTAAACGTGCGTGTCGATGGTTTCGGACACGACGTTGATTTCATTCACGCCTTTCGCCTTGAGCTTGGCGGCGGCTTCAATGAACCACTTCATCTCGTCCAGCTGTTGTTGCTTGCTCAGGCTGGACGGTTGAAATTCCTGCGTAACCCACTTCTCCGCCGCCTTCATGTCGGCCCAGGACGCACCCGAAGCCAGCATCGCCGCAGCAGCCAACGCCGTCAGTTTTAGTCTCATATCTCCACCTGTTTTAATGCCTTCCCATATCAAGAATGCCCGGCGCGGGAAGGTATGCGCCGGGCATTGAAACGCCGGTTTAACCCCAACGCATCACGATGAGCAATACCAGAAAACCGATGACCGCGCCAATGGCTTGGTGCATTTCCGTCAGCCCAGCCCATGCAAGGTTCAGGTAGGCCGCGGTCAGCAGCCCGATGAACAAGCGGTCGCCGCGCGTCGTGCTGATCGGCAGGAAGCCTTCCCGCTCCGTCGTCGGCGACTTGATTTCCCAGATCGTCATGCAAATGAGCATCAGCACGATCGCGGTGAAGAAGATGGCGATCGGGGGCGTCCATGCCATCCATCCAAACAGTTCTTCCATGTCACACCCTCCCCATTGCAAAGCCCTTGGCGATGTAATGCCGCACGAACCAGATCACTAGCGCACCAGGAACGATGGTCAGCACGCCTGCCGCCGACAGCACGCCCCAGTCCATGCCGGCGGCGGAGACGGTGCGCGTCATCGTCGCCGCGATCGGCTTGGCATTAACCGAGGTCAGCGTGCGCGCCAGCAGCAGTTCCACCCAGCTGAACATGAAGCAGAAGAACATGGTCACGCCCACTCCGGACTTGATCATCGGCAGGAAGATCTTCACGAAGAATTTCGGGAAGCTGTAGCCGTCGATGTAGGCGGTCTCGTCGATCTCCTTCGGGATGCCGGACATGAATCCTTCCAGGATCCACACTGCCAGCGGCACGTTGAACACCATGTGCGCCAGTGCCACCGCAAGGTGCGTATCCATCAGGCCGACCGTCGAATACAGCTGGAAGAACGGCAGCAGGAACACCGCCGGCGGCGTCATGCGGTTGGTCAGCAGCCAGAAGAACAGGTGCTTGTCGCCGAGGAAGGAGTAGCGCGAGAACGCATACGCCGCCGGCAAGGCCACTGCAACCGACAGGACCATGTTGATGGCCACGTAGATGATCGAGTTGATGTAACCGTCGTACCAGGACGGATCGGTGAAGATCGTCTTGAAGTTGTCGAAAGTCAGGGTGCTTGGCCACATCGTCAGCGCGCCAACGATTTCCTCGTTGGTCTTCAACGACATGTTGAGCATCCAGTAGATCGGCAACAGCGACAACAGCAGGTACAGTGCGAGGATGGGCCGCGTCAGGCTTTTGCTCATCATTTCTTGTCTCCCGTTCCGACACGTTGCATCCAGTTGTATAGCACGAAGCAGAACAGCAGGATGATCAGGAAGTAAATCAGCGAGAATGCCGCCGCCGGTCCAAGGTCGAACTGGCCGACCGCCTTCTGCGTCAGGTATTGCGACAGGAAAGTCGTCGCGTTACCTGGCCCGCCACCAGTCAGCACGAACGGTTCCGTGTAGATCATGAAGCTGTCCATGAAGCGCAACAGCACGGCGATCATCAGCACATTGCGCAGCTTGGGCAGCTGGATGAAGCGGAACACCGCCCAGCGCGAGGCGCCGTCGATCTTCGCCGCCTGGTAGTACGCATCGGGAATTGCCCTCAGGCCCGCATAGCACAGCAGCACAACCAGCGGCGTCCAGTGCCAGATGTCCATCACCAGGACAGTCACCCATGCGTCGATCGAATCACCGGTGTAGTTGTAACTGATGCCCGCGTTGTTGACGACGTAGCCCAGCAGGCCGATATCGCCGCGGCCGAAGATCTGCCAGATGGTGCCGACTACGTTCCAGGGGATCAGCAGCGGCAAGGCGATCAGCACCAGTGACATCGATGCCTTCCATCCCTGCGCGGGCATGGTCAGCGCAATCAGGATGCCGAGCGGGATCTGGATCGCGAGTACGGACAGCGAGAAGATCATCTGCCGATACAGCGCGCCGTGCAGCTCGCTGTCGCGCATCACCATGCGGAACCACTCGGTGCCGACAAACACTTTCTGCGACGGACTGAGGATGTCCTGCACCGAGTAGTTCACGATCGTCATCAGCGGCAGGATGGCCGAGAAGGCGACGCACAGGATCACCGGAAGGATCAGGAACCACGCGCGGTTGTTATAAGTTTTCATGTCATGCCACCCGCTTGTCGTTGACGTAGTAAAGGGTACGCTCTGTAGGCAGGCGCAGCCACACCTTATCGCCGGCTGAAGCCGACAACTGTCGCAATTTCGCAGCAATGGTGTGGTCGCCAAGCTTGAACTCGGCGAGATAATGCGTACCGAGATTCCGTACCGAGGTGACCGTCGCGGCCGTCGTGTCCGGCGCCTGCTCGAATTCGCATTCTACGAATTCCGGACGGATGCCGAGCGTGGTCTTGCCGTTGGCGCCGTTCAGCGCGGTGCTTGCCTTCGGCGACAGCGGAATCACGCTGCCTTCAATATGCGCGGCGCCATCGTTGATCTTGCATGGCAGGAGGTTCATGCCCGGATTGCCGATGAAGTAACCAACGAAGGTGTGCGCCGGCTCCTCGAACAATTCCTGTGCAGTACCTGCCTGCACCACTTCGCCCTGCGTCATCACCACCACCTTGTCGGCGAAGGTCAATGCTTCCACCTGGTCGTGCGTGACGTAGATCAGCGACAGCTTCAGCTCGTGATGAATTTCCTTGAGCTTGCGGCGCAGCAGCCATTTCAGGTGCGGATCGATCACGGTCAGCGGTTCGTCAAACAGCACTGCCGCGACGTCGGGACGGACCAGGCCGCGGCCGAGCGAAATCTTCTGCTTGGCGTCGACCGACAGGCCGCTGGCGCGATGCTTGAGATCGCTGGTCAGTTCCAGCATCTCCGCCACCTGCTGCACGCGCTTGTTGATGTCGATGGTCTTCCAGCCGCGATTGCGCAGCGGGAAAGCGAGGTTGTCGAACACGGTCATCGTGTCGTAGATGACCGGGAACTGGAACACCTGCGCGATGTTGCGTGCTTCCGGCGGCAGGTTGGTCACATCCTTGCCGTCGAAGAGCACGCGGCCATGCGACGGGCGCACCAGTCCGGAGATGATGTTCAGGAGTGTGGTCTTGCCGCAGCCGGACGGTCCGAGCAGTGCGTACGCGCCGCCGTCGTCCCACTGCATGTTCATCGGACGCAGCGCGTAATCCGAGGGTGCACTCGGGTTCGGTCTATAGGCATGAGCCAGATCAACGAGTTCAATGCGAGCCATGCTTACACTCCAGCCTGAGTCAGTGTCGGCGCAAACAATAGTGCGCCGTCGGGTGCATACAGGAACAGATCGCTCGGCCGGCAGTACATGCTGCATTGGGAGCCGAGTTCCAGGTCGTGCACGCCAGGCAGCTGCGCGACGAGCGCAATGCGGCCGCGATGGACGTGCACATACGTTTCGGAGCCGCTGATTTCAGCGAGCTCGACTTCCGCTTCGATCGCGACGTCGTCCGGATAGCGCGCCGCAAGGCGCAGGCTGTGCGCGCGCAGGCCAAGCATCACTTCCTTGTGTCCCGCAGCCTTCTGCATCTGTGCAGGGCTCAGCTGCAGGGTAAGGCCGCTTCCCAGTTGTGCCGTGCCATTCGATTCGAGCGTGGCATGCATGAGGTTGATCGGCGGATCGCTGAAGGTGCGCGCGGCCTGGATCGAGTTGGGCGCATTGAAGACATCCAGCGTCGATCCGCTCTGCAGCAAGCTGCCTTCATGCATCACCGCTACATGGCCGCCGAGCTGCAGGGCTTCCAGCGGCTCGGTGGTCGCGTACACGACCGTGGTTTTCCCTTCGGAGAAGAGATCGGTCAGCTCATTGCGCAATTCCTCGCGCAGCTTGTAGTCGAGATTAACCAGTGGCTCGTCGAGCAGCAGCAGGCCGGCTTCCTTGATCAGCGCGCGCGCCATTGCGGTGCGCTGCTGCTGGCCACCCGACAGCTCGGCCGGGAAGCGCTGCAGGTAAGGCGTGATGTGCAGGCGTTCGGCCATGTCGGTCACGCGTTTCTTTATCTCGCTTTCGGCCACGCCCTTGATGCGCAGCGGTGACGCGATATTATCGAACACGGTGAACGACGGATAGTTGATGAATTGCTGGTACACCATGGCGAGATCGCGCTCGCGGACCGACACGCCTGTCACGTCGCGTCCATCCACCGTGACACGTCCTTCGGTCGGGCGGTCGAGCCCGGCCATCAGACGCATCAGGGTCGTCTTGCCGGCTTTGGTCGTTCCCAGCAATACGTTGATTGTCCCCGGTACCAGCGAGAGCGATAGCGGGTAGATGTGATCTTCCGCGCCAACTTTCTTGCTGACGTTTTCCAATGCTAGAAGCACTCTGTCTTCCTCCTAAAAATTCTTCTTGTCGCCGTTGCTGTGTTTTCAGGCGCTCAGGCTTTTTTCCGTACGCGTTCTCTCCCGGATCCAGTGATCGAGCCTGTCCTGCGTGTCCTTCGGCAGATGCAGTCCAAGCTTGGAACGGCGCCACAGGATGTCCGCGGCGTCCACCGCCCATTCGCGCCGCATCAGGTAATCGACTTCGACTTCGTACAGGCCGGGCGCGATTTCCTCGCCCATGTCTGCGAGGCGGTTACGGCCCGCCAGCAGCAAGTCCGTACGGGTGCCGTAAGCACGTGCATACCGGGCAACGAGCGACGGCGGTAACCAGGTATAGCGCTTCTGCAAGTCATGCACAAACCGTTCGTACTCAAGGACGGATCGGTTGGACGGTTTCGCGCCGAACAGGTCGCCACCGGGCAGGCAGGCATCCTCGGTCCACGCACCTCGGCGCATCGGCAGCATCGGCGCCAGCATGTCGACCGCCTCCTCCGCCAGCTTGCGGAAGGTCGTGATCTTGCCGCCGAAGATCGACAGCAGCGGCGCGCCCTTCGCATCGAGTTCGAGACGGTAATCGCGCGTCACTGCCGAGGCGTTCGAGGATTCGTCCTCGACCAGGGGGCGGACACCGGAGTAGCTCCAGGCGACGTCGGACGGGGCGATCTTCTTGCGGAAATAGCGGCTGGCAAGATCGCACAGGTAAACAATCTCTTCCTGGTCGATCGCCACCTTGTTGGCGTCGCCGTGGTATTCGATATCGGTGGTGCCGATCAGCGTGAAGTCATGTTCGTACGGGATGGCAAACACGATGCGGCCGTCCGGATGCTGGAAGATATAGGCATACGGATGGTCGAACAGGCGCGGCACGACAATGTGGCTGCCCTTGATCAGGCGCAGAGCCTTTGCCGACGGACGCTGCGCGGCAGTCTGCAGGAACTGCGCCGTCCAGGGGCCTGCGGCATTCACCAGGGCGCGCGCACGAACCACGGAATGGTGCCCCTGCGCATCGACCAGTTCGACGACCCATGCATTGCCTTCCCTCCTGGCGGACGTGCAGCGGGTACGCGTCAGGATGCGCGCGCCCTTTTCCGCCGCGTCGACTGCATTGAGCACCACGAGACGGGCGTCATCCACCCAGCCATCGGAATAGATGAAACCGCGGGTGAATTCCGGCTTGAGCGGTTTGCCTGCCTGATGCTTGCGCAGGTCGGCACCGCGCGAGCCGGGCAGCAGTTCGCGCTTGCCCAGCACGTCATACAGGAACAGACCGATCCGGATCATCCATGCAGGGCGCTGGCCCTTGTCATGCGGGAGGACGAAGCGCATCGGCCACATGATGTGCGGTGCGGCGCGCAGCAGCACTTCGCGCTCGATGAGCGCCTTGCGCACGAGGTTGAACTCGTAATACTCCAGATAGCGCAGGCCGCCGTGGATGAGCTTAGACGACGAAGAAGAAGTGTGCGCGGCAAGGTCATCCTTTTCGCACAGGACGACCGACAAACCGCGCCCGGCGGCGTCACGCGCAATGCCGGCGCCATTGATGCCGCCGCCGACGATGAGCAGGTCGCACTCTAGGTTGTACTTGCCGTTCTCCATCCAGATCTCGCCCAGAAATTTATTGTTGGTACCGCGACAGGTGCTAAAGATACGACAATACACGAAAACGATGCAACAATTTTTTTGATTTTTTATGTTCGTTTATTTTCGTTTTCTATTATATTGATGACTTTGCAATGATTGAAGGGGATAAGCTTTGACTCTTAATCCACGTCAAAGGCGGCTGCTGGATACCGTGCGGCAACGGGTCACTATGTCCGTCGAAGAGCTGGCGCAGGAGCTCGGCGTGACGCCGCAGACGGTGCGGCGCGACGTCAAGCTGATGGAGGAAGCGAATCTTCTGGCGCGCTACCACGGCGGTGTCGGCCTGCCCTCTTCTGTCGAGAACATCGATTACAACCTGCGCCAGGGGATGAACAGCGACGCCAAGCGGCGCATCGCCAGCGAAGTGGCGCGGCAGGTGCCGTCAGGATGTTCGCTGCTGATCAACATCGGGACGACCACCGAGGAAGTGGCGCGAGCACTGGTGCACCACCAGGCGCTGCATGTAGTCACCAACAACCTGAACGTGGCAGCCATCCTGTCCGACAATCCGAATTGCGAGGTCATCCTGGCCGGTGGCGTGGTGCGCGGGCGCGATCGCGGCATCGTGGGCGAGGCGACCATCGACTTCATCCGCCAGTTCAAGGTCGATATCGGCATCATCGGCATTTCCAGCATCGAGCCCGACGGCACGCTGCGCGACTACGATCCGCGCGAGGTCAAGGTGGCGCAGGCAATCATCGAGCAGTCGCGCGAAGTGTGGCTGGTCGCCGACCACGACAAGTTCGGCCGGCAGGCGCTGGTGCGCATGGCGCATGTGTCGCAGATCGATATGCTGTTTACCGACGCAAAGCCGCCTGAGGCGCTGAACCGGGTACTGAAAGATGCTCGCGTGGAGATGGTGATCGTGGAGTAATGGAATAAAACCGGACGATGGGGCGTATATGCAGATACAGGTGCCCGCATCGGCACCGCAGCTCAGCGTTTAGGGTCAGCGAGGAGGCCAGCATGCCGAACACATCCGGTTTTATCAGCTCAGGCAAATCGCGGTCGAAACAGTGGATACGCCTGTTGCTTCCGCGCTAACTGCCATGCCCAAAGCGGCGGTTCCGGTGCTATTCTCTGAGCACGCTTCCATCCGGCCGGCAGCCGTAGCAAGCGCACAGACCAGCCGCCGGCCGTTGCCTGCCACAGAGAGACTTCCAGCCAAATTGATCGATCGTGATGAACTTGTCGCCGTGCTGCCCCGCCTGCGCCGCTATGCGCGCGTGCTGACCGGCGACCGCGTACGCGCAGAAGACCTGGTCCAGGACGCGGTCGAGCGGGCACTGGCACGGGAATCGACCTTCCAGGCAGGCGGCAACTTGCGCGCCTGGCTCTTTTCGCTGATGCACAACCTGTTCATCGACGGCACCCGCCAGCGCGAAGCGATCGATTGGTCGGCAGATACGGCCGAGCTGCCGGAAATGGCGGCAGGCCATCAATCCGACCCTGCGGAACTGCGCGACATCCAGTCGGCGCTGCGCAAGCTGCCGCAGGACCAACGCGAGGTGCTGCTACTGGTTGCCGTGGAGGGCTTGCGCTATCGCGAAGCGGCCGAGGTGCTCGCCGTACCGGTCGGCACGATCATGTCCCGCCTTGCGCGGGCGAGGGAAAAAATGCAGGAATTGCTTGGCGGCGTACCCGTCGGTGCGGGAGAGGCACGATGAACATGCACCTCACCGACGAACAGTTGTGCGCCTATCTCGATAACGAACTCGATGAAGCCACCCGCGAGGCGGTCGGCCGCGCGCTCGCGGAGGACCCGGCGATGCGCGCGCGGCTGGAAAGCTGGTCGGCGCAAACCGAGGGCCTGCGCATGGCCCTGGACGCCGAGCTTGACGAGCCCTTGCCGTCAGGCCTGGTCCGGCTCGCGAGTACACCTTCGCCGGCAACTGCATTCCGGCAGGCACATCGCACTTCCTGGCGGGAGCGCCTGGCCGAGTGGCTGCCGTCACCGCGCTTTGCCGGCGCACTTGCCGTTGCTGCCCTTGTCGGCGTCTTCGTAGGAAAAGACTTGTTGCCCCGTCTGGATACCGACGGGCAACTCGTGCGCCTTGCCTCGGTGGCGCACAATGTCTACAGTCCGGACAAGCGGCAGCCGGTCGAGGTAAAGAGCGAGGATCCGACGCTGACCTCATGGATCTCCATGCGTCTCGGCAAGAAAGTGTTCTCCCCGCAGGTCGGCGGCTTCCGCTTCCTCGGCGGCCGTCTGCTCGCGGGGGCGGAAGAGCCGGCCGGGCAGTTCATGTACGAAGATCCCTCGGGCAAGCGGCTGACTGTCTTCGTGCGCACGGAAGGTGCGGCGGACAAGAACACAAAACCGGAGTGCGATACCTATCGCAACATCAGCGTCTGCTACTGGTACGCCGGAGATGTCGCGTACGCGCTTGCGGGCGAAGTGCCGGTGTCGGTGCTGGCGTCACTCGCTACGCCAGCAGCCGAGTCTGTGCGCAATCCGAAACCTTGACGCGGCATGCCCAAACAAAAAACGGCGCCTGGAGCGCCGTTTTCTTTTCGCCGTTGCCGATCAGCCCAATTGTGCCAGCAACGTTTCCGCGTTCGAGACTTCGAACTTGCCTGCCTGCTCGATATTGAGCTGCTTGACGACGCCGTCCTCGACCAGCATCGAGTAGCGCTGCGAGCGAATGCCCATGCCCTTTGCGGTCAGGTCGAATTCCAGGCCGAGCGCCTTGGTGAATTCCGCGCTGCCGTCGGCCATCATGCGTACGGTGCCGGTTGCATTCTGGTCACGGCCCCATGCGCCCATTACGAACGCATCGTTGACCGAGATGCACCAGATTTCGTCGACGCCCTTGGCCTTCAGCTTGTCGGCCAGCGCGATGTAACCCGGCACATGCTTGGCCGAGCAGGTCGGAGTGTAGGCGCCTGGCAGGCCGAAGACCGCAATCTTCTTGCCCTTGGTCAGGTCGCTGACCTTGAAACTGTTCGGGCCGAGGGAGCAGCCCTCCGATTCCACTTCGATGAATTCGGAAAGCGTGCCTTCCGGCAGGCGATCGCCGATCTTGATGGTCATGATTTGTCCTCTCGTTATGGGAAAGCGATATTGCGAACTTGCATAAAAACGCCGCGCACCGCTATCGCGCGGGGCGCGGCGTACAAACCGCAGTATGCCTTTTTCTTGCCTTTTTTGCAGTAGACGAGGACCTTCCCCCTACATCGCGTAGGGGGAATCGATCAGTCAGCCTGCTTGCGCAGGAAGGCCGGGATGTCGTAGGTTTCCATGCCGTTCTTCTCGAGCGCGCGCACCGTTTCCGACGCCGACTCGCGGCGCCATACCGCCGGTGCCTTCAGGCCTTCGAAGGCTGCCGGCTGGGCGGCACCCTGGCCAACGTTACCCATGCCGGTATGCTGCATGATCGGCTCGTTGTGGGTGCCGGTACGCAGGACTGGGGTCTGCACCAGCTGCACATTTTTGCGGCCGCGACCGAGGCCGGTTGCCACGACGGTGACGCGGATCTCGTCGCCCATGTTCTCGTCGTAGGCGATACCTTGGGCGATCGATGCGTCCGGTGCGGCAAACGCACGCACGGTTGCCATGACTTCCTTGATTTCCTTGCCCTTGAGGCTGCGGCTGGCGGTCACGTTGACCAGAACGCCGCGTGCGCCGGACAGATCGATGCCATCCAGCAACGGCGATGCCACGGCCTGCTCGGCAGCGATGCGTGCGCGATCGACGCCGGAAGCGGTCGCCGTACCCATCATTGCCTTGCCCTGCTCGCCCATGATGGTTTTGACGTCGTTGAAGTCGACATTGATATGACCCGGTACGTTGATGATCTCGGCGATGCCGGCGACGGCGTTGTTCAACACGTCGTCGGCGTGCTGCAGCCATTCCATCATGCTGTCGTCTTCGTAGATCTCTTCCAGCTTCTCGTTCAGGATCACGATCAGGGAATCGACGTGCTGGGACAGTTCTTCCAGGCCGCGATCGGCGATTTCCATGCACTTGGCGCCTTCGTAGGAGAAAGGCTTGGACACGACCGCAACGGTCAGCGCGCCGAGCTCCTTCGCCACTTCCGCGACGACCGGCGCCGCGCCGGTGCCGGTGCCGCCGCCCATGCCGGCTGCAATGAAGACCATGTGCGCGCCGCGCAGTGCATCCTCGATGCGCTGGCGCGATTCTTCCGCAAGCTGGCGGCCAACGTCCGGCTTCATGCCGGCACCCAGGCCAGTGTCACCGATCTGGATGATGTTGTTGGCCTTCGACTGCTGCAATGCCTGCGCGTCGGTGTTGGCGGCGATGAACTCCACGCCAGCCACGCCCTTGTTGATCATGTGCTGCACTGCATTGCCCCCTGCCCCGCCGACACCGACCACCTTGATCACGGTGCCGAGATTCGCGTTATCGATCATATCGATTTCCATGATTACTCCCTTAGATGAAGCAGTTTTCAGTCGATAGTCACCACGCTATGGGGCGACTAGCAACTGCAAACTGCGGTTGATACACAAAGATTTATTTAACGTTTTACTTCTTAGAAATTACCCAGGAACCACTCTTTCATCCGCTGCCAAACCGCCTTCACCGAGCCATCCTGGCGAGTAACGATATGGCCACGCAGGTACTGCTTTTTCGCTTCCAGCAACAAGCCCAACACGGTCGAATAACGCGGGCTGCGCACGACATCCGCAAGCTGCCCGCTGTACTCCGGCACGCCGAGGCGCGTCGGTTTCAGGAAGATGTCTTCCGCCAGTTCCACCATGCCCGGCATCATGGCCGTGCCACCGGTGATCACGATCCCGGAAGACAGCACTTCTTCGTAGCCCGACTCGCGCACTACCTGGTGCACGAGAGCGAACAATTCTTCAACGCGCGGCTCGATCACTGCTGCCAGCGCCTGGCGCGACAGGGTACGCGGACCACGGTCGCCGAGGCCGGGCACCTCGAGCGACTCGCCCGGGTCAGCCAGTACCTGCTTGGCCACGCCGTAGCGCAGCTTGATTTCTTCTGCTTCCGACGTCGGCGTGCGCAGCGCCATCGCAATGTCGTTGGTGATCTGGTCGCCGGCGATCGGGATCACCGCCGTGTGGCGGATCGCACCTTCAGTGAAGATCGCGACGTCGGTCGTGCCGCCGCCGATGTCGACCAGCACCACGCCCAGTTCCTTTTCATCGGGCGTCAGCACCGCATCCGCAGAAGCCATCGGCTGCAGGATCAGGTCGGACACTTCCAGGCCGCAGCGGCGCACGCACTTGACGATGTTCTGCACTGCGGACACCGCGCCGGTAACGATGTGCACCTTCACTTCCAGGCGGATGCCGCTCATGCCGATCGGCTCGCGCACGTCTTCCTGGCTGTCGACGATGAACTCTTGCGGAACCGTGTGTAGCAGCTGCTGATCGGTCGGGATGTTGACCGCCTTGGCGGTCTCGATCACGCGCGCGACGTCGGTTGCCGTCACTTCCTTGTCCTTGATCGCCACCATGCCGCTGGAGTTAAAGCTGCGGATATGGCTGCCGGCGATGCCGGTGTAGACGTTCTTGATCTTGCAGTCGGCCATGAGCTCGGCTTCCTCGAGCGCGCGCTGGATCGACTCCACCGTCGCCTCGATGTTGACCACCACGCCCTTCTTCAGCCCCTTGGACTCGTGCTGGCCCAGACCGATGACCTCATGCCTCCCGTTCGGCATCACTTCGGCCACTACCGCGACCACCTTGGAGGTGCCGATGTCGAGGCCGACGATCAGGTTTTTTGCGTCTTTTGTCATGTCGTTTCGCTTACTTTTTTTTGCCGTCGATACCGAACTTCAATCCTGTTGCCTTCAACGCCAATCCATTCGGGTAACGCATATCCACACTTTCAATCCTGTCCTGCAACCGCGTGACAAGTTGCGGGTAAATCTTCACCAGCCTTTCGACGCGATCCTTGACCGTCGTGCTGTTGGCCTCGCGGCCCAGTTCGACCGTCATGCCATTGTTCAGCCTCACGCTCCATGCATAGCGGCTGGAGAGACGCACCGCGTCCGGCGTCAGGCTGACCGGCTTGAACCAGTCCTGCAGTTCGCGGTAGCGCGCGACAACTTCCTTCGCACTTCCCTCTGGCCCGTCGAACTCCGCCAGCTCGTGGTCTTCTTCCGCCTCGGCGAGGTTGGCGGTGAACACATCCCCTTTCACCGACAGCAGCCTGCCGTCTTCACCCCATGTACCCAGCGGCTCGTGTTCTTCCACCGTCACGATCAACTTGTTCGGCCATTCGCGCCGCACCGACGCCTTGCGCACCCAAGGCACCGCTTCAAACGCTACGCGTACCGTATCGAGGTTCGCGGTGAAGAAGTTACCCTTGATGCGCGGCAGTGCGGCCGTGCGCACGGTCGATGCATTAACGTGCCGCAGTGCCGTTTCGCCGACACCTTCGATACGAATCGTCTTCAGCGTGAACATCGGCCGCTGCGCCACCCACCAGAGACCCGAAGCAAGCAGGCTCAGCACCAGCACGCCCAGCAAGGCGTTGGTGGTTGCGTTGAGCATGCGTACGTCGTGCCACATGGTCGTTCGTCACTCCTTACGCCGGCTTCCAGTCCTTGTTCGGCTTCAGGTCGAGGTCAGCCGAACGCAGGATTTCCACGCACAAGTCTTCATAGCTGACGCCCGATGCCTTCGCCGACATCGGCACCAGCGAGTGGCCAGTCATGCCCGGAGACGTGTTGATCTCCAGCAGGAAGGGCTCGTTATCCGCGGCGCGCAGCATGAAGTCGACGCGCGCCCAGCCGGAAGCACCGACGGCGTTGAATGCACGCACGGCGAGCGACTGGATGCGCTTGGTCAGTTCCTCGTCCAGCGGCGCCGGGCAGAGGTACTGCGTATCGTCGCTGAAATACTTGTGTTCGTAGTCGTAGTTGCCCTGCGGCGCGCAGATCTCCACGATCGGCAATGCGCGTGCGGTGCGGCCCTTGCCCAGCACCGGCACGGTCAGCTCGCGGCCGGTGATGAATTCCTCGGCCAGCACCACCTCGTCGTATTTCGCGCAGAGATCGAAGCCCGCCTGCATCGCGGCAGCGTCGATCACCTTGCTGATGCCGATGGTCGAGCCTTCGTGCGGTGCCTTCAGCATCACCGGCAGACCGAGCTCAACCGGCACCTTGTTCAGTTCCTCAACCGTTGCCTCATGCGAATCGAGCACGATGAAGCGCGGCGTCGGCAGGCCATGGTTCAGCCAGATGCGCTTGGTCATCACCTTGTCCATGCCGATGGACGAAGCCATCACGCCGGAACCGGTGTAGGGAATACCCAGCTGCTCCAGCACACCTTGCAGCGTGCCGTCTTCGCCATAGCGGCCATGCAGCGCAATGAACACGCGGTCGAACTTTTCCGCAGCGAGTTCCGCCAGACTGCGCTCCGCAGGATCGAATCCATGCGCATCGACGCCCTTGCTCTGCAATGCCTTCAGCACGCCGCCGCCTGACATCAGGGACACTTCGCGCTCCGCCGAACGGCCGCCGTACAGCACGCCGACTTTTCCAAACTCTTTTTTCAAATCCGTATTGCTCATGTTCATTCCACTTCAGCTCGGCTGAGCCAGTTTTCCCGGTACGCCGCTGATTGAACCGGCGCCCATGGTGATGACCACATCCCCATCCTTCGCCATGTTCATGATCGTCGACGGCATGTCGGCAATGTCTTCCACAAAAATCGGCTCCACCTTGCCGAGCACGCGCAGCGCATGGGCGAGCGCGCGACCGTCGGCGGCCACGATGGGTTGTTCGCCGGCCGGGTAGACCTCGGCCAGCACGAGCGCATCGACCGAAGACATCACTTTCACGAAGTCCTCGAACAGGTCGCGGGTACGGGTATAGCGGTGCGGCTGGAAGGCGAGAACGATGCGGCGGCCGGGATAGGCGCCGCGTGCGGCCGCCAGCGTTGCCGCCATTTCCACCGGGTGGTGGCCGTAATCGTCGACGAGCGCAAACGCGCCGCCGTCCGGCAGCTTGATGTCGCCGTAGCGGGTAAAGCGCCGGCCGACGCCATTGAATTCGCGCAAGGCTTTCTGGGTCGCTGCATCGGCCACGCCCACTTCGCGCGCGATCGCAATCGCCGCGCAGGCGTTCTGCACGTTATGCATACCCGGCTGGTTCAGGTGCACGGCCAACGGCGGATAGTCGTCCTGGAGCACCGTGAATTCCATATGGCCATTCGCCGCCTTCGCGTCGACGGCACGCACCTGGGCGTCTTCGTGGAAGCCGTAGGTCAGAATAGGCTTGGAGATGAACGGCATGATCTCGCGCACGCTCGGGTCGTCGATGCACAGCATGGCGACGCCGTAGAACGGCAGGCGCTGCGTGAACTCGACGAAGGCCTGCTTCAGCTTGGCGAAGCTGTGGTCGTAGGTCTCCATGTGGTCGGCATCGATGTTGGTGATGACTTCGATGCACGGCGACAGGTTGAGGAAGGACGCGTCCGACTCGTCCGCTTCGGCGACGATGAAGTCGCCCGCGCCCAGCTTCGCATTCGCGCCGGCGCTGTTCAGGCGGCCGCCGATCACGAAGGTCGGGTCCAGTCCGCCTTCCGCGAGCACGCTCGCCACCAGGCTGGTGGTCGTGGTCTTGCCATGCGTGCCGGCGATGGCAATGCCCTGCTTCAGGCGCATCAGTTCGGCCAGCATGATGGCGCGCGGCACGATGGGGATATGCTTGGCGCGCGCCGCGATCACTTCCGGGTTGTCACCCTTGACCGCGGTCGAGGTCACGATCGCGTCCGCGTTCTGGATGTTTTCCGCGGCATGTCCGAACGTGATCTTGGCGCCGCGCTCAGCGAGACGCTGTGTCGCCGCGTTACTGGCTAGGTCGGAGCCGGAAATCGTGTAGCCAAGGTTGAGCAGCACCTCTGCGATGCCGCTCATGCCTGAGCCGCCGATACCGACGAAATGGATGTTTTTGACTTTATGTTTCATGTTATTTGGCCAATTCTTCCAGTACGTTCGCAATCGTCTCGTTCGCCTGGCGTCTTCCGATGCCATGCGCCGCCTCTGCCATCGTCCTGCATTCCTCACGGGTGAGCGACTGCAACAGTTGCGCCATCCGTTCCGGATTCAATTCTCCCTGCGGCAGATGCACTGCCGCCTTCTGGCTCGCCATCCACTGCGCGTTGTCGCGCTGGTGCGAGGTGGTCGACGCCACCAGCGGCACAAGCACGCTGGCCACGCCTGCTGCCGTCAGCTCCGACACGGTGATCGCGCCTGCGCGGCAGATCACGAGGTCGGCCTCCGCATAACGGCGCGGCATGTCGTCGATGAAATCCACGACTTCCGCCTGCACCTGCGCATCAGCGTAGGCCTTCCGCAGTGCGTCGATGTGTTGTTTGCCGGACTGGTGCGTGACTATCGGGCGCATGTCCGCCGGGATGCGTGCCAGCGCCGCCGGCAAGCATTCATTCAACACCTTCGCTCCGAGGCTGCCGCCGACAATCAGCAGGCGCAGCGGACCGGTGCGTGCCGCGTAACGCTGAGCAGGTGGCATCACCTCGATGATTTCCTTGCGGACGGGGTTGCCAGTGACCAGAGCCTTGGAAGCCGCACTGCCGAAATCCGCAGGGAAGCCGAACAGCACGCGCTGCGCGACGGGCGCGAGGGTCTTGTTCGACAGCAGCAGCGCCGCATCCGCGTTGACCAGCACCAGCGGCACGCCGCGCGCCTTGGCCATCATCCCGCCCGGCACCGTGACGTAGCCCCCCATGCCCAGCACCACGCTCGGCTTGCGCCGGCCGATGATGCTGAAGCAAGAGGCAAAGGCGCCAACCATCTTGAACATGCCGCGCACTGTGTGCATCAGCCCCTTGCCGCGCACGCCCGCGAAGTCGATCGAATCCATCTCGATCTTGTGCTTCGGCACGATGTCGCGCTCCATGCCGTGCATGGTGCCCAGCCACGAAACCTGCCAGCCGCGCGCCTGCATTGTTTGTGCAATTGCCAAGCCGGGGAAAATGTGGCCGCCAGTCCCCGCGGCCATGATCAGAAGGCGTTTCATATCCGGCCTCCACGCATCAGCACACGGTTCTCATAATCAATACGAAGCAAAATTGCGAGTCCTACACAATTAATCAGTACGCCCGAGCCGCCATAACTCATCAACGGCAAGGTCAATCCTTTGGTCGGCAGCAAACCGAGATTCACGCCCATGTTGATGAATGCCTGCACGCCGATCCAGATGCCGATGCCCTTGGCGGCAAGGCCGGCGAAGGTCAGGTCCATCGCGATCGCCTGACGTCCGATCTCGAAGGAGCGCTTCACGATCCAATAGAACATCGCGACGACGACGAGCACTCCTGCGAAGCCAAGTTCCTCGCCGATCACCGCCAGCAGGAAATCGGTATGCGCTTCCGGCAGGTAGTGCAGCTTTTCGACGCTGCCGCCGAGGCCGACGCCGAATAGCTCGCCGCGGCCGAACGCGATCAGCGAATGCGACAGCTGATATGCCTTACCGAGCGCATTCTCTTCCTCCCAAGGATTCAGGTAGGCGAAGATACGCTCACGCCGCCATGGCGACAGCAGGATGACCATGCTGAAGATGCCGACCAGCGTCGCGCCGATGCCCCCGAACCAGATGCCGTTGATCCCGCCGAGGAACAGGATGCCCATTGCAATGCAAACGATCACGCCAAATGCACCGAGGTCCGGCTCAAGGAGGAGGAGCAGACCGACGAAACCGATCGCTGCCGTCATTGGCATGAAACCCTTGGTCAACTTGTGCATCACTTCCTGCTTGCGCACCGTGTAGTCGGCCGCATAGAGCACGACAAACAGCTTCATCAGTTCCGACGGCTGCAGGTTGAACACCTTGAACGACAGCCAGCGGCGCGCGCCATTCACCCCCTTGCCGATACCGGGAACCAGCACCAGCGCCAACAGGATCAGCGTGCCGACGAAGAGATACGGCGCCCACTTCTGCCAGGTTTCGATGCGCACACGGAAGGCGAGCAGGCCAGCAACCAAGGCTGCTCCTATATAAATAGCTTGCCTGACGAGGAAGTGCGAGTTCTTGTAGTTCGCATACTTCGGCGAATCCGGCAGCGCGATCGACGCGGAATACACCATCACCATCCCGAACAACATCAGGAGCACGACCACCCACACCAGCGGCTGGTCGTAGTCCATCATCTTCGAGCGCTGCACGACGCCGGGAATCTGCGCCTGCGACGACGAGGATGAGAAGGATGGCATCGCAAATTTCATGCGATCACCTCGCCTCTTGCCAGACCGACCTCGCGCACGGTATCCACGAATACCTGCGCGCGATGGGCGTAGTTCTTGAACATGTCGAGGCTCGCGCATGCCGGCGACAGCAGGACGGCATCACCGGCCTGCGCCAATTCGGCTGCCTTTTGCACCGCTTCCTCGAGCGTAGCGCAATCCACGATTTCTGCGCCTGCTTGCCCGATCGCGGCGCGAATCGCAGGAGCATCCTTCCCGATCAGGAGAACGGCGCGCACATACTTGGAAACAGGCTCGGCCAGCGGCGCAAAATCCTGCCCCTTGCCATCGCCACCGGCGATCAGCACGAGGCGGCCGGAACCGCCCTGCTCCGCACCCAGGCCCTTGAGGGCGGCCACGGTTGCACCGACATTGGTGCCTTTGCTGTCATCGTAGTAATCGACGCCGCTGATATTGGCCACCAGTTCCACGCGATGCGGCTCGCCGCGATATTCTCGCAGACCGTGCAGCAGCGGCGCCAGCGGCAACCCGACGGCGCGGCACAGTGCCAACGCTGCGAGCGCGTTCACCGCATTGTGCTGTCCGCGAATCTGCAATGCGTCGACCGGCATCAGGCGCTTGACCATGACCGGCACCTCGATCACGTCCTTCTTGCGGCGCGGCTTTTCGCCTTCGTCGAGCGCAATGGCAGTCGTCAGCCAGTGGATGCCGTTGTCGTCGACGAGGCCGAAGCAGTCGGATTGCGTCGGCTCGTCCGTGCCGAAGCTGACGCAGTTCGCGAGCGGCGAGGCCATTTGCATAACACGGGTATCGTCGCGATTGAGCAGGCGGATGGTGCGCACGCCGAAGATGCGCGCCTTGTCCGCTGCGTAAGCATCCATGTCGCCATGCCAGTCGAGATGGTCCTGGGTGACATTGAGCACCGTGGCGACATCGGCCTGCAGGCTCATGGTCGTGTGCAGCTGGAAGCTGGAAAGTTCGAGCACCCATGCTTGCGGCAAATCGTCGCTGTCGAGCGCATCGCGCAGGACATCGAGTGCGGCCGGGCTGATGTTCCCAGCCACGACTGTCTTGAGGCCGGCACGGCGGCAAAGCAGCCCGGTGAGGCTGGTAACGGTCGTCTTGCCGTTGGTGCCGGTGATGGCGATGACCTTCGGCACATAGGCGCGCGAGGTACGCAGCGCGGCAAGCGCCTGCGCGAACAGTTCGATTTCGCCCCACAGGGGAATGTTCTTTTCCGCAGCGGCTGGAATGAGTCCGGCCAGCTCGCGGTTAGGTGCGAGGCCGGGGCTGACGGCGATGAAATCCACACCTTCCAGCAGGGTCGTTGCGAACGGTCCGCCGACGAATTCGGCATCGGGGATGGATTCGCGCAGCGCCGGCAGACGGTCCGGCTGGTTGCGGGTGTCCGCCACGCGCAGGGCCACGCCAAAGCGCGCCAGCCAGCGCGCCATGGCCAGGCCGGACTCGCCGAGGCCAAGCACAAGGGCGCGTTTGCCCTGATATGCAAGGCATTCCTCCATGCTGACCACGGGCGCAGGTTCTTCTTCCACAACGGGTTCTGACGGAGTGACTTCGCTCTGGAGTTCGCCGGAGCCGGTATCCCCTTCTTCCGAATCGGCAGAGGCCGGTTCTACGGCGTCGGCATCATCTGCAGCCGCCAACTCGGAGGCCAACTCACTCTCTGCAGGCGCATGTTCTGCGGCCTCGATATCGTCAGTCGTAGCCGCTTGTGGCGCAACGTCGGCAGTCACGGCGACGACGTTCTCGCGCACGTCGCCATCGGCCACGCCACTCACGTTGTCTCCCTGCTCTTCGTTCACGTTGTTTTCCACGTTTTCCACGCAGCTTTCCTCGATATACCCTGTTTAACGCAGCTTCAATGTCGACAGACCGAACAGCACCAGCATCATCGTGATGATCCAGAAGCGGACCACCACCTTGGTTTCTTTCCACCCCTTCTGTTCGAAGTGATGGTGCAGCGGTGCCATCAGCAGGATCCGTCGACCGACGCCATAGCGCTTCTTCGTGTACTTGAAGTAGCCGACCTGCAGCATCACCGACAGCGTCTCGACCACGAAGATGCCGCCCATGATGAACAGGACAATCTCCTGCCGGACGATGACCGCGATGGTGCCGAGCGCGCCGCCGAGTGCCAGTGCACCTACGTCGCCCATGAAAACCTGTGCCGGATGTGCGTTAAACCACAGGAACGCAAGGCCGGCACCTGCCATGGCCCCGCAGAAGATTAGCAGTTCCGCGGCCCCGGGTATGTGAGGAATAAAGAGGTATTTCGAGTACACCACGCTGCCTGTGAGGTAGGCGATGAGGCCGAGAGCCGATCCGACCATCACCGTCGGCATGATCGCGAGACCGTCGAGGCCGTCCGTCAGGTTGACTGCATTGCTGGTGCCGACGATGACGAAGTACGTCAAGGCGATGAAACCCCAGACGCCCAGCGGATAGCTGATCGTCTTGAAGAAGGGGACAATCAAGTCGGCCTTGGGCGGCAGGTCCATGTTGAAGCCGGACTTCACCCAGGCCATGAACAGCTCCAGCACTTTGGTATTGGTCGGCGCGGAGACCGAGAAGGCGAGGTACACCGCCGCAGTGATGCCGATCAGCGACTGCCAGAAGTACTTTTCACGGGAGGACATGCCTTCCGGGTTCTTGTAGACCACCTTGCGGTAGTCGTCGACCCAGCCGATCGCGCCGTAGCCGAGGGTCACGACCAGCACTACCCAGACGAAGCGGTTGCTCCAGTCGGACCAGAGCAGGGTCGAAATGCCGATACCTAGCAGGATCAGTGCGCCGCCCATGGTCGGCGTGCCGGACTTGATCAGGTGCGTCTGCGGACCGTCCGTGCGGACCGCCTGGCCCACCTTCAGGCGGGTCAGCATGCGGATCATGGCTGGTCCCGCAATCAAGCCGATCACCAGCGCCGTCAACGTGGCGAAGACGGCCCGGAAAGTGATGAAGTTGAAAACCCGCAGCGGGCCGAGGTCTTGTTGGAAGTATTGCGCTAGCCAGAGCAGCATGTCAGTGAGATCCCTGTCCTTGATCTTGTGTTGTATTGACGAGGTGCTGAACGACGCGCTCCATCTTCATGAAGCGCGACCCCTTCACCAACGCCGTCGTGCCGGCGGTGACCAGTGCCTCGGCTGCCTGGTTGATCGCTGCGATATCCTCGAAATGCGTCGCGCCTGGACCGAACGCGCTGCTCGCATGCTGGGCCAGCTGGCCCAACGTGAGCAGGTGCTCGATGCCCTTGTTGCGCGCATACGTGCCGACCTCGACATGGAACTGCGGGCCTTCGTCGCCCACTTCGCCCATATCGCCCAGCACCAGCACCCGCGGTGCAGCCGCGTTCGACAGGACGTCGATTGCGGCGCGGACCGAATCCGGGTTGGCGTTGTAGGTATCGTCGATCACCAGGGCGCCACTCCTTGCCGTCTTGCGCTGCAGGCGGCCGTTGACCGGGACGAATGCCTGCAGGCCGCGAACAATCGCGTCCTCGGACACGCCAGCGGCCAGCGCGCATGCCGTAGCGGCAAGCGCATTGCGGACGTTATGCACGCCCGCGGCAGAGAGTGCTACCTGGAACTGTTTCCCATCGGCAGTAATGGACAGGTCACTGCCGAAATCGTTCACCCTGAATGTGCAAGTCACGTCGGCGTCCGACGAGAGGCCGAAGGTCATGACCTTGCGCTGGCCTGCGTAGCTCCGCCACAGGCTTGTGTATGTGTCATCCGCAGGGAAGACGGCCACGCCGTCAGCCGGCAGGCCGAGGATGACATTGCCGTTTTCCTTGGCGACGGCTTCCACGCTTTCCATGAATTCCTGGTGCTCGCGTTGTGCATTGTTCACCAGGCCGACCGTGGGCTGAGCCGTTGCGGTAATCGTGGCAATTTCGCCGGGATGGTTCATGCCCAGCTCGACAACTGCCGCCTTGCAGCCGGCGTCCAGGCGGAACACCGTGAGCGGAACGCCAATATCGTTATTCAGGTTGCCACGGGTTGCGAGGATGTTGTCGGCGCCATATGCAGCCGACAGGATCGCCGCCACCATCTCCTTCACCGTCGTCTTGCCATTGCTGCCGGTGACGCTGACGACGGGGATCTTGAATTTCTTGCGCCAGAAGGCGCCCAGTTCATTGAGGGCGGCGCGCGTGTCGGGCACCACCAAGGCCGGCACGGTCAGGCCATCCGGCACGCGTTCCACCACCACGGCGGCGACGCCCTTGGCCGCCACCTCGTTGAGAAAATCATGCGCATCGAAACGCTCGCCGCGCAAGGCGACGAACAAATTACCAATAGACACCTGACGGCTGTCGGTCGACACGCCGTCGAATACTGCATCCGCCGCGTTCTTGATCGCGGCACGCGAAATCCATGGCTGCACTTCAGCCAATGACGATTTCATCAGTTCGTTCCCTTCATTGTTGCCCTTGCAGCCAGCGCGAGCGCGGCGTGGTCTGCATCCAAAAACGGCAATTTCTTGCCTTTGATTTCCTGATACGACTCATGGCCCTTCCCTGCGAGAAGAACCACGTCGTTTTTTCCGGCATGCCGGATCGCCCACAGGATGGCGGATGCACGGTCTTCGATCACGTGCAGCGCATCTTTCGCCAGCTGCGCGGTGTCGATGCCGACGACGATCTGGTCGAGGATCTTTGCCGGGTCCTCGCTGCGCGGGTTGTCACTGGTGACGACGATATGGTCGGCCCCTTGCGATACCTTGCCCATCTGCGGACGCTTGCCCGGATCACGGTCGCCGCCGCAACCGAACACGCACCACAGCTTGCCGTGGCGCTGCTGCGCGACATCGCGCAGGGTCGAGAGTGTTTTTTCGAGTGCGTCCGGGGTGTGCGCGTAGTCAATCACGACCAGCGGCGCCTCATGACCGCCCAGCTGTTCCATCCGGCCAGGCACTGGTGTAAATGACTCCGCCGCCTCGAGCACGGAACGGAAATCCGCCCCGTGCGCGAGCATCACACCCATTACGCCGAGCACGTTGCTCACGTTGAATTGGCCGACGAGCTGCGTCTTCACCTGCGCTGAACCGCCCGGCGCGTCGAGGCGGAACACCGTGCCGCCATGGCTGCTGCGGATATCGCTGGCGCTCAGGACGGCAACGCCGGCTACGCTCTTGCCACCGGTCGTATAACCAGTGATCTGCAGCGATGGCCTGGTCGACTGCACATGACTAACCAGGCGCATGCCCATGTCGTCGTCCAGGTTGATGACCGCGTGCTCGAGTCCGGGCCAGTCAAACAGCTTGCGCTTGGCCTCTTCATAAGCGTCCATGCTGCCGTGGTAGTCGAGATGGTCACGTGTGAAGTTGGTGAACATCGCCACGTTGAAATGCATGCCGTTCAAGCGCCCCTGGTCGAGGCCGATCGAAGAGGCTTCGATGGCAATCGCTTGCACGCCGGCCGAACGCAATTGCGCCAGGCGGCGCTGCAACTGGAGCGCATCAGGCGTGGTGTAGCCCGTGGCGTTATAGCCGCCATGCTGGCCGCTGCGATAAAGCGCAACGCCCAAGGTGCCGATCACGGCCGTGGGCTGGCCCGCGCGAGACAAGGCCTTCCCGATCCATTGGGAGCAGGATGTCTTGCCGTTCGTGCCGGTGACCGCGACGGTAAACATTCCCGCATCCGGCTGATCGTAATAGGCGCTCGCGATGTCGCCGGCGAGTTCCAACAGGTTTTCCACTGCAAGGTGGGGCAACGCGAGCTTGTCGTCCCAGGTAAAGTTCTTTGCCTCGTGCACCACTGCACGCGCACCGGCCTCGACTGCGCGCTCGATGTAGTCGCGCCCGTCGGCAGTTTCGCCAGGATAGGCGAAGAACACGTCGCCGGGCGATATGCTCCGGGAATCCGGCGACAGTTGGGCCTTGGGCGCATTCGCATGCAGCCAGGCGAGGATCTCGGACATGGTCGGCGTTGCGCTCATCACATGCTCTCCTCGACGGGGTTGGCCGGCACAATAATGTCGGTCACGGTGGAGTCAGGTGGAACGTTCAGAGCCCGCAGTGCGCTGGCGGTCACGGACGAAAACACCGGAGCAGCCACCTGGCCACCGTAGTGGAAGCCGTTCGACGGTTCGTCGACCATGACTGCAACGATGATGCGCGGATCCGAAACCGGGGCGAAACCCACGAAGGACGATACATATTTGTTGGCGTACTGGCCGCCGACGAGCTTGTGCGCGGTGCCGGTCTTGCCGGCCACGCGATAGCCCGGCACCTGCGCTTTCGGGGCGGTGCCTTCCGGGCCTGCGGCCATTTCGAGCATGACACGTACGTCGCGCGCAGTCTTCTCGGAGATCACGCGGCGGCTGATCGGCTGGTCCCCCGCCTTCTGCAAGGTCAGCGGAATGATGTCGCCATCGCGCGCGAAGATCATATAAGAGTGCGCCACCTGGATCAGCGAAGTCGAAATGCCGTGGCCATAGCTCATGGTCGCCTGTTCGATCGGCTTCCAGGACTTGTACGGACGAACGCGGCCGGCCACTGCCCCCGGGAAGCCGAGCTTGGGCTGCTGGCCGAAACCGACAGTCGTAAACAGGTCCCACATTTGCTGCGGCTGAAGTTGCAGCGCCATCTTGGCCGTGCCGACATTCGAGGACTTCTGCAACACACCCTGCACAGTCAGCACACCGTGCGGATGGGCGTCGCCGATGGTCGCCCTGCCGATGGTGAGCTTGCCGGGCGAGGTCTGGATATTAGTGAACGGTGTGACCAGCCGGTTCTCTAGCGCCAGTGCGATCGGGAAAGGCTTGAGCGTCGAACCCGGTTCGAAGGTATCCGTCATCACCCGGTTGCGCAGCTGCGCGCCGGTCAGCTTGGCGCGGTCGTTCGGGTTGTAGGTCGGCAGGTTCACCAGGGCCAGCACTTCGCCGGTCTTCGCATCGAGGATGACCATCGCGGCGGCTTTCGCCTTGTGCTTCTCGACCGCCTCCTTCAGGTGCGTGTAGGCGATGTACTGCAGCTTGCGGTCGATCGACAGCGCGAGGTCCTTGCCGTCATGCGGCAGGCGCACTGATTCGATGTCCTCGACGATGCGGCCGAGACGGTCCTTGATCACGCGGCGGCTGCCGTTGACGCCGGCGAGGTTCTTCTGGAACGCCAGCTCCATGCCTTCCTGGCCGATGTCCTCGACGTTGGTGAAACCGACCACGTGCGCCATCACATCGCCGTCCGGGTAGTAGCGCTTGTACTCGCGGCGCATGCCGATACCGGGCACGTTCAGTGCGGCGACCTTGTCGGTGACATCCTGCTCGACCTGGCGCTTGAGGTAGACGAAGGTGCGGTCGGAGTCGAGTTTCTTACGCAGGTCCTTCTCGCTCATGTCGAGCAGTTTCGCCAGTTCGCGAATCTTCTGGTCCGGCGCCTCGAGCACGTCTTCCGGAATCGCCCAGACCGCCTTGACCGGCATGGAGGAAGCCAGCACCTGGCCGTTACGGTCGGTGATCTTGCCGCGGGTGGCGGGGAGTTCAAGCGTGCGCGCGTAGCGGGACGCGCCCTGCTTTTGCAGGAACTCCGTCGAAATGCCCTGCAGCCAGAGTGCCCGGCCGGCGAGCGCGGCGAAACCGGCGAACAAGGCAAACAGCACGAGCCGGGAGCGCCATACCGGCAGCTTCAGGGCAAGCACCGGGCTGGCGCTGAACTGGACACCCTTGCCTGCTGCCGTACGTGAGGCCGCGCGCATTACTGGCCTCCCATGGTCAGGTACTGGGTGCGGTCCGGCGTGACGGAAACCATGCTCAGGTCCCGGCGTGCGTTCGCCTCGATGCGCGCGTGCTTCGCCAGCGTGGACTGGTCAAGCTGGAGCTGCGCCCATTCGATTTCGAGCTGCTTGGCGGCGGCCTGGGCACGTTCGAGCTCGATGAACAAGCGGCGCGACTGGTACTGTGAATCCACCACCATCAGGGCGCAGGCGACCAGCGCTGTGGTGAGGATTGCATTGACCTTGCCGCTCATTGCGCACCTCCCGCCGGCAGGCGTTCGGCCACGCGCATGATCGCCGAACGCGCGCGCGCGTTGGCGGCGATTTCGGCGTCGGAGGGTTTCATTTTTGCCAGCAGCTTCAGTTCCGGCTGCGGCAGGTCGACGGCACGGATCGGCAGGCGACGGTCGGGCTGCGGCGCTTTGGCTTTGGAAGCCAGGAAGCGCTTGACGATGCGATCTTCCAGCGAATGAAAGCTGATCACAGCCAATCTCCCGTGCGGGGCCAGTTTGTCGAATGCGGCGCTCAGTCCTATTTCAAGTTCTTCAAGCTCTTGATTGATGTGAATCCGGATAGCCTGAAATGTGCGAGTGGCCGGGTCTTTACCCTTCTCGCGGGTTTTGACGGCGTGTGCCACGATCTCGGCAAGCTGTCGTGTGCCTGAAATTGGCTCGATTGTCCGGCGAGCAACAATCGCCTTTGCAATCTGAAAAGCAAACCGTTCTTCCCCATAATCTCTGATCACCTTTCCTATCGTCTGTTCTGACTCGGTCGCGAGCCACTCCGCCGCCGACATCCCGCGCGTCGTATCCATGCGCATGTCGAGCGGGCCATCCAGTCGAAAACTGAAACCCCGCGCCGCTTCATCCACCTGCGGCGACGAGATTCCGAGGTCCAGCAAAATTCCATCCACCTGCATGACGCCGCGGGAGGCGAGCGCGTCGCCCATCGTCGCGAAGCTGTCATGCACGATTTCGAACCGCGTGTCCGAAACCGTGTTTGCCACGGCAATCGCCTGCGGATCCTTGTCGAAAGCAATCAACCGGCCTTTCGGACCGAGCCGCTCCAGGATCCGGCGGCTGTGGCCGCCTCGGCCGAAGGTGCCATCGACGTACACGCCATTGGCGCGCTCGCCGTCGATCTGCAGCGCATCGACCGCTTCTTCCAACAGCACCGTACGGTGCTGCAATCCGGGCACCGTTTGTTCAGTCATCACGGGCCGTTAAAACGAAAAATTACTAAGCACGTCGGGCATGCCGTTGGCCACGGCCTGCGCCTCGTCCTGGGCGAGTTTTTCAGCGTCCCAGATCTCGAAATGGCTACCCATGCCGAGCAGCATGACGTCGCGTGTCATGCCGACGGCCGAACGCAGTTCCGGCGCGATCAGGATGCGGCCGGCGGTGTCCATTTCGACATCGGAGGCATTACCGAGGAAGATGCGCTGCCAGGCGCGTGCAGACATCGGCCATGCGGCGATCTGCTCGCGGTGGTTTTCCCACACCGGGCGCGGAAAGAGCAGCAGGCAACCATGCGGGTGACGGGTGAGCGTGATGCGGCCTTCGCACTGAAGCGACAAGGCGTCACGATGCTTGGACGGAATGGTCATCCGCCCTTTGGCATCGAGACTCAACGCTGACGCGCCTTGAAACACCCTGATTACCCTCGTGGTTGTCGTTGTTTGAACTTGGCTGTGAGCCGTGTCTTCTGCGGTGTCTGGCGGGCGTTTCCGGAAAATCGCCCCACAAAAATACACTTTTTCACACTGTCGCCCACTTTAGAGGATGGTTTATTTGCGGTCAAGTAATATTCAGGGGAAAAAATGCGATTTTTTCTAATGAAGTCAATGACTTAGCGCGTTTCGCTAAGGCAACCTCTCGAACGAATCTTCAAGAAAATGAAGTACTTATCGCAAACACTGAAGGTGACATCTCAGCTTTACACATGTGTTTAACTGAGATATGGAAATATCCGGTGGGGAAAATTTGTTGCGTAGCGACAGTTGGACATGTGTTCCGGCAAGAATGTTCCGCGCCGCAACGCCTTTATCTGCGCGGCTTGCCGCGGTTATCAGCGGAAAAAAATGCCTGGAGGGACGGATTGCTGGCTCAAAGAAATGAATAGAGGAAAACTTCGCCGGCGCTTGTGCGAGCTACCGGCGATCACTGGGTATGCGGCTTCCACCGCTTACCTTGCCGTGCCGGGATCAGAATCCGACCGCGACCACCCCGTACACGGCCAGCATGGAGCCGGCAAAGGCTGTGCCGTAGCATGCGAGTTTCGATGCCGGGCCCGGATGAATGCCAACATCGTGGAGACTCTTAAAAACCCGATGCGCCGCATGCCAGAGGAACAGGACGACCACCGCCAGGATGCAAAGCTTGCCGATGAAGTTCTGAGCGAACCCAAGCATCCTGGGATAACTCATCAGATCGGGCGACAGCAGGAACCCTGCCGGAATGGCAATGCCGGTCATGAACACCAGCACCGGCCCGGTGAGCGCGGACAGCATGCCGCCTGCGCCGAACAGTGCCCAGAAAATCGGCGCATTGGAACGCGCATTGGAATGTTTTCTCATGGCTTGATGCCCCAGACGGCGAGGAACAGGACCAGGGTGACACCGATCGCGGCAGCAACGCCGACTGCCGTGACGACATGGCCGGCAACCCGCTTGCCGTGGACGACGATAGGCGGCATGGTTTTCGGCATGATTTCGAACCAGGTCCAGGTGTGGTACGCCATCGCCACCAGCCCTACGGCATGCAAGGACAGCGAGACCGGGTGGCGCAGCACAGCCAGCCAGCCGTTATACGCGGCTTCTCCTTGTGCGAGGCACAACAGGCCGATCAGCAGCACGAATGCATAGGCGGCAACAACCAGTGCCGTGAGTTCGCGCGCCATGTAGCGCACGAAGAACGGATTTTTCCGCCACCAGCCCTCCATCGGCCGCACATACGGCCTGCGGGCGTCAGGTTGCATATCCTTCATTTCCCGCCTCCCGCGAGCCGCAGCAGGTTGAAGAAGAAATCCTTCGCGCTGTTGATCTTGTTGACGTTCACCGCATTGGCCGGGTCCACGCCCTTCGGACATACCTCGGAGCAGTAGCCGACGGCAGTGCAGTTCCAGACACCCTCTTCCGCGTTCACCAATTCCTTGCGTTCCGCCTGACCGCTATCGCGGCTGTCCATGTTGTACCGGTGCAGCAGCGCCAGTACGCCAGGGCCCATGAACTCGCTGTTCAGTCCGTATTGCGGGCAGGCGGCGTAGCAGAGCATGCAGTTGATGCAGGAGCTGTACTGTTCGTAGCGGTCGCGCTCGGCCGGCGTCTGCAGGTACTCGCCCTGGTCGAGGCGCCTGACGTCCCTGGCAATGATGTAGGGCTTGATGCTTTCCAGTTTCCGGATGAAGTCGTCGGGGCGCACCACCAGGTCGCGCTCGATCGGGAAATGGTTGAGCGGCTCCACACGCAGCTTGTGCGGATAGAAGTCGCGCAGGAAGGTGTGGCAGGACAGTTCCGGTTTGCCGTTGATCATCATGCCGCAACTGCCGCAGATCGCCATGCGGCAGGACCACCGGTAGCTCAGCGTGCTGTCGAGTTCGTCCTTGATGTATTGCAGCCCCTGCAGCACCGACATGTCATCGGTAAACGGGACGGCATATGCCTGGAAGAACGGCTCCTCGTCCTGCTCCGGGCGATAACGCAGGACTTCGATTTGGATCACTTTATCCATGAGCCGCCTCCCTGGCTTGCTGCGCCGCCGCTTCTCCCGCGGCGCCGTAGGCGCGTACCGCGGGTTGCGACCGGGTGATTTTCACATCGCCGTAGCGGATACGCGGCGCATCCATGCCCGAATAGTGCGCAAGCGTGTGCTTGAGGAAGTTGACGTCATCACGCTGCTCGAACCCATCCAGCCGCTGATGCGCGCCGCGCGATTCCTTGCGGTTGAGCGCCGAATAGGCCATCGCCTGCGCCACATCCAGCTGGAAGCCGACTTCGATGGCTTGCAGCCAATCGGTGTTCCAGACGCTCGACTTGTCATCGACCTTCACGCGCGCAAAGCGCAGCTTGAGTTCGTCGATCTTGTCGCAGGTTTCCTGCATTTCGCTGCCGATGCGGTAGATACCGCAACCGCGCTCCATGCTAAGGGCCATTTCCTTGCGCAGGACGGAGATACGTTCTGTGCCGTCATCGCGCGTGACCAGGTCGAGGGCGCGCTGCTTTGCTGCTTCCGCCAGCTTTTCGATTGTCGACGCATCACAGAAACGGACCGTCCGTGCATAGCGCGCAGCTTCATCACCGGCCACCTTGCCGAACACGCACAGCTCCGCCAGCGAGTTCGAACCAAGGCGGTTGGCACCATGGATGCCGACGCTGGAGCACTCGCCGACCGCATACAGGCCGCGCAGCGGCGCCTCTGTCTTTCCATTCACAAGGATGCCACCCATGGTGTAGTGGAACGCCGGGCGTACCGGAATTGGCTCATGCACCGGGTCGATGCCCATGAAGCGCTCTGCCAGTTCGCAGATCAGCGGCAGGCGCTCGCGGATATGCTTTTCACCGAGATGGCGAAGATCGAGCAGCACTGCACTGCCCTGCGGCGTGTTGACGGTCCGGCCCTTGCGGTCTTCATGCCAGAAGGCCTGCGACAGGCGGTCGCGCGGGCCGAGCTCCATCGCCTTCTTGCGTGGCCAGGGATCCGGCGGACCGAGGCCGTAATCCTGAAGGTAGCGGTAGCCGTCCTTGTTGACGAGAATGCCGCCTTCGCCGCGGCAGGCCTCCGTGAACAGCAAGCCGGTACCGGGCATCGCAGTCGGATGGTATTGCACGAATTCCATGTCGCGCAGCGGCACGCCGTGGCGGTAGGCCAGCGCCATGCCGTCGCCGGTGACAATGCCACCGTTGGTGCTCTGGCGGAATACGCGTCCCGCGCCGCCGGTGGCGATGATCACCGCCTTGGCTTTGATCAGCACGAATTTGCCGGTGCTGATCTGTATCGCGAGCACGCCCTGGCAGCGCCCGTCCTCGATGATCAGGTCGCAGCAGAAGTATTCATCGAAGCGCTTGATCGACGGGTACTTGATCGATGTCTGGAACAGTGTGTGCAGCATGTGGAAGCCGGTCTTGTCGGCAGCGAACCAGGTGCGTTCGATCTTCATCCCGCCGAAGGCGCGCACATTGATGTGGCCGTCTTCCTTGCGGCTCCACGGGCAGCCCCAGTGCTCCAGCTGCACCATCTCTTCGGTGCAGTGAGCAACGAAATAGTCGACGACATCCTGCTCGCACAACCAGTCACCGCCAGTCACCGTGTCATTGAAATGATGGTCGAGGCTGTCATGCGACTGCACCACGCCGGCCGATCCGCCTTCCGCCGCAACGGTATGGCTGCGCATCGGGTAGACCTTGGAAACCAGCGCCACCGTCAGCGCCGGGTCCCGCTCCGCGACTGCGATAGCGGCCCGCAAGCCGCCGCCGCCCGCGCCCACGATCACTACGTCGGCTTCGACTATGTCCACTTCCGCACCTCACGGTCGAACGTTGCATTCCTGTAAGCAACGGTTCAGCCCAATATAGGCGCGTTGATTCGCAGCTCCAATGACTCAGGTCAAAGTTTCCCGGGTCACTGCACTAGTAGATCATCCAGATGAATTTAATGGATAAATCCGGCGCATTTTCTGACGCGCGTCGGGGGTGGTAAAACGCCAGTCGATCGTCGCCCTGGCTTGGTTGCGTTTTCTTTCATAGACCGCAATCTCCTTCTTGAGCC
>DASPMC010000062.1:0-34864 GCA_035627275.1 Noviherbaspirillum sp.
TCGTCCGGTTGAATCCGTACGAGGCAATTACGTCCACCGGATGTTCGCCTTCGCGCACCCGCTCCACCGCCATCATCCGGATCGCTTCCAGCGTCTGATGATCGAATGTTCTTCCGTCTCGTTTCATGGACGGTTCGATCACTGATTTCCGAAGAATCTGGCAAATTTCTTTCTATCGCTCAGCATTTTGCCGCTTTCGACAAACTACCGCTAGACTTTCATCGGCAGTATCACCATTTCCAAACGCTTGAAATGCAAGCGCTGCTGGATGGCGAGTGCCGCCTGGTTGCGCAACAGGCGGGTGAACCAGTTGTCGTGTTCGAAGATCAGCTTGCTGGTGAAGAAGATCGAATTCGGATATTCCTTGTGGATCGCTTCGCACAGTTTCGTCACCTCCGCCACCACGTCGGTACCGAAACCGAGGTAGGCGGCCGACGCCATCTGGTGACTATGGCAGAAATCGACAAAGTACTTGAGCGTGTCATTTGCTTGTGACCGCATCTGCTCGATGGCACCCTCTCCGCCATAGGCATGCGCGTCGACCGTGCGCGCGTTCAAGAAGATAAAGTTCCTGAAATGCCTCGGAAACATGCGCTGCACCCAGAGCAAGGCGTGCAAGCCGCCGCCGCGTGAGGAGCCGACGATGAATACGGCCGTTTGCGCATCCGGGTCAGGTTCGATCGCACCGACATGCGAACCGAACGGCTGCTCGGCAAAAACTTGGTCCGCCTGCCGGATCGCGTTCCTGGTGCCGCGATAGTGATTGCGGATGCAAATGCAAAACACCGAAATCGCTCCAATGACAACCGCTGCAGCCCAGCCACCATCAGTAAATTTCTCCATGAGCAGCACCGCGAGAATGCTGAAGCAGATGATGAAGCCGAGCAGAGACAGGACCAAACGCCCCTTCCATGATTTTTGCTGTTTGCGGTGGAGCCACCAGTACAGGCACAAGCCGAACAGGGAAATGGCAAACGTCAGGAACACGGCAACCGAGTACAGCACGACCAGGAACTCGACGCTGCCGCCCGTCCAGAAAAGAATGGCAAGCGCGGCGACGCCCATGACTAGAATGCCGTTTTGCGTCACCAGCCGGGTCGACAGATAGCGAAATTTGTGCGGCACCCAGGAATCGGCGGCCATGTTGGACAGCACCGCGGGACCGCCCAGGAAACCGGTATTGGCGGCCGCAAATAACAGGCCGGCTTCGAATGTCAGCACGGCGGTCAGAACGAGCTTGTTTCCCCATTCGCCGCCGAAGCCGATATGGTCGATGATGGCCTTGAACGTCGTCGCGTTGAGCGTTTGTCCTTCGACCGGCTTTGCATCCCATAGCAGATACAGCAGGATGATGCCGCTGGCGGTAAAAGCCAGGGACAGCGCCATGTAGATCATGGTCATCTTGCCGGTATGCACGCGCGATTCGGCAAGCACATTGATATTGTTAGAGACCGCTTCCAGGCCGGTATATGTGCCGCCACCCTGCGAATACGCAAAGAGCAGCAGGCTGGTCACGCCGATCCAGCCGATATTGACAGACAGGTCCGAGGTCGCGTCAAGCGTATTGGGCACCAGGTCCGGCAGATGGGATGCATGCACAACAATGCCGTAGACAATTAACAGGAGGTGCGTGACGACGAATCCGAGAAAAATCGGAAGCAGGAAGCGGATTGCCTCTTTCATGCCGCGCAGATTGAGAATGATCAGGACACTGATCGCCAACGCTTCGGCAGGCAGTTTGTAATGGTGGAAGGTCAGCGGTAACAATGACGCAAGCGCTTCGACGCCGGCTGCTACCGAGATCGCAATCGTCAGCACGTAGTCGAGTATCAGCGCGCATCCCGCAACCAGGCCCATGTAGGGGCCGACCAGTCTGGTCGCCACCCGGTAGCCGCCTCCCCCGGTAGGGAACAGCTCGATGACCTGGTTATAAGCCAGCGCGATGATGAATACGGTGAGCGCTGTGGCAATCGCCATGTACAGGCCGAGACCGCTGTGCTCCCCCAAGGCGCGAAACGTGTGTTCCGGACCGTACGCGGAAGAGGACAGCCCGTCGGCTCCCAACCCGACCCATGCGAGAAACGCGACCAGAGCCAGCGAATGGCGCGTCTCGGCCTTCATTGGATCCAAAGCCTTGCCGAGAACGATCTCGCGGATCTTGGATATGTCGATGGATGCCAGATTGGAAATCATCGCAGGATTTGTTTGAGAATAGTCGGCACGAAAGCGGTCTGGAGGTCCATCACGCTTTGATTTTCGGGTTGCATTTGCGAGCAGGAAGGTCCGGTTCCATATCCGTAACCGAATCCCGTCATCCCAGCTTTCGTCGGGATGACGGGGACAGGTCACTGAAATGCCAACGTATCAGCCCGCAAGCCGGCTCACCCCAAAGTTCAAGGTGTGCCGGACGACTGGAGCCGGAACACATCACTCAGCCTTCCACTTCTCGAAAGGCTGGGTATGACGATTGGAAAACGAAGGAATCAAACAGGAGGATCGTACCGGCCATCGATTGCGGTCCAACCCGCATCGACATGCAGCACGGTCGCCGTGATGTAGCTGGCGGCATCGGAAACAAGGAAGACCAGTGGACCGGCCGTTTCGCTGACGTGCGCCCAACGCCGCAAGGCAGTGCGCGAAGCATATGCTTGATTCCAGCCCGGGTTGCTGGTGATCGGCGCCGTCAACGGGGTCTCGATAATGCCAGGGGCAATCGCGTTGACGCGAATGCCGTGCGGCGCGAGTTCCGTGGCCAGGCCTTTTGCCAGTTGTCCGATACCGGCTTTAGTAGCAGCGTAAATGCTTTGGCCGGGTTCAACCGAATAGGCTCGCATGGACGACATCAACACCATTGCGCCGCTTCCCTGGCTCTTCATCTTTTCGCCGACCGCGCGCGCGACCCTGAACGTTCCTTTCAGGTTGAGGTTGATGACGTCATCAAACTCGGCGTCAGTGTATGTGAGAAGCCGCTTTCGCAAGTTTCGGGCGGGCGTGACGATCAATGCATCGATGCGGCCGAAGCTCTCCCACACCTGATCCACCATGGCATTGACACTTTCGGTGCTGCGCACATCGACGCCAAGCGAAACAGCTGTTCCCCCTGAAGCCGTAATTTGAGCAGCCGTTTCTTCCGCCCCCTTGGTGTCGACGTCGGCGACAACGCAAGTCGCGCCGGCGGCAGCTACCCCAAGAGATCCGGATCGCCCGATTCCCGAGCCGCCACCTACGACAAGCACGACGCGCCCTTTCAGATCGAACATCGTCTTGTAATCAACCGCAAAATCCTGCGAACTCATTTACCCTCCTTACTAAAATTCTGCAATGCGATAAAAATGTCGCGCACACAATAGACGCACATCAGTAAAAACATGATTGGCATCACGCCATACCAATATGCCTTCGATATCTGAAACACTGGCGATGTCTCGCTTGCATCCATGGTCAGCCGCAAGCTCAGATAGGCCAGCACGGCCAGGAACAGCAGGTTCAGGAAGGCGACCAGGCATTCCAGAGTATTGCGCTTTGCGGACGAGGCGATGCTATTGAGCAGTGCATCGACAAGAAAGTGCGAGCGCTTGCGCCATACTGCGGCCGCGCCGATGAAGATCATCCAGGCAAACAACAGCTCGACGATCTCATCTGTCCACCCCAACGACGCCAATCCGACTAACCGGTTAAGGACCATGAAGCAGATGATGATCAGCAGCAGCACCAGGCATGCAGAACTGGCGACTTCCAGGAAGCCACCGATGGCTTTATCCATGTCTCGAAAAATTTTCATCACATCACCTGTTGCGGCAGCCAGGTTACCGTCGCCGGCACGAGCACGATCAAGACGAGCACTGCGAGAATCGCGATCAAGAAAGGCCGAAGTTCCTTCGCCAATTGAAAGATCGGCACTTTGGCTATCCCGGACATCGCATACAGGACCATTCCCACCGGCGGCGTCAGCATGCCAACCATCAGATTGAGCGTCATCACCACGCCGAAATGCAGTGGATCGATGCCGAGCTTGCCCAGGATAGGCATGAAAATCGGGATGGTCAGCAGCATGATTGCGATACCCTCCATGAAGCAGCCCAGCACGAGGAGGATCACGTTGATCAATGCCAGCGCAATCAGAGGTGAATCCGCCAGTCCTGTGAGCAGAGCAATGAGCGCCTCGGGCGTACGCAGGAAAATCAACACCCATCCGAACAGCCCGGCCGCGGCGACGATGAACATGACCTGCGCCGTTTGCCAGACGGTATCCAGAGCGATCTTTGGCAGTTCTACCCAATCGAGCTCGCGATAGATGAATTTCCCGAGGAAAAAGGCATAGACGCACGCCACGACGGAAGCTTCGGTCGGCGTGAAGAATCCGCCCAGGATGCCGCCCATCATGATGAGCGGCGTGATGATCGCTGCCACACCATCCAGCAAGGCTCGCAAGGTTTCAGCCAAAGAGGCGCGTTTCTCGCGGGGATAGTTGCGCCTCCTGGCGAGGATATAGACGACAAGCATCATGGCCAGACCCATGAGCACACCCGGCAGCACCCCGCCCAGAAACAGTGCGCCTACGGAAACACCTGTCATCGACCCGTAGATCACGAGCGGAATCGACGGCGGAATGACCGGCCCGATTGTCGCCGACGCGGCAGAAACGGCAGCCGCGAACCGCGGCTCATAGCCCGACTTGGTCATTGCCTTGACCTCGATGGAGCCCAGGCCCATGGCGTCTGCCAGAGCGGACCCGGACATCCCGGAAAACACCATCGACCCGAGAACGTTGACTTGCCCGAGCCCGCCGCGGAAATGCCCGACGAGGCTGTGTGCAAACCTGAAAATCCGCTCCGTGGTTCCTCCCGTGTTCATCAGGTTGCCGGCCAGGATGAAGAACGGAATGGCGAGCAATGTAAATGCGGTAGTACTCGCATACATGCGTTGCGCCAGGATGCCGATCGTGTCGAGCTCCCCGAGAAGGGCGAGGGCGCCAAGGCCCACGATCCCCATGGCGATCGCAACCGGAACGCCAAGGATCATCAGGGCAAAGAGCGCCACGAATATGATGAATGTGACCATTTTCGATCGTGCCCTTAGTTAGGACGCTCGCTCTTGACCATCTGCAGGAACTTTTCGACGTTCTCTGCTCCGGCATAAGCCCGAATCCGCTGGTATGCAGGCTCCATCAGAGCACGGAAGGCTGCCGGATTGGGTTGCGTCACCTGCACGCCCGCGGCTTTTGCGCGTTCGATCAGCTTCTCTTCTTCGGCCGCGATCGCTTTGCGCATGGCCCATCCTGCGTCTTTGCTTTCCTCGCGAAGAATCGCTTGCTGCTCCGGCGTCAGTTTCGCCCATGTTTTTGCGCTGATGACATGGACCATCGAGTTGTATGCATGACGGGTCAGCGCCAAGTTCTTCTGCACTTCATAGAACTTGTTGTGCATGATGACTGCGATCGGATTCTCCTGGCCGTCAACCACCTTTTGCGACAGCGCCATGTAGAGCTCGGGGAGTGCGATCTTGGTAGCATTGGCGCCCAGTGCTTCCATCGCGGATTCCAGTTGCACCTCGGGCGGAACGCGAAGCTTCAATCCCTTCACATCGTCAGGAGAGTTGATGGGACGTTTGCTGTTCGTGATTTGCCGGAATCCGTACTCCCAGTTCGAGAGAATGATGAATCCCTCTTTTTCCGCAAGCGGCGCCAGCCAATTCATTGCCGGTCCGTCCATCACGCGATGCGCGTGCACGATATTCTCGAAAACAAACGGCAGCATGACGACCGCGAAGGCCTTTTGGTACTTGTCCAGCGCGCCCTGGGTCGGAAGTCCCATGTCGATGGCACCCAGCTTGACCTGCTGCAATTGCTCCGGAGGCGAGCCGAGTGCATTGGCGGGATAGACCGAGACTTTGACTTGTCCCTTCGTGCGCTCTTCAACATTTTTTGCAAAGCGCTGCGCCGCAGCGTTGGCCGGATGATCCGCCTCTGCATAATGTGCAAACTTCAATGTGATTTGCGCATAAGCGCTGCTGCAGAGTGCGAGTCCAAGAACGAATCCGCCAAATGTTTTTCCGAATATCGATTTCATGGTGTTGTCTCCTTCATTTCTTCTTGAGGTTGGGCCGGCGATTGTTAAAGCGGTGAAAATGCGACCGACCTCAATATCTTGTTTTCCTGATGCTGCACGTTTCCGGCAGCGGCACTTTTCGCTCTGTAGGCGATCCACTCCGGATCCGCTTCAAGCGCGGCCCGGCGCTTTTCCCTGTCTGCCAGGCTCTCGTAGCCCCATAGGTGAACCACCTGGTTTTGCGTTCCGATTTCGGTCACGAAATACCCAACGGGTTCGCCCTGATGACGGCGCTGAACGGGCAGGCCTTCCCGCTCATACAGTTCAAGAAACGCCCTAAGCCGGCCTGGCACCATCGTGTAAGTTCTCAAATCAATGATCATGCGTTCTCCATTTCTCGGTTTTAATCTGCACTTGCACCTGATTGCTGTACGATCGCACCCCAGCGTTCAATTTCACTGATCACATAGGGTTGAAACTCCGCGTGCGTGTTGCCGACCGGCTCGCTTCCCAATTCTTTCAAGCGTGCCTGGACCTGCGGATGCGCGACCGCCTTGGCAATATCGCTGCTCAGCTTGTTGATGATTTGTTTGGGCGTATCTTTCCGAGCGAACAGCCCGAACCAGGACTTCAGCTCAATGTCCTTGAAGCCCGATTCCTTAAATGTCGGGACATCGGGCTGTTGGGCGTTCCTGGAATCTCCGGTCACTGCAAGCGCCCGCAGTTTTCCAGCCTTCACCTGCCCCATCACCTCGGGCAGGTTCGCGAACATCACCTGGATCTGCCCGCCGACCAGGTCCGTAATGGCCGGCGCGCCGCCCTTGTAAGCCACATGGACCATTTGTGCATTGGACGAAGTATTGAACAGCTCGCCTGCAAGATGCGCCGCCGTACCGACGCCGCCTGAACCGAAATTGAGCTTTCCGGGATGCGCACTTGCATGCGCCGAAAGCTGCTTGGGTGAATTGGCGGGAACGCTCGGATGCACGACCAGCATGAGCGGCACCTCCGCGATTTTCGATAGAGCGGCGAAGTCCTTGCCCAGGCTGTAGTTGAGCTTCTTGTACAAGGTTGCATTGATGGCATGGCTTGAGGTTGCCATCAACAATGTGTAGCCATCCGCATTCGATTTGGCCGCCGCCGCTGCGCCGATGTTTCCGTTACCGCCGGCGCGATTGTCGACGATCACCGGCTGCCCCCATTGCTCGGAAAGCTTTTGCGCCACCGTCCTGGCAATGACGTCCGTCGCGCCGCCCGGCGCAAACGGGACGATCAGGTTGACCGTCCTCGATGGGAAATTTTCGGGTTTTTCCTGGGCTGTTGCGCCGGCGGCCGTCAAGGTACCGATGGCGGCGATCGCCATGTACATGAATGTCTTCATTTTGTCGTCTCCCTCGTTTGTAGGTCTCTGTTCAGCTCTTCGTGTAAGCCGTTTTTATTGTTGTATAGAAGTCACGTGCATAAGCGCCCTGCTCCTTCGGCCCCCAACCGGATGCCTTCTTTCCGCCGAAGGGAACATGGAAATCGACGCCTGCGGTTGGCACGTTCACCATCACCATGCCGGCCTGCGCATTGCGCTTGAAATGGGTTGCGTGTTTCAGAGACTGCGTGACGATGCCCGCAGTAAGACCAAACATCATTTGATTGGCAAGCTGAAGTGCTTCGTCGTAGTCCTTGACAACAAGGATGCTTGCAATCGGTCCGAAAACTTCTTCCTTGTTGATCGTCATGTGAGGAAGGGTTTCGTCGACGATCGCCGGGAGGAAGTAAAACCCTTCCTCTGCCCGTTGAACGCGCGTCCCACCCACCAGGAGCTTCCCGCCTTCTGCCTGGGCGATATCCACATAGCGCAGATCTTTCTGCAACTGCCGGTCGTCGACCACCGGCCCGATCTGTGTACCGTCGGACAAGGCATTTCCGACTTGGAGAGCGGCGGCTCTTTGCACCAGCTCTTTTTTGAACTCCGCATAGATGCCTTCGGTGACGATGAACTGGCTGGACGCGGTGCAGCGTTGGCCTGTCGAGAAGAACGCACCGTCGATCGCGCAGTCGATCGCCGTCGGCAGATGCGCGTCATCCAGAACGACAAGCGGATTCTTGCCGCCCATTTCAAGCTGGATCTTTTTCAGAGAGAGTGCCGCAGCGGAGGCAATCTGCAGGCCGACGGGGGTCGATCCAGTGAAGGTGATCGCATCCACCTCCTTCGATTCAAGCAGCGCGGGACCGATCTTGGCGCCCTCTCCCATGAGGAGATTGATCGCACCGCGAGGGAATCCGGCACGCGAAATGATTTCGGTCAGTTCCCACGCACAGCCGGGCGTAAGTTCCGCTGGCTTGAAGATGACAGAGTTTCCAAACGCAAGCGCCGGGGCAATTTTCCATGCCGGAATGGCAATGGGGAAATTCCATGGCGTGATGATGGCAACGACGCCCACCGGTTCACGGATGATGTCGATGCCGATGTCGGGGCGTACGGAGTCCAGAAGTTCGCCCGTGCAGCGCAATGCTTCTCCAGAAAAGAATAGGAATATCCAGCCCGCCCGCTCGACTTCCATGATCGCTTCGCGGATGGTTTTACCTTCCTCCCGCGCCAGCAAGCGGCCCAGCTCCTGTTTCCTTTCAATGATTTCGTTGCCGATTTGGAGCAATGCAGTAGCCCGTTTCTGGATGGGCATGGCGCGCATCGCACTCTTGGCTGCACTTGCGCTTGCGATGGCATTCGCCACCATGCTCGCATCGGCATCGCTGTAGATCCCGATCAAATCCGACATATCGGAAGGATTGATGTTTTGCCGGATCGCGTTTCCGGCTACCCATTCGCCATGGATATAGCATTCATGGATGCGGCTCATCGCACGGCCTTTTCTTCGGAATCCGCACGCTCTGCCAAGGCGGTCTTTCTGAGACCGGTCAAGGTGGCGCGCGGAGAGAGAATTTCGGGATCCATCTTCACCTCGATCAGGAACGGGCTTGATGTAGAGGCGGATGTGCGCAGCGCATGCTCGAGCATGGGAGCGAATTCACTCGACTCGCTGATCCTTTCGGCTTCGATCCCGAACGACTTCCCATACATCACGAAATCCGGGTTATTCAAATCCGTGCCGACAACTCGGCCGGGATAACTCCGCTCCTGGTGCATCCGTATCGTTCCGTACATCCCGTTGTTGAAGACGATGAATACGATGGCCAGGCGATTGCGCACGGCGGTGGCCAGCTCTTGCGACGTCATGAGAAAGCAGCCGTCGCCGGCCAGGCAGATGACCTGGCGGGATGGGTTGCACAGCTTTGCCGCGATGGCGGCGGGAATGCCGTATCCCATTGCACCGCTTGTCGGCGCGAGCTGTGACTTCGGATGAGAAAACTGGTGATATCGATGCGCCCATGCGGAGTAGTTCCCCGCGCCATTGGTGATGATCGCGTCAGGATTCAGGACGCCTTTCATCGAGCGAATAGCGAGCGCCGGGTCGAAGCGCGTCTCCCTCGCCGGCGGCTCGATGTATTTCATGTAGTTGCCGCGCGCCGTATCGAGCCATTCTCTCCATCCGCTGGAGTCCACTTCGGGCAGACGGGCTGCCATGGCTGCGAACGCATCGGGCGACGCATTGATCCTGACGTCCGGCTGGTAGACGCGACCCAACTCTTCCGGCGCGGACAGGACATGCACCAGCTTCTGTTGCGGACACGGAATCTCCAGAAGTGTGTAGCCGCTTGTTGCCATTTCCCCAAGGCGGGCGCCTACCGCAATCAGCAGGTCCGCGTTGCGAATGGTTTCTGCCAACACGGGATTGATGCCGATACCGACATCGCCGACATAGTGCGGATGAAGATTATCGAACAGGTCCTGTCTTCTGAATGAACATGCGACCGGCAATGCCTGACGCGTCGCGAACTTGGAAATGTCGCGCGATCCTGCTTGCGTCCAGCCCGAACCGCCAAGAATCATGAGCGGGCGCTTTGCACTTTTCAACTGCGCACTTAATTGCTCCATCGCGTGCGGATCAGGGTAGGCTTGCGCGACTTCCACCGCGCGTACCGGTTTGGGAAAACACGAGTCCGTCAGCATGTCTTCGGGGAGCGCGATCACAACCGGTCCGGGGCGCCCCGACAATGCGACGCTGAATGCCCTGGAAACGTATTCGCCGATTCGGGAAACGTCGTCGATCTGCGTGACCCATTTCGCGAATTCGCCGAACATCCGGCGATAGTCGATTTCTTGAAATGCCTCGCGCTCGCACATGTCACGACCGACCTGGCCGATGAACAGGATCATCGGCGTGGAGTCTTGATAGGCGGTATGGACAGCGATGCTGGCGTTCGTGGCGCCGGGGCCGCGCGTCACCATGCAGATGCCGGGTTTTCCGGTCAGCTTGCCATACGCTTCGGCCATGAAACCGGCCCCGCCTTCATGCCGGCAGGTGATGAGCCGGATATCCTGTTGCCGGTCGTAGAGCGCGTCGAGAACTTCCAGGTAGCTTTCACCTGGGACGCAAAAAACGGTGTCGACGCTCTGTACGCGCAAGGCGTCGACTAGAATCTGTCCGCCTGTTTTTAATGTTGGGGTTGCATTCATCGTTCCTGGCTTTCCACATCAATTACGTTGTTGAAGCTAGGTTATGCGCTTCGGCGATGAAGGCGTTAGGATTTATTGCCGTTTCTTTTGCACTTTCTTGCATCGCCGTGACGCGATGCACAAGAAAAGCGACGCCGGCCGGCTTCTCTTGACGCAAAAGCCGGACTGCAGTTAAGTTGGGAAAAAACGAGATTACAGAGAGGCATAGTCATGACCGATATCGAAGACTTACCGAATTTTCAGATTTCCGAGTTCGGTGGTGCCAAGGGTTCATTTCTCTTTGACTTTGCTCCGCTTCAAAGCAGTAGCGAGATTCCTCGGCCGTTTTTGCATCGGCACGGCTATTACCATATTCTCTGGATGACGAATGCGTGCGGCAAGCACATCATTGATTTCGAAACCTTCGACATCAATCAACACTCGGTCTTTTTCCTGTCGCCAGGACAGGTCCATGCCTGGTCTTCTTCCGTGCAAGCGTCAGGTTTTGTGATCAATTTCAGCGCCGAGTTCTTCCTGCAGATGTTCCCCAAGATGGAAGAGCTTGCCGAGTTCCCTTTTTTCCACATCACGAACTCAGATCCGGTCTTGTACCTGTCGTCCCAGCAGCATGCGGAGCTGTTTCCGTTGCTGCAGCAGATCGAGGCCGAGTTCAATGATTCGCTGCTGGGGCGATACGACGTCGTGCGTTCTTATCTGCTGATTCTGTTGACGAAACTGCGCAGGCTTCACAAGCCAAGGCAGACGGATCTGGCGCTGCCGAAAAGTTACAGCCTCACCAAACGCTTCAAATTATTGATCGAGCAACGATTCCTGGAGTTCGGGTCGGCTCAGGAATATGCTGCCCTGCTTCTTGTGACGGAGCGCCGATTGAATGAAGCAGTAAAGAGCACGACCGGCAGGACCGCGACCCAGCTCATCCATGACCGGATCATGCTGGAAGCCAAACGCTTGCTTGCTCAGACCGATATGGGGACATCGGAGATCGCGTATCGGCTCAATTTTGAAGACCCTGCCTATTTCTGCCGCTTCTTCAAAAAACAGATTTCGCTGACGCCCGGTGAATTCCGCAAGAAGTTCGCCACGCCGTTTCAGTAGGGAGCCGGCTATCGTCAAACGCGCGCGCTGCCGGCATTCTATGCGCGCCATGGTGTTCAACGCCGACATTGTCGGCAGCATCGAGTCACATTACTGCAAACGCAACTCTCGCGGAAAGACGGTATCTCTTTCCGAAAAAAGATGAGTGAATGATAGTGTATCCAGGATGGCGATTCACTATAGGGATACGCGACGCGGCCGGGCCGCCAGTGTCGACACCACTGCCGCGTAGCTCTTCCATAAAAGCCCGCATCGTCAGTTGCTGGGCAATGGTGTCTTTGGTGTACCACTCGCCGCGTGGATTGAGCGGTAATCCGCCCTTTTCCAGCACCAGGGAGGCCAAGGGAATGTCGCCGGTCACGACGATGTCGCCGGGGCTGACGCGCTCAACGATTTCGGCGTCGGCCGCATCCGCGCCAACCGGGACCTGGAGCGCGCGGGTGAAGCGCGAGCCCGGTACACGGATCAACCGGTTGGCAACCAGCGTGACGTTGAGCTGCAGGCGTTCAGCCACCCGAAACAGGATGTCTTTAATGACGGCGGGACAGGCGTCGGCGTCGACCCAGATGTGCATGACAAATTGGATGAGATCAGCAGGATGACGCATTGTAACTGCAAGCTGTCTGGTAGATGCGTACCACGAACTGCCAGTCCGAGTCGCTTGGCGCCACTATGTCGTTCAAGCTCTGTGGCCGGTTGCTGATTACCTGGGCGGCAGCTTTTGGCCGCCTTGTGCCTGCATGCGGGTCTTCAACACCGGCAGCTATTGATTGTCTACCGGACGGTCACCAGGAAGACCTAAGATGGAGTAGACGACCCGAAGCCGTCGTTCAACTGCCATTGCGGATCATTGTATCCAGCGCTCAATCAGAAATTCTTGTACTTTCGCGGGTTTGCTGTCTGACCAAGGCGCTTTTCGATTAGCGCCAGCATCGCTTGAGCCGCGACTGACAACGACTGGTCCTTGCGTCGCACAATGAAGATCGGACGAACAAGTCTTTCCGCTTGTAGTGGTATTGCGACAAGATCCAGCTGTCGGAACTGAAACAGCGTCAGCCCGGGTACGATGCTGATCCCCAAACCCTGCTTTACCAGTCCGGCGACCGTTGCAAGATGTTCGACTTCGAACCCGGAGTGAATCACTTGCACTTCTCCGAGCAAGATCTCGACATGCTGACGCACGCTTGAGGACTTCGCCAGATGTATGACTTCGTGGCCCGCCAAGTCCGCAACGTGTAGAACCTGTTTTTTCGCCAGAGGATGATCCTGGGGACACACTACATAAAATGGATCGCTGCACAGCGTGTGTGCCTCGAACTCCAGAAAGTCCGGCCCCGGAGCCGTCAGTGCCAGGTCGGCCTTCCCTTGTCGCAGAAGGAACAGGCATTGGTCAGACAGCGCGTCATGCAGGCTGACTTTGACGCCGGGATATAGGCGCTTGTACTCAGCGATTACTCCGGGAAGGCCGTTGGCAGCGAGAGATGGCAACGCCGCGATAGCTACCCTGCCTCGACGCAGCGCGACGTATTCAGACATATCGTCGAAGGCGGCTTCAATCTCGCCGATGAGCGCAGCGGCTGCCTGGGCAAAGAGCTCGCCCTCGGGGGTAAGCGTTACCTTGCGCGTGTCCCGCTCGAACAGCCTCGCCCCGACTATGCCTTCCAGCTTTTTAATCATTACGCTCAGTGCCGACTGAGACGTATGACACCGTTCTGCGGCCCGCGTAAAGTGCTTGAGCTCCGCAAGGGCGACAAATGCGTGGAGTAGGCGGGTCGAGATGTTCGGGGACACGATTAATACCAAAAACCGATCAATTAATCGGAAAGTTTCATTTTACTTCATCAATCTCCGCGCTCACAATCGACACAACATTCAATATTTGGCAGGCGGCAGTTGCCTGCAAACAGCAGGATTTCAATGAGACACGTCAGAATCGGAGCAGGAGCAGGCTATTCCGGGGATCGGATCGAGCCGGCAGTAGAGCTTGCCGAAAAGGGAGACCTCGACTACCTGATCTTCGAGTGTCTGGCAGAGAGAACAATTGCACTTGCCCAACGCGCGAGACGGACTGACCCGAACGCAGGTTATGACCCCCTCCTCGAAGACAGAATGCGCGCGGTTCTACCTGCCTGCCGAAAGCGAGGCGTACGCATCATCACCAACATGGGCGCAGCCAATCCCATAGCGGGAGCGGCGAAGGTGCGCGACGTCGCGCGGTCGTTGAACATCCACGGACTGAAGGTGGCAGCGGTCGTGGGGGACGATGCGCTGGATATTGTGCGCGATGGCAACTACCTGGACGATACAGGGCAACCCGTTGCGCGATTCGGTGACCGACTGCTTTCGGCGAATGCTTATATCGGCGCGCAGCCGATAGTTGATGCATTGGCACAAGGCGCGGACGTCGTCATCACCGGTCGCGCTGCTGACCCCGCGTTGGTGCTCGGGCCGCTCATCCATTCGTTCGGCTGGGCAATGGATGACTGGCACCGCCTCGGTCAGGGCACGTTGGCCGGACATCTTCTCGAATGCGCGGGCCAGATTACCGGCGGGTATTTCGCGGATCCCGGTTACAAGGACATTCCCGGACTGGCTCGTCTCGGATTTCCAATTGGAGAAGTGGACGAGGAAGGCACGACCATTATCTCCAAGGTCTCGGGTAGTGGCGGGCAGGTCACCGTGGCCACCTGCAAAGAGCAGATGCTCTACGAAATACACGACCCCGCTTCATACATGACACCGGATGTGATTGCGGATTTCTCCGGCGTCAGTATCGAACAGCTCGCGGACGACCGTGTGCGCATCAGCGGCGCCACAGGACGTGCGAGGCCGGAGGCTCTGAAAGTATCAATAGGCTACGTTGACAGCTACATTGGGGAGGGCCAGATTTCGTACGCCGGGCCAGGCGCGGTGGCCAGGGCGCGCTTGGCGCTCGAGATCGTCGAGGAGCGGTTGAAACTCACCGGTGTACAAGCCAGCGAGGTGCGCTACGACATCCTGGGCGTGAACTCCATGCATGGCGAAAAGCTTTCCGCGAACGGATTCGACCCCTACGAGGTACGCATCCGGGTCGCAGGGCGAACGGCGTCGCTCAAGGAGGCGACGCGCATTGCAAACGAGGTGGAGAGCTTATACACCTGCGGTCCTGCAGGCGGAGGCGGAGCAACCAAGTCGGCGAAGGATATCGTCGCCGTCGTTTCCGTGCTGCTGCCGCGGGACCAGGTACGCCCGACTGTCCATCTCGAGGAGGCGTGAGATGCTGCTCAGAGAGATCGCCCACGCCCGGGCGGGAGACAAAGGCAATATTTCAAATATCTCGGTCATCGCCTATGACCCGAAAGACTTTCCGCTGCTCGAGAAGTATGTCACCGCTGAGCGCGTCAAGGACCATCTGTCCGGGATCGTGCAAGGCGACGTAGAGCGCTTTGTGCTGCCGTCGATCGGTGCGCTCAACTTCGTCCTGCGAGACGCGCTTGCGGGTGGCGTGACACGCTCGCTGGCGTTGGACGCACACGGCAAGACTCTCAGTTTCGCCATTCTCAGCCTGGATATTCCGGTTACCCAGCTATCTGCCGCACTCAGGGCAAACTCGAACTGACATTCAATTTTCAATAAACAAAGGAGACAAGCATGAAGCTCATCAAGCGCCCCTATCTCGCTCTCTCGGCCCTATGCCTTGCGGTGATCGCAGGTCCCGCGGCGGCAGAGTTCCCGGAGAAGCCAATTCGACTGGTCGTGCCTTTCGCCTCAGGCACTGCCACGGACCAGCTCGCCCGCGCCTTGGGTCAGGCGATCACTCAGGAGGTCAAGCATCAGGTCATCGTCGACAACAAGCCGGGCGGTAACGGATTCATCGGCGCCAATGAAGCGGCGCGTTCTGCGCCGGACGGCTACACGGTCTTCATCACTACCAACACGACGCACGCGGCAGCAGAGCACCTTTTCAAGAAGCTTCCCTACGACCCGGTCAAGGACTTTACTCCCATCACCGGCTTGGGCAAGGGCGGTCAGATCATGGTGGTGAATACACAATTCCCGGTGAAGAACGTTGGCGAGTTGATCGCCATGGCAAAAAAGGAGCCGGGCAAGATCACGTTCGGCAGCGGCAGCTCATCCAGCCGTATAGCAGGCGAACTCTTCCAGCAGCTTGCAGACGTGAAGCTCCTGCACGTTCCGTACAAGAGCAACACCTTTGCAGTAACCGACCTGCTCGGCGGGCAGATCGACATGATGATTACCGATACCTCGACCGGTTTGCCGCATGTTAAAAGCGGTAAGCTGCGCCCGCTCGGCTATTCGGCCAAAACACGCTCCCCGCTCGCCCCAGAGGTTCCCACGATCGAGGAGGCCGGCGTGAAAGGCTATGACATCGGCTACTGGTTTGCCGCTTACGCACCGGCAAAGACACCACAACCTATCGTCACCCGACTCAATGAACTGTTGACGAAGGCAGCAAAAAGTCCGGCGGCGAAATCTGCCTTTTACGCACAAAGCGGCGTGGAAGTCTTCGTCACCACGCCGGAAGAACTCGCCCGATTCCAGACTGATGAAACCAAGAAGTGGGGCGACATCATCCGCAAGGCAGGCATAGAGAAAGAATAAGGCTCTCGACAACGGACCGGCAACGGTCCGTTGTCGCGCGCTCCGGGCGACTCAAAGCAACCGTTCATGGCCAGCAGAAAGGACGCTCAATGAGCGTCAACCGCGTCGGGCCGCTTCGATCGCAGCGATGTCGATCTTTCCCATCTGCATTATCGTCTCTACCCACTGCCACCATCCGGAACGGGTCGGTTATGCCGCCTTATCACCCACTTCCCGTATTCATGGGATGTCGTCGTTCAGATTGCATTGATCCACGCTCCAGACACCGACATCCCTCCGGCGCCAGATGCACCAACCTGACATACCCATGTCACCCAGGTCGCATTGGCTGACTCAACTTCATGTCGAAAAGCAGGTGCATCTCAATTTACGCACTGCACTACTCGAGAACCTGCGCCGGAACGGGCATTCCTGTTCACCGCCGGACTTTTGATAGTCCACAAACTCGCTTATGAGATTCGCCTTTAAGTTAGTCGCGATGGGCATCCGCTCCATCAGCAGGAACGCCGGGCGAATAGAAGGAGCGGTCAATGACGATGACCCCATTGACGACGGATGACATCTACGTCCTGAACTTCTGTGCGAAATACCTCGCCCGAAGCCGCGGCGGAAATTCGGAAGCGTGGCGATTCCCTCTGATCGACAGTTACAGCGAGAAACCCGGCGAGCCGGCAAGCGTGGAGTTGAATGCCGTCACGTTTGTCTTCGACGGGCGCGGCCGTGGAATCGGGAATGTGTCTGTCATAGGCACCTTTTCCTCGGTCCAGGAGCCTGTTCCGCTCAAGCCTGTAAAGTTCCTTGACGAGGACACCGGCTTCTTCGCGGCAACGATGGCGGTGCCGACCAAACGTCTCTATCGATACCGGTTCCTGGTCGATGGGCAGAGCGAGTTGGACGCGATCAATCCGCAGCGGCAGCGACAGGACGACGGCGTGATGTGGTCGCAGTTCTTTACCCACTATTACGCCCAGCCGATTACCTTGCAATCGTGGGAGCGCGCGCTGTTGGCGCGCCTGGTGACGCATGTCCTGCCGTTCAGAACGAAGGAAGGCGAAAATTTCCTGAAACGCCACGTGCACTCCATCGAGGAGGATGCCAGGGATCGCCTCGTGCCGTATGCCTACCGGCTGGACGTGTCGGTTGGCGTGGTCAATTTCATCGATGCGCTTCTTGCCCGGGAAGAGTCGTTCCGTCTGCCGGATTACCGCATTTGCCTGCGCCAGATCGACCGTATTCTCCGCGCAAGGGCACCCGAGGTCGCGCCGGCGATGGCGGGCGCCGACATGTACCGGGAACTGTATGAGCAGATGGGAAGCAGCGGCGATTCCGGCGGGCCGCCGGTCCCGGGCTGGAACTACAAGGAATATGAAAGCCCTTCCTACTTCCTGAAGATCCTGCGCCGCCACACGCTGACGGGCGCTTTTGCGCACCCGAAGTATGGCGGGAACGCAGGCGCTTCCGCGTGGGCCTATCTCGAAGAGCGCTTTCGCACGCCGCAAGGCGGCACGTTGTTCGACTGGCGCCGCGCCATCGAGCGGCCGTGGGGATCGAGCCAGGAGTATCTCGGCTAGCGCGTGTGATGAACCGGATTGGGGGTCGTGATGGTGGAGCGTGAGTTTGACGTCGTTATCGTGGGAAGCGGCGCGGGCGGTTCACCCGTCGCCGACACACTGGTCCGCGCTGGAAAACGCGTCCTCATACTGGAGAAGGGGCCGCTGCTGTACACCCAGGCGCAATCGCCGCGCGGACTGAGTGACTTCAAACGCGACGAATTGTTTTCCACCGGCGCCGAGAAGCGCCTTGCATTTCCTGACGCGGCCAATAATGGCGAGTCGTACTTCTCCAGCCATGTCGAGCCGGACCTGAACGACGAACCGCATGTGTACATGGTGGAGCCCGGACGTGACCATGTCACGATCGAGGGATACACAGCGCAGGTCGTCGGCGGCGGCACGCAGCTCTATGGTGCGGTGTCGCTGCGCTTTTCGGAACTCGATTTCCGGCTCGGCTCCTTCAATTCTTCCCGCACCGACCTCAAGGACGACCCCAACGGCGACGTACGCCGCGAGAGCCGCGACTGGCCGATTTCCTATGCAGACCTCGAACCCTATTACGCGCAGGCTGAAGAGTTCATCGGCATCAACGGCCAGCATGACAACCAGCTGAAGCCCTTCAGCCGCCAGACATACCAGCAACCGATCAATCCCAATCCGATCAGCACTTTCGCCAAGGCCGGGATGGACCGGCTCGGCACGCGGCTGAAAAATGCGGACGTCGTCGTGAAGCCCTACAGGACGCCGCTCGCCGTGATCACCGAGGATCACCCGCGCAGCGGCCGCAAGAAAGGCGATCCGGCCACGTCGTACGTCAATCGCTACGGAGACCCGCTGGGACTCAAGTCGAGCACTTGGGTGTCGCTGCTGCATCCGTTGACCGCGCTGCAAAATTTCGAACTGCGGCCGAACTGCAACGTCACTCATCTCGAAGCAGGCAACGATGGCGGCGGCCGCAAGGTCACGCGGGTGAATTACGTCAAGCCGAACGGCGAAGCCGACTGGGTGCGCGGGAAAGTCGTCGTGCTCGCCTGTTCCGCCATCGAGACCGTCCGCTTGCTGCTGCTGTCGGCCGAATCGAACGACGAGTTTGCAAAGGGCATCCTGCAGAACGACCTGGTCGGCAAGTATTTTCTGACCCATTGCTTTGGCGGCGCCGAGACGGTGATGCCGGGACGCTTCGACAAGAGCATCGCGCTGGACAGCGACTGGGCGATCGATTGCTGCGCCACTGAGGATTTTCTTCGCGCCAGCGGAATCTGGGCGGGCGGCGCGATATATAACAACACCTCTGACCAAGCCCTTCCCATTTCCATGGCCCGCACGCATGGAAGCCAGGACCTCGACACCATCTGGGATGCGTTCGAGAGCGATTGGCGGCTGACCGGAGAGGGATTGGTCAAGCTTTTCGACGACAACCTGGGGCGGCGGCTGTCCGTCAGTTTCATGGCCAACCAGGTACCGGTCAAGGCGAACCGCATCGAACTTCATCCGTCGATCCGCGACAAGTGGGGCAGAAAGGCGGCCTACATCATCAAGGACTGGCATCCGCATGACCGGTACCTGATGAAGGTGTTGGCCGAACGATGCCGCGAGATTCTTGCGTGGGGAGGTGATCCCGCCCAGGGAAACTGGCCGGTTGAGGGCTTCGGCAGCGTCGACATGGCGCCCAATGCCCGTGCGCGAATCGCCAATCACATTCTTGGCGGAGCGAGGTTCGGAACGAATCCCGGCGACTCGGTACTGGATCCCACTTGCCGTGCCTGGCACTTCGACAATCTATTCATTACCGACGGTTGCTTCATGCCGACCTCCGGCGGCGCCAATCCGACGCTCACGATCCAGGCCAATGCCTTCCGGGTCGCTGACATTCTGTTGAGGGAAGGTAGGGTATGACCGATGGATCCGCGATTCGACAAAATCCATGACGAGCCATGGAACAAGATCTTCCAGGTGGTGTTCTTCCCGGACCGGATCTATCACGCCGAGTACCTGAACGCGACGCGCTGTGACCGTTATCGGTATGTGGTGGACGAAGTCCGCGCCAAACTGGACCTCACCGTGCTGAAGGGCCAGGTATTCATGGACGACAGGCCGTTCACCAACTTCCTGCGTATCGAGTACCGCTCGGGACGCCTGGTCGAGGCGGCACGTCAGAAATCGCCGCCCAGGCTCGCCGGCATGGGCATGTACGCCTGGGTAAAGCTCATGCCGGAGGGGCAAGCGGAGGCGGAAGCAACGGTCAGGCTGGATATCTGCCGCTGGACCGATTCCTATGAGGTCGAGATCTGGCAGGAGCTCGACCCGCCGGCCGGGGCGTTCCATGACTTCAGCGTTCTCGACATGATGGGCCGTGACCAGCCGATCACGCGCGTGGCGGCGTTTTCGCCATTGCTGGCCGACCTCAAGAGCATCAAGCTGATCGAGCTGGCCTTCCGTGAAGACCACCGCGATCCTGTTACCGGGCGGGTCCGCCCCGACGACACCATCGCCTGGGACAACAACTTTGCTTCCTCGCACGAGGATCCTGACAAACAACCCAGTACCGTGCCGGACAAGAACTACCTGATCAATTTCCAGCGCGGATGGTATCTGGACGCGGCGGATTTCAAACCTGTCCGCTACCAGAACGCCATGATGGAGCCGGACAATCCCGACTTTCAAGCGAATCAGCCGAATGTCACGGAGATGCGCTGGATGCTGCAACGCGTCTTCGGGTCGACGCTGGTGTTCTTCCATGAGGTGACCGTTCCGCCGGGGAGCGTCGAGGGCACCCACCAGCACATCGGCTCGGAAGAGCTTTACTACGTCGTCTCCGGCTCGGGCGTTGCTTACCTCGGCCTCGATGATGACCCGTCACTGAAGAACTTTCCCGTCGTCCAGCGCCACATCTTCGGCATCGGCATGAAGGACTGCCGCGAAGTGGCTGTCAGCCCGGGCAAGGTCATCTTCACAAAGAGCGGGGGCATCCATGGCATCAGGAATACGGGAACGAGCGAACCGCTGAAGTTCGTGGCCTTTCTCTATCACACCGCTTGAAGGGAGTCGCGATGCATATCCTGCACTCAGATTCCGTATTCCATGTCGATCCCGGCACGACTCCCGACTACCGTTACGACAATCCGCTGCTCGCACTGCTGCGCGTCGTGGAGCAGATTCGCTACGCGGCCGGGCTCGAGAATTACATCCTGCCGTCCTCGCAGCATCTGCTGTCGATCAAGAAGCTGGAATTCTACGGGCCCAGCGGCGGCGATCATGAACAGCTTGATCCCCGGCTCCAGGACAACAAGGAGGATTTCCAGAAGCAGAATATCCGTTCGTTCGAACTTGGGTCAACCCTCCTCACCCGCGGCTGGGCTGCCGCGGGTGAGTGGGTCGGCCCGTACATCAAGGCATCCTATCGAGGCACGGACACCCCGCTGAGCGAGGCACGCCCCGTGCTCGGCGACCGTATCAGTCTGTGGCTGAAGATCGGTGACGGCGCCGCCGTGCAGTTCGATGTTCCCATCGACCGCGAAAGCCAGCGCTACGAGATCGAACTCTGGGGACACCCGGGCGACCCGCGTCCGCATCTCAACGCGCGCGGAAGACAGGCGCTGGAAACCGGCGCGCTCGTCCTGGCGCCGCAGCTCGTTCTCGGCAGCCTGTCCGACTTCGACCGCGACAAGATCGACGGCAAGAACGTACGTGACATTGCCCCCGGTCATGCCATGCATCCGATCCGTCCGCTGCATGTGGAACTCGCCTGGTCCGATGCCAAGGGCGAGGTCTGGGACTCGCAAGGGGGCAGGAACTACCATTTCGAGTTTTCGATGGTCATGCGCGGATGGGAAAACTTCCTGTCCATCGGCAACAGCCAGCAGCCTCATGGCGGCATCGGCGAGCTGGAGTACCGGAACCTGATGTCGAACTATTTCGCGCACCGAAATTCCATGGAGCTCGCCAGGGCCCTCGCGCCATGGAATTTCGATGCATTCCAGGTAAAGCATCCGGACGCACTGACTGAAAAATTCATGGCGGTCGACTACATCGATCTCCACATCCTGCGCGCCAACAGCGGCATCGGCCTGCACCGGCATCGCGACAACCAGGAAATCTTCCTTTGCATGCAGGGGCGCGGCTTTATGGTCGTCGGCGACTGGTGCAAGATGCCGAACAGGGAACGCTGCTTCGAGGTGCGCACGCTGTTGCCCGGACACTTTGCCCTTCTGAAGGGAGGCAATCTGCACGGACTGATGAATGCGACCGACGAGGATATGCATCTCTTCATGTTCGGCGGTTACGACTGAAGCGTGCCACGATGACCGTCACACAACAGCATATTTCCGCAGCAACGCCAATGGGCGCGAACCTGTACCATGACGGCGCCACCTTCCGGGTGTGGGCGCCGCGGGCGCGGTCGGTCCATGTCGTGGGACGCTTCGGGAATGCGGACGACTGGCGGCCGAATGACGGAAACCGCCTTGTGCTTGACGAGAACGGTTACTGGGCGGGGTACGTCCAGGGTGTCCGCGACGGCGATCCCTACAAGTTCTACGTGGTCGGCGAGGCGCGGGAGAGCTACAAGCGCGATCCCTACGCGCGTGAACTCGGCAGCACGCCGGCGTATCCGCATTCCGATTGCATCGTGCGCGATCCCGCCTCGTACATGTGGCGCGCCGGCGACTGGCAACGTCCGGCCTTCAACGATCTCGTCATCTACCAGCTTCACATCGGGACCTTCTCACCCGGTCTTGGCGGGCACAAGGTCGGTTGTTTCCTCGATTTGCTTGAACGGCTCGACTACCTGGAGAACCTCGGGGTCAATGCGATCCAGTTGCTGCCCGTGGTGGAATTCAGCTCGCCGCGCAGCCTCGGCTATGACGGCTCGGACCTGTTTTCTCCGGAAATGGATTACACGCTGGAAGGCGATGCCGTTGATCCTTACCTTGCCCAGGTCAACAACATGTTCGCGCAGCATGGCAAGCCGGGCATGTCGAAAGAGGCACTCGCGGTGCCGATCAACCAGCTGAAGGTGCTGGTTGATCTCTGCCACCTCAATGGCATCGCGCTCCTGATGGATGTTGTCTACAACCACGCCGGACACCAGATCATTTCGCAGGAGGAAAGCATCTGGTTCTTCGACTGTGCACACGGCCCGGATGCCAACCAGAGTCTTTACTTCACGGACCGTACCCACATCGGGCCTGTGTTCGCGGTATGGAAACAGGAGGTGCGCCAGTTCCTGATCGACAATGCCGATTTTTTCCTGAGCGAATATCGCATTGACGGACTTCGTTATGACCATGTCAGCGTCATACTTTCCGAAAACGGCGAGAGCGGCTGGCGCTTCTGCTGCGATTGCACCTCGACGCTTCGAAACCGGCATCCCGGCGCGCCGGACATTGCCGAGCATTGGCCGGTCGGCGGCGCCATTGTCCGGCCGGTGGATCAGGGCGGCGCCGGATTCGATGCGATCTGGTCCGACGCGCTGAGGGAGAGCCTCAGGAGTGCCGTGGCATCGGCCGCAGCGGGCGGTGCGGCCGGCGTCAACATGGGAAGGATCGCAGACACGCTGTGGATACCCGCGTTGTCCGAGAAATGGCGCGCCGTCCAGTACATCGAAAGTCACGATGAGGTATACCGGGATCGGGCGCCGCGGATTGCGCGGCTTGCGGACGGGAGCAACCCGCGGTCATGGTATGCGCGCAGCCGGGCGCGATTCGCGACCGGACTCCTGCTCATGGCGCCCGGCATTCCGATGCTGTTCATGGGACAGGAATTCCTCGAGGACAAGCCCTGGTCGGATGATCCCGGCATGGATGAACGGTTCCTGCTTTATTGGGCTGGATTGGACGGGCGCGACCGGCACATGACGGACTTTCTGCGGTTTGTATCCGATGCAATCCGGCTTCGCCGGTCACGTCCGGGGCTCAGAGGGGAAGGATTGCGCATCATATCGGTCGATGAAGGGAATCGCGTCCTGGCATTCCAGCGCTGGGTGGAAGGTGTGGGCCAGGACGTTGTCGTCGTAGCCTCACTTAACGAGAGTTCGCTTTACGGCTATCGGTTGGGAATGCCCGATTCCGGCACGTGGGCGGAGGCTTTGAACAGTGATTTCTATGATCAATTCCCCAATGCCGAGACGAGGGGCAACGGTGGACTCGTCCGCGGTATCGATGTGCCGATGCATGGTCTCGCCGCGTCGGCGGAGATGACCATTCCGCCAAACGGGGTGCTTGTTTTTGTGAGGGGATGAGGAACTCTACGTCGCATCACGCTACGACTGCCGAATTGCGTGACTTATTCCTGTGCAGCACCTTAACGGCTGAAGCCTTTGTCAGCCCAGGCACTTGCGCTTGCGCGCGTAAGGCTGAAATTCGGCTCCACCCGCTTGCTGGCAATCTCACTGCCTTGTTCATCGATTGCCTTGAGCACGCCGTGCGGCTCATAGTCATCCGGTACGACATTGAGCGTTACCGTGACGACCGCGTCATTGACCGTGATGGTCACACTCTTGTTGAGTGCCGCGTGCAGCTGCTGTTCATGCCGCCGCAATACTTCGGATGCGGTTTTGACAAGCGTGGAGAAGGCATTGGCGTCGAGCGGTTTAGGGTTTTTCTTGTCGCGACCCATCGTCCACGGCCCTACGAGCGCAGGTTCCGATTCGCCGTCCTTGTACATGGCGACCGCCCAGCCTTCGTCGTCTTCGTTCTTGACGACGCGTGCTGTCCAGCCGTCGTCTTTCCAAAGGCGGTCTTCGTGAATGGGGGGATCGAAATCGTGATCGGACATGGCAATGCAAGGTGCGGAAGAGCAAGGGATTATACAGCGCGGCTGGTTTCGTAATGCGTCCATCATTGCGCACACACGCTGAGTAAAACTATCTTGCGTCAGCATGCTGCATTGTCTTGACATCAGCGGCCAAGAGCGTAGTATGGAACTCACCTGTCGCGTTCATGCGTGCCAAAACATCCTTTGGACGATCTACGCACATTGGTTGGAAAAGAGTTTTGGCAGGAGCGATCGTCGTTTGCCGATGAACCCGAAGCCATCCCGCTTCTGACCCTCTCGGACCCATGGTTCGAGGGTGCTGGCACCGTGCGACAGGTATGAGCCGGCCCGCTTCGCAAGAACGCGGGCCGTCTTTATTTTACGAGCGGTTTCTGCAGCAGCAAGTTGCTCATCGAACAGTCTCTACAGACTTGCTAAGCGTTATCGCCGTACTGCAATGTTTTCCATGTGACACCAAGCCGAACATCGGTTTTCAGCTTTACCAGTTCGCGGGATAGAAACGCCATATCGCGCCCGGCGCGCAATTTCTGCCCCGTCGCGGTCAAGAGAATGCCGGCGCCAGCCATGATCCCTTCGAGGGTCTTGTAGGCGTTCAACAGTTTTGCTGCGCTCTTTTGGCCGATCCCCTCCACTCCGGGAATGCCTTCGGTGGAGTCACCGCATAAAGCGAGAAGGTCCGTCAGCATTTCGGGCGTGACGCCGAACTTCTTTTCAACCCAGGCGCGATCGTGCCACTCGTTCTTGAAATGATCCCAGAGCAGCGCTCCGAACGAGATCAACACATGCAGATCCTTGTCGGTTGACGAGACGATCGCGTCGCCGCGCCCCTCGCCCAGCCAGCGCAGCACAGCGGTCGCAATCACGTCGTCGGCTTCTACCCTTTCCAGGCAAAGAACCTTCAGCCCGAGGCTGGGCAGCATGTCGTAAAACCCTGGCAACCGTTCCCTCAGCACCGGAGGCATCGGCGTCCGGTATGCTCGGTACTGGGGGTGGATTTCGTTACGCCACGTCAGCCCGCCAAAATCGAATGCGGCGAGAACGTGGGTCGGTTGATGGGTGTCCAGCAGGCGCCGAAACGACGAGAAGGCGTTGCGCAGCGCAATTTCCGCCTTTTCCGGCGAATCCTCGTCAGGATTGGCCTCATAGACTCGTCGGACGATATTCAGGCCGTCAATGGCAAGCAACTTTCCCATGACTACGATAATACTTTAAGACGCTGCCTGTGCCATCCGTTCTAGGTCAAGTCCGCGTGCCGAATTTTCCGATGCTTGAAACTGCCCAGTGCCTTGGCGATCATCACACCCTCTTCATTCAGGATCTCCCCTTCGCAGAAGGAGATGGTGGCGCCGCCGCCCGTCACGCGGCCGTGCATCGTGAGCCGGCCCGTTCCCGGTCGCATGAAGCTGATCGACATTTCGATGGTCATGACGATCGTCGTGAAGTCGTGCACGGACACGGCGGCGCTGGCCATCACCGCGTCGAGAACGGTCATGATGACCCCGCCATGCGCGGCATGATGGACATTGACCAGTTCCGGCCGCAGGTCCAGCGTGTAGCGCGCTTTGCCGCCGGCGGCTTCCTCGAGTGTCAGGCCGATCATCTTGAGGAAGGGATTGCGATTGACCGGATCGTGCGGCGGATCACGGCGCAGGAGTTCTACGGTTGCAGTCATGTTTTTTCCTTGTTCTATGCGGCAGCGTCGACGTCACCGCGATAGCTGTCGCGCAACTCGCGCTTGAGGATCTTGCCGATGGCGCTGCGGGGCAATGCCTCGACGATCTCCACGGCGCTCAGACGCTGCGTCTTTCCGAGCCGCTGGTTGGCCCACGTGAGCAGGGTCACGGTATCGACCACGGCGCCGGCCCGTCGAACGACGAAGGCCACCGGCGTTTCTCCCCAGCGCTTCGACGGCATGCCCACCACCGCAACGTCTTCGACACCCGGCAGGCTGCGCAGCACCGCTTCGATATCGCTCGGATAGATGTTGAACCCGCCGGAGATGATCATGTCCTTCTTCCGGTCAACCAGCGTGAGGAAACCGTCGCTGTCAAAGCGGCCGACATCTCCGGTGCGGATGAAGCGTGTGCCGCTGGCGTCGTACCATTCCGCCTCGGCGGTCTTCTCGGGCTGGTTGTGATAGCCGGTCATCATGGAACCGGACCGGCCCACGATCTCGCCGGCCTCTCCGGCAGGTACTTCGCGGCCGTTGTCGTCGATCAAGCGGATTTCGCTGCCGGGCGCCGGCCGGCCGACGGTATGCAGCTTGTCCGGATGCACATGCGCGTACAGGACGCAACTGCCCCCGCCTTCTGTCATGCCGTACAGTTCGGTCAACCCTCCCGGCCAGCGATCCAGGACGTCCTTCTTCAATGCGGCGGAGCACGGCGCGCTGGTGCAGAACTTCACGCGGAACGACGACAGGTCATAGCTCCCGAAATCGGGTACGTCCAGCAGGCGCTGGTACTGTACCGGCACCAGCATCGTGTGCGTGACGCGGTGTTTCTCCGCCAGCGCGAGATAGCCGGCGGCATCGAACTTCGGCATCAGGACGGCAGTGCCGCCGAGCGCGACGGTCGCAAAGAAGCTGACCAGCGTGGTGTTCGAGTACAGCGGCGTCGACAGGAGCGTTACCGCATCGCGTCCGTAGCCGTTCGTCACGCCGCGTTGCACATGCCCCCAGCGCATGCCATGTGGTTGAACTATGCCTTTGGGGGCGCCGGTGGTACCGGACGAATAGATAATGTTGAACGCCCAGTCCGGCTTCGCCTCGACTGCCGCAGGCTTCGCGCCCTCCCCTGCCAGCCAGTCGCCGAAATGCGCTCCCCCGGCGCGACCGTCAAGGGAAATCCGCTGTGCCTGAATGAGCTCGCGCACGGGTTCGAGCGTGTCGGCGACGGCATTGTCAAGAAAGAGGACTTTTGCGGCCGCGTCCTTGATCATGTCCGCCAGGCCTTCGGCAGGTGTCGACGGCGCCAGCGGCGCAACCGCCACGCCGGCACGCAGGCTTCCGAGGAAGAGCACCGCATATTCGAGCGATGTCGCTGCGCAGACTGCGATTGCATCGCCCGGCCGCAACCCGTTGCGCTGCAGGGAAGCGGCGACGCGATCCATCATCGCGTCGAGTTGACCGTAGTCGAGCGCCTTGCCGTCAAGCACGAATGCCGGATGCGCCGGCCGATGCGCGGCGTGCACGCGGATCAGCCCGGAAACGGTGCCGAAGTCCTCGGCCAGCATCTCGGCCAGTGTCTGTTCGTACGCTGTCATCGTTCGTTCGCTCAATTCCGCTCAATGGGACGGTCGCTTCATCTGGCACGAGGTGGGTTGCGTCGCCACGTAGGCATCGACCTTTTGCACGGTCTTCCAGCTGTACCCGGTGTTTTCCAGGTCGAACTTGACATCCTTGCCGTTGGTCTTGACCCAGTTGGTGATATAGAGCGGCTGCTGCAGCTGGTGGTCGGCGGCACGCATTTCGATTTCACCATTGAGGCTCTTGACCTTCAGCCCCTCCATGGCGAACGCGGCCTTGACGGAATCGGTCGACTTGACGTTCTTGATGGCCTGTGCCAGGACAGCGAGTGCGTTGTAGGGGCCGGTCGAGGTGTAGTCCTCGTTGTACTTCTTCTTGTACGTTTCGACCAGTTTCTGGCCGGAGAAGGTCTCGTTGTTTGCATGCCAAGGCAGGATCGTCTTCACGCGGTCCACGCCGGACGCACCCATGGTTGTGGGAACGTTGGCGCCCGACACCTGGAGGCCGTAAAGCTTGGCATCGGAGCCCATCTCCTTCATCGACTTGACCAGGAAGCCGACATCGTTGCCCCAGTTCCCGGTAAAGACCGTGTCTGCGCCGGAGGCCTTGATCTTGGCGACGTAGGGCGAGAAATCCTTGACCGTCCCAATCGGATGCAGGTCGTCGCCGACGATCTGGATATCCGGCCGCTTGCGGGCGAGGTAATCCTTAACGGCGCGCTGGACCTGGTGGCCGTACGCATAGTTCTGGTTGATCAGGTAGACCTTCTTGATGCCTGGGTCCTTGGCCATGTAGGTGGTCAGCGCCTCGACCCGCATGTCAGAGTTGGAGTCGAACCGGAAATGCCAGAAGCTGCACTTGCTGTTGGTCATGTCCGGATCTAGCGCGTAGTAGTTCAGGAAGACGATCTCCTTGCCCGGATTGCGCTCGTTGTGCTTGTTCACCGCGTCAATCAGCGCAAGCGAGACGCCGGAGCCGAGGCCCTGCGCGATGTAACGGTAACCGTGGTCGATTACAGACTTCAGTTGCGCCAGCGATTCCTGCGGGCTGCCCTTGTTGTCGATGGCGACGACTTCGAACTTGTGCTCGCCGGCCCACTTCTGTTCATTGGCGAGTTCGGCGACCGCCTGCATTTGTTTGGTCAGTGTCTGGCCGGCGGCAGCCAGCGGACCGGACAGCGGCTCGATCTGTGCGATCTTGATAACGTCCGCAAAGGCCGCCGGCGCCGCCAGGACGGTGGCGGCGGCCAGTACGGCGGCGCGGAGGGATGGACGTGGTGTCATGCGAGTCTCCTTAATCTTTATCGTGATATTCCTGCGTTCCGCATCCGTACGATGCGCGGTGGTTCGAGGTGCCACTATCCTCCCCTTCGGGGCTGTTTTCATCGTTCGAAAGAACAATCTTTGGGCCCAATGTTGAGGAATGTGCATTGGCGGCCGGGACGCTGCGAAGGCGCTGCATCCCGGCCACGGCCGCATTTCTACGGAATGTAGTTCAATCCATCTGGCAACGGCCCGACCAACGGCATCTCGAAGATCGTTTGTTCTCCGTCCGGGTCGATGGTGCGGGTTCCATTGCTGGAAAGGAACTCGGCCACCATGCGCTGGGCTGCGATGGCATAGGGCCTGTTGGCTGTGCTGCCGATGTTGGTAAGGAAACCATGCGGATCCTTGGGCAGCGCTGGATTTGCTGCATAGGCAAGGTCGTTGCGGAAGTAACTGACCCGGTCGGCGAAGTCCCCGGCGCGCACAACGAGACTCGATGTGGGATTGGGCATCGTCTTGTCACCCTTGGCGATCTGGAAGATCAGGGGTTTGGCCGCATGGCCGGGCAGCGGACGCTTGCGGATCAGGGAAGCATAGGCCGCCGCCGCGCCGCCCTGCTGTGCCCATGAGGTGCGCTCGAAGACGGCGGCAATGGCCATGGCGCCGGGCACGTGCTTCGTCAGCGGAAGCTGGTTGCGCAGAGGCATATTCTCGTCAAACTGCAGGTTGGCCGGCGCGGGCAGGTTGGGCAATGCCGGCAAGTTGATGAGCGAGGGCTTGCGCGCCGCCAGGCTGGTCGTGCGAAGGATGCGCAATGCCCCCAGCCGTGTGGCCTCCACCAGGTCGCCGCCGCCGACATTGGGAACACCGGCCACGATGGAACGCTCCACGCCCATCAGCATGGTGCCGTAAACGCCGCCGAAGGATTGACCGTTATAGGTGATGCGGCGTCCGTCGAAATCCGCCGTGCCATCGCCATCGATGTCCACGCCCGCCTCGAACTGGCGCACCAGTTGCATGAGATCGGTCACCGTCTGGCGGAGCGTATCTCGTGCGCCGATCAATCCATAGGGAGCGGGCGCCGTGCTGCCCTCGGTGGCGCTGATTGCGCCGTCACCGTTGACATCCAGGCCGCGGCCGGCGGCCGGCAGGGTCACCGTACCGCTGCTGCCCAACTCCACCAGGAGGCTCCCCTGCGACCCGCCGCCGTGGCCGGCGACATGAATCGACACGGTGGCCAGCCCATACGAGGCGTACGTCGAAGCGACCGACCAAGGCGAGCCGAACAGGTTGTCGCTGAAGCCATGGCCGTAAATCACCACAGGCCAGCCGGCTGCGGGTTTGCTGCCGGCCGGCACAAAGATCTGCACCAGCAGCCTGTTCTCGCCGCGCTGCTGCGGCGTACCGGTCGCGGTGCCGGTTGCCGGAATCTGCAGCGTCGATGTCAGGTAATTGGGGGAGCTGAAATACCCGTAGCCAATGCGCGCCACACTGCCTGGCATCACCTGGAGCGATGCCAGGGGCTGCTCAAACTCGCTGAACTGCGCAGTGCCAACCTGCCGCCTGAACAGCATGCGCGTCACATCGTTGACGTCGAACAGTGCGCGGGTCGAAGCGCCGTTGCGCGTCGCGATCATGAAGTCGACCGGCGCCGGCGCGCGCGCCTTGACCTGGCCCGCGATCTTGGCCAGTTCCGCCGTGGCGCTGTGCGTGGTGAACAAGCTGGCAGCGACGGGCCGCCCGGTATTCGATGGCACGAAAGCCAGCGCCTGGCGCAACTCTTCGCGGTAGCTGCCGGACTCGGCCTGCCGTCCTGCCGCCCTGCCGGTCGTGTCATCGATCCATTCGCCTCCGCCCAGGCGCTTGCCCTGTGTGTCCCGCACATTGTCGGTCACGACCAGCAGATAGCGCGCATGTTCCAGAAAAAACTCGTCGCTCCTGAACGACAGTGTCCTCGAAGGCGCATCCCAAGCCACCTCGTTGATGCCGACCTTGCTGCCGGCGCGCAGGCCGTCCGGTCCGCCCACATGCAGCAGATAAACACTGTCGCTATTGACGGTCGCCGGGTCGATGTCTCCCGTAAAGGGAACGGTGAAGCGCGGGAATAGCGAGAAGCCGTCGAGTGTATTGAGGACATCGACGTCCTCGCAGTCGCTCACGCGTACCGAGCAATCCGGTTTGGGTAAGGCAACGCGGCGCAGCGAAAGCTGCGTCGCATCAGGCACGGTATAGCGATCGCTCGGGAATGGCGCGGCGTCGGGATCGGTGCTGGAAAAACGTACGCTGACGTCGCTAATGTCTTCGGTTCCGCCGCAGGCTGCCAGTGCGGCCACGGCCGCCAGCATCATGCCGTACGCGAGTACGCGCTTCTTATAGGAATAGGGCAATTTCAGTCTCCTTGATCTGGTGGTTGATGCGGACTTGAAGTTGACTGCGTCGAGAGTCCGCTTTTTTCTCATTCCGGCTGTTATCGTTCCGGCAAGGCGACTATCCCTGTGAGGACGTGTTTTTACATCGTTCGAAGGAACAATCTTTCATGCAGCGAAAACGTTGCCGGGCGGCGAGATGAAAAATGCCAAAGAAGGGAGTGTTGCCGAACGGAGGATTGATCCGACGTGCAGGCGGCACGCATCAAGGAAGTGGCCTTGGCTGGATCTATATGTGCTCTATTGCCGGATCAGTCCGACGCGACGGGCGATGGCAACCGCATCGGTGCGATTGCGCGCGGCCAGTTTTGTGTTGATGTTGCGCAGATGTGCCTTGATGGTGGTTTCCGTGACGAACAGGCGGTCCGCCAGCACGCGGTTGGGGTGTCCCTCGGCCAGCAGTTGGAGCACCTGGATTTCGCGGTCGGTCAGGGGATCGACCAGGGACGGTGCGGCCGCCTGTGTCTCCGCTTCGACGGCGGCAGTGGCGTCCGGCCCAAGGATCCTGTCGAAGAAGGCCGGGTCAATGTCCGGCGTTCCGGCCGCGCGCACTTCGCGAACCAGACGGAGAACAGCGTCGCCTTCATCGATGAAGGTACGGATGAAGCCTTCCTTCGAGGCAAAACGCAACGCATCCGCCATGACGCGTTGCGCCGCCTTATTGTCGCCTGCTGCCTGAAGTGCCTCGGCCAGCAGGATGTTCAGCTTGAGCGCACGACGGTGGCGTAACAGGCTCTCTGCATGGATGATCTCCTGCCGGAGCAGGTCGATGGCGGCTTCCGTGTTACCTTGGCGCGCCAGCAGCCGTGCACGGCCGATGGAGATCGTGTCGACCTCATTCGCATGTCCGGGGAACTGCGCAAAGCGCATCCAGACCTCCGGCTTGTCGGCGTTCTGCAGGTATTCCTGCGCCGCCGCCAGGTCTCCCTGGCGGAGAGCGATGCGAGAGCGTTCCAGCCATGCCGTTGCCACAGCCCGCTGCAGGTTGTTCTGGTGCCCGAGGTATTCCAGTTCGGACATCCGTTGCAGGGCCGCCGAGCGGTCACCGCGGAGCAATGCAATGCGAGCAAGCACCAGGTGCGCCGAAATGAGGGAATCCGGTGTGCCGGTCTGGCGGATGAACGGCAGCGAGTCGGTAATCAGGCGCTCCGACTCAGTGATCTCGCCGGCTTCATAGAGGGCAACAGCAAGCGGGACACTGACTGTGCCGCGGCCGCCGATCGATCCTGAACCCCGCGCCTGCATCCGGGAGAAAGCGCTGCGCAGACTAGCCGTGGCGTTGCGCAGGCGGCCTTGCACCATGTCGATCACACCTTCGATGCTTTCGCTGACGGCCATGCTGAATGTCGCGCCGAGCTGCGCATGCGAGTCCTTGGCCTGGTCGAGCAGCCGCCGCGCGCCGCCGATCTGGTTGGCGGTGATCAGGCAGTAGGCCATCACGTTGGCGACGACGCCGAACGTGAATGGCTCCAGCGAAGGCATCAGGGACATGATGCGGTCGAGATTCCGGTAGCACTCGTCCGCGCGATCCGCCATGGCAAGCGCGAGCGTCTGGACCGCCATGACGCGCGCTTCGAAATCCTGGTCGCCCTTGCCGTCGAGCGCTTCCAGCTCGGCCACGGCGTCGCGGTAACGGTTCGTCAGGCACAACGCCCATGCGTACACGAGACGCAGCTCCAGGTACGACGCGAGCGCGGCGGGTGGAAGGCCGTCGATCCAGCGCGTCAACAGCCTGACCCTGCCCTGCCACAGCAGGTGTTTTGCATGGCGTTCGAGCAGAGGCAGCGCGAATTCGAAGATGCCGGATGCGAGCGCGTGGTCGATGGCCGGCACCATCCGTCCCTGTTCCGCGTACCAGTCGGCGGCACGCCCGTGCAGGATGGCGATGTCGGCCTGTTGCAACTGCTCGAGCTGCGCCTTCAGGAAGTCGGCAAAGATACTGTGATAGCGATACCAGCGACGTTCACTGTCGAGGGGAATGAGGAAAAGATTGCTGCGTTCCAGTCGGCCCAGCATCTGGCGGCTGTCGCTGCGTTGGGTGACCGCGTCGCACAAGGCCGGCGTCAGCTCCTTCAGGAGGCTGGTCTGCAGGAGGAAGTCCCTTACCTCGGCGTCCTGGCGTTCAAGGACATCTTCCGCGAGATAGTCGGCGATGTCGGCGTTCGAGCCGGAGAAGGTTGCGACAAAGCCCTGATGGTCGTCGCGGTCGGCCAGCGAGAGAGCGGCGAGTTGCAAGGCTGCGGCCCAGCCTTCCGTGCAGCGCTGCAGTTTCGCAATCTCGGCGTCGCCCAGTGCAATGCAGCGCTTGTCCCGCATGAGGCAGACCGTTTCGTCGAGCGAGAAACGCAGGCCGGCGGGGCCGATTTCCAGCAGCTGGCCATGGGCGCGTAGCCGGCCCAGGCCGAGGTCGGGAATGTCACGCGAGCCGATGACGACGCTTCCCCCCGGCGGCAGGCCGGGCAGCAGCCGGCGGATGATGTCCTGGACGGTCGGATTCTGGATGGCCTCGAACTCATCAAGGAACAACACAAAACGCCGCTCGGAGGCGCCGATATGCGTAAGCAGATCCAGCGTGAAGCCGTCGACGTCGTTGGCGCCCGGCGCGTCCGATGTGAAGGCAGGATCGATGCACCGGAAAGCAGCAGCCAGGTCGGTGACAAACCGCCCTAGGTCGTTGTCGGCTGCATCGAGATTCAGCCAGGCTGTCGCGACGTCGCGCGCCTTCAGGTCGGCGTGGTACTGCAGCATGACCGTGGTCTTGCCGAAGCCGGCAGGCGCGCGAACCAGGATCAGCTTGGCCCCTTCCGCTTGCCGGATCTGCTCGCCCACACGCGTACGGGGTACCAGCGACGAGGAGCCGATTGGCGGCGTAAGCTTGTACGCCGGCACATGGAAGGTGCCGGCGGATTCCGTTTGCTGCCCTGGGTGGTTCTGTTGTTGCTGCATTGACACGCCTTTGGTGCAATTCCGAACTGCGAACAACGTGACTTTAACATTTCGCCCGGGATGGAGACTGGTCCGGGACAACGTGCACAAAGCGGCTATGCGAGTCCGGCTTCCAGCTGCGGCACCACTTCGAACAGGTCGCCCACGATGCCGTAGTCAGCCACAGAGAAGATCGGTGCTTCCGGATCCTTGTTGATGGCGACGATGGTCTTCGAATCCTTCATGCCGGCCAGGTGCTGGATCGCGCCGGAAATACCAACGGCGATGTACAGCTGCGGCGCGACGATCTTGCCGGTCTGGCCGACCTGCCAGTCGTTCGGCACGAAGCCGGCGTCGACT
>DASPMC010000063.1:0-3301 GCA_035627275.1 Noviherbaspirillum sp.
GCGAGCTCGCGCGCCTGCGCCCCCACCCGCGCCGCATCCGCGGCCGCCGCGGTCCCATCCTCGGCGCGCTTGGCGATTCCCTGAAGGATGGCCGCAAGCCGGAACAGGTTGTACGCGATGTAATACTCCCAGTCGTCGATCCGGTTGCGGCCGGTGCGGTCGCAGTACATCGCGATATATGCCTGCTCGGACGGTATGCCGAGCGCCGGCAGATCCAGTCCTGCGATGCCGCGGAACTGGTGCGGCGCAATCCGGTAGCCGAGGCAGTGGTACGAGAAATCGGCAAGCGGATGGCCGAGGGTGGCGAGCTCCCAGTCGAGAATCGCGATCACCCTCGGTTCCGTGGGGTGGAACACCAGGTTATCCAGGCGGAAGTCGCCGTGGACGATGCACGTTTCCTCGCCGTCCGGAATATGCTCGGGCAGCCATTCGATGAGCCGCTCCATCGCCGGCTGTACCTGGGTCTGCGAGGCCAGGTATTGCTTGGTCCAGCGCGAAATCTGCCGGCCGAAGTAATTGCCCGGCTTCCCGAAATCCGCCAGTCCGGCATCGGCGGGATCAACGCTGTGAAGCGCGGCCATCACACGATTCATTTCGCCATAGATCGCCGCTCTCTCCGGCGCCGGCAGCATCGGCAATGCCTGGTCCCAGAATATGCGGCCGGATACAAAACCCATCAGGTAGAACTGGCGGCCGATAATCCCCTCGTCTTCACAGTGCACAAAGGTCTCGGGAACCGGAATCCCGGCCCGTCCAAGCGCGCTGATCACGCGGTACTCGCGGTCGATGGCGTGCGCCGAGGGCAGCAGCTCCGTAGCCGGCGCCGGCTTGGTGCGCAGCACGTAATTCCGTGTTGCAGTGCTTAACCGGTAGGTCGGGTTCGACTGCCCGCCTTCGAACTTGCTCAACTCCCGTATGCCATCGAAGTCAGGGACATGTTCGGACAGATACGCATTCAACCGCGCGCGGGCGGACGCATCGAATGCTTCGATTGTGTGTGGTGCTTGCATGCTGTAATCGTCAACTCCGGGCTGTTACCCGTTCCGCGCCGGCTCGGCCGACAACTTGAAGTCCTTGAACTGCTTGCGGATCTCGCTTTTCAATACCTTTCCTGTCGCCCCGATGGGCAGGGCATCGACGAATACCACGTCGTCCGGCAGCCACCATCTGGCGACTTTCCCTTCGTAGAAGGCCAGCAGGCTTTGCTTGTCGAGCTCCGCGCCCGGTCTCTTCTCGACAACCAGGAGGGGTCTCTCGTCCCATTTCGGGTGGTAGACGCCGATGCACGCCGCCTGATGGACGGCAGGATGGGCCATGGCGATGTTTTCCAGATCGATCGAGCCGATCCATTCGCCTCCCGACTTGATCACGTCCTTGCTTCTGTCCGTGATCTGCATGTAGCCATCGTTGTCGATCGTAACCACGTCGCCGGTCGGAAACCATCCATCCTGCAGCGCCTCACCCCCTTCGCCCTTGAAGTAGCTGCCGATCACCCAAGGCCCCTTTACCAGCAGGTTGCCGCGTGTCTTTCCATCCCAGGGCAGGTCCTCGCCGAGGTCGCCGGCGATTTTCATTTTGATTCCGAACACCGCCTGCCCCTGCTTTTCTCGCAGTTGCTGCTGTTCTTCGGCACCCAGCACTGCGTGCCGCGGGTGCAGGCTGCATACCGCGCCGACCGGCGACATCTCCGTCATGCCCCACGCGTGGATCACTTCGACGCCGTACCGCTCGCGCCAGGCTTTCATCAGCGCGGGCGGGCAAGCCGATCCGCCAATGACGATCCTCTTGAACGTGGTAAAGCGCTTTCCAGCCTTGTCCGCATGGTCGAGCACTCCCAGCCACACCGTCGGCACACCGGCGGAGAAAGTAACGCCCTCCCCCTCGATCAGCTCGAACAATGAATTCCCATCAAGTGACGGACCGGGCAACACCAGCTTTGCACCGGCCATCGGCGCCGAGTAGGGCAGCCCCCATGCATTGACGTGAAACATGGGCACCACCGGCATCACAACCTCGCGCGAAGAAAGGCCGAATGCGTTTGGCTGTACAGTCGCATACGAGTGCAACAACGTCGACCGGTGCGAATACAGCGCGCCCTTCGGGTTCCCGGTGGTTCCCGACGTGTAGCACAGGCTCGATGCGGCCGCTTCGTTCAACACCGGCCATGTGTAGTCGTCGTCATGCTGTTCAAGCAGTGATTCGTAGCAGAGGAGATTGGAGAGCACCGTTGTCTTTGGCATGTGCTCGCGGCCGCACATCATCACGAAGCCTTTTACCCCCTTGCATTGCGGCGCGACAGACTCCACCAGGGAAAGGAAGCTGATGTCGAAGAAGAGGTACTGGTCTTCCGCGTGGTTGATGATGTAGGCGACCTGGTCGGCATGCAGGCGCGGGTTGATGGTGTGCATCACGGAGCCGGAACCCGATATCGCGTAGTACAGCTCGAGATGCCGGTAGCCGTTCCACGCCAGCGTTCCGATCCGCTCACCTGGGCGGACGCCGAGTGCCGCAAGCGCATTCGCCATCTTCCGCGCCCGCTTGTGACAGTCGCGGTAGGTGTAGCGATGCATGTCTCCTTCGACCCGGCGCGACACGATTTCGGTGTCCGGGTGATACCGGTCCGCATACTCGATGATCGACGAAATGAGCAGCGGATCGCTCATCATTTGTCCCTCTACGGGGCTCGACGAAAACTGGAACATCAGATTCTCCTGGGCTGTCGCTGGAATGAGAGATTTCCGCCAAACGCGGAATTCGATTGCCTGGAAGCGTCGCTCGGCCTTGTCCACCCCACCGCGCGCTGGATATCTGTGATATCCGGCAGCGGAATGTGGGTTTTATATCGGCTGAGGATCCATGCGCGTATGTCTTCTTTTGTCGCTTGCATGTCCCGGCTCATATCGACGGTCTCATCGTTCCCCTCGCACTTCTGCGCGTGCCGCAAACCGCCTGACGACGTTCCTTAACAGCTGCGAGATGTTGTTCTCGTAGTTGTTGTGCGAAAGGCTGCCGCAGAACGTGATCGAGCCGACGGAGAACACAGCGCCGCCGCCGGGCGTTTCGAAGTAAGTCATGTCTGCGCGGATGAGGTCGGCGGAGCCGCCGCCGCCGATGTGCGGAAGCGTCGACAAGACTTCTTCCGGCGTAACGCCGAAATGCGCCTGGTGCTTTTCGGAACGTGCAACAACGACGGCATTCACAGGCGTGCCGAGTTCGACATCGGCACGATCGAGTTCGAAGCCGGCGGCGCCGCCGCCGGAAAGCCCGAAGTTGCCGAGCAGTTCGTCCTTGATCCCTTCGA
>DASPMC010000064.1:0-16180 GCA_035627275.1 Noviherbaspirillum sp.
CCAGCGCGTAGCGATCCAGCGGCTGCAGCGTGACTTCGGTGGCGAAGTCCGGGTTCTTGGCCAGGCCGAGGAAGGAGCCGGCGCGCTTGCGGGTGGCGCAGTATTCCGGCAGGTAGCGGCCGGCCTGGCGCATCAGCCACAGCGGCGTGTACTCGGTGGGCTGGCGCAGCAGCGCGCGCAGGAAGGTGTCGTTCTGGAGGGGGGCGAAGCGGGGGGTATTGAATGCGGACATAGTGAAACCTTTCACGAATCCGCCATTATCGCCGATGCAGGTTCATCCGGCGTGCGCCCGGAAATGCGTATCCATATCAAGGAAATCGCATGTGACTGCCGCCAAAGCCGGAAAACGCTTCAGCATCGCGAGGGTGGCGGCGGTATAGTCGGATTTCCAAATAACAACCAAAAGTAAAACTGTAGCCGTAAACGGCATCCAGGCTGCGTACGGCTGGAGGGTGTGTCGAAAAGGAGGGGGCAATGCACCGTTCGATCACCGCCTGCCTGGGCACCCTGCCTGGTCTTGCCAACCTTGCCCTGTGGGCAGCGGCTTTCTCCGTCGTCTTCATCACGCGAGGCGGTATGGGATGCCAACCTCCCGCACAGCTCTTCGAGCGTCGCCGAACGCGTGACAATCAGCGTCGGCATCGCCTGTCTCAAGCACGGGCTGCACAAGGACTTCGAATCCTTGCTTCAGGATGCCGATCTTGCGCTATATCGGGCGAAGAACGGCAGGAACCGGACGGTGATGGCGGAGTGACTCAAATCCCGCCCATGCACAGATACTTGATCACCAGGTAGTCATCCATCCCGTACTTGGAACCTTCGCGCCCGAGGCCCGACTGCTTGACGCCGCCGAAGGGCGCGACTTCATTCGAGATCAGCCCGGTGTTGATGCCTACCATACCGCTCTCCAAGGCCTCGGCCACGCGCCAGATGCGGCCGATGTCGCGCGAGTAGAAATAGCTGGCGAGGCCGAACTCGGTATCGTTGGCCATCGCGATCGCCTCGTCGTCGGTCTTGAAGCGGAACAGCGGCGCGACCGGACCGAAAGTCTCTTCCTTCGCCACCCGCATGCCGGTGGTCACGCCGGCGATCACGGTGGGCTCGAAGAAGGTCAGGCCGAGCGCATGCCGCTTGCCTCCGGTGAGCACGCGGCCGCCCTTGCCGATCGCATCGGCGACATGCTGTTCCACTTTCCTCACCGCATCCTCGTCGATCAGCGGGCCTTGGGTGACGCCGGATTCGAGGCCGTTGCCGACCTTCAGCTTGCGCACGGCGGCCACCAGCTTGTCGGCGAATGCGTCGTACACGCCGTTCTGCACATAGATGCGGTTCGCGCACACGCAGGTCTGACCCGCGTTGCGGTATTTCGACGCCATCGCGCCTTCCACCGCGGCATCGAGATCGGCATCGTCGAACACGATGAAGGGTGCGTTGCCGCCCAACTCAAGCGAGAGCTTCTTGACCGTTGCCGCCGACTGCTGCATCAGCAGGCGGCCGACCTCGGTGGAGCCGGTGAAACTCAGCTTGCGCACGATGGGATTCGAGGTCATCTCGCCGCCGATCGCGCGCGCGTCGCCGGTAATGACGGAGAACACGCCGGCGGGCACGCCGGCACGCTCGGCCAGCACCGCCATCGCCAGCGCGGAGAACGGCGTGCCCTCCGCCGGCTTCACCACCATCGGGCAGCCCGCTGCAAGTGCCGGGCCGACCTTGCGGGTGATCATCGCGGCAGGGAAGTTCCACGGCGTGATTGCTGCACAGACCCCTATCGGCTCCTTCGTCACGACGATGCGACGGTCCGGCCACGGCGACTGCAGCGTGTCGCCCGACACGCGCTTGGCCTCCTCGGCGAACCATTCGATGAAGGAAGCCGCATAGACGATCTCGCCTTTCGACTCGGCCAGCGGCTTGCCCTGCTCCACCGTCATGATCAGCGCGAGGTCGTCCGTGTTGGCGAGCATCAGGTCGTTCCACTTGCGCAGGATATTGCTGCGTTCCTTGGCAGTTTTCGCTCGCCAGCCGGACCAGGCTGCATTGGCAGCTGCAATGGCGCGGCGTGTTTCGGCTGCGCCCATGTTCGGCACGGTGCCGATAGTTTCGCCGGTGGCCGGATTGGTGACGGCAAACGTGGAACGGTCGTCGGCATCGCACCACTGGCCGCCGACAAAGGCTTGCTGGCGCAGCAGCGAAGGGTCTTTCAGGTTCAGCATGGAATCTCTCCTTAAATCTTGGCAGCTGCCTTGTTCCGCCCGCGCAACCATTCCAGCGCGAGCAGCAGGCATGTGGAAAACACAATCAGGATAGTCGCCAGCGCAGCGATCGTCGGGCTGATGTTCTCGCGGATGCCGGCGAACATTTGGCGCGGCAATGTCGATTGCCCCGGCCCCGCAACGAACAGTGTGATCACCACTTCATCGAAGGAGGTGGCGAAGGCGAACAGCGCACCGGAAATCAAACCCGGTGCAATTACCGGCAACGTGATGCGGAAGAAAGTGGTCAGCGGGCTTGCCCCCAGGCTGAGGCTGGCGCGCACGAGGTTGTGGTTGAATCCCTGCAAGGTCGCCGACACCGTGGTCACGACGAAGGGCGCACCCAGCGCGGCATGGGCAAGGATCAACCCGGTGTAGCTTTCCGACAGCCCGATCTGCGCAAAGAAAAGGTACACGCCGACACCGACCACCACCACCGGCACCACCATCGGCGAGATCAGCACCGCCATCACCAGGCCCTTGCCGCGAAACTCCGCCTTGTTCAGGCCGACCGCGGCTAACGTACCCAGGACGGTGGCGATCAACGTGGCGGCGGGGGCGACGATGAAGCTGTTCTTCGCCGCGCGCATCCACTCGTCCGACTCGAATAGGTTCTGGTACCAGCGCAGCGACACGCCGGGCATCGGATACGAGAGGAAGGAACTGTCGGAAAAAGACAGCGGCACGATCACCAGGATGGGCAGCACGAGGAACAGCAGGGTCAGCGCGTTCAAGCCGCGCAAGATGAAGAACCAGGCGCGTTCGGTGAACGACTGGTAAGGTGCAAATACAGGAAACAGATTCTTCATCGCTTACCCCATGCTCACATCGATCTTCGCGAACCGCCGGTACACGCCATACAGCACCAGCGTCGCAACGAACAGCAGCGCGCCCAGCGCACAGGCCATGCCCCAGTTGATCGTCACGTTGATGAAGTACGCGACGTAATAGCTGACCATCTGCTCGTTGGTGCCGCCCAGCAGCGCCGGCGTGATGTAGTAGCCGAGCGCAAGGATGAACACCAGCAGCGCGCCCGCGCCGACGCCCGGGTAGGTCTGCGGCACGTACACGCGCCAGAAGGCGGCGAACGGATGGCTGCCGAGCGAGACGGCCGCGCGCAGGTAGCTCGGCGGAATCGCCTTCATCACGCTGTACAGCGGCAGGATCATGAACGGCAGCAGGATGTGCGTCATCGAGATATAGGTGCCAGTGCGGTTGAAGATCAGCTCGAGCGGCGCCTCGATCAGGTTCAGTCCCATCAGCGACTTGTTGACCAACCCTTCCGCCTGCAGCAGCACCATCCATGCGGCCACGCGCACCAGGATCGAAGTCCAGAACGGGATCAGCACCAGGATCATAAACAGGTTGGCCTTGCGCTCGGGCATGGTCGACAGCCAGTAGGCGAGCGGGAAACCGAGCAGCAGGCAGCACAGCGTGACGCCCAGGCTGATGGTGAAGGTGCGCAGGAAGATATATCGATAGGCGGACTGGTTCTCATCGACACGTTCGATATTGCCGAAGGCATCCTGCCGCATATCGAGCGCGGCCAGCAGGTAATACGGTGAATGGCGCGAGTTGTTCTTCGCGATCACCTGCCAGTATTCCGGCTTGCCCCATTGCTCGTCGATTTCGATCAGGGCCGCGCGCGCTGCGGCGGGTTTGAGCCGCCTGCCTTCCGCGTCCTGCAAGGGCATGGCGCGCGCTGTCTTCATGATGATCGAGCGAGCGCCGGGGATCTCGGTATTGATGCGGCGCGCCAGCACGCCGGCCACGTTCTGCTCCTTCGCCAGTGCGAGGTCTTCGGCCAATGCCGCATACGCTTCATCGGAAGGCGTGCCGTTGCGATTCCAGCCACCCATTGCCTGCACGGTTTTTGGCAGCACCGTCGCCACTTCCGGATTCTCGACCGCGCGCTTGAGCAGGATGAGGATGGGCGCAACGAAGGTAACCAGCAGAAAGATCATCAGCGGCGCAATCAATGCGATCGCGGTAGCGCGCTTGCGCAATTGCGCGCGGTGCAGCTCGCGCTTGAGTTGCGCCGTCGACGGCTCGGCCGGAATCGCGTCGAGGGCGGCGCCCAGAGCTGGAGATGTCATGTCTCTCTCAAACACTTTTGTCATTGGAAAAGGATGCCGCCCTTGCGGACGGCATCGAACCGCCGGGATGATCCGGACGGAGGAAACACGGTCTTATTTCGCCGCCCAGGCGGTGAAGCGCTGCTCGAGTTCTTCGCCGTGGTCGGTCCAGAACTTCAGGTTCTGCTGCACCGAATCCTTGACGTTGTTGGTCGAGGTCGGCAGGTTGGCCAGCATCTTGTAGTCCATGCGCTTGAACGCGTTGTTGTTGACCGGGCCGTAGGCTATCTTCGATGCATAGTTGTGCTGTGCTTCCGGCGTGCTCGAGAAGGCGATGAATTTCTCGGCGGCGTCCTTGTTCTTCGCGCCCTTCGGGATCACCCAGTAGTCGAGGTCATAGATCGCGCCGGCCCAGGAGATCGCGAGGTTCTTGCCTTCACGCTGCGCGGCATCGATGCGGCCGTTGAATACGGTGGACATCACGACGTCGCCGGCCACCAGGAATTGCGGCGGCTGTGCGCCGGCTTCCCACCACTGGATGTGATTCTTGAGTTCGTCCAGCTTCTTGAACGCACGATCCACACCGGCCTTGGTCGACAGCACGTTGTAGACTTCCTTGGTCGGCACGCCGTCGGCCATCAGCGCGAACTCGAGGTTGTAGCGCGCGCCCTTGCGCATGCCGCGCTTGCCGGGGAATTTCTTCACATCCCAGAAGTCGGCCCAGCTCTTGGGCGGATTCTTCATCTTGTCGGCGTTGTAGCCGAGGACGGTCGACCACACGAAGGCACCGAAGCCGCATTCATGGAAAGCAGCCGGAATGAATTCCTCCTTCTTGCCGAACTTGCTGTGGTCCATCTTCTCCAGCAGGCCTTCCTCACAGGCGCGGCCCACTTCGCCGGATTCCACTTCCACCAGGTCCCAGCTCACCTTCTTCGCTTCGACCATGGCCTTGACCTTGGCCATTTCGCCGTTGTACTCGACCACCGTCACCTTGTCGCCGGTCGCCTTCTGGAAAGGCTCGACGTAGGCGGCTTTCTGCGCATTGCTGTTGGCGCCGCCGAAGTTGACAACGGTGAACTCCGCTGCGTGTGCGGCGCCAGCGGATGCGAGGGCAGCGAACAGGATGGATTGGACAGGCAGTTTCATGACGACTCCTTTTATCTTCTTGTGACGGGGGAAGGGGAAACTCAGTTGAATACGCGCAGGCGGTCCGGCTCGATGCCGAGCACCACCCGAGAACCGGCGCGCAGTTCGGGCAACGCCGTATCGTTGAGCGCGATCTTGACGAAGCAATCGTCCTGCTGCTGCAGGGCGCAGCGCACGCGCACATGGTCGCCGAAATAGATCAGGTCGGAGACGGTGGCCTGCAACGCGTTCTGTACATTATTCGCAGGCTCCTTGCCTGATACGAGGCGGATGCGCTCCGGACGCACGCAGGCAGTGACCTGCTGTCCGGGTATGGCGCCGCCGATGTTCAGTCCAGTGAGGATGCTGCCGTCCGGCAGGCGCATGCCGCATTGCTGTCCATCGACCGCGGCGACGGTGCCGCTGAAGCGGTTGTTGTCGCCGATGAAGCCGGCAACGAACTGGTTCTGCGGATGCTCGTACAGGTCGTCGACTTCGGCCAGCTGCTGGATTACCCCCTGGTCGAACACCGCGACGCGGTCCGACATGGTGAGCGCTTCGCTCTGGTCGTGGGTGACGTAGACGAAAGTCAGCCCGAGGCGCTGGTGCAGTGCCTTCAGTTCGAGCTGCATGTGCTCGCGCAATTGCTTGTCGAGCGCGCCGAGCGGCTCGTCCATCAGCACCAGTTTCGGTTCGAAGACCAGCGCGCGTGCCAGCGCGATGCGCTGCTGCTGGCCGCCGGAGAGCTGGGCCGGATAGCGGTCGGCGAACTTCCCCATCTGCACCATGTCCAGCGCCCGCCTCACCCTGGCGGCGCGCGTCACGCTGTCGACCTTGCGCACCGACAGCGGATAGGCGACGTTCTGCGCCACCGTCATGTGCGGAAACAGCGCGTAGTTCTGGAACACCATGCCGATGTTGCGCTTGTGCGGCGGCACCTTGTTCAGCAATTGGCCTTCGAGGCGGATCTCGCCCCCGGTGGGGAATTCGAAGCCGGCCAGCATCATCAGGCAGGTGGTCTTGCCCGAACCCGACGGGCCGAGCAGCGTGAGGAACTCGCCGCGCTCGATGTCGAGGTCGAGATGCTTGACGACGAGGTGTTCGCCGTCATAGGTCTTCTTCACGCCGCGGAAGGCGACCAGGGTGTCGCGCTTGATATGTTCTTGATAGCTCACGTCTTGTCTCCCAACTCGTTCTTGTGTGTCCCGCGGCGTCAGCTCTCCCGCATCGCCGCTTCGAGGATGCCGAGCGCCTCCTCCATTAAGGTGTCGCTGATCGTCAGCGGGAAGAGGAAGCGGATCACGTTGGCGTACACACCGCAGGTGAGCAGCAGCAGGCCTTTTTCCATCGCGCTCGCCTGCACGCGCTTGGTGAAGTCCGGATCCGGTTCACGCGTGCCGGGCTTCATGAATTCCACCGCGACCATGGCGCCGAGGCCGCGCACGTCGGCGATCTGCTTCACGCCGGTTTCACGCAGGTCGTTGAGCTTGTCCTTCAGCCTCTGCCCGAGGACGGTGGCACGTTCGACCAGGTGCTCTTCCTTGATCACGTCGAGCACGGCGTGCGCGGAGGCGACGGCAAGCGGATTGCCGGCATAGGTGCCGCCCAGTCCGCCCGGCGCCGGCGCGTCCATGATCTCGGCGCGCCCGCACACGGCGGACAGCGGCATGCCCCCGGCGAGACTCTTGGCCATCGTCATCAGATCGGGCAACACGCCGTAGTGCTCCATCGCGAACAGCTTGCCGGTACGCGCGAAGCCTGTCTGTACCTCGTCGGCGATCAGCAGCATGCCGTGCTGGTCGCACAAGGCACGCAAGGCCTGCATGAAATCACGCGGAGCGGGATAGAAACCGCCCTCGCCCTGCACCGGCTCGAGGATGATGGCCGCGACGCGCTTCGGATCGATGTCGGACTTGAACAAGGCCTGCAGCGCGTCGAGCGAGTCCTCGGTGCTGACGCCGTGCACCTCGATCGGGAACGGCGCGTGGTATACCTCGCCCGGGAAGGGGCCGAAACCGACCTTGTATGGCACCACCTTGCCGGTGAGCGCCATGCCCATCATCGTGCGGCCGTGGAAGCCTCCCGAGAAGGCGATCACCCCTGGGCGGCCGGTGGCGGCGCGGGCGATCTTGATCGCGTTCTCCACCGCCTCCGCGCCGGTGGAGAAGAATGCGGTCTTCTTCGCATGGCTGCCGGGCGTGATGGCGTTGATGCGCTCGGCCAGTTCGACGTAGCTGGCGTAGGGGACGATCTGGTAGGCAGTGTGGGTGAACTTGTCGAGCTGCTGCTGCATCGCTTCGATGAGCTTCGGATGACGGTGCCCGGTGTTGAGCACGGCGATACCGCTGGCGAAGTCGATGTAGCGGCGGTTCTCCACGTCCCAGATCTCGGAATTGGAGGCGCGCGCGGCGTAGAACTGGCACATCACGCCGACGCCGCGCGGGGTTGCCGCGTCTTTGCGGCGCTGTAGTTCGGAATTGGTCATCATTGTTCCGTTTGCCTTGTGTCAATGCGATGACGAATCCTACTGCCGCTTTGGCTCCATTCGATAGAGCCACTTTGGTTTATTTGATGGTGCCACTTTGACGGTGCGAGTCGGGCGTCGATTGACAACAGGCAATGTAGTCTGGCTCCATATAGGTTTGGAATTCCGCATTTTCGAAGGAGCCACTTTGCGCATCGCCGCCCTTTCCGACTTTCTCCTGCAACGCATCGAGCGCGGGGCCGGCACACCGGTCAACCGCCAGCTCTACCAGGTGATCCGCGAAGCAATCCTCGCGCATGTACTGCCGGCAGGGCTGCAATTGCCCTCGTCGCGCGACTTGGCAGGTGAGCTCAAGATGTCGCGCAATACGGTGACCTACGCGTACGAGCAGTTGGTCGCGGAGGGCTTTCTCGAAACACGCACGGGTGCAGGCACCTTCGTCGCCGATACGGTACCGCATGAGATCCCGGAAGCGGCCGCGAAGGAGTCGGCCCGGATCAATCCGGCGGGAAACCTCGGGCTTTCGCGGCGCGGCGAGCAACTGGTCGAGCATGCAGGCGCATACCGCCTCCAATGGGGTGCCTTCATGCCGGGTGTACCGGACGTGACGCTGTTCCCCATGAAGACCTGGAGCCGCCTGCAGAACAAGTACTGGCGCCGCGCCCGCCCCGACCTCCTCACCTACGGCCAGGGCGGCGGCTACCCGCCGTTGCGCGACGCAATCGCCGAATACCTGCGGGTGGTGCGCTCAGTGAAATGCACGGCGGACCAGGTACTGATCACGACCGGCATCCACCAGTCGATCGACCTGGCAACCAAGCTGCTGGGCGAGGCCGGCGACCACGCCTGGGTGGAAGATCCGTGTTACTGGGGCACGCGCAGTGTGCTGCGCTCGCTCAACCTGCAGCCGGTACCAGTTGCCGTGGACAGCGAAGGCATCGACTTGCGCAACGGCGACTGGAAGAATCCGCCGCGCTTCATCTTCGTCACGCCTTCCCACCAGTATCCGCTCGGCCCGGTGATGAGTCTGTCGCGGCGGCGCATGCTGCTGGAGTATGCGGCGGTGCATAACGCGTGGATCATGGAAGACGACTACGACAGCGAGTTCCGCTACAACAGCCGTCCGCTGGCGTCGCTGCAAGGCATGGATACCCACGACCGCGTGCTTTACCTCGGGTCGTTCAGCAAGACGCTGTTTCCCGGCCTGCGCATCGGCTTCCTGGTAGTGCCCGAAGCACTCGCCGCGCCGTTCGCGACGGGATTGTCCGAGCTGTACCGCGGCGGGCAGGTATTTACGCAGTCAGTGCTGGCGGACTTCATGACGGAAGGGCATTTCGCTTCGCACATCCGGCGCATGCGCGTGCTGTACGAGGAGCGCCTGCGCCTGCTGCAGGCGACAATCGCGCACAACTTCGGCGACGCACTGCCGATGACCGGCGGCGATGCCGGCCTGCATCTCACGCTGGGCCTGCCCGACGAATGCGACGATACGGCGATCAGCCGTCACGCGCAATCGGAAGGCATCATCGCCCGTCCGCTGTCGCGCTATTACATGGATGCGAAGCAGGCGCGGCGCGGCCTGCTGCTAGGCTATGCTTGTGTGCCGAACGAAGCGATCGGGCCGACCTTTGACCGTCTGGCCAACATCATCCGTCCGCACCTGTCGGCGGAGGCAATCGGCAAACGCCTTGCTTCAAGACGCTAGCTTGCTGCGCTGTTCTTCATCAGCAATACGGCGGATGTAGGCGGCAAAGTCAGGATCTTCGCCGCGCAGCAGTTGCGGCAGCAGGTAGTAGAAATCCTCGCGCCCGCACCACTCGCGCATGTAGTCATCCCAGGAATGCCAGCGCCGCAGCGCCACACCTTTCATGTCCGGCTCGTAGGACACGATGTAGGCGCGCTCGAACAGGGCAATCAGCATTTCAAAGATGATCAGCATCCGCTCGCGCTGCTCGTCGGTCAGGTTGGGCGTGGGGGTGTTGCTCCGGAGCTTCAGGTCCGGATTGTCGAGCACGATTTTCAGGAAATCGTTGTACGCGTCCTGCAGCAACTGGTAGGCCTCTTCGTCCTCGGCATCGCGCTCCTTGCGCTGCTCGTACAGGAAAAGAAAGATCGCAAACGGCAGGCCGAATACGGTAACGATGAAGCTGGCGACTTCCCAGAAGTCGGGATCGAGCAGGAATTCCATGACAACCTCTCTGCGGATCACCATATCCTACCGCCATTTACAGCCGGAATCATCTTTCGAAGCAAGTAGTCACATCCGGCTTGCGTACGGACAAATGGAGATGCACGTACAGAGGGGTTACGTCGCGAGGGAATGCGCGCCTGCCTCCGCGAGCAGTTTCGCCCAGGCGGTGCATCCTTTGGCGGACGGATGGTAACCGTCGGATGCCATCATGGACGGGTCGCTGGTATCGAGGGCAAGCGGCACGTAGCGTATATGGCGGTGTTCCGCAGCCAGCTCGCGGACAGCGAGATCCAGCACCCCCGCTTTCAAGCCCATTACCCAGCGAAGCGGCTGGGGCAGCGCCGGGAAATAGGCGATCGGCGGCACGCCAGACAGCAGCACCACACCCGGACGGCAGCGCTGCTCCAACGCGCGCAGCACGTTACCGAGGTCGCGCCGCCAGTGCGATAGCGGACGAAATGCGGTCGTATCGTTGACGCCGAAAGCGACAAGGGCGATATCGACACGCTGCTCGGGAACTAGGGGCATGACCGATTCCAGCGCCTCGCGCGCAGTCACCCCATTCTTGCCGCAAGCGCGCCAAGCGACCGGCCTTTGCATGCGCAGCGCCAGCGCTTGGGCAAGCTGACCGGTAATCGCTTCCTCATGTGTGCCGACGCCGACGCCGGCAACCGGCGACTCGCCCACCGTCAGCAGCGACAACGGTGCGCCCGGTTGCGACGCGCCGGCGACGCCTTCCACCGGGCCGCTCGCTTCCGGCAGGCGCGGCGTGACGCGGCGCGTATGCTTCCCTTGAGCAATCAGGAACGGCAGCATCGGCAATGCGGCAAGTTCCGGCAGAAAGCGACGCATCTTTTTTCCTCTTTGGTGGCGCGGCGTTCAGCGCAACTGCATGTGCTCGATCTTGATGCACTTGTCCATCACGACATCGAGCCCGGCCTTTTCGGCGCGTGCCGCCGCCTGTTCGTCGATCACGCCGAGCTGCATCCAGACGCAGCGGGCACCGACCGCGATCGCCTCGTCGACGGCGTGCCCCACCTCTTCCGATTTGCGGAAGCAGTCGACGACATCGATCCTGCCGCCCTCCTTCTTCACCGCCGCATCGGCCTCGGCAAGTGTCGCGTGGCACATCTCACCAAGGATGTGAGTGCCCGCATACGCCGGATTCACCGGAATGATACGGTAACTGTGGGCCTGCAGGTATTGCGCCACTTCATGGCTCGGGCGGTTCGCCTTGGCCGACAAGCCAACAACGGCGATGTTGCGGCTCTCGGTGAGTATGCGTTCGATGATTTGCTGTTCCTTGTCCATTCGAATTCCAACACTTGGAGTACCTGTCAAAATGCTGCTACGCAATCCGGGTTCGAACCTGCGTCATTCACCATACCTCACGCACGGATGCGCTTCTCGCTCCGAACTCGGGCCGCTCGCTACCTATATTGATAGGCGCTCTTACAAAATTCGGGCGGCAAACTCCTGTTCAACGAACACAAAGGGACACACGAAGGGCACAAAGAAAAGAGTCTGTGAAACGGTGCGGTACATTATGCCCGCCGTGACCATCCCGTTCGTTGTGTCCAGCGTCATTCAAGCTTTTTCTGCCCCATGCCCTTGATGATCGAAGTCGACCGCGATTGCCAATAAAAAAGGCAGCCGAAGCTGCCTTTTCATTGTACTGCCAACATCGCTTACCGCTTGCGACGCAGCTTTTCGATCGCTGCCAACTGCGCAACGGCCGCGGCCAATTCGGCCTGTGCCTTTGCGTAATCGATTTCCGACCCGCGGTTCGCCAGCGCTTCTTCAGCCAGTTTCTTCGCTTCAGCCGCCTTCGCCTCGTCCAGGTCGTGACCGCGGATCGCGGTATCGGCCAGCACGGTGACGACGTTCGGTTGCACTTCGAGGATACCGCCCGCGACGAATACGAATTCCTCGTCCGCCTGGCCCGGTACCTTGATGCGCACCGCACCCGGCCTGATGCGCGTGATCAGCGGGGTGTGCTGGGGATAGATACCCAGTTCACCTGCCTCACCCGGCAACGCGACGAATTCGGCCTCGCCGGCGAAGATTTCCTCTTCGGCGGAGACGACGTCTACGTGAATAGTGTGTGCCATGTTAGAACCTTTGTTGTTCGTCTGAAGACCGGACCGGTTGCACGCAGTCCGCCGCGGTCAGTCAGGACACGCTACCCTGTGCCCTGCCCGGCGACGGCGCACCGCGCCGCGCACGATTAGATCTTCTTGGCCTTTTCGATTGCTTCCTCGATCGTGCCGACCATGTAGAACGCCTGTTCCGGCAGGTGATCGAGCTCGCCGGAAGCGATCATCTTGAAGCCCTTGATCGTGTCCTTCAGCGAAACGTACTTGCCCGGGGAGCCGGTAAACACTTCAGCAACGTGGAACGGCTGGGACAGGAAACGCTGCATCTTGCGAGCGCGTGCCACGACCAGCTTGTCTTCCGGTGCCAGTTCGTCCATGCCCAGAATCGCGATGATGTCACGCAGTTCCTTGTAGCGCTGCAGCGTGCCCTGAACGGCGCGTGCGGTCTCGTAGTGCTCGGCACCAACGACGTTCGGGTCCAGCTGACGCGAGGTCGAATCGAGCGGATCCACTGCGGGGTAGATACCCAGTGCAGCGATGTCACGCGACAACACGACGGTGGAGTCGAGGTGGGCGAAGGTGGTTGCCGGGGACGGGTCGGTCAAGTCATCCGCAGGGACGTACACGGCCTGGATGGACGTAATCGAACCGGTCTTGGTCGAGGTAATACGCTCTTGCAGGCGGCCCATTTCTTCGGCCAGCGTCGGCTGGTAACCCACCGCAGAAGGCATACGGCCCAGCAGTGCGGACACTTCGGTACCGGCCAGCGTGTAACGGTAGATGTTGTCCACGAAGAACAGAACGTCACGGCCTTCGTCACGGAAGGATTCCGCGATGGTCAGGCCGGTCAGCGCCACGCGCAGACGGTTGCCCGGCGGCTCGTTCATCTGGCCGTACACCATCGATACCTTCGAGTTGGCCAGGTTGTCCAGGTCAACGACCTTGGAGTCAGCCATTTCGTGGTAGAAGTCGTTACCCTCACGAGTACGCTCGCCCACGCCGGCGAACACGGACAGACCCGAGTGTGCCTTCGCGATGTTGTTGATCAGTTCCATCATGTTCACGGTCTTGCCCACACCTGCACCGCCGAACAGACCGACCTTACCACCCTTCGCGAACGGGCAAACCAGGTCAATCACTTTGATGCCGGTTTCCAGCAGTTCCTGCGACGGGGACAGCTCGTCGTAAGCAGGAGCCTTGCGGTGGATCGATGCGGTTTGCGTTGCGTTGACCGGACCGCGCTCGTCGATCGGGTTACCCAGCACGTCCATGATGCGGCCCAGCGTTGCCGGACCAACCGGCACGGAGATCGGTGCGCCGGTGTTCTGGATGACCATGCCGCGACGCAGACCGTCGGAAGAGCCCAGCGCAATGGTACGGACCACGCCGTCACCCAGCTGCTGCTGCACTTCGAGGGTCAGCGCGGAGCCTTCCATCTTCAGAGCATCGTAAACCTTGGGCATCGCATTGCGCGGAAACTCCACGTCAACCACGGCGCCGATACACTGAACGATTTTGCCTTCAGCCATTTTCGTTCCTTCAATATAAGTAGATTCTTTAGTTAAACCGCAGCCGCACCGGCGACGATCTCGGACAGTTCCTTGGTAATCGCAGCCTGGCGAGTCTTGTTGTACACAAGCTTCAACTCGCCGATCACGTTACCTGCATTGTCGGAAGCAGCCTTCATCGCGACCATGCGTGCCGATTGCTCGGACGCCATGTTCTCGGCGACAGCCTGGTAGATCAGCGCTTCGACGTAACGCACCAGCAGTTCGTCGATCACGGACTGGGCATCCGGCTCGTAGAGGTAATCCCACGAGTGCGAATTCTTGTCCGCTTCCATGCGCTCATCCGACAGCGGCAGCAACTGGTCCATCATCGGTTCCTGCTTCATCGTGTTGATGAACTTGGTGTAGAACAGGTAGACCGTATCGATGTGACCTTCCTGGTACGCATCGAGCAGCACCTTGACGGGGCCGATCAGCTTGTCCAGGTGGGGCGTGTCGCCCAGGCCTGTGGCTTGAGACACGACCTTGGCACCGATACGGTTCAGGAAACCGAGACCCTTGTTGCCGATGGCGACTGCTTCAACCTTCTTGCCCTGACCTTCGAGCTCGCGCACCTTGGTGGTCACCTGACGCAGCACGTTGGTGTTCATGCCGCCGCACAGACCCTTGTCGGTCGTGACGACGATGATGCCCACTTTCTTTGCCGTGTCGCGCTTGACCAGGAAAGGATGCGTGTACTCCGGGTTGGCCTGCGCCAAGTGAGCGGCGATATTACGAATCTTGTCACTGTAGGGACGGGCCGAACGCATCCGGTCCTGCGCCTTGCGCATTTTGGATGCGGCGACCATTTCCATCGCCTTGGTGATCTTCTTCGTGTTCTCTACGCTCTTGATCTTGCCGCGTATCTCTTTACCTGCAGCCATGAGTAATTACTCCTTCAGCTCCAGTGATCAGAAAGTTTTCTTGAAGGCGGCAATCGCGGCGGCAAGTTCAGCTTCGCCGTCCTTGTCGAGTTGCTTGGTGTCTTCAATCTTCTTCAGCAGAGCGGCGTGGCTGGTCTTCATGAAGTTGTGCAGGCCAGCTTCGAATGCCAGCACCTTCTTCACGTCGACGTCGTCGAAGTAGCCCTTGTTCACGGCAAACAGCGACACGCCCATCAGCGAGATCGGCAGCGGGGAGTACTGTGTCTGCTTCAGCAGTTCGGTCACGCGTGCGCCGCGGTCCAGCTGGCGGCGGGTCGCTTCATCGAGGTCGGAAGCGAACTGCGCGAATGCAGCCAGTTCACGGTACTGCGCCAAGTCGGTACGGATACCGCCGGACAGGCTCTTGATGACCTTGGTCTGCGCTGCACCACCGACGCGGGACACCGAGATACCTGCGTTAATCGCGGGACGGATACCGGCGTTGAACAGCGAGGTCTCGAGGAAGATCTGGCCGTCGGTAATGGAAATCACGTTGGTCGGAACGAACGCGGAGACGTCGCCTGCCTGGGTTTCGATGATCGGCAGTGCGGTCAGCGAACCGGTCTTGCCCTTGACTTCACCCTTGGTGAACGCTTCGACGTAGTCGGGGTTCACACGTGCTGCACGCTCGAGCAGACGGGAGTGGAGATAGAACACGTCGCCCGGGTATGCTTCGCGGCCCGGCGGACGGCGCAGCAGCAGGGAAACCTGACGGTAGGCGACTGCCTGCTTGGACAGGTCGTCATAAATGATCAGTGCGTCTTGACCGCGATCGCGGAAGTATTCGCCCATCGTGCAGCCGGCGTAGGCGGCGATGTACTGCATCGCTGCGGATTCGGAAGCGTTGGCGGCGACGACGATGGTGTACTCCATCGCGCCGTGCTGCTCGAGAGCGCGGACGATGTTCTTGACCGTCGATGCCTTTTGGCCGATCGCGACGTAGATACACGTCATGTTCTGGCCCTTCTGGTTGATGATGGCATCAACCGCAACGGCGGACTTACCGGTTTGACGGTCGCCGATGATCAGCTCGCGCTGACCACGGCCGATCGGCACCATGGAGTCGATTGCCTTCAGGCCGGTTTGCATCGGCTGGTCCACGGACTGACGTGCGATAACGCCCGGTGCGACCTTTTCGATCACGTCGGTCAACTTGGCGTTGACCGGGCCCTTGCCGTCGATCGGCTGGCCCAGCGCGTTGACGACGCGGCCGACCAGTTCCGGACCAACCGGCACTTCCAGCACGCGGCCGGTGCACTTGACGGTGTCGCCTTCGGAAATGTGCTCGTATTCACCCAGGATAACGGCACCGACGGAATCGCGCTCGAGGTTCAGCGCCAGACCGAAAGTGTTGCCCGGGAATTCCAGCATCTCGCCCTGCATCGCGTCGGAAAGACCGTGGATGCGGCAGATACCGTCGGTCACGGAAATCACCGTGCCCTGATTGCGAATCTCAGCGGTGTCGCCAAGGCCTTGAATCCGGCTCTTG
>DASPMC010000065.1:0-5388 GCA_035627275.1 Noviherbaspirillum sp.
GCCGTAGCTGACGTAGTTCAGGCCAGGGCCGCCGTACTCCTCGGGAATGGTCGGGCCGAGCAGGCCGAGTTCGCCCATTTCGCGGAAGATCGCGGGATCGGTTTTTTCGTGGCGGAAGGCTTCCAGCACGCGCGGCTGCAGGCGTTCCTGGCAGTACGCGTTTGCCGCGTCGCGCACCATGCGCTCTTCGTTTGTGAGCTGCTGGTCGAGCAGCAGCGGATCGTCCCAGTGGAGTTGCACTTTTTGTTTCACGTTGTCTCCGGTTTTATTGTGTTCGTTCGAGGACGACAGCCAGGCCCTGGCCGACGCCGATGCAGAGGCTGACTACCGCGTAGCGCCCGCCGCGACGTGCGAGCTCGCGGCTTGCCGTCAATGCGAGACGCGCGCCCGATGCGCCGAGCGGATGGCCAAGCGCAATCGCGCCGCCGTTCGGGTTGACGCGCGTGTCATTGAAATCGATCTCGAGCAGCTTCAGGCAGCCGAGCACCTGGCTGGCGAAGGCTTCGTTGATCTCGATGATGTCCATGTCCTTGAACGTGAGGTTGGCACGGGCCAGTGCCTTGCGGATTGCGTAGACGGGACCGATACCCATCACGCGCGGTTCGACGCCGGCCACGGCGGCGGACAGGATGCGCACCATCGGTGCCTTGCCTGCCTTTTCGCCGGCGCTACGGCTGCCGACCAGCAGGGTGGCAGCGCCGTCGTTGATGCCCGAGGCGTTTCCTGCTGTGACTACGCCGCCTTCGAACAAGGACTTCAGTTTTTCCAGCGACATTGCCGTGGTGTCGGGACGCGGGTGCTCATCCTGGTCGACGACGACCGGCGGCGTCTTGCGTCCGGTCGGCACGCTGATCGGATGGATCTCGCCCGCGAAAAAGCCATCCTGCAAGGCAGCGTGATATTTCATCTGCGATGCGAGCGCAAATGCATCTGCCTGTTCGCGCGTGATGCCGAATTCCTTCGCAACGTTGTCCCCGGTTTCCGGCATGGTGTCGGCGCCGTATTGCGCAGTCACTTTCGGATTCGGGAAGCGCGCGCCGATAGTGGTGTCGAAGACCTTGAAATCGCGGGAGAAGGCCGCTTCCGCCTTGGCCATGACAAATGGTGCGCGGGACATGCTTTCGACGCCGCCTGCAATGAACAAGTCGCCTTCGCCGCAGGTGACCGCGCGTGCGGCATCCATTACCGCTGCCAGGCCGCTTGCGCAGAGGCGGTTCACCGTCTGGCCGGCGACAGTGACTGGCAGGCCTGCAGCCAGCAGCGCGTTGCGTGCGACGTTGCGGGAGTCTTCACCGGCCTGGTTGGTATCGCCGAGGATCACGTCTTCGATTTGTTCCGGCTTCCACGGATTGCGGGCGACGACTGCGCGCATGACTTCGGCAACGAGGTCGTCCGGACGAACCGGGGCGAGTGCGCCTGCGTGGCGGCCGAAGGGAGAGCGCAGGCCGTCGTAGATGTAAGCGTCGAGCATGGATCAGATCTCCTTGTGAGTTAGCGACAGGCCAAGCATCGCGCGCCGCTGCAGCCAAGGGCTGGGACGGTAGCGGGTGTCGCCGGTTTGCAGTTCGAGGTTCTTGAGAATGTTCAACACCGTGCGCGGCCCGAGCCGATCACCCCAGGCGAGCGGGCCGATGGGGTAGCCGAGGCCGAGCACGACGGCGCGGTCGATGTCCTGCGGCTCTGCGATCTGCTGTTGCGCGATCTCGCAGGCGATGTTGACGACATGAGCGACTACACGCTGCGTGACGAGGCCGGCACTGTCGCGGATCACGCTGACCGGCACACCAGTGGCGCCGAACAGGCCACAAGCCATTGCCAGATAGTCTGCGATGGTGCCTGGCGTTGTCATCACGACACGGCGCCGGCTGAGGTCGAGCAGGCTCTCGATGCCGACGGTGCGCGTTGCGTCGAGGCTTTCCCGTACGCAGCAGGTCGTCGCATCTTCACCCAGTGGCGTGACGATACAAAGTGCATACTCGCTGGGACGGGCACCGGATTCGATCTGCACACCGGCCGCGGTGACCAGCACGGCGATCCGTTCCGCCAGCTCCGGTTGTTCCTTGCTGATCCAGACGCTGCTTGGACGTTGCGTCGGCTGCGGCGGTTCGGGGATCGCTTCTTTCTTGCCGTCCGCACCGTAACGGTAGAAGCCGTGGCCGGTCTTTTTGCCGAGCGCGCCGGCGGTGAGCATTTGCCGCGTCAGCACTTGCGGCCGGAAGCGCGGCTCTTCGTAGTATTGGTGATAGATCGATTCCATCACCGGGTGGGAAACGTCCAGGCCGGTCAAGTCGAGCAGTTCGCACGGTCCGAGGCGGAAGCCGGCGGTGTCGCGCAGGATGGCATCGAGCGTCGGCACGCTGCAGATGCCTTCCGCAAGCAGACGCAGGCCTTCGGTACCGTAGCCCCGGCCCGCATGGTTGACGATGAAACCCGGTGTGTCCTTGGCCAGCACGGCAGTGTGTCCCCAGTGCCTGCCGAGGGCCAGCAGGTAATCGGTCACTTCGGGCCGGGTCAGGAAGCCGCCGATCACCTCGACGATCTTCATCAAGGGCACCGGATTGAAGAAGTGGAAGCCCGCCACGCGTTCCGGATGCTTGAGCCCTGCAGCGATCGAAGTGACGGAAAGCGAGGATGTATTGGTCGCGAGGATGGCGCCGGCGTCCACGATGTTCTCGAGCGAGGCGAACAGGGACTTCTTGGCCGCCAGGTCTTCCACGATGGCTTCGACCACCACATGGCAACCGCGCAGTTCCTCCAGGCCCTTGCCGGCGACAAGACGTTCTGCCGCGCTTGTGGCAGCGGAGGCGTCCAGCTTGCCCTTCTCCACCAGCTTGCCGAAAGTGGCGATCAATTCGTCGCGTGCCGACGGTGACGCCCCTTCACGGCTGTCAACGAGCTTGACGGTCGCGCCCGATAAGGCTGCGATTTGCGCAATGCCCCGGCCCATGATGCCGCATCCGACCAGCCCGATGGTCAATTCCATCGAATCCGGCGAAGGGGAGGATCCGTTTTGCATGCTGGCTCTCCAAAAAAACGATCGAAGTTCTGCAATGCAGAATTAAATATTCGAAAATGGAATTGTCTGCGTTTCGGCGGCTGGTGTCAAGGTCGTATGTTCTGCTATGCAGTCGTTCATTCCGAATTAAATTGCTTTTAGGCTACCCTTGTGCCAGCATTCGCAACGGCAAGCCGGAACAGCAGCAGCCTCTGATCTTGGACAGCATCTGGCGCTGACAAACTCGCAATTGCAGCGTGCTTTGTCGGATAATCCCGCAGTCGAATCGAGAGACAAGATAAATGGAGCAGGAAAATCTAGAGGAACAGCAAGACCGGGAAGACGATGCACCGGACGCAAAACCGTCGAATGCAAAGGAAGACCGGCATTTCGTGACCGCGCTCGCCCGCGGGCTGGACGTGCTTTCCTGTTTCCGTTCCGGCGAGAAGACGCTCGGCAACCAGGAGCTTTCCGAGCGGACGCGCCTGCCGAAATCGACCATCTCGCGCCTGACCTACACGCTCACCAAGCTGGGCTACCTCGACTACGACGATCACATCGGCAAGTACCGCCTCGGCACGGCGAGCCTTGCGCTCGGCAGCGCGATGCTGTCGAAGCTGGACATCCGCCAGTACGCACGTCCCTACATGCAGGAGCTCGCCGACTTTTCCCGCGCCACGGTATCGCTCGGCATGCGTGACCGCCTGAGCATGATCTATATAGAGAATTGCCGCAGCGAGGCCGCGTTGACCTTGCGCCTGGACGTAGGCGCGCGTATCCCGATCGCGCAGACGGCGATGGGGCGCGCCTATCTCGCGGAGACCTCGCCGTCCGAGCGCCATGACATTCTCGAGCGCGTGCGCGAACTGGATGAGATCAAATGGCCGGAGACGCGCGACGGCGTCACGCGCGCCCTCGAGGAATACACGACGCTCGGCTGCTGCACCTCCTTCGGGGACTGGCAGTCCGACGTCAATGCGATCGCGGTCGCCTTCCGCCCGGCGAATGGATCGTCCATCCTCAGCATCAATTGCGGCGGCCCCGCGTTTAATTTATCTCCGGAGTTCTTGCTTGGCGAAGTGAAGCCTCGCTTACTCGATATCGTCGACCGGCTGCGCCGCGGATGATCCCCGGGGCTGCGCTGCACCCTGTCCGAAGTTGTTTCTCGTGCCGAACATTCATCGGCCGCATAGCCGATTTTTCGCGCTTTATCTTCCGGTGGCACTGCTAGAGTGGAATGACTGTGGGATTTCCTGCAGTCAACAAAAATTACATCCGGCACTCGGGAGACTACAGATGAACCTTCGCAGCCTGCGCATAGGCACGCGCCTTGCCATTGGATTCGGCACTATCCTCGCGATGCTGATCGCCGCGCTCGCGGCGGACAGCATCGTCAGCACCCGCAACCGCGAGGCGATGACCGCCGGCCTCGAAGTCAGCAATGCCAAAAGCGCGCTCGCCGCCGACATCAAGAGCGCGCTGCTCGAAGGCGGGATCGCGATGCGCAACATCGGCCTGCAATCCGACCTCGGCGCGATGAAGAAGGAAGAGGAAAAGGTCAAGGCGCTGCGCAAGCGCTTCACCGAAGCGCGCGACAAGCTGTCCGGCCTGGGGCTCACCGACACCGAGAAGAAAATCCTGGGCGACCTCAGCAAGCTCGAGCAGGACACGGATGCGCCGTTCAAGGAAGCGATCCGCCTGGTCACCGCTTTCAACAGCGAAGACGCGATCAAGCTCATCGCCACGCGCATCGATCCGCTCAATCAACAGGCGCTGGCAGAAATCAACAAGCTGGTCGAAATCCAGCAGGCGGCGGCACACAAGGTGTTGGAGAATACCGTCGAGTCCGGCCGCCAGTTGATGAACATGCTGTTTCTGATCGGCGCGGTCGCCCTCGTCGCAGGCGGCGCCTTCGCATGGACGCTCACGCGCAGCATCGTCCAGCCGCTGCGAGATGCAGTGCTGGTCGCGCGCAGCGTCGCGGCCGGCGAACTTGCGACCGAGGTCAAGGTGAACGGCACCGACGAGGTGAGCCAACTGCTGCAAGCCCTGCGCGACATGAACGACAGCCTGCAGAAAATCGTTGGCGATGTGCGCTCGGGCACCGACTCCATCAACGTTGCATCGCGGGAGATCGCATCCGGCAATGCCGACCTGTCCTCGCGCACAGAGATGCAGGCAAATGCGCTGCAGGAAACCACCCACTCCATGGGGCAGCTCACCGGCACCGTCAAACAGAACGCCGAGAGCGCAAAGGAAGCCAACCGCCTCGTGATTTCAGCGTCGGGTATTGCGGCGCGCGGCGGCAACGTCGTGGGGCAGGTGGTCGACACCATGGGCTCGATCAAGGAGAGTTCGCGCAAGATCGTGGACATCATCGGCGTGATCGACGG
>DASPMC010000066.1:0-89021 GCA_035627275.1 Noviherbaspirillum sp.
GCTGGCCGATGCATACCGGCCAGCTCGAAGGTATCAATAACCGCATCAAGGTCATGAAACGCATGGCTTACGGCTACCGGGACAGCAGCTACTTCTTCCTTAAGATCAAGGCCGCATTTCCCGGAAATCCGTGAAGAACCATTTTTTTGCTCGTTCTTGCCCGTGACTGGTGCTGGCTGAGGCTACTTGCTCCCCTTGGCGATCGCCCTCGCCAAGACAATGACCGGCACGAACGCGATCATCACGATGGTGAAAGCCGGCAGTGCCGCTTCCCCCAGGCGCTCGTCGGATGCCAATTGATGGGTGATCACCGCGAGCGTATCGAAGTTGAACGGGCGAACCGTCAGCGTGGCCGGCAACTCCTTCACCACATCCACGAACACCAGCAAACCTGCCGTCAGAACGCTGCGCCATAGCAGAGGCGCATGCACGCGCAGCAGCATGGCGACCAACCCGTGTCCGAGAATGCGAGCGCTGGCGTCCATGCTCGGCGTGATCTTGACGAGGCCGGCCTGGATGCTCTGGTACGACACTGCCAGGAAGCGCACGAGGTAGGCGTAGACCAGCGCGGCAACACTGCCCGTTAGCACGACGCCCCAGCCGCGATCAGCGCTCCATGCATCGAGGCGTGACAGAGGAATCAGGATGCCCACGGCAATGACAGCGCCAGGTACCGCATAGCCCATGCTGATGATTCGGTTGCACGCAGCCTGCAGCCTGCTCTTCGTTACGCGCGCCGCGTAAGCCAGCAGGATGCAGATCAGGACGGCGATCAGCGCAGTGAGGCCGGCGAGCAGCACGCTGTTCTTCAGCCATTCGAAGTAGCGCACGCCGAAAGTTACCGTTTCTTCACGCAGCATCAAGCGCAGCAAGATCACGAGCGGAATCACGAAACCCAGTAATACCGGCACCAGGCAAAACAAAGTTGCCCCCCAGCCGTGCCTCCCGCGCAGGGGCATGGGAAGTTGCATCTTGGTCCGGCTGCCGACTGCGTAGTAGCGGGCCCGGCCGCGGCTCTTCTGCTCCAGCAGCATCAGTGCCGTCACCGCGAGCAGCAGCACCGCCGCCAGCTGGGCGGCAGCCGTACGATCGGAAAATGTGTACCAGGATTTATAAATGCCAGTAGTCAGCGTCGGCACGCCGAAGTACGCGACGGCGCCGTAGTCGGCGAGGGTTTCCATCAACGCGAGCGCAATCCCTGCGACGGCAGCCGGCCGTGCCAGCGGCAGGCTGACCTTCATGAACGCGCGCCACGGCCCCATGCCGAGCGTACGGGCGGCGTCCCACATGCGGGGACTGCGTTCGATGAAGGCATTGCGGGCGAGCAGGTATACATAGGGATACAGGACCATCGCAAACAGGATGCCCGCCCCTCCCACCGAACGGATCTGCGGGAACCAGTAGTCGCCTGCCTGCCAGTTGAAGGCATTGCGCAGCGCCGTCTGCACCGGCCCGGAAAACTGCAGGAAGTCGGTATAGGCGTAAGCGACGACATAGGCAGGCATCGCCAGCGGCAGCACCAGCGCCCATTCGAACACGCGTTTGCCGGGGAAGTCGAACACCGCCACCAGCCACGCGCATCCCACACCGCCCGTACCTGCCAGAACGGCGACGATGACGGCGATCGCCAGACTGTTCCATACATATTCCGGCAGCACAGTCGACCACAGGTGGGCAAAGGTGGCGCCGGTATCCCCGTTCGTTCCGGCCAGCAGGTTGGACAACACGCCGAGGATCGGCACGCCCACCAGGATTGCCACCGCGAGCGACGCGATCAGCAGTATCTGGCTGCCTCCCTTGCACGAACGGCAAGGGCGTGAAGCATTACGCATGGAATTCCACTATAAAGTGTACGGTTTCTCTGAATGAGAATTATAATCAATATCGAATTACGTCCATGCAATTATCCAAGCCCGTTTCATGAACGCCCCCTTCCCGCTCCACAGCCACCTGAAGGTTGAATCCATCCGCGTCGGCTATCCGGTCGGCCGGCATGTCCAGGAGATCGTGCACGGCCTGACCTTCGCCCTGACGCGCGGCGAGATCGGCTGCCTGCTCGGGCCTTCCGGTTGCGGCAAGACCACGGTGCTGCGGGCAATCGCCGGCTTCGAGTCACTGCTGAGCGGCATGATTTCACTTGGCGGCCGGGAACTGAGCCGTCCCGGCTTCACTGCCTCGCCGGAGACACGCCAGGTCGGTGTCGTGTTCCAGGACTACGCACTTTTCCCCCACCTGTCAGTGTGGGACAACATTGCGTTCGGCTTGCGCAAGCTGACGCAGATGGAGCGCAAGGCTCGAGTCGACAAGCTGCTTTCCCTCGTCGGGCTGGCGTCGCATGCCCGCCTCTATCCCCACGAACTGTCCGGAGGGCAGCAACAACGCGTGGCACTGGCACGCGCCTTGGCGCCGCAGCCCGACCTGTTGCTGCTGGACGAGCCGTTTTCCAACCTCGACGTCGACCTGCGCGAACGGCTGGCGCTGGAAGTGCGCGACATCCTCAAGGAACTGGGCACCACCGCCGTGCTGGTGACGCACGACCAGCACGAAGCCTTCGCCATCGCAGACCATATCGGCGTGATGCAGAACGGCGAGATCGTGCAGTGGGACACCGCCTACAACCTGTACCATAAACCGGACAACCGCTTTGTCGCGGACTTCATCGGCCAGGGCGTCTTCACGCCCGGTACCATCGACCTGCCGAACCAGCAGGTAAACATCGAACTCGGCAGCCTGCCGCTGTGGCAAGGCGTCGATGTCTGCACCACCGACCAGAAGGATGCCGGTCAGGTCGACGTCCTGCTGCGCGCCGACGATGTCATCCACGACGACTGCAGCCCGCTGCAGGCGGAAGTCGTGCGCAAGGCGTTCCGCGGTGCCGAATTCCTGTATACATTGCGTCTCCCCAGCGGGCAGATGCTGCTCGCCCTCGTTCCCTCGCACCACAACCACGCCATCGGCGAAAAGATCGGTATCCGCCTCGGCGCCGATCATGTCGTGACCTTTCCGGCGGCACACTGATACCGCGCCGCAGCAAATCACTGCACCGCATCGAGCCGCTGTGACGATGCCCTTGCAAGGATAGAGCGCACAGACTTTGTGCCTGCCCGGACAGCAACGCACCTATATCAATCACGCTCGCACAAAAACCGGGCGGAGCTCTTCCATACATCACCCCAACCGCACCAAGAACGCGCTTCGTGCCGCAAAAAGCACGCGGTCTTGTATGTACGTTGTGTGGCACACAACATGCTAAAGATTGCCCGCGAGCCATCGCACTCCGATCAAACCCAATAACCTCAGGAGTACATATGTCACGTCGCACCATTCTCAAAGCGACCGCAGCAGGCGCTTTGACACTCGCAGCTTCTGCCTGGATGCCCCAGGCCCTGGCCGCCGACACCATCAAGGTCGGTATCCTCCACTCGCTGTCCGGCACGATGGCGATCTCCGAAACATCCCTGAAAGACGTTGCCCTGATGACGATCGACGAGATCAACGCCAAGGGCGGTGTCATGGGCAAGAAGCTCGAGCCTGTGGTCGTGGATCCGGCATCCAACTGGCCGCTGTTCGCCGAGAAGGCGCGGCAGCTGATCACCCAGGACAAGGTTGCGGTTGTGTTCGGCTGCTGGACTTCGGTGTCGCGCAAATCCGTGCTGCCGGTATTCAAGGAACTGAACAGCCTGCTGTTCTATCCTGTCCAGTACGAGGGCGAAGAGCTCGAGAAGAATGTGTTCTACACCGGTGCGGCGCCGAACCAGCAGGCGATTCCGGCGGTGGAATACCTGATGTCCAAGGATGGCGGCGGCGCCAAGCGCTTCGTGCTGCTGGGCACCGACTATGTGTACCCGCGCACCACCAACAAGATCCTGCGCGCCTTCCTCAAGTCCAAGGGCGTGAAGGAATCCGATATCGATGAGGTCTACACCCCGTTCGGCCACTCCGACTACCAGACCATCGTCGCCAACATCAAGAAGTTCGCTGCCGGCGGAAAGACCGCTGTGATCTCGACGATCAACGGCGACTCCAACGTGCCCTTCTACAAAGAACTCGGCAACGCCGGCCTGAAGGCAACCGACGTGCCGGTCGTTGCATTCTCCGTGGGTGAAGAGGAACTGCGCGGCGTCGACACCAAACCGCTGGTCGGCCACCTGGCCGCGTGGAACTACTTCCAGTCCGTGAAGAACCCGGTCAACGACGAGTTCATCAAGAAGTGGAAGGCTTACGCCGCTGCCAAGAAGCTACCGAACGCCAACACCGTCGTGACCAACGATCCGATGGAAGCCACCTATGTCGGCATCCACATGTGGAAACAGGCTGTCGAGAAAGCCAAGTCGACCGACACCGACAAGGTCATTGCGGCGATGGGCGGCCAGACCTTCAAGGCGCCGTCCGGCTACGAGCTGGTGATGGACAAGACCAACCACCACCTGCACAAGCCGGTAATGATCGGCGAGATCAAGCCGGACGGTCAGTTCAACGTCGTCTGGAAGACCAAGGGCCCGATTCGCGCGCAACCGTGGAGCCCGTTCATTGCGGGTAACGAGAGCAAGCAGAAGATGTAACGCCTTTCCCCTCCGTGCATGACAGAGGGGCCGGAAGAAGCACTCGTTGCACCGAGCCGGAGTGTGGCTCCTCCTACCACCTCCGGCTTTTTTTGCGCCTGTAGCTTTCACGCTTTGCCGGGAAACGCAAATGAAATTGTTCCGACACCTGATCACCGCTGTGTTGCTATGCGCCCAAACCCTCGCGCACGCGGCAATCGACCCTGAACTGCTCAAGCCGATCGCCGGCGACGATCCGGATGCACGCATTGAGGCCGTCAGCAAGATTGCAGCCTTGGCGAATGACGATGCGCTGAAGCTGCTCAACGCTTTGAAAAACGACACGCTGTACGCGACACCGGACGGCAAGGTATTCATCATCGAGGACGGCAAGGCCTTCGATCCAGCCACCGGCAACGCTGTTCCGCCGCCCGATGGCGTGGACGGCATCACCGTGAACAACCGACTGCGCGCTGCAATCGAAGGCGCCATGTCCGGCTTCAGGCTCCTGTCGGAAAACCGCGATGAGCGTCTTTCCGCCGCGCTCGACCTGCAGAAGAATGCTGATCCCGGCCAGCTGCCGCTGATCGACAAGGCGCTTGCGAAGGAAACCGACGCCGAAATCAAATCCATCCTGAAACTGGCTGCCGCCACCGCCAACCTGCAGTCGCCGGATCCTGCCGTGCGCAAGGAAGCGGTGACTGCGCTCGCCGACAGCAGCAATGCCGGTCTGAGACCGCTACTCATGCAAATGCTCGAAAAGAATGCGGAGGGCAAATACAACGAACCGGATGAAGCCGTGCGCGTCGCCGCAGTAAGCACCATCAGCGCGATCAATGCGCGGCTTGCACGGACTGAGTTCGTCGGCAACCTGTTCTACGGCGCGTCGCTGGGCAGCGTGCTGCTGCTCGCCGCGCTCGGACTGGCCATCACCTTCGGCCTGATGGGCATCATCAACATGGCGCATGGCGAGTTGCTGATGATCGGTGCCTACACCACGTATGTCTGCCAGCTGCTGTTCCGCCAGTTCCTGCCTGGTGCAGTCGACCTCTATCTCCTTGCGGCCCTGCCCGCCGCCTTCCTGGTCGCCGCAGCAGTCGGCATTGCGCTGGAGCGCACAGTCATCCGCTGGCTCTACGGCCGTCCGCTGGAAACACTGCTGTGCACCTGGGGTATCAGCCTGGTGCTGATGCAGCTGGTGCGCTCGATCTTCGGCGCGCAGAACGTGGAGGTCGCCAATCCCAGCTGGATGTCCGGCGGTGTGACGGTGATGGGCTCGCTGGTGCTGTCCTATAACCGCATCGTGATCATCTTCTTCGCGCTGTTCGTGGTCGCCGCCGTCTGGCTGATTCTCAACAAGACCCGGCTCGGCCTGTTCGTGCGTGCTGTGACGCAGAACCGCCGCATGGCGGATTGCGTGGGCGTCTCGACCGGCAAGATCGACATGATGACCTTCGGCCTCGGCTCCGGTATTGCGGGTTTGGGTGGTGTTGCGTTGTCCCAGCTCGGCAACGTCGGCCCAGACCTTGGCCAGGCTTACATCGTCGATTCCTTCATGGTCGTAGTGCTGGGCGGCGTCGGCCAGCTTGCCGGAACAGTGATCGCAGCGATCGGCCTCGGCGAGGTGAACAAGTTCCTGGAACCGACCGCAGGCGCCGTGATGGCCAAGATCACCATCCTGGTATTCATCATCGTCTTCATCCAGAAACGGCCGCAGGGTCTGTTTGCAATGAAAGGCAGGAGCGCGGAATGACGTCGACTCTCTTCTCCCGCCCGGCGTGGACCGGCATCCTTGCCTGCACGGCAATCCTAGCCCTGCTGCCCATCCTGAACCTGGCCTTCGAGCCCGGCCATGCCCTGCATGTGTCGAGCTATACCGTCGCGCTGATCGGCAAGTTCATGTGCTATGCGATGGCCGCCCTGGCGCTCGATCTGGTTTGGGGCTATACCGGTATCCTGTCGCTCGGCCACGGGGTGTTCTTCGCGCTTGGCGGCTATGCGCACGGCATGTACCTGATGCGTGCCATCGGCAAAGACGGCGTGTACCAGAGCCACCTGCCGGACTTCATGATCTTCCTCGACTGGAAAGAGTATCCATGGTACTGGTCGTTCACCGACAGCTTCTGGTACGCGATGCTGCTGGTGGTGCTGGTGCCGGGGCTGCTGGCCTTCGTGTTCGGGTTCTTTGCTTTCCGCTCGCGCATCAAGGGCGTGTACTTCTCGATCATCACGCAGGCGATGACCTTTGCCTTCATGCTGCTGTTCTTCCGCAACAACACCGGTTTCGGTGGCAACAACGGCTTTACCGACTTCAAGCGCATCCTCGGCTTCACAATCACGGCTCCCGGCACCAAGGCTACGCTCTACCTGCTGACGCTGGCGGTATTGGTCGGCTCACTGTTCTTGTGCCGCTGGATCGTCACCTCCAAGCTCGGGCGCGTGCTGCAGGCCGTGCGCGATTCAGAATCGCGCCTGATGTTCATCGGCTACAACCCGCTGTGGTTCAAGCTGTTCGTGTGGACGCTGTCGGCAGTACTGTGCGGCATTGCCGGTGCGTTGTATGTGCCGCAGGTCGGCATCATCAACCCGTCCGAAATGTCGCCGGGCAATTCGATCGAAATGGTGATCTGGGCTGCCGTCGGCGGGCGTGGCTCGCTGCTCGGTCCGATCATCGGCGCGTTCTCCGTCAATGGCCTGAAGAGCTGGTTCACCGCTGCCTTCCCCGACCTCTGGCTGTATGCACTGGGCGCGATCTTCATCCTCGTCACCCTGTTCATGCCGCAAGGCATCCTCGGGCTGGCCGGGAAATTCCGCAGGAACAAGGAGGCGGCATGAACGACACGACAAAAGCCTACCAGCTGGTCGAGGAAAACAAGCATGCCGAGTACGGCACTTCATACGGCAAGGTCAAGCCGGAAGGCGTCGACACGTCGCACGGCGCCATCCTCTATCTGGAAGACATCACCGTCTCCTTCGATGGCTTCAAGGCGATCAACAAACTGAACCTGGACATCTCGGTCGGCGAACTGCGCTGCATCATCGGTCCCAACGGCGCCGGCAAGACCACGATGATGGACGTCATCACCGGCAAGACACGACCGACTTCTGGCACCGCCTTCTTCGGCCAGACGATCGACTTGACCAGGATGACGGAATACGAGATTGCGCACGCCGGCATCGGCCGCAAGTTCCAGCGCCCGACGGTGTTCGAACAGCACACGGTGTTCGAGAACCTGGAACTGGCAATGAAGATGGACAAGCGGGTGAAGCCGACGCTGTTCTTCAAGCTGACATCGGAGCAGAAAGGCAAGATCGACGAAATCCTTAAGCTGATCCGCCTGAACGGCCAGGAGAACCGCCTTGCCGGTCTGCTGTCGCACGGCGAGAAGCAGTGGCTGGAAATCGGCATGCTGCTGATGCAGGAGCCGCAATTGCTGCTGCTGGACGAGCCGGTCGCCGGCATGTCGGATGCTGAGACGGCACGCACTGCGGAGCTGCTGAATGAACTGCGCGGCAAGCATTCGATCGTGGTCGTGGAGCACGACATGGCCTTCGTCACCGAGATCGCACAGGACGGCATGGTCACCGTGCTGCATGAAGGATCGGTGCTGGCCGAGGGCACGATGCAGCAGGTGCAGTCGAACGAGCGCGTGATCGAAGTCTATCTGGGACGCTGACGATGCTGAACGTCGAACAACTCAATCAGTACTACGGTGCCGCCCATACCCTGCGCGGTGTCTCGATGTCCTTGCAGAAGGGCGAATGCCTGGCGCTCCTCGGGCGCAACGGCGTCGGCAAGACAACACTGCTGAAATGCCTGATGGGCGTGCTTCCCGTCGCCAAGGGCCACGTTCAATTCGATGGCAAGGACATCACGAAGCTCAAGCCGCACGAACGCGCCGAGCTCGGCATCGCCTACGTACCCCAGGGGCGTGAAATTTTTGCCCGCCTGACGGTCGAGGAGAATCTGCTGATGGGCATGGCCGTCAAGCCGGGCAGACAGGTGTCGAAGATCAAAGACGAAGTGTTCGAACTCTTCCCCGTTTTGAAGGAAATGCTGCACCGACGCGGCGGCGACCTGTCGGGGGGCCAGCAGCAGCAACTCGCGATCGCCCGCGCCCTGCTGGCCGATCCGAAGCTGATCATCCTCGACGAGCCAACCGAAGGCATCCAGCCGTCCATCATCAAGGACATCGGCAAGGTGATCCGCCTGCTGCGCCAGCGCGGCGATATGGCGATCCTGTTGTGCGAGCAATACTTCGATTTCGCGCACGAACTGGCGGACAAGTTCGTGGTGCTGTCGCGCGGTGAAGTGGTGGCGACCGGCACGCAGGACCAGATGAATAACGAGGACGTTAAGCGGCACTTGGCGGTATAGTCTGCACATGAAAATCGTCGACGCCGCTCCCGTCCTGACCGTCGGAAACGCATCCGCCGAGCCATGGCAGGCGTGGCTGGCACTCGGCTTCGTGCGCGACGGCGAAACAACGCGGCTGGTGGAACGTTCCCACCATGGCCCGCTGCGTGTGCAGAAGCCCCTGTACCCGGAAGGCAGCGATGTGTGCCATGCAATCGTCGTGCATCCGCCGGGCGGCGTAGTCGGCGGCGACCAGCTCGACATCCATGCCTGTATCGGCGCGCGGGCCGGTGCATTCATCACCACCCCGGGCGCCGCCAAGTGGTACAAGGCGAATGGACAGGTGTCACAGCAAAGCGTCCGGCTTTCCGTGGGCGACGGGGCCGTACTCGAATGGCTGCCCCAGGAAACAATTTTTTTCGATGCCGCCGATGTGCGGCTCGATGCCACGATCGAACTGGGTAAGGATGCGTCTTATATCGGTTGTGAAATCCTGTGCTTCGGACGCACCGCTTCGGGCGAATCCTTTTCCAAGGGGAGAATCGGCCAGAGCACGAGCATCCGTCGCGACGGCAGGCTGGTTTGGTTCGAACAGGGCGAGCTGACTGCGGACAGTACAGCCATGTCAAGCCCGCTCGGCCTCGCGGGCAGGACGGTCTGCGCCACCCTGATCGGCGTCGGAAGGCCCGTCCCCAACGGAGCGATCACTGCAATCCGCGAAACCTGCAGCACCGGCCTCGCCGCGTCCGAACTGTTCGGCGTGACGCAAATGAAATCCGTCGTCGTCGTCCGCTACCTCGGCGATTCCAGCGAGGCCGCGAAGCGATTGATGACGCAGGCATGGCGCACGCTCAGACCGCTGCTTGCAGGGCGGGAAGCGGTCGTGCCCCGCATCTGGAACACTTGAACAAGGAGAAAACATGGAGCTGACTCCAAGGGAAAAAGACAAACTCCTGATATTCACCGCAGCACTGTTGGCTGAGCGGCGCAAGGCACGCGGCCTCAAGCTCAACTATCCGGAAGCGGTGGCGCTGATTACCGCGGCCATCATGGAAGGCGCGCGCGACGGAAGGTCGGTCGCCGAGCTGATGTCCGAGGGCACCAAGGTGTTGACGCGCGACGACGTGATGGACGGCGTCCCCGAAATGATCCCCGAGATCCAGGTCGAGGCAACCTTCCCCGACGGCACCAAGCTCGTCACTGTACATCACCCCATTCCTTAGGAGGCCGCGATGATTCCAGGCGAAATGCTCATCGAATCCGGCGAAATCGAACTGAACAGCGGCCGCGCGACGGCGACAATCAAGGTCGCCAACAGCGGCGACCGTCCGATCCAGGTCGGATCGCACTTCCATTTCTTTGAAGTCAATCCGGCGTTGCAGTTCGATCGCGAGGTCGCTTACGGTATGCGACTGAATATTGCCGCTGGCACCGCCGTCCGATTCGAGCCTGGCCAAGAGCGCACCGTGGAGTTGGTTGCGCTTGCCGGCGACCGCAAGATCTACGGATTCAATGCCAAGGTCATGGGAGCGCTCAAATGACAAAAATCTCCCGACAGGCTTATGCAGAAATGTACGGCCCGACCGTCGGCGACCGCGTGCGCCTTGCGGACACCGAACTGTTCATCGAAGTCGAGAAAGATTTCACGACCTACGGCGAAGAAGTGAAATTCGGCGGCGGCAAGGTAATCCGCGACGGCATGGGCCAGTCGCAGCGCAATCACGCCGATGTGATGGACACGGTGATCACCAATGCGCTCATCCTCGACCATTGGGGTATCGTCAAGGCCGATATCGGCATCAAGACAGGCCGCATCGCTGCCATCGGCAAGGCCGGCAACCCGGACATCCAGCCGGATGTGACGATGGCCATCGGCGGCGCGACCGAGATCATCGCAGGCGAAGGCATGATCGTAACCGCCGGCGGCATCGATTCGCACATTCACTTCATCTGCCCGCAGCAGATCGAGGAAGCGCTGATGTCGGGCGTCACTACCATGCTGGGCGGCGGCACGGGGCCGGCGGTCGGCACGGCGGCAACGACCTGCACGCCGGGGCCGTGGCATATCCATTCGATGCTGTCGGCAGCGGATGCATTTCCGATGAACCTGGGCTTCCTTGGCAAGGGCAATGTCAGCCTGCCGACACCGCTCGAAGAGCAGATCCGCGCCGGCGCAATCGGATTAAAACTGCACGAGGACTGGGGCACGACGACAGCTGCCATCGACAATTGCCTGTCGGTCGCCGACCGCATGGACATCCAGGTCGCGATCCATACCGACACCCTGAACGAAGGCGGCTTCCTGGAGCACACGCTCGCCGCCTTCAAGGACCGCACGATCCATACTTTCCATACCGAGGGTGCCGGCGGTGGCCACGCGCCTGACATCATTGCTGCAGTGGGAGAAGGCAACGTACTGCCCTCGTCTACCAATCCGACCCGCCCTTACACGGTTAACACGCTGGATGAGCACCTCGATATGCTGATGGTCTGCCACCACCTTGACCCGGCCATTGCGGAAGACATCGCGTTTGCCGAATCGCGCATCCGGCGTGAAACGATCGCGGCAGAGGATATCCTGCACGATATCGGCGCGATCTCGATGATGTCGTCGGACTCGCAGGCAATGGGCCGCGTCGGCGAAGTGATCATGCGCACCTGGCAGACCGCGCACAAGATGAAGGTGCAACGCGGGCCGCTGTCAGAGGATTCTTCCCGCAACGACAACTTCCGCGCGAAGCGTTATATCGCAAAGTACACGATCAACCCGGCGATCACGCACGGCATTTCTCATGTGGTTGGTTCGCTGGAAGTCGGCAAGATCGCCGATATCGTGCTGTGGAAGCCGGCCTTCTTCGGCGTCAAACCGTCGATGATCCTCAAGAGCGGCATGATCGCGGCCGCCCAGATGGGCGATCCAAATGCCTCAATTCCGACGCCGCAGCCGGTGCACTACCGCATGATGTTCGGAGCCTACGGCGGTGGACTGAAAACATCGTTCACATTCGTCTCCCAAGTTGCGTACGATGCCGGAATTGGCGAGTCGCTCAAGCTGAACAAGCCGCTTATCGCCGTGAAGAATACGCGCAATGTACGAAAGGCCGACATGATCCACAACGGCCTCGCGCCGAAGATGGAAGTCGATCCGGAAACGTATGAAGTCCGTGCGAATGGCGAGTTGCTGGTATGCGAACCGGCGAAGGTGCTGCCGATGGCGCAGCGGTATTTTCTGTTCTGAACAAATCCCTATGCTGACACTGCACACGAAAATCGAAAGCGCCAAGAAGATCGACGGCGAGCTCGTCCTGCCATACGAACTGCGTGAGAAAAGCCGCTTGCGCGCGCAACTGACCTCCGGGGAGGAAGTGGCCGTCTTCACCGTGCGCGGTACAGTGCTACGCAACGGCGACCTGCTCAAGGGCGACGACGGCCGCGTGGTGAAGATCGTGGCCGCGAAGGAAGCGACCTACCGCGTCGAATGCGCGACGCCGCGCGACCTGCTGCGCTGTGCCTTCCATCTCGGCAATCGCCATACGCAGGCTCAGGTTGACGGTGCGCCGGACAAAGGCTTCCTGCGCATTCGCAGGGACACTGTCCTGAAGGACATGCTTGAAGGCCTCGGTGCCACGGTGACTGAAGAGCAAGCAGCCTTCGAGCCTGAATCCGGCGCCTACGGCGGCGGCCACCATCATCACGGTGACGATCACCACCATCACCACCACCCGCTGGCGCCGATTCCACTTCGGCAGAAGATCCACCGCCCCTCGGACAAGTCCTGATGCAAACCGCTGCCCTGCTCCACCTGCTGCAACTTGCCAGTCCATCGCTGCCGATCGGAGCGTACAGCTATTCGCAGGGCCTGGAGGCCGCGCTGGAAAAAGGCATCGTACGTGATGAAGCATCGGCAAGGACATGGATCGTCGATGCTCTGCATCACGTCGTCGCGCGCTTCGAGGCACCTGTCCTATGGCGGTTGCTGCAAGCGTTCGGTTCACGCGACCTTGCGGCCGTGACCGAATGGACGGAACGCTTCGTCGCTGCCCGCGACACCGCCGAGTTCCGCGCCGAAACGATCCAGATGGGCTATTCCCTGGCAAAGCTCGCGATCGACCTTAAGATGGCAGACGACGAATTGCACAGCATCCTCGAAGCACAGGCCGAAGTCCCGTTGCCGACCGCGCTTGCCTATGCCGCCATCGCTCTCAACGTACCGCACGACGCCGTCCTGCTCGGCATGCTGTTCTCGTGGGCGGAAAACCAGGTGCTCGCGTGCGTGAAGTCCGTCCCGCTCGGACAGGTTACAGGCCAGCGCATGCTGCTGTCGCTGCAGCCCGAACTCGAGCACGCAGCGCAGACCGCGATGCGCCTCGAAGACCACGAGCTGTCCAACTGGTCCCCCGGGCTGTCCCTGCTCTCCATGCAGCATGAAGTGCAGTACAGCCGCCTATATCGTTCCTGATATTGTTCCTGAAACCGGATAAACAAACATGAATGCTCCCTCGAATCCCCTGCGCGTAGGTATCGGCGGCCCGGTCGGCTCCGGCAAGACTGCCTTGTGCGAAATGCTGTGCAAGGCCATGCGCGACCGTTACGACATGGCAGTCATCACCAATGACATCTATACCAAGGAAGACATGGAAATCCTGCTGCGCGCCGACGCGCTACCGGCAGAACGTCTGATGGGCGTGGAGACCGGCGGCTGTCCGCATACCGCGATCCGCGAGGACGCGTCGATCAACCTGGAAGCGATTGCGCGCATGAGCGCAGATTTCCCCGACCTCGACCTGATCCTGGTCGAATCCGGTGGCGACAATCTCGCCGCAACCTTCAGTCCGGAACTCTCGGACCTGACAATCTACGTGATCGATGTGGCCGGCGGCGAGAAGATTCCGCGCAAGGGCGGGCCGGGCATCACGCGCTCCGACCTGCTGATTATCAACAAGACGGACCTGGCGCCTTACGTCGGCGCCAACCTCGACATCATGGCGAGCGACGCGAAGAAGATGCGCGGCGACAGGCCATTCATTTTCACCAACCTGCGAAGCGGCGATGGCGTGGACGAGGTGATCAACTTCATTTGCAGGCAAGGTTTGCTGGATGAAGTGAAATCAAAGAAGAAGTAATGCGTGCGGGGCAAGCCGTTCGGCTTCCCGTCTTCGATCTTCAGATGTGCTCGATTTCGGCCTTGAAGCGTTCCAGGCCGGCCAGCATCTTTTCAAACGCGGCCTCCACCTGAGCCGGTTCGCCCTTGACACCCAACTCGATGTGGCGGCGTATCGTCGCATCCCCCACGCTCGGCAGGCTGAACACCTTCACCAGCGGATACTCGGTCTCGATCTCCTCCATCATCGGTGTCAAGGTAGACTCCGCCTGGCCGAATACCAGTACCGCCTTCTCCAGCCGCGCGACTTTGCGGAACAGATGCGAATAATGCGTGTCGAGCACCCATTCGATCATAGGCCACGCCATTACCGGAAAACCGGGGACGAAATAATGCGCGCCCTCACTATGGCGAATGGCGAAGCCAGGAATCTTGTTGTACGGATTGGGGATGATGGATGCGCCCTGCGGAAACTCACCCATCTTCAGACGGTGCAACATCTCCGGCGCATTGAAGTCTGGCTCACGCCCTTCCTCGCGGGCGGCGTCGGCGATTCGCTCCTGAATCTTCACCTTCGCCTCCGGATGCAGTTCAAGCGGCACGCCGAGCGCCGCCGCCGCGCATTGGCGGGTGTGATCGTCCGGTGTCGCACCGATGCCGCCGCAGGAAAACACGATATCGCCGCTGGCAAACGTGCGTTTCAGGATCGCGGTAATGCGCTCACGGTCGTCGCCCGCGTATTCCGCCCAGGACAATTGCAGGCCGCGCGCGGCAAGCAGTTCCACCACCTTGGGAAAGTGCTTGTCCGTCCGCTTGCCGGAGAGGATTTCGTCGCCAATGATGATGAGTCCGATGGCCATGGATGTGCTCGATTGACAAAAGGACATTATGCCTCAGCGCGCCGAATCGCTCCTGTCAGTTGATGTCCTTCAGGACGGGCGCACCGGGTACCGGTTGTGCAATCGCCCGGTGCGCCGCCAGGGCTTCCAGGCAATAGTGTTCGAACCACAAACCGCTGAACACGAACACCAGCACATAAAGCCAGATCGCGCCGGCGGCAAGAATCGGAAAAAAGATCACCGACAATGCCCCGCCCAGCCAGAGCAAAGTCGGCGCTGCGCCCATTGCCCCTGCGATTGCGCCGATTGCCAGGAGCGGCCAGCGGTGCACGCGCATGATGTCCTTGATCTCCGCCGCATCCGCATGCTCGGCCAGCGCATCGTAAGCCATGACGCGATAGGTGAGCCAGCCCCACAAGGCCGGCTGTACGATGAAAGTCAGAGGGGGAAAGAGGGACAGCGGCAGCGTAAGCAGCCACAGCACGGCAAACACAACGAAAGAATACGTGGCGATCCACAAGCTGCCCGCAAGGCTGCCGCCGCGGCGCTTCTCGAGATCGGGGTAATGGCGGCTGCCGATGTGCCGGACGATGATGGGCATCGCCAGCGTGCCGACAAAGACCAGCGCCGTCAATATCATCAGCGGCAGCAAGACCCACATTGCAATCAACGGCACCAGCACCGTGGTGATCGCGCCGAAGCCGAACCAGCCAAGCACGTCAGTTGCAACGCCGAAGCCGTCATGGACGGCAAACCAGGCATGCAGCCAGTCGATCATCGGCTGCAGGCCAAGCCAGAGCAGCACGCCCCAGACCGCGACCGATACGATGAAAGGCATGACAGTAAGCAACAGCATGCGGAAATGCAGTTGCGACAGTACGGCCCGGCCGAAGGCGGTGAGTACCGGGTGCATCAGGCCATCCTCCAGGCAAATGCAGCGATTGATTTCAATTCCATTCCTTGCTGTTTCCAGTTTTCCATTCGGAGTACGGATGATAGCGCGGGATGCCGTCTTGGCAACGGGATGCAGGTATGACCATGCTTTGGGCGTAGGTTCTTGTCCGATTCCGAAGAGGCATTCCCCGAATCAATCAGGTCGCGGCCTGCTGCCGGGGAACCATCGACTGTCGGCATCCCTCGTAGTCCTGCATGCGTGACGTTTCGTCAAGCCGGTGTCCGCGCCTTCACTGTTACAATGCCGCCTCGGATCAATCCATCAACAATAAAGGAATACCATGTCCACCACCATGACCGCCTCTGGCCTGCAATACGAAGACGTTACCGTCGGTTCCGGCGACGAAGCGAAAGCCGGCCAGCACGTCACCGTGCACTACACCGGCTGGCTGCAGAACCCGGACGGCAGCGCGGGCCGCAAGTTCGATTCCAGCAAGGACCGCAACGACCCGTTCGATTTCCCTCTGGGTGCCGGCCATGTGATCAAGGGCTGGGATGAAGGCGTGCAAGGCATGAAGGTTGGTGGCGTGCGCAAGCTGATCATTCCGGCATCTCTCGGCTACGGCGCGCGCGGTGCCGGCGGCGTCATTCCGCCGAATGCGACGCTGATTTTCGAAGTGGAACTGTTGGGCGTCTGAGCTTTATTTTTCCCGCCAGAATCCAAATTACCTGGAGCGGTGTTAGGATGAACCCGCCGGTACAGCCTTTCCGGCAGCATTGATTCTTCAACACCGCGCTGTCGCCTGTGTCTGCAACATGCGCAGGCAGCATCCGCTCCAGGTTCCATGCATAAGAAACAAATCCTTCTCGCCGCCGCGTGCGCGGCAACTCTCGTATCGACTTCCGGGTGTGCCGTTGTCAGTATCGCCACCACCACGGCTGCGGTGGCTGGTACGGCCGTCAGCGTCGGCGTGACTGCCGGCTCCATGGCTGTCGGTGCGGCGACCACAGTTGCCAAGGGCGCCGTCAGCGTCGGCAGCGCCGTCCTCGGCGACGATGACGACGAAGAATAACTACCAGTCCGACATCAGGGTTAGCAATACCAGCTTCTCGAATTCCGGCTCGAAACGCCGGATGATTTCATGCGGGTCTTCGGCGATGGCATTGTCTGTCACCAGACCGAACTGCACGCCGCCGTTATAGCTGAGGATGGATACACCGACGCCGATGTCGCCGGATTGCGGCACCCAGAACATGATTTGGTCGAGCTGGCTGCCCGCCAGGTACAGAGGCGTCTGCGGGCCCGGCACATTGCTCATGACTGCGGTGGCCTTCCGCGCGAAGTAGTTCTGGATCTCGTTCTGCATCTGCTTGGGCGTGGCGCCCAGCACGCCGAGCACGGCCATCGCCACCAGTGCCTGGTATCCGCCCTTCAACTCGTCCATTCGACGACGCACTTCGTTCAAACGCGCAATCGGGTCTTCGATACCCACCGGCAGCACCAGCGGCACCAGGCCAAAGGCATTGCCCAGCTTCTGCTCCTTGCCGGCCTTGCGCAGGTTGACCGGCACCATCGCGCGCAGCTCGGTATCCCCCGGGACCGTGTCGCCCTTGGCGCGCAGGTAGGCGCCGATCGCGCCAGCCACACTGGCCATGAGCACATCGTTGATCGAACCGCCGAGCGCTTTGCTGACCAGCTTGATCTCATCCAGCGGCAGCGGCTCGCTCCAGGCGACATGCTTGGTGCCCTTCGGCGTGCCTTTCAAACGCGTGCGCGAGTCGTCCGGCATGGCCATCAGCTTGACCGCATCCACGGTGAGCCTGCCCGCCATGCCTCCCATTTCGGCCATCCTTGCAGGAAGCTTGTTGGAGTCGGCCAGCATCCACATGTACTTCGTCCAGAGCGCGGTCGACATGTTGATCGCGGAAATCGTGGTTCGCGTCACCGGCTGCATCAGGTCCAGCCAGGGGTTATCCTCGTCCATCGGCAACGGCTCGAGCGGCTCGTCCTCGCGGTACGCATGCGCGGTCCGGTCAAACATCGACAGCAGTACGCCCACCAGCGCCATGCCGTCGGCAATGCAGTGGTGGATGCGAATGATCACGCCCTGGCGCGTCTTGCCATCCTCGCCGACGCAGTTGTCGACGATATGCATTTGCCACAGCGGCTTGTCAAAGTCGAGCGGCGTGCCGGACAGGTCGCTGACCATCCGCTCCAGCGCCTGCTTGTTGCCGTGGGTACCGGGAGCCGGGAGTGACGAACGGACGATGTGGTAGTCGAGATCGATGTCCTCCGGCTGCCACCATGCGCCGCCGGTCATGTCGCGCACCACACGACTGCGGAAGCGGCTGAACTTGAGGAAGCGAGTTTCCATCGCCTGCCGGAAGCGCTGCATGTCCATCGGTTTGTCGAACATGAGGACCGCGACGATCATCATCAGGTTACCGTCCGAATCCATCCGCAGCCAGGCGGTATCGACAGTGGACATCTTCTCGCGGCGCAGCGCCGGCACAGCTTCGGACAACATTGAGTAACCCCTCTAGAGCTTTTCTTTTGTGGCTGTTTTTTCTATGTTATTTTGGGCGGCATCTTGTGCACCGGGGCGCTTTGCCTGCAGGGTTTGCACAATGTTCACGACACTATCACAGCATCTGACAGGAGAAAAGCATGAGCCTGCAAAGTCAATTCGACCAGGCGGTCGCCGATTCCAAGAACCTTCCGGAGCGTCCGGACAACATGACCCTGCTGAAGATCTATGCGCTGTTCAAGCAGGCCAGCACCGGCGATGTGGAAGGCAAGCGTCCCGGCTTTACCGACATGGTCGGCCGCGCGAAGTATGACGCATGGGATGCGCTCAAGGGCACGTCGAAGGACGACGCGATGCAGCAGTACGTCGACCTGATCAATGAGCTGAAGGGTTGATCGGGATCAACCGACCGGCGTGCTGCCGGTGCTGCGCACCGGTCATCGAAAAGGTGTTCAAGCTTTCGCGCTGAACACCTTTTTCATCTTGGCGGTCACCTTTTCCTCGATGGTCGAGGCGAAAGCCTTGAAGAGAAAACCGAGGCTGATCTCGAGGTGCGCCTCCTTCTCCGAGACGATCAGCTTGCCGGAAACACCGCTGCGCTTGAACTTCAGGACGTCGCCGTCCCATTCCGAGCTCATGTCGTATTCTTCGGCCATTTGTTCGGCCACCTTCTGCGCCGCGGCTTTTGCTTTCTTGTGCGGCAGCTTGTGTGCCTGGGTGATGCGGATGTCGGCCATGCCTGGTATCTCTTGTCGCTTGTGAAAAACGGCGCCCTGCGCCGTCTTCCCTCAGCGCTTCAGGACACCAGGATTAAGAATATTCGGAGGATTGCCGCCCGTCAACGCCGCGATGAGGTTGTCGGCGGCGCAGTTCGCCATCGCCCGCCGGGTCGGTTCGGACGCACTGGCAATGTGCGGTGTCAGCACGACATTGGATAGGGTCAGGAAGGTCGGATCGAACGCCGGCTCGTTTTCGAAGACATCCAGCCCGGCTGCCGCGAGACGGTTGGCCCGCAGTGCCACGATCAGCGCTGCATCGTCGACAATGCCGCCGCGTGCGATATTCACCAGCGTCGCCGTCGGTTTCATCATCGCCAACTCCACAGCACCAATGATGTGATGCACCTGCGGCGAATACGGCAATGCCAGCATCACGTGGTCGGCCGTTTTCAGCAGTTCTTCCTTGCTGACGTATTGCGCATTGTTGGCATGCGCCTCCAGCTGCGGCGCGACACGCGAGCGGTTGTGATAGATCACCCGCATGTTGAAGCCCATGGAGCGCCGCGCGATCGCCTGCCCGATCCGGCCCATGCCGATGATGCCCAGCGTCGCGCCATGCACGTCGGCGCCGAGGAAGGTGTCGTAACGCCACTTCTGCCATTTACCCGCGCGAAGCCAGTGCTCGGACTCGGTGACGCGGCGGGCGGTCGCCAGCAGCAGTGCCCATGCGAAATCGGCAGTCGTCTCGTTCAGGACATCGGGCGTATTGGTCACCACGATCCCGGCACGGGTGGCGGCCTCGACGTCGATGTTGTTGTAGCCGACGGCCATGTTGCATACGGCCTTGAGAGAAGGATTGGCCGCCAGCACCTCGGCAGTGATCCGTTCGCTGGGCGTGGTGAAGATGCCGTCCTTGCCCTGGACCTTCTCCGCCAACTCATCGGTCGAGAGAATGCGGTCATCCTGGTTCGATTCGACATCGAAATATTGTTCGAGACGTTCAATAACGTCGGGAAATACCGCCCGCGTCACAAGTATCCTGGCTCTGCTCATCGCGCCTCACCGAAAGAAGATGAATGTCATCAAAATGAACAGCGGCACGAGCACCGCACAGGACCACGCCATATAACCGAAGAAGGACGGCATCTTGATGCCGCGTTCTTCGGCAATCGCCTTCACCATCATGTTCGGCGCGTTACCGATATAGCTGTTTGCTCCCATGAACACCGCGCCGCAGGAAATCGCGGCCAGTGTGGCCGCCAGGGTAGTCATCAGTACGGCCGGGTCGCCGCCGGCTGTATTGAAGAATACCAGATAGGTCGGCGCGTTATCGAGGAAGGACGAAAGCACGCCGGACGCCCAGAAATACATCGCATTGATCGGCTGTCCGCTGTCGTCGGTGACGGCGCGGATCACCGCGGAAAAAGCACCGGCTTCGCCCGCACGCAGCATCGCGATTACGGGAATGATCGTGATGAAAATTCCGGCGAACAGCTTGGCGACTTCCTGGATCGGTCCCCACGAGAACTCGTTGCCCTCGCGAGCGCCCTTCGGCGTGAACCAAAGCGAAATGAAGACTACTGCAACCAGCAGCACATCGCGCACGATGTTCTGCAGTTCGACTTCCGTACCCAGCACATTGAAGGCCATGCCGGGTTTCCACAGACCGCTCATCAGCACCAGGCCCACGATCGCCGCCAGCAGGAAGAAGTTGAACGTGCCTTCGAAGCGGATGGCAGAGTCCGGTGTAGGGTCCAGCGACGGCTGGAACTCTTCTTCCTTGTTGTTGTAATAGTGACGGTCCAGCAGGTAGAAGATCGCCAGCAGAGCCGCGCACAGGAACAGCGTTTCAGGGAAGATGTTCTTCATCGTCCAGAAGAAATCGACGCCCTTCAGAAAGCCGAGGAAAAGCGGCGGATCGCCCAGCGGCGTAAGCGAACCGCCTGCATTCGACACCAGGAAAATGAAGAACACGACGATGTGGACCGCATGCTTGCGGTTGTCGTTGGCGCGAATCAGCGGACGGATCATCAGCATCGAAGCGCCGGTGGTACCCATGATGCTGGCCAGCAGCGTGCCCAGCGCCAGCAGGCCCGTATTGAGCGCAGGCGTGCCGTGCAAGTTGCCGCGCATGCAGATCCCGCCGGCGACCACGAACAGCGATGTGACGAGGATGATGAAAGGGATGTACTCGGCGACGAGAGCGTGCACCGCGCCACCGCCTGCGGCACCGAAGCCGAATACGGCGGCACACGGCACGAGGAAAGCCAGCGACCAGCCAAACGCAATCTTGCCGAAATGGTGATGCCAGAAAACGGGAATCAGCAGGGGACAGAGCGCAATCGAGAGCAGCAGTCCGGCGAAAGGGATGCCCCACCACGCCGTCATCAAGCTGCCGTCAATCGCAGCCGCATGGGACAAGGCAGGCACGCAGGCGGAAACGAGGCCGGCCGCGCAAGCGAGGATCCTGATTCTCAATTGTGGTCTCCCTTATTTTTTTGATGGCGGCCATTTTAGCTTGGAAACGTCTTGGCTCCGTACCCGTCCGCCTACGTAGTATTACGGCACCGCACTCGCGCGCCGAAAAGTCGGGCAGGCGGTCATGCGTCGCGTACCAGCACGACATGCACGCGATACGGTCCGTGCGCCCCCAGCACGATGGTCTGTTCGATGTCCCCCGTGCGCGAAGGGCCGGAAATGAAATTGACCGCGCGCGGCAGTTCTCCACACTCCGAGCGGGCCAGCACAAATGCATCTTCCATGTGCGCCACGATGCGCGACGCCGGTACGATCGCGATATGCGTTTCCGGCAAGAGTGCCGCCGATGAATAGGTCTGCGGGCCGGACAGGAGCATCAAGCTGCCGGTTTCGGCAACCGCGCAGAATGCGCCGGTGATGCTGACCATGTCTTCATTGCGAGGTGGACGGAACTCGACGTTCAAGCCCCCACCTTGCCAGTCAAGGCCATCCAAGGTTTTCCAGGCGATGGCATGCCTGGCGGCGCCGATCTCGTCAAGGTATTGCGCGACGGCGGACGGGACATCCGCCATTGTCTGCACTTCGGCCACCGTATCGGACATGCGCTGTGCCTGCTGCCGGAAATGCGCGACCAAGTCGCTGCCGACCGTGGGAAGCGGCCCCCTCGAGTGCTGGCCGAGATAGTCGTGGACCGCCTCCTGTTCGGCTGGCGCGGAATCGGCTGGACGGTTCTGGGCGCTGCGAATGCGGCTGAAAATGGCTTTGCGTGCGGCGGAAGTGTCCATATGGCTCCTCGTTGACTGGCATCGCAGTCTACCGGAACCGGCGTTGCGGTTTATGGCCGGGGCGCTTGATTTAATTTCAAACGCCCAACGCAAATTATTCATGTCGCCGCGGGCGCAGGGGCAATGCCTGTACACACGCGCCCTGTGTGCCCGCACCGGTCATTGCCAATCCGCCAAGAAAGAGCATTCAGGAACGGCAATCCATCGAAATTCAGCGCATTTGCTTATTCATAATCTGTCTAAGTTTGGTTTGTTAGAAACACCCGGTTGCCTTAAAATACAAGGCTTTGCAGCGGGTTGTCCGTTCCGGTTGCGCCCCTCGGCCATCCGTGTCAATCCGGCTCCAAATCAGATCCAGTTTCAGAAAAATTCACAGATAGGACTGTTATGACTCACGTTGTGACCGAATCCTGCATCCGCTGCAAGTACACTGACTGCGTGGATGTATGCCCGGTAGACTGCTTCAGGGAAGGCCCGAATTTTCTTGCGATCGATCCCGACGAGTGTATCGATTGCGCAGTGTGCGTAGCCGAGTGCCCGGTCAACGCCATCTATGCCGAGGAAGACGTGCCCGCCGACCAGCAGCATTTCATCAAGTTGAACGTCGATCTCGCACGCAATTGGCCCTCGATCACCAAGACCAAGGATCCGCTGCCTGACGCCGACGAGTGGAAAGACGTCAAGGAAAAGCTGAACGAACTCAGCAAGTAAGCAAGCAGTTCCGCCGCGCGCCACGGTGCGCGGCAAAAACAGCAAGGGGAGGCGCGGCTTCGCGGCCGGGGAACTGCCCGCTGCACATGGTGCAGTGATCGCAGGGACCGCGAAATGGATCAATCACCCGGTCAGTGCAAGGGCAACCGGGCATGAGCGCATCCCTCCCAATTCCCCATCCCCCCCCGTTTCTACCCTCCCCTGTTTCCATTGAACCCATCGAAACGGATGCCGTCATCGTCGGCACCGGTCCGATTGGCCTGTTCCAGGTGTTCGAGTTGGGCCTTCGTGCGTGGCCGATGTGTCGGCTTCCGGCAGACTGCACGGCAATCGTGTTGGCTGAAAACAGGCACGCAAGGCAAGGACGATGGTATTCGTTGTGTAATGGCAACGAGAGTGCGTGAACGAGGAGCGCCGCATGCAAATTCACCTCTGCTTCCTCCCCGCGCCTGTAGGTAAAAATTACACAGTGCGGCTTCTCCCTTCGAAAAGAGCGTTACGCTGCGTCACTGGTTTCGCTGCATAGCACCAATTTACCCCCTTAAAACGGCCTTTTCACGCCGGCTTCACGAATTGGGCACGCTTTATGCTCACTTTCCTGCACGGATAGGCAGAACAACACTGGTAGCAGTGTGGAGCGGGAAAGCAGGAACAAGGCAGGAAAGACGACACTTCCGCTTCACAGAGACGTTTCGGCAGGCAATCCTGATGGCCAGCGCGGCCGCATGGAGACGCAAAAGGCCGACTGTCATTACTCAGGCATGCAGACAACCGGTTGCCGCAGCATATGCTGCGCCACCCTTGGAGACGTTTGACGTGCCGAAAAGAACGAAAATAGGCTGAAATCGTGCTGATTGGCACACATATAGAGGAATCGGCCGGATAAGCAGGAAAAAACAGTTTTCTTTCCGCTTGTCAACGAGGTTGCGGATTGTGTTATGTTGTTATCGCAGTTGATCCAGCTCAAAAAAAGCAACGTCCTCGAGGAAACCCTGCGGGAGCCGTTGCAGCTGTTGTAAGGACGCAGTTTATTTTTGAGCGGAAAGATCAAAAATTGCCTATGATGCATTGCAGCAACAAAGGTTTATCTGCAGAATCTAGCGACACCGGTACCACTTGAAAGAGGCCCTTATGCTCTACCAATTTCACGAGTTGAACCGCACCTTCCTGAACCCGCTCATCCAATGGGCGGAAGCTTCTGCCAAGCTGTTCACGAACCCGGTCTCGCCACTCGCCCACACACCGTTCGCACAACGTATCGCGGCCGGCTACGAATTGATGTACCGGCTCGGCAAGGATTATGAAAAGCCCGAGTTCGGTATCAAAACCGTTCCCGTCGAAGGCAAGGCCGTCGGCGTGTTCGAAGAAGTCGCAGTACAAAAACCCTTCTGCCGCCTGATCCACTTCAAGAAGGACCTGAGCGACAAGAAGCTCACCGGGCTGCAGCAGCCGACCGTGCTGGTCGTCGCCCCACTGTCCGGCCACCATTCCACGCTGCTGCGCGACACCGTCCGCACGCTGCTGTCGAACCATGACGTGTACATCACCGACTGGACCGACGCCCGCATGGTGCCCGTTTCCGAAGGCGCGTTCCACTTGCACGACTACATCTACTACGTGCAGGACTTCATCCGCCGCCTTGGCCCGGACCTGCACGTGATCTCCGTCTGCCAGCCGACCGTGCCCGTGCTCGCCGCCATCTCACTGATGGCCTCGGAAAACGACCCGCTGCTGCCGAAGACGATGACCATGATGGGCGGCCCGATCGACCCGCGCAAATCGCCGACCGAAGTCAACGACCTCGCGACCAAGCGCCCCTATTCCTGGTTCGAGAATCGCGTGATCTACAGCGTGCCGCCCAACTATCCGGGCTTCGGCCGCAAGGTCTATCCGGGCTTCCTGCAGCACGCCGGCTTCATCGCCATGAATCCGGGCCGCCATGCACAGAGTCACTGGGACTTCTACATGCACCTACGCGCAGGCGACCAGGAGTCGGCGGAAGAGCATCGCAAGTTCTACGACGAATACAACGCCGTGCTCGACATGCCGGCCGAGTACTACCTCGAGACGATCAAGACCGTGTTCCAGGAGTTCCGCCTGCCGCTGGGCACCTGGGAAGTCGAAGGCAAGCTGGTGCGCCCGCAGGACATCAAGAGCGTCGCCCTGTTCACCGTCGAAGGCGAACTCGACGACATCTCGGGCTCTGGCCAGACCCAGGCTGCGCATGACCTGTGCAGCAGCATTCCGAAGTCCAAAAAGCAGCACTTCACCGTGCCCAAGGCCGGCCACTACGGCATCTTCTCCGGCCGCCGCTGGCGCGAAATGGTGTGCCCGAAGATCGGCGAGTTCATCCGCGCACATTCCTGATATAACCACCGGTGTAGGTGAAAGCCGTTCCCTTGAAAGGGGGAACGGCTTTTTTGTTTGAAGAAGGCGCCATTTGCCCGGATAATGCTGTTTTTTATTGCAAAACCCCGCTGTGTCCTCCACTTCCGTCCCATCGCTGGCCGACCGCATCGAAGATCTCCTGCCGCAAACGCAATGCACCAAGTGCGGCTATCCCGCGTGCCGGCCGTATGCCGAAGCCGTTGCCGACGGTACAGCCAATTACAACCAGTGTCCGCCTGGCGGCGCGGAAGGCATTACCAGGCTGGCAACATTACTCGGCAAGCCCGTCATCCCCCTCAACCCGATTAACGGGGTGGAACGCCCTCGCCCCGTAGCAGTGATCGACGAGGCGCTCTGCATCGGCTGCACGCTCTGCATCCAGGCTTGCCCGGTCGATGCAATCGTTGGCGCAGCCAAGCAGATGCATACCGTCATGAACGAACTCTGCACCGGCTGCGACCTGTGTGTCGCGCCCTGCCCGGTCGATTGCATTGCGATGGTGGAAGTCACGCCCGGCACGACGGGATGGGATGCGTGGTCGCAGGAACAGGCAGATGCCGCGCGCCAACGCCACGACTTCCGTGTCGCAAGGCTGCGTCGCGAGAAGGAGGAAAATGACGCCCGGCTGGCCGCGAAGGCAGCCGCCAAACTGAAGGCCGTCGAGGCGGAAGCGGCACTATCCCCGGAAGAAAGGGCGGCGGCGGAGCGCAAGAAGGCAATCATCCAGGCGGCGATGGAACGCGCGCGCCTGAAAAAAGAACAGATGGCCGCGCAGGCAGCAGGTGCGACCGGAATGAGCGACGTGTCGCGCTCGGTGCAGAAGCAGATTGAAGAAATCAATCACAAGCTGGAACAACAAAAAGACCCGCAATGAACGCCGAAAAACGCCTGGAGATCTTCCGCCGCTTTCGCGAAGCCAATCCGCATCCGACAACGGAACTCGAATACACCACGCCTTTCGAGCTGCTGATCGCAGTCATCCTTTCCGCACAAGCGACTGACGTGTCAGTCAACAAAGCCACGCGGAGACTCTACCCGGTCGCAAACACGCCTGCAAAGCTCTACGCCTTGGGCACGGAGGGTCTGGAGGAATACATCCGCACCATCGGGCTGTACCGTACGAAGGCAAAGAACGTCATCGAGACCTGCCGCATCCTGCTGGAACAGCATGGCGGGGAGGTGCCGCGCTCGCGCGAGGCGTTGCAGGCCTTACCCGGGGTGGGACGCAAGACCGCTAATGTCGTGCTCAATACGGCTTTCGGGGAACCGACCATCGCGGTCGACACGCACATCTTCCGCGTATCGAATCGCACCGGCATTGCGCCGGGCAAAGACGTTGACGCGGTCGAACAAAAGCTGCTGAAGGTGGTGCCGCAGGAATTCCGCCATGACGCGCACCACTGGCTGATCCTGCACGGCCGCTATACCTGCATCGCGCGCAAGCCGCAGTGCTGGAACTGCATCATCAACGACTTGTGCGAGTTCAAGGATAAGACGCCGCTTCCGGAGAAGGGCGTGTAGTTCTCAGTCTGCTGTGGGCGGGCGCATGCCTCTGGCAACGCGCATTACGCACCACATCATCCCGGCGAAGGCCGGGATGATGTGGACAATGTGCTGAAAATGCAAGCGTATGCACCCGCATGCGAGCGCAAGGAAAAGTCCTCTTACTCAATCCTGCACGCTTCCTCAAACGACAGCCGCGGCCCGCGCGGATGCAGCTTGCTGGTATCGCCGTAACCGATGCAGCACACGAAGTTCGCCTTCACTGACGTGCCCTTGAAGAAGGCCACATTCATCTTGTCCGCATTGAAGCCGGACATCGGCGCACAATCGAGGCCGAGCGAGCGCGCGGCCATGATGAAGTACCCGCCCTGCAGCGAGGAATTACGCATTGCCGTCGTATCGATATTTGCCTGGTCGCCCACGAACCAGGAGCGCGCTTCGAGATTGTGCGGAAACAGCTGCGGCAGCTTCTCGTAGAACTCCATGTCCATGCCGATGATGGCGGTGACCGGCGCTGTCTTCGTCTTTTCGAGATTGCCCGAATTCATGCACGCCAACAGTTTTTCCTTCGCTTCCGGCGACTTCACGAACACGATGCGCGCCGGCGAGCAGTTGGCCGATGTGGGCCCCCATTTCATCAGGTCCCAGAGTTGCCGCAGCTGCTCGTCGGTGACGGGCTTGTCGCGCCAGCCGTTGTGGGTGCGGGCATCGGTGAACAGGGTTTGGAGTGCGGTGTCGTTGAGCATGTCGGATTCCATTTTTGATGGTGTTTGGGATGGTCACGCGCTTGTGGTGCGTGAGGACGGTGCGTATGTTAAACGAAACGCGCCGGACGGGCGGTAAAATAGCCGCTTCTCCCTTTGCCCTGCGATACGATGTTCAATCCGTCCCAGCACGATGTGCGCCGCTTCTTCTGCGAGACCTTCCGCAAGATACAGGCCAACGAAATCCTCACGCCGCTGGAAGCAATCGCACGCGACTGGATCGTGCAGCATGAGGAGTATGCGGATGCGCTGATGGATGTGGACGCAGCGCTTGCTGCGGACTACTCGGTCGAACGCGGGCAGAGCAATCCTTTCCTGCACCTGTCGATGCATCTGTCGATTGCAGAGCAGGTCTCGATCGACCAGCCGCCGGGGATACGCGCGGCCTTTCTCTCGCTGGCGCAACGGCGCGGCTCCGAGCACGACGCGCATCACGAAATGATGGAATGCCTGGGGGAGATGATCTGGAATTCGCAGCGCAGCGGACTGCCGCCCGACGGGACTGCTTATGTGGAGTGCGTCAGGCGGCGCTGACGCACTCGCAGGCTGCCGCGATCAAGAGACCTTGATTTCGATCTTGCGCGGCTGCACGTGCTCGGCCTTCGGAATACGCAGCTTGAGCACGCCGTTCTTGAACTCGGCCGAGGCCTTCTCGCTGTCGAGTTCCTTGGAGAGCGTAAAGACGCGGCGATAGCGCGGCAACCTCACTTCCGCATGACCCGATTCCAAGCCTTCGGGCGTGTTCAGGGTTACTTCACCTTCGATGGTCAGACTGTCGGCCTCCAGCTGAAGGTTCAGCTTGTCCTTGGGCACGCCGGGCAGGTCGGCCAGCAGTGTGATGCCGGATGCGTCCTCGATCACATCCACCGGCGGCAGCAAGGCAGCTTCCGGGCGGGCGACACCGCCATTCGTCGTTTTCGTCACATTGGTGTTTTCGCTCATGATCTTTCCTCCTGATTACTGAATGGAGATGCGGCGCGGCTGCGGTGCCTCACGGCGCTTGACGGAAATGTGCAGCACGCCGTCGCGATATTCGGCCGACACGCCGCTCGGATTGACGTCATCTTCCGGCAGGCTCACCACGCGACGGAAGCGGCCGGCGAATCGTTCATTGATGTGGACCGAGGCCTTTTCATCTTGCGTGGGCAGGTCGGACGTGCGGTCGCCGGAGATGGTCAACACGCCACGCTCAAGGTTGACCTCGATGCTGGCCGGATCAAGTCCTGGCGCGAAAGCGTAGAGCTCCAGCGATTGCGGCGTGGAACCCACATTCACGGCAGGAAAGCCGCCGCGGCCGACACCACGGATGCTCGGTCCGGTTTCGAAGACTTCCTGCATCTCCCGCTGCAAGCGATCGAGCTCGGCAAAGACATCGCGAGGAAACAGCGCTCTGTACATCATTTTGAATCCTCCTATCGGTTGAACTTTCCGGAGAAAAAGTGGTGTCCGGCTCACAGTCCCAAAATAGGCACCGGGAAAAGAATTTCAATACCTTGATTTGCGGGGCGGCCGCCTCCACATAACGGGAATGCCGGTGCAAATGCCGTCAGGAATGCGCTTGCCTGACATAAGGAGGCCCGCGTGGAGTTCACGGACCAGTAAGATGAAGGAGCGGTCATGTCAGCCGTAGTGTCATTACACGTCGTTTGCCCCCACTGCCAAGTCGTCAACCGGCTGCCCCAGGATCGGCTGGCAGAACTGCCGTTTTGCGGCAAGTGTCACCATCCGCTGTTTGCCCGCAAGCCGATCGAGCTACGGACCGGCGATTTCGACCGGCACCTCAGCCGTAACGATATTCCCCTGCTGGTCGATTTCTGGGCGCCCTGGTGCGGCCCCTGCCGCATGATGGCGCCCGCCTTCGAACAGGCCGCCGCCCAACTGGAACCGCACTTCCGCCTTGCGAAGGTGAATACCGAGGGTGAGAAGGCGCTCGCCGCGCGGTACGGCATACGCAGCATCCCTACCCTGGCCTTGTTTGTGCAGGGCCGCGAAGTGGCGCGCCAGCCAGGCGCGATGGGGATGGCGGATATCGTCCGCTGGGCGCGCTCGTCAGCTGCTTAGGCCCCATGTGAAACGCCGGCAATCCGATATCGCCCGACCGGTACGGCAATAAAAAAAAGCCACGGAAACCGTGGCTTTTTTCTGGAAGCATTCGATGCTTACTTGCGCAGCACCAGCGAGCCTGGCAGGCTGTGCAGGTAGGCGGCGATGTCCTTGATCTCCTTGTTGGACAACGGCTTGACCTGTGCGCCCATGATCGCGTTGCCGCGGCCGTTCGCACCGTCGCCGCCGCGTTTGTACGCGGTCAGCGCGGTCACGAGGTAATCCTCGTGCTGGCCGGCGAGCTTCGGATAGCTCGGGTCGATCGGGGTATTGTAGTCCTTGCCGTGGCAGGAGAAGCAGTTGTACTTATCTGCGGCTTCCTTGCCCGCCTGGATATTGCCGCCCGCGAAGGCATTGAACGAAACCAGCACGGCCGCGGCTGCGAGAATCTTCTTCATTGCGTTTCCCCTCTTATTTCTGCTGTGCGTAGTAAGCCGCGACGTCGGCGATGTCCTGATCAGACAGACCGCCCGCGATGCCGCGCATGCTGGGGTTCTTGCGCTCGCCCTTCTTGTAGGCCTGCAGCGCATTTTCGATGTACTTGGCGGATTGGCCGCCGAGCTTCGGCACCTGGTACACCTCGGGGAAGGTCGCCTTGTAGCCAGGGATACCGTGGCAGCCGATGCACATTGCCACCTTGTTTTCAGCTGCCTTGGCGTTGCCTTCCGCTGCAGCAGCGAAACCGGCGACACCCGCGAGCGCGAGAAACGCAATTAGTTTTTTCATGATAGCTCGGGATAAGTAAGTCGAAATTTCAAAACACATCCGGAAAGGATTCAAAGCCCGTCCGCGAGCACGTGTTGCCGTCTCGGGGGCGCTGTCGCTTCCTGCCGTTTCCGCTCGGTGGCGATGTCGTTTTCTTCGGAAGCTCGCCGGCCTTGCAGCGAATCATTTACGGATAAGTTCTCGGAACGCTGACGGACTACGCCCGGACGGCTGTAGGTGTTGCTCCGACGCACCAAAACCGCCTAATTCTACATTAAGACGGTCAGGCAGTCCACGCCACCCGGTATGCGGCACAACGGGCGCAAAAATCGCTAGAGCCCGGCCTCCAACGCCCGAATTCCAAAGCGCTTATACTTGATTTTTCATTTCTTGCTCAAGACCACGTACCATGCGCCCAGATACCCGTTTCGAAGGTTCACAGAACTACGTAGCCACCAACGACCTGAAACTCGCAGTCAACGCCGCACTGACACTGCAGCGTCCGCTGCTGATCAAGGGCGAGCCGGGTACGGGCAAAACGATGCTGGCCGAGGAAGTCGCCGCCGCTCTGGGCATGCCGCTGCTGCAATGGCACATCAAGTCGACCACCAAGGCGCAGCAAGGCCTGTATGAATACGACGCGGTGTCGCGCCTGCGTGACTCCCAGCTCGGCGACGAGCGGGTCAAGGACATCCACAACTACATCGTCAAGGGCGTGCTGTGGCAGGCCTTCACGTCGGACCAGCAGGTGGTGCTGCTGATCGACGAAATCGACAAGGCCGACATCGAATTCCCGAACGACCTGCTGCGCGAACTCGACCGCATGGAGTTCTACGTGTACGAGACGCGCGAGCTGGTGAAGGCCAAGACGCGCCCGCTGGTGATCATCACCTCCAACAACGAAAAAGAGCTGCCCGACGCCTTCCTGCGCCGCTGCTTCTTCCACTACATCAAGTTCCCGGACAAGGACACGATGGAACAGATCGTCGACGTCCACTTCCCCCAACTGAAGAAGGACTTGCTGGCGCAGGCGCTGCAGACCTTCTATGAAGTGCGCGAAGTCGCCGGCCTCAAGAAGAAGCCGTCGACCTCGGAACTGCTCGACTGGCTAAAGCTGCTGCTGGCCGAAGACATTCCGGCCGAGGCGTTGCGCAGCAAGGATGCGAAAACCATCGTGCCGCCGCTCCATGGCGCGTTGCTCAAGAACGAACAGGATGTGCACCTGTTCGAGCGCCTGGTATTCATGTCGCGGACCAACCGCTGATAAGCCATGGCATTCGTCACGCCGCTCACGCTCAAGGGCGAGCACGTTACGCTGGAACCGCTGGCCATGGCTCATGCCGCCGGGCTGTCCGAGGCGGTCAGGGATGGCGAATTGTGGAAACTCTGGTACACCTCGATTCCACATCCGGACGGCATGAAGGCGGAAATCGAGCGGCGCCTCGGCCTGCAGGCGGCAGGCAGCATGGTGCCGTTTGCCATCCGGCGTAATGACACCGGCGTGCTATGCGGCATGACGACTTACATGCATATCGACGCGGCGCACCGCCGCGTCGAAATTGGATCAACCTGGTATGCCAGGAGCGCGCAGCGCACTGCGATCAATACGGAAGCCAAGCTGATGCTGCTGACGCATGCATTCGAAACGCTGGACTGCATCGCCGTGGAGTTCCGCACGCACTGGATGAACCAGCAATCGCGCGCTGCGATTGCACGATTGGGCGCCAAACAGGACGGTATCCTGCGCAATCACATGCGCATGCCTGACGGTTCGCTGCGCGACACGGTCGTGTTCTCGATCATCGAATCGGAATGGCCGACCATCAAGCGCCATCTCAGCTTCAAGCTGGGACGCTGAGGAGACATCATGCTCATCGACTTTTTCTTCACCCTGAAAGACGCGAAGATTCCCGTCTCCATCAAGGAATTCCTGATCCTGCTGGAGGCGATGCAGAAGAGCGTCATCAGCCCGTCCCTGGATGATTTCTACTATCTGTCGCGTACCACATTGGTCAAGGACGAGGCTCACTACGACAAGTTCGACAAGGCCTTCGGCCTGTACTTCCGCGGCATCGACGCGATCTTCGAAAAGCACCCCGAGATCCCGCTGGAATGGCTGCAGAAGCGCATGGAGCGCGAGCTGACGCCCGAGCAGAAAGCGGCGATCGAGAAGTTCGGCTACGACAAGCTGATGGACCGCCTGAAGGAATTGCTCAAGGAACAGAAGGAACGCCATGAAGGCGGCAACCGTTGGATCGGCACCGGCGGCACCTCGCCTTTCGGCAATGGCGGGACGAACCCGGAAGGCATCCGCATCGGCGGCGAAGGCGGCAACCGCTCCGCTGTCAAGGTATGGGAAGCGCGCAGCTACCGCGATTACGACGACGAGCGCGAGCTCGGCACGCGCAACATCAAGGTCGCACTGCGCCGCCTGCGCAAATTCGCGCGCGATGGTGCGGAGGAAGAACTGGCGCTGGACGATACCATCCGCGCCACGGCGAACAATGCCGGTTACCTCGACATCAAGATGCAGCCGGAACGCAGGAACAACGTCAAGGTGCTGATGCTGCTCGACGTAGGCGGCACAATGGACGACCACATCCAGCGCACCGAAGAACTGTTCTCAGCCGCGAAGACCGAGTTCAAGAATATGGAATTCTTCTACTTCCACAACTGCTTATACGACTACCTGTGGAAGAACAACCGGCGCCGCCACGCGGAGAAATTCCCGACCTGGGATGTGCTGCGCAAATACACGCCGGACACCAAAGTGATCTTTGTCGGCGACGCGACGATGAGCCCCTACGAAATCCTGCAGCCGGGCGGTTCGGTCGAGTACAACAATGAGGAAGCCGGCGCTGAATGGCTGCAGCGCTTCACCAGCACCTTCCCGAAATTCATCTGGCTCAATCCGGAACCGGAAGGCTTGTGGCAGTACCGGCAGTCGATCTCGATTATCCGGCAATTGATGAACAACCGGATGTTCCCGGTGACGATCGAGGGGCTGGAACGGGGAATGCGCCTGCTAAGCAAGTGACGCAGCTTACCTGGAGAACGGCAGGAATTTCTTCAGGACGGTAATCAGGTGATGACTAGCCAGCGGCTTGTTCAGGAAGCCGTCGGCACCGACGTAACGTGCCTGTTGCAGGTCGTAGACAAACGGCTTGCTGACGAGGAACACCACCGCAATCCGGACCGGCGAATCCTTTTCCTTCACTGCCCAGCACAAGCGATACGGATCAACGCCGGGCGTTGACGTATTGATCATCACAACCGCCACCGGCTCGCTTTTGCAGAATTCGACGGCATCGACTTCCTCGTTAACCCAAAGGACACGCACTTTTTGGCGGGCCAGCAGGTCGGTCAGGTAATCGCGCAAGGCCGGCGTCTTGTCGACGACCAGGACGGCACCGTTTTCCGGCACCTTGGCGCGCATCTTTTCGTATTCTGCGGGGTCTGTCAGGTCGAGGTCGATGCGGTCGCGACGGCGGCGTTCCGGCACGGTGACGACGTCGGATGCCTCCAGCCGGGAAAGCGCATCGGCGCGCCTTTCGACGAGATCATCCAGCGTTTCGAACAGCTGTTCCCAGCGGATCGGGTAGTCCACGCGCGGATAAGGCAGGTCGACGTCGGGGGTGCCGACCAGCATGGCCGGTCGAACCTCGCTCGGGCGCAAATCGGCCAGCACCACCAGCGCCTTGAGCTGGCTGGCGTTGGCAACATAGAGGTCGGGATCCTGCAGATTGTCTTCCTCAAGGCGGAAGTACCCGTAACCCCGGCCCTGTCGTACCGCGAAATTCTCGTCAAACGCGGCTTCTTCCTCCGGAGTGAAACCGATGAGGCGAACGGCGAACGGGAAGGTCTGGGTGATCATGAGGTTTCATTTTATAAATATTTCGGTATGTTGCACTAGATAAATTTTTTGAATCTGGCGTTTCCGCGACGGCCCGCGATTGGACTACGAAAAATCGCCCCCATTTCACCCTGCACATCGTGCCTTCGCCGAACCGGATGCCCGGCGGACGCCGATTTTCATTAGAATGCAGGGACTTGTATCCGAATGCATTCCCTAATAGCAACAACCCCGCAACCTCGCTTCCCTCTGAATGGCAACTAGAAAATCCTCCGATTACAGCGAATCGTCAATCCGCGTCCTGAAAGGACTCGAGCCGGTCAAGCAGCGCCCGGGCATGTATACCCGCACCGAGAACCCGCTGCACATCATCCAGGAAGTGATTGACAACGCCTCCGACGAAGCGCTCGGCGGCTTTTGCAAAAATGTCATCGTCACTCTCAATGCGGACGGTAGCGTCAGCGTCGAGGACGATGGCCGCGGCATCCCGGTCGGCCTGCACCCGGAAGAGAAGGTGCCCACCGTCGAGATCGTGTTCACCCGGCTGCACGCGGGCGGCAAATTCGACAAGGGCTCGGGCGGCGCCTATTCCTTCTCCGGCGGCCTGCACGGCGTGGGTGTGTCGGTGACCAACGCGCTGTCGACCCGCCTCGAAATCACTGTATGGCGCGAGGGCGGCGTGCACCAGATTGCCTTCGCTCACGGCGACGTGGTCGAGAAGCTGAAATCCCGCTCGCAGACGAAGGAAGACAAGAAGTCCGGCACGCGCGTCACCGTCTGGCCGGATGCCAAGTACTTCGACTCGTCCGCGATCCCGAATGCCGAACTGCAGCGCCTGCTGCGCTCGAAGGCGGTGCTGCTGCCTGGGGTGAAAGTCACCCTGGTCAACGGCAAGACCGGCGAAACCCAGACCTGGCAATACGACCAGGGCCTGCGCGGCTACCTGATCGAAGCGCTGGCGCAAACCTCCGGCGCCGAGCCGATGATTCCGTTGTTCGAAGGCGAGCAATATGCCGGCAAGGATGCCGAAGGTTTTGCGGAAGGCGAAGGCGCGGCATGGGTCGTGGCCTGGACCGAGGACGGCAATGTTGTGCGCGAGTCCTACGTTAACCTGATTCCGACTCCGGCCGGCGGCACTCATGAGGCCGGCCTCCGCGAAGGCCTGTTCAACGCGGTGAAAAGCTTCGTGGAAATGCACGCGCTGCTACCCAAGGGTGTCAAGCTGCTGCCGGAAGACGTATTTGCGCGCGTATCCTTCGTGCTGTCGGCCAAGGTGCTCGATCCGCAATTCCAGGGCCAGATCAAGGAACGCCTCAATTCGCGCGACGCGGTGCGTCTGGTCGCTTCCTTCACCCGCCCTGCCCTCGAGCTCTGGCTGAACCACCACGTCGACTACGGCAAGAAGCTGGCCGAACTGGTGATCAAGCAGGCCCAGTCGCGCCTGCGTTCGGCGCAAAAGGTCGAGAAGAAGAAATCCTCCGGCGTCGCGGTGCTGCCCGGCAAACTGACCGATTGCGAATCGGACGACATCACGCGCAATGAGCTGTTCCTGGTTGAGGGCGACTCCGCAGGCGGTTCGGCCAAGATGGGCCGCGACAAGGAATTCCAGGCCATCCTCCCGCTGCGCGGCAAGGTGCTGAATTCCTGGGAAACCGAACGCGACCGCCTGTTCGCCAACAACGAGATCCACGATATCGCGGTGGCGATCGGCGTGGATCCGCACGGCCCCAACGATACGCCGGATCTGTCCGGTCTCCGTTACGGCAAGATCTGCATTCTCTCCGATGCGGACGTCGACGGCTCGCACATCCAGGTGCTGCTGCTAACGCTGTTCTTCAAGCACTTCCCGCAACTGATCGCGCGCGGCAACATCTTCGTCGCCCGCCCTCCGCTGTACCGGGTGGACGCGCCTGCGCGCGGCAAGAAGCAGGCGCAGAAGCTGTACGCGCTGGACGACGGTGAACTGGAAGCGATCGAAGACAAGCTGCGCAAGGACGGCGTCAAGGAAGGCGGCTGGGCAATTTCCCGCTTCAAGGGCTTGGGCGAAATGAACGCGGAACAGCTGTGGGAAACCACGATGAATCCCGACACGCGCCGCCTGCTGCCGGTGTCGCTCGGCGACTTCGACCTGGCCGCTTCAGAATCGCGCTTCAACATGCTGATGGGTAAAGGCGAAGCCGCAGCACGCCGCGCCTGGCTGGAAGAACACGGCAACGAAGCGGAAGCCGACATCTGATCCTGCCGTGATGAAACGTCTTGCCATCCTCGCTTTCGCCATGCTGTCCGCCCCTGCTTACGTACAGGCGGACATCTACGGCTACATCGATGCGAACGGCACCGCACATTTCTCGACAGAGCCACTGGACGAGCGCTACCAGTTGTTCATGCGCGGCGACGGGCCATTCGACAGTTCGCAACTCGGCGCACAGGCGTCGTCCGAATCGCCTTTGTCCGGATTCCTCACGCGCCACCCCGGCCTGAAGAAAGTCGAACCCTTGCTGCACGATGCAGCAAGGGAATTCGATCTCGACCCGGCGCTACTGAAGGCCGTCATGGCCGCCGAGTCTGGCTTCAATACGAACGCGGTATCTCCGAAAGGCGCGATCGGACTGATGCAAATCATGCCGGCCACCGCCGAGCGTTACGGATTGCAAGGCGACCGGAAGAAAAGCCTCGAGCAGAAGCTGACGGATCCCAAGACCAACATTCGCCTCGCGGCGCGCTACCTGCGCGACCTGCACAAGATGTTCCCTTCGCAGCCGGACTTGGTGATCGCGTCCTACAACGCCGGCGAGGGCGCCGTGCAGAAATACAGGAACACGATTCCGCCCTACCGCGAGACGCGCAGCTATGTGCAGATCGTCAAACAGTTCTACCAGCTCTACAAACCCGCCGCGCAAGGCCTATCGATCGCCGCGATCGACGGCAGCGCCGCAGGTGCAAAACGCATTCACATGACCATTCCGGGCCGTCGCAGCATGCCCGCGACCACCCTTGAGTAATCCCAAAAGACGATGACAGAACAAGCAAACCTGTTTGAAGCAGCGCCGTCGGGCGACGGCGAATCGCTGACGCTCGCCACCTTCGCCGAGCGCGCCTACCTCGACTACGCCATCTCCGTCGTGAAAGGCCGCGCGCTGCCCGATGTGAGCGACGGCCAGAAGCCGGTGCAGCGCCGCATCCTGTACGCGATGCATGAACTCGGCCTGGATTCCGCCGCCAAGCCGCGCAAGTCCGCCGCCGTGGTCGGCGACGTGCTGGGCAAGCTGCATCCGCACGGCGACCAGTCGGTATACGACGCACTGGTGCGCATGGCGCAGGACTTCTCGCTGCGCTATCCGCTGATCGACGGCCAGGGCAACTTCGGTTCGCGCGACGGCGACGGCGCGGCGGCGATGCGTTATACGGAAGCCCGTCTGACGCCGATCTCCAAGCTGCTGCTCGACGAGATCGACATGGGCACCGTCGATTTCCAGCCGAACTATGACGGCTCGACCCAGGAACCGAAGCTGCTGCCGGGACGCCTGCCCTTCGTGCTGCTCAACGGAGCATCCGGCATTGCCGTTGGCCTCGCCACGGAAATCCCGTCGCACAACCTCAGCGAAGTCGCCAAGGCCGCGGTGACGATGATCCGCAATCCGAAGATCTCGCACGCCGAATTGATGGAACTGATCCCCGGCCCCGACTTCCCGGGCGGCGGACAGATCATCACCCCGGCATCCGCCATCGCGGAAATGTATGAGAATGGCCGCGGCACGCTGAAAGTGCGCGCGCGCTGGAAGATCGAAGACCTCGCGCGCGGCCAGTGGCAGGCGGTCGTCACCGAACTGCCGCCGGGCACTTCGGCGCAGAAGATCCTCGAGGAAATCGAAGAACTCACCAATCCCAAGGTCAAGCTCGGCAAGAAATCGCTACTACCCGACCAGCTGGCGATGAAGCAGATGATCTTGTCGGTTCTCGACACGGTGCGCGACGAATCGGGCAAGGACGCGCCGGTGCGCCTGGTGTTCGAACCGAAGTCGAAGAACCAGGACCAGACCGAGTTCATGAACATCCTGCTGGCCCACACCTCGCTGGAGACCGGCAACTCGATCAACCTGGTGATGATCGGCCGCGACGGCCGTCCGCGCCAGAAAGGTCTGTCGCATATCCTGCACGAGTGGATCGAATTCCGCTTCGACACGGTCACACGCCGCACCCGCTTCCGCCTTCAGAAGGTGGACGATCGCATCCACATCCTCGAAGGACGAGAAGCGATCCTGCTCAATATCGACAAGGTCATCAAGATCATCCGCGAATCGGACGAACCGAAACCGGCACTGATCAAGGCCTTCAACCTGTCCGACCGCCAGGCCGAAGACATCCTGGAAATCCGCTTGCGCCAGTTGGCCCGTCTGGAAGCGATCAAGATCCAGCAGGAACTCGCCGACCTGCGCAAGGAGAAGGAAACCCTGCACGATCTGCTCGACAACCCGGCTTCGATGAAGAAGCTGGTGATCAAGGAGATCGAGGCCGATGCCAAGCAGTACGGCGACGCCCGCCGCACGCTGATCGAGGAGGCCGAAAAGGCTGTGGTCGAACAGAAGGTGCTGGACGAACCGGTGACTGTCGTGATCTCGCAAAAGGGCTGGGTACGAGCACGCACCGGCCACGGCCACGATCCGGCGCAATTCACCTTCAAGGCAGGCGACAGCCTGTATGGCACTTTCGAATGCCGGACGGTGGATACGCTGCTGGCCTTTGGTTCCAATGGACGCATCTATTCGGTGCCTGTCTCGGCACTGCCCGGTGCGCGCGGCGACGGGGTGCCGGTGACAACGCTGGTCGAGGTCGCCAGCGGCACTCGACTTCTACACTACTTCGCTGGAACAGCGGACACATTGCTGATGCTGGCATCCACTGCCGGCTATGGATTCACGGCCAAGGCCGGTGACATGATCAGCCGTATCAAGGCGGGCAAGGCGTTCATCACTCTTGACGCGGGTGACGAGCCGCTGGCGCCGCGTACGGTAGCCAGCGGCGCGAGCGCGGTTGCCTGCCTGTCGGAAAAGGGTCGCCTGCTTGTCTTTGGCCTGGACGAACTGAAGACGCTCTCCGGCGGCGGACGCGGCGTGATCCTGATGGAACTGGAGAAGGGCGAGAAATTGCTTGCTGCGCAACCAATCAGCCAGAAAGGTGTAGTGGTATCCGGAACAGGCCGTGGCGGCAAAGCACAGGAACTCTCGTTGACGGGGGCCGCGCTATCAGTTCATTTCGGCAAACGGGCACGCAAGGGCAAGGCCTTGGATGCCAAAATCAAGCCTGTTGCGGTGAAAGCCGCCTGACCACAACCATCGACTGCGCGAAGAGGCGCGCAGTCGATAACTACAAATAAGGTATGTACTCGATGCCGTTCTGAATCGCGCCAATCAACTGTGCCTTGTTTTCCGCACTCTCACTGAATTCGATCAAGACCTGCTCACGCGACGCCAGTCCCCTGTCCAGCACGTCGAGCCACCCTTTGAAGCCCTCGGCGTCGGGCGCGCGATGCAGGACGTTGTCATAAAACTCGGTAATCAATTGCGCGTTGGTCAATGAGGTGCCGTATAAGGTCCCGAACTCAGCCGAATTGTAAAAGCCCGCCGCTACGTTAAGCAGAGAAAGGCCGTCGTCCAGAGCCTTGATCCAGAATCCCAGCCCCGGCAAGTCAGGCGCGCGGTCGAATGCAGCTTGATAGAGACGGTAGGCCATTCCGGCATTGCCGTCGATATCAAATGCAATAGCCGCGTCGTTAAACTCGACCCGCTCAACATTGACCAAGGAATCGCTGCCGAACATTCCGGCAATGTCAGTGATGGCGACGGTATTCGATGACTTCGATACCGTAAAGGCACTTCGGCTCGCACCAACCACAAACGTATCCAGGCCCACGCCGCCGTCGACACTGTCACTACCGTTGCCGCCGATGATCCGGTTGTTGGAGGCATTCCCAATGATCGTGCCGTTAGCGTTCTTCACTTGATCAATAAGGGATGCCAGCGCAGTCGCGCCTACATTAACGTTAGCAAGGTAGAGTTGCTCAACTTCGGTGTTGATGCCCTGGGCAACGGGAATGTCGGCAAGTGCGACCGTTGAATCGGAAAAGTGGAGTAACTCGACATCCCTGCACAATGCCAGATTGCTGCCCGCGGCATCAGTCACGATAAAGGCATCAGCGCTCAGCTTGATCACCTTCATCTCTGCCGCCGCCTGCTGCAGGAACAACCGGTCCTCTCCATGCCCACCGAGAATCGTGGCGTGTCCTGACAGTCCTTTCACGGTGTCATTGCCCTCCCCGGCATCGATGAAGTCATTACCGGCACCCGCGCTGATGATGTCGTCGCCACCGCCTCCCCAGATTTGGTTGTCGGCACTGTTTCCAACGATGATGTCCCCGGCCTTCCCCCCTTTGGCGTTCTCGATCACGGTACCAAAGTTGACCGTCACCTGGCCTCCCGCATAGATCTGTGTGGCCTTCGACCCGATATAGCCCCAGTAACCAGGTTCAAGGTAAAGCGCGACGTTCTGCGAAAGTGCGGAAGCGTCGATAGTATCCGTCCCGGCTCCGTCCCAGATGAAATTCGGCTTGTACGGGTCAACCGTGTATACATCGTCACGCACGATTGCCGCACTTGGCCCATAGAGATACTGCAAGGCAGCAATATCCAACGGCGCGTAGCTCAGGTCATAGACATAGGGATAAGTCTCATAGCTCATCACCGTCAACTCGGACCAATCCTGATAACTGGGCAGGGACGGTCCCTCGTTCGAGCCCCCACCGATAAACGGATGCTTGAGTCCGAGCGCATGTCCAAGTTCATGCATCAGGATCAATGCCGATTCCTTGCCCACCGCCGGATTGAGATTGTCCTGATCGGCATTCATCAGGACATCGCTCCCGGTGAAGCTGCCGCTGGGGTAGTACGCATAGGCGCTTGATCCGGTCTGGATATTGTTGCCGAATACGATGGTGTTGGTCTGGTTGGGATCGTTCGTTTCAACGAAGCGCAGGTTCACGACGCTGACGATGTAGTCCAATGCCTGCCTGGCAAATGCCTTCTGCTGCGCATTGAATCCCTCGAATCCAGCCGCGTCCGAGTTGTGGAAGTAAGCAGGGGCGGATGAGGGAAAGCAATAGTAGATGGTTTTGGCACTACCAACCAGCGCAGGAAATCCGGTCGAGGCCCCCGGCAACAGGGCGTCGAGCCAGTACGGCAGGCGTTGCACACCGCTTGCCCATGTCCAGTTCTCGACAGAGGAGTTGGTCTTGTAAAAGTCGACGTAAATCACGGCACTGTCAATACCGTCCGAATCGACAACGTGGTCAAACCGATCACGAATTACATACGAGTCATTGCCCGGACCGCCGTCAAGTTCGTCATTTCCCAATCCACCATCCAAGGTGTCGGCGCCCGCGCCTCCCAGAATGACGTCATCCTGGTCCGTGCCCGTCAGAAATTCGCTCGTCGAGGTGCCCACGATATACATCTGATTACCTCCAGAAAAATGTCTTTTTGTTAATAGTAGATTCTCGGCAAGTTTAACAAGGCAATGCTTGAGAAAAAGCAAACTTTCCTTTGGGATAGAAAGAAAATAGCTGAACGGAGATGCTTTTTGGCAGATCTATTTCAGCTGCTTGACACAACCAGGCAAGAAATGCGCAAATCGCTCCACAAGTGGAGCGATTTGCGCATTGTCAGCGGAATGAAATCAGGCCGAGAACCGGCCTTGATACGGAAAAATTACAGCTTGGCAGCGATCAGCTTGCCCAGCTTTTCCACGCCTTCGCGAATCTTCGCCGGGGGCACCGTGACAAAGCTGAGACGCAGCGTATTTTGTTCCGGCGCATTCGCATAGAACGGCGCGCCCGGCACGAAAGCGACATTCTGCGCAATCGCCTCATCCAGTAGCTTCATGCTGTCGATGTGCTTCGGCAGCTTGACCCAGATGAACATGCCGCCTTCCGGGCGCGTCCAGGTGACGGACGACGGGAAGAACTCGGTGAGTGCGGCGAGCATCGCATCGCACTGATCGGCGTACAGTTTGCGGATGCTCGGGATGTGCTCGGCAAGGAAGCCGTCCTTGATCACTTCATGCACGACCATCTGCGTCAGTTGCGCGGTGTGCAGATCTGCTGCCTGTTTCGCCTGCTCCAGCTTGCGGATCAGCGGGACTGGAGCGACGACATAGCCGAGGCGGATGCCGGGGGTCAGAACCTTGGAGAAAGAGCCCATGTAGATGACGCCGTTCGGGTTCATCGTCAGCATCTTCGGCAGCGGTTCGCCGCGGTAGCTGAGCGCGCCGTAAGGGTCGTCCTCGATCAGCGGCAGGCCGAGGCGTGCGCAGGTTTCCACCAGTGCGACGCGGCGTTCGACCGGCAAGGTGCGGCCGGTCGGGTTCTGGAAATTCGGGAGTGCGTACAGCAGGCGCGCGCCTTGGGCAACGCCGGCGAGTTGTTCGGGAATCAGGCCGTTATCATCGGTCGGGACCGAGATGAATTCGGGGCGGTACACCGAGAATGCCTGCAGCGCGCCGAGGTAGCTCGGCGTCTCGACCAGCACCTTGCTGCCTTCGTCGACCAGGACTTTCGCCAGCAGGTCGAGCCCTTGCTGGGAGCCGGAGACCATCAGGACCTGCTCCGGCAGGATCTTCACGCCATCAGTGGACAAGGAATTGGCAATCCATTCGCGCAGCGGGCCGTAACCGTCGGTCGGGCCGTACTGCAGCGCGACCTTGGCCTGCTTCGACAGGACGCTGTCGAAGGCAGCGCGCATGCGCTCGACCGGGAAGGTTTCCGGGGACGGCAAGCCACCCGCGAACGAAATCACTTCCGGACGGATCGTCACCTTGAGGATTTCGCGGATGACCGAGCTTTGCAGTTGTTGTGCACGCTCGGAGAATTGCCATTGGATCGGGGTCGGATTTTCCATTTTCATGCTTGTCTCACTATTGTCGAATGGCGTGGGTACGCCTGTTATGCCAGCACGCTTGTGGCGGCCTGCAAAAAGGCGGCATCGGGTACATGCCGCCCGAGAATCGAATTTTACCTGCGTCTCGGCAGACAGCCTATGCCGAAAATTTCTCCGACAAGCCCTTTTCCAGCTCAGCGATACCTGCCGGGAGATCCAGCGACGCGCCCGCATACTGCATGCTTGAACCGAACGCGTGCAGCGTGCGGAACAGGTTGTGCGCGCGGCTTTGTTCGCCCATCTGGCCGATGCGGACGATGTTGAGGCCGAAGGAGCCGGAAATCTCGACACGGTGCACGCGCGACATGTGGGTGCGGACCGCATCGCCGGAAATTCCATCCGGGATGGAAATGCCGATCACCGAGTTCAGGCGCACATGCTCGGGCACCAGCAGTTTCAGGCCCATGGCCTCGATGCCGCGCTGCAGGGCCTTCGAACAGACTTCGTGGCGGCGGAAGCGGCGCGGCAGCGTCTCTTCGCACACCAGGCGCAGTGCTTCGTGCAGCGCGAGGATGCCGGACACCGGCGCCGTGTAGTGATAGGACTTCTGGTTCCAGAACTTATCAGCCAGCAAAGCGTCGAGGCACCAATGGGTAATGGGCTTCTTGCGCGCTTCGATACGCTTCCATGCATTCTCGGAGAATGCCAGCAGCGATACGCCGGGGATAGACGACAGACCCTTCTGTCCGCCGGTAATCACAGCGTCCACCTTCCAGCGGTCCATCTCGAGCGGCATGGTGCTCAGCGTGCAGACCGCATCGACGATCACCATGCAGCCGTAGGAGTTGGCCAGGCGAGAGATCGCTTCGAGGTTGCGGTTGTAGACGGTGTTGGACGTCTCGCCCTGTACGATGGTCAATGTCTGGTAATCGCCCTGCTTCAGGTACTGCTCGACCACCTCCACTTCGGCGGCCTCGTTGTCGGGCACATCGATGGTCGTGACCTGCGCACCGATGCGCGTGGCCATTTCCGCCATGCGGCGGCTGAAGTAGCCGTTGCAAACCGCCAGCACTTTGCTGCCCGGGTCGACCAGGTTGCAAATCGCCATTTCCATCGCCGCCGAGCCCGGACCGGCAACGCCGAGCACGTGGCGCGACGAGGTCTGGAACACGTAGCGACCCATCTCCTTCACCTGCTCGATCACCTTGTTCATGGTTTCGCCAAGGTGATTGATGACGATGGAATTGGCGTACGCCACCTTGTGCGGAATCGGCACCGGGCCGGCCCCCATCATCAGGAGCGGTTCTTGCGGGAGGATATGGTCGAGCGAAGCAACGGATGGCGGTTGGAAGGTTTCCATGTCGAGTCTGTCAGAAAGAATTGGTCAAGCGGTAATGTATCCCTCGATGCAGTTTACCGCCAAACCACCGAGCCAGATTGCATCGTTTTCATATGCAATGGCGATATGTCCATTGCGGCCAAGGCAACGGCCCTGCCTTGCGCGGTAATCGACAGCGCCACGGCGCTCGCGCAGGTAGTACGCGACCGCGCCGTTGCCGCTGCCGCACACCGGGTCTTCCGGCGTGCCTTCATGCGGCGCGAAAGAGCGAACTTCGACGGTTTCGTCGTCGAGGCCGAAAATATTGAGACCGTTGGCGTCCGCCCGTCTGGCAGCTGCGGCAATCAAGCCCATGTCCGGCTTCAAGCTGCGCAGCAGTTCGCCGCTGGCGACCTGGCCGGTGAGCCAGGCGACGCCAAGGTCGACCACAACGGGATTTTCCAGGAGCGGCGCTCCAATTGCCTCTTCCACCGCGGCGCGGATGTCCTGGTCTATTGGCCGGAATTGCGCCGTCGGCAAGGCGATGCGAATGCCGTCCTCACCGGTCCGCAAATGCACCAGCCCTACGCCGCACTCCTGCACCAATTCGCCCGCACGCTTTGGCGTGAATCCGGCCGACAGAACGGCGTGCGCGCTACCGATCGTCGGATGACCAGCGAAGCGCATCTCGTTCGCGGGGCAGAAGATGCGCAGCCGGTAGTCCGCGTCGGGGTGCTCCGGCTTGCAGACAAATGTCGTTTCCGACAGGTTGGTCCAGCGCGCGATCGCCTGCATCTGCGCCGTGTCCAGGCCGTCGCCGTCAAGCACGACGGCAACCGGGTTGCCCTTGTACGGCTCGTCGGTGAAAACATCGACCTGGCGGAAACGGCGCTGCTGCATGGCGATTTTCCTTTTATGCGAGTTCGGCGATCAGCTCGATCTCGACGCAGGCGCCCAACGGAACCTGCGCGACGCCGAATGCGGAGCGCGCATGCTTACCCTTCTCGCCGAAAATCTCGCCGATCAGGTCGGAGGCGCCGTTGGTGACCAGATGCTGCTCGGTGAATTCCGAGGTCGAGTTCACCAGGCTCATCACCTTGACGATGCGCGTGACGCGGTTCAGGTCGCCGCCGCAGGCTGCCTGCAGTGTCGCCAACAGGTCGACGGCAACGGCGCGCGCGGCTTGCTTGCCTTCGTCGGTTGTCATGTTCTTGCCGAGCTGACCGACCCAGGGCTTGCCGTCCTTCTTGGCGATATGGCCGGACAGGAACACGGTGTTGCCGGTCTGGGCAAACATGACGTAGGAAGCAGCGGGCGCAGCCACCGGCGGCAGTTCGATGTTGAGTGCTTTCAGCTTTTCGTAGACAGACAAGATGCTCTCCTGATGGTCTTTCCGGTTTGCACCGGGATTGGAATGAAGGGATGACGATTTTAACGCGTCACCGACATGCGCCGTCCGATTGCGACGACCGCGATGACGGCGACCGCGAACAGGAAGTTGCGCGCGTCGAGCGATTCGCCCAGGATCAGGGCCGCGCCGAGCAACGTCAGGAAAGGTTGCAGCAACTGCACCTGCCCCACACGCGCGATGCCCCCGAGGGCCAACCCTTTATACCAAAAGAAGAACCCAATAAACATCGAAAATATGGACACGTAACCGAATCCTATCCATGCCTTTGTCGAGGCGGTGACGCCATAACTCCATCCGAGCCAGATCGTTACCGGAAGCAATACCGGCATGGACAGCACCAGCGCCCACGAAATCACTTGCTGTCCACCCATTGTTTGCGACAGGCGGCCGCCTTCCGCATAGCCCATCGCGGCCGCGACGACGGCGGCAAACAGCGCGAAGTCAGCCGGATGCAACTCCCCTCCTCCCTGCCATAGCGCGAAGGCGATCACGATGCCGCTGCCTGCGATCGCGGCGACCCAGAACCCGGTTGAGGGCCGCTCGCCGAAGCGCAGCGCGCCGAACAATGCGGTGGCCAGCGGCAGGATACCGATCACGACGGCGCCATGCGACGCGGGCACATAGCGCATCGCAATCGATGAAAACACCGGGAAGCCGATCACCACGCCAAGCGAGGTAATGATCAGTGCGCGCAATTGCGAACGGTTCGGACGCGGTGCGCCCAGCCACCAGAGCAAGGCGGCAGACGCAGCCGCAGCGACAACGGCGCGGCCCAGCGCCACCAGGACGGGATTCAGTTCCTCCACCGCCATGCGGGTAAACGGCAGGGTCAGGCTGAAGATCGCCACACCAATCGTGCCCAGCCACATGCCGCGGTTTTCCTGCGTGACCGTCGCGCTCATTGCTCGCCTCCTTTGGGGCCCCAGAACACCACCCAGGTACCGAAGTCATCCGAAAAATTCTCGAAACGATGCGGCAAACCGGCACGCACGAAGAATGCGTCACCGGGGCCGCAGGTGTATCGCTGCTCGGCGAGCACGAATTCGCCGCCCCCCTGCATGATGAAGTACAGCTCGTCCTGCTCATGCGGCGCTTGCGGATCGCAGCCTCTCGGCGCGTAGAACTCGACGCTCATCGTGCCGTGCGCCATGCCGCGGACAAAGCGCTCTCCCGCCGGCCATTTTTCCGACGCCGGCCCGGGCAGGCGGGCGAACAGTTCTTCAATCGACGTTTTCATCGTCATCGCCCTTACATCCAGACCGCAATCGCAGAGTAGACGGTCAGCACGACCATCACACCGCAGAACAATCGCTGCCACTGCGGCTGCGCCAGGTAACGGCGCAGCGCAGCGCCGGTGCCCGCCCACACGCCGACGCACGGCAGGTTGATCGCGCAGAACACCAGGCAGAACAGCGCGATCGCAAACCATACGGGCTGCACCAACGGCAGGAAGGCGGATGCACCGGTCACCGCCATCACCCAAGCCTTCGGATTGGCGAACTGGAACAGCGCCGCGCCGAGGAAGGACATCGGCTTTGCCGATGACTTGTCGTCCTGTTTGAAAGCCATGCTGCGCAGTTGCCAGGCGAGGTAAAGCAGGTAGGCAGAGCCGATCAGCTTCAGGACGACATGGATCGCAGGCACGGCGAGGATCAGGCTGCCGATGCCGGCCGCGCACAGGACGAGCATCACGCCGAAACCGAAGGTGATACCGAGCATGTGCGGGATCGTACGGGCGAAGCCGAACAGGATGCCCGAGGATGTCAGCATGATGTTGTTCGGCCCCGGCGTGATCGACGAGACGAACGCGAAGGTGGCGAGCGGAAGCAGGGATTCCATGATCAGCTCGAATGTTCTGCGGAGAGAGCAAGCTCGGCGGCTTTGCGCGCATGCAGCGCCGTTGTGTCGAATACGGGCACGGACGCATCGTCCGGCGATATCAGCATGGTGATTTCCGTACAGCCGAGGATGATGCCTTCCGCGCCGCGGTCCACCAGGCGCTGGATGATCTCGCGATAGGCCTGGCGCGACTCGTCACGCACAATGCCGCGGCACAGTTCATCGAAAATCACCTTGTGCACGACGTCGCGATCAGCCTCGTCCGGCACGAGTGCATCAATGTCGTGGCGGTAGCGCAGCCGGTGCTTGTAAAAATCCTGCTCCATCGTGAAACGCGTACCGATCAGGCCGACCTTCCGCACGCCGCTCCGCCTGATTTCCTCGGCCGTCGGGTCGACGATGTGGAACAGCGGCATGCCGGCCGCCGCCTCGACAGCATCGGCCACCACATGCATGGTGTTGGTACAAATGACCAGGAAATCGGCCCCCGCCGCGCGGAGCGATTGCGCCGCACGCCCCAGCCGCTGGCCGGCCTCGTCCCACGCGCCCGCGCGTTGCAGGCTGGCGATTTCCTCGAAATCCTGGCTGTGCAGCACCAGTTTCGCCGAGTGCAATCCACCCAATTTTTCCTTCACGGTCTCGTTGATGATGCGGTAGTAGAGGATGGTCGATTCCCAGCTCATTCCGCCCAGCAGGCCGATAGTCTTCATTGTTGCCCCATATGTTTGATGTTTTTCGAAGGATGACCTATCCTAATCGACAAAACCAGTACAGTACCAGCACACTTTCTCAAATAATTTCGACCACTGTCACGGCAAAATGACCAGTACAGCCAAACTCCGTAAAGGCGTCGCCGCCGAATTCAGCATCGCCGCACCCCAAGTGCTGTCGCGCCAGGGCGGCGAATCATTGGTGGACCAGATCGTGCGCTCGATCGAGGCGCGCATCGACGACAAGCTGTTGCGCAGCGGCTCGCGCATGCCCTCGATCCGACAATACGCGGAGACCTACGGCGTATCGCGGTTTACCGTGGTGGAAGCCTATGACCGGCTGGTGGCGAAGGGCTATCTCGAGTCGCGTCGCGGCTCAGGCTTCTATGTGCGTGAACGCTCGCCGATGGTTGCCAGCAGCATGCCGCGCGCGGTCGACGCCCTACCGCCGCATCTCGACGTGGTCTGGCTGGTCCGCAACATGTTCCGCCAGCACCCGCAGGAGAAAATGCCCGGCTCCGGCCTGCTGCCGGCCGACTGGCTGGACGGCGAACTGGTCGCCAACGCCCTGCGCGCGATCAGCCGCCAGAACCAGAGCCTGCTGCTGCAGTATGGCAACCCCCAAGGCTCCCTGGTGCTGCGCCAGCAACTGCAACTGAAGCTGGCCGAACTGGAGATTGCCGCCTCTCCAGAGCAGATCGTCACCACCTCCGGTATCACCCAGGGGCTGGACCTGGTCGCTCGCCATTTCACCCTGCCCGGCGACACCATCTTTGTCGACGACCCGGCCTGGTTCCTGATGTTCGGCTCCTTTGCCACGCTGGGCGCGAAGGTAATCGGTATCCCGCGCCTGCCTGACGGTCCGGACATTGCCAAGCTTGCGGAGCTGTCGGCGCTGCACAAGCCCAAGCTCTATGTCATCAACTCGGTACTGCACAACCCGACGTCGACCTCCTTGTCGGCCGCCAAAGCCTTCCAGATCCTGAAGATCGCCGAGCAGCACAACATCACCATCGTCGAGGACGACATCTACTGCGACCTGCATCCCGGCAGCAGCGTGCAGCCGGCGACCCGCATCGCCTCGCTGGACCAGCTGAACCGGGTAATCTACCTGGGCGGTTTCTCCAAGACGCTGGCGGCTAACCTGCGCGTTGGCTTCATTGCGACCTCGCCGGAAATGGCACAGCGCCTGGCGGACCGCAAGATGCTGACTACCCTTACCACCTCGGACATCGGTGAACGCACGGTCTACAAGATCCTGTCCGAAGGCCATTACCGCAAGCATGTGGACAGGCTGCGCAGCAAGCTGGACGCGGTACGCGACAAGACCATCAAGCAGCTGGAGCGGGTCGGGTTGAAGGCCGACATCACGACGCCGGCCGGGATGTTCGTCTGGATCGAAACCGGCGTGGACACCAATGTGCTGGCCGAAAAAGCGGTCGAGGAAGGATTCCTGCTGGCACCCGGCAGCCTGTTCTCGCCCAGCCAGTTGCCGTCCACCCGAATGCGGGTCAATGTTGCCAGCGCGGGCGATATCGGCCTGCTGCGCTTCCTGGAGCGGGAAATCGGAAATATGTGACAGTTTCCGGGCTTGAAATTCCAGTGGCCGTCCCCATATCGCCAGAGTTGTCATCCGGATATCACCCGGATGACCCGCAATCTCAACCGTTCAACCGACTCTAGAGGTAAAAATGGCCGTAGCCGAAAAGCAAACCCTGGGTTTTCAGGCAGAAGTCAAACAGCTCCTGCAATTGATGATTCACTCCTTGTACTCCAACAAGGAAATCTTCCTGCGCGAGCTGATCTCCAACGCCTCCGACGCCGCCGACAAGCTGCGCTTCGAGGCGATCAATAACGCCGCACTGTTCGAGAATGACCCCGAGCTCAAGATCAAGGTCACCTTCGACAAGGATGCCCGCACGATCACCATTTCGGATAACGGCATCGGCATGAGCCGCGAGGAAGCGATCGAGCATCTCGGCACCATCGCCAAGTCCGGCACCAAGGAATTCTTCTCCCGCCTGTCCGGCGACCAGCAAAAGGATGCGGCGCTGATCGGCCAGTTCGGCGTGGGTTTCTACTCCGGCTTCATCGTCGCCGACAAGATCACAGTCGACACCCGCCGCGCCGGCCTGACGGCAGCGCAAGGCGTGCGCTGGGAATCGGGCGGCGAAGGCGACTTCACCGTCGAGGCGATCGACAAGCCGTCCCGTGGCACCGACATCACGCTGCACCTGCGTGAAGGCGAGGACGAGCTGCTGTCCGTGTGGAAGCTCAAGTCCATCATCCGCAAATACTCCGACCACATCTCGCTGCCCATCCTGATGCAGAAGGAAGAATGGGACGACGAGAAGAAGGAAACCGTCATCAAGGATGAGTTCGAGACCGTCAACCAGGCCAGCGCCCTGTGGACACGCAACAAGAGCGACATCACGCCGGAGCAGTACACCGAGTTCTACAAGCACGTGTCGCACGACTTCGAGGAACCGCTCGCGCACACACACAACCGCGTCGAAGGCCGCAGCGAATACATCCAGCTGCTCTACATCCCGAAGCGTGCCCCGTTCGACCTGTGGGACCGCAACAAGCGCGGCGGCATCAAGCTGTACGTCAAGCGCGTGTTCATCATGGACGACGCCGAGCAGCTGATGCCGATCTACCTGCGCTTCGTGAAAGGCGTGATCGATTCCTCCGACCTGCCGCTGAACGTGTCGCGTGAAATCCTGCAGGAATCGCGCGACGTGAAGGTCATCCGGGAAGGTTCGACCAAGCGCGTGCTCGGCCTGCTGGAAGAACTGGCCAACAGCGACGACCAGGCGGAGAAGGACAAGTACGCGACCTTCTGGAGGGAATTCGGCCAGGTGCTCAAGGAAGGCGTCGGCGAAGACCACGCCAACAAGGAACGCATCGCCAAGCTGCTGCGCTTCGCGTCCACGCATAACGACAGCGACGCGCAGAACGTATCCTTCGACGACTACATCGGCCGCATGAAGGAAGGCCAGGACAAGATCTACTATGTCACGGCCGATACCTATGCTGCCGCGAAGAACAGCCCGCACCTGGAGATCTTCCGCAAGAAAGGTGTCGAAGTGCTGCTGCTGACCGACCGCGTCGATGAGTGGATGCTGTCTTTCCTGCACGAAGTCGACGGCAAGGAACTCGTCTCGGTGGCCAAGGGCGACCTCGATCTCGGCAAGCTGGAAGATGAAGCCGAGAAGAAGGAACACGAGAAGACCGAGACCGAGTACAAGGACCTGGCCGAGAAGATGAAGACCGCGCTGGCCGACAAGGCCAAGGATGTGCGCGTCACCTTCCGCCTGACCGATTCGCCGGCCTGCCTGGTGGCGGATGAGCACGAGCTGTCCGGCAACCTGATCCGCATGCTGAAGGCGGCGGGCCAGAATGCGCCGGAGAGCAAGCCCATCCTGGAGATCAACCCGAACCATCCGCTGGTGCAGCGTCTGAAGTATGAAGATGCGAAGTTCGGCGACTGGTCGCACATCCTGTTCGACCAGGCTTCGCTGGCGGAAGGCGGCACGCTGGCCGACCCGGCAGGGTTTGTGAAGCGCTTGAATGAGATGTTGCTGGGGATGGCGGGTAAGTAAGCCGCGTATTCAGTGGAATGACGGGCTGCCGGTTTTGGCGGCCCGTTTTATTTTGTGCAGATCAGGCGGGTATTTGGGTTGCGCGCCCGATGATCTTTGCTCGTATGCGGGCGCATCCGTTCAACTTGCCATCACCGCCTACCCCGTCGTTCCTGCGAAGGCGGGGATCCATAGTGAGGTTGTTTATGCGACGTCCCCATGGATCCCCGCCTTCGCGGGGATGACTGGGAAATTGCTCTGGCGGGCTATGGCATCGGCCCGCATTCGACGGTTCTCTACGAATCCTGGCGACGCTCAATTCATTCGCGCGACCCGATTGACATCCTCCCCCGCCACCAACACGAATTCGCTTGCAGATCCTGAGATCCGGCCTTCCCGATACGGCCGGTATTCGTCGCACTCATAAAACTCCCGCGCCACCTCTTTCGAAGGCCACTCAATGATCAGGAAAATCTGCGGCAACTTCCTGCCACCTTCGAACTTCTCAATATCCGGCGTGCGCGCGAGGTAACGGCCGCCGAATCGTTCAACCAGCGGAGTCACCTTCTTCACATAGTCCGCCACCCAGCCGCGGTCGGTGATGTCGAGTTCTGCCACGGAGTAGTACTTCATGACATGCTCCTTGCCCGGCGCTGCACACCCCAGTTCCCCATTTGGGTCTCCATTTTCACGCGCTGATCCATCCACATCAGCGCCTGCTGCCACAGCGTCTGCCGGAACTCCTGCCGGAAGAATCCGAAGTGCCCGATGCGCTTGGCCTGCACATCCTGCGGGGCAACGTACCAGCGCTCGACCGGCGCGTTCTTGTACTTGTCGTGCATGCTGTCGATGCTCCACCGGCTCATCATTTCGTCGTCGGTAAAACTGATCGCCAGGATAGGCGCGCGGATCTTCTCGTAGCCGTCGAGGATAGGCTTGCCCTTACGGTCGACCACGTAGTGCGGGCTCTTGCACCATTGCGCCCATTGGAAGATCACGCCCTTGGGGAGGTCACCAACCTTCTTCACCTTCTTGCCGGGGAAATAACCGAACAGGCGCGTATACAGCGGCACCGCGAAATACCACATGAACCAGACAAATCGCTTCAGCTGCGGCGAGTTCTTCCGCCAATAGCCGCTACCGCTGGCGACGGTAATGATGCCGTCGATCAGGTCACGGTCCGGCAGCAAGCCCGGCAATTGCCCGCCCAGCGAATGGCCGACCAACAGCAGCGGCACATCGGGCTGCCATGCCTTGGCGGCGAGCAGCGCGGCGTTGTAGTCGCGCTCGGCCCAGGTGAACAGGTCGGCTTCGAAACCGCGCAACGATTGCCTGAATCGTTCCGGCACCGACGCCCCTGCGCCGCGGTAGTCGAAGGTCAAGGCGGCAAACCCCTGCTGCGCGAGGAACTGCGCAAAGGGAAAGTAGAAGTCCTGCTTCACGCCCATTGCGGTCGGCAGCACGACGACCGCTTTCGGCCTGGACGCCGGCGAGAAGCGGTTCGCCGCCAGCTTGAATCCGTCGGATGTGTGGAGGGTGATCGATTCCATTTTCAGCTCCTGACAACAAGGATTACGCGCTTGCCCGTTCGAGGTTCCTGCCCACGGCGAGGATCACCTCGGCGGGCCTGACCACACCTTCGCGTGAACGGATCACGGCTTTGGACGTCCCTTCGGCCACAACCCGGTCGCCCGAGGTGAAGGTATGCGTCATGTAAAAGAACTTCTCGTCCCAGTGCGTGACCGCCAGCGACACATCGAAGCGCTCCAGCACCTTCAGCGGCTTCTTGTAGGTCATCGTGTGGTCGGCCACCATGGGCATCCATTTCTTCTTCAGCATGATCTTCAGCAGGCCGGTACGGATGAACAGGTCGACCCGGTTGAGGTCGCATATCGTCAGGTAGCGGCCGTTGTTCATGTGCAGGTTGACATCGAGGTCGTTGGGCAGGGTGCGCAAGGTCAGCCTGCTTTCCAGCGCGGTGGCTGGCACCCGCTCGCGGAACAGCGACAGGATCAGCACGTAGAGCATGCGCAGAGCGAGGTTCATGGCTTTGCCTATTTCAGGTTCATCGTGATGGTGGCTGTGAATACCTTCTTGCCTTCGGTGTCGAAGGCGTCGACCGGAACCTGCACGTCGCCGATCTGCTCCCAGTTCACGGCGGCGCCATCGGCGACTACGCGCATGTCGGTTTTGGCCTTGGCGAGGTACTGCACCGTCATGCCGACCGGAATCCACTGGCGACCTTCCGGGATCGACACCGTTGTCATCGTGCCGGCCGCGAGTTCCGCGGCATTGCACAGGGCGATCGCATGCACCGTGCCGATGTGGTTGTGGACTTCGCGGCGATTGGCGAACTTCACCTCGGCATAGCCCTGGCGCAGCTCCGTGAAGGTCGGATCGATGGTCGAAAAGTACGGCGCGAACTGGGTCACCGCCTTGCTGAACGCCTCATTGCCCATCTGCTTGTACATGCCGAGGTACTGGTTCATTGCCTTCTCCTTTGTGTCGGGTGGTCATTTGTTGTTTACCGCCGCTCCCGCCCTTGCTATAAGGGACGGGCGCGGTGACCGGCCTCCGCCGGCTTCACTAGAATACTATTCTAGAATAAAATTCTAGTCAAACGACTGGAAAACCATGACCACGACCAGGAAAAACAGGAAACAGGAAATCCTCGATGCCGCCCTTGCCTGCTTCACCGAGCACGGGGTGGAGGCGACCACGATCGAGATGATCCGCGAGCGCTCGCAGGCCAGCGTCGGCAGCATGTACCACCACTTCGGCAACAAGGAGAGCATTGCCGCCTCGCTTTACGTGGAGGCGCTGGCCGAGCATCACGAATACCAGAAGACGCTGCTGGAGAAGGCACATACCGCCGAGGATGGCGTGAAAGCGATTACTTACGCCTACGTCGACTGGATCTCAGCCAACCCCGAAAAGGCGCGCTTCGTGCTGTACAACCGCAGCGTACTGGCCAAAACCGAACAGGCCGATGAACTGAAGGAAAGGACGCGCAAGCATTACGCGGAGGTCATCGCTTGGTTCCAGCCTCATGTGGAGCGTGGCGAGCTGAAAAAGGTGCCGCCCGAGGTCTACGCGTCGCTGATCATTGGACCGTCGCACGACTACGCTCGGCTGTGGCTGTCGGGCCGGGCGAAGACCGACATCAAGGCATACCGGGAGATTTTTGCGGAAGCGGCCTGGAGTTCGCTCAGGCCTTAGCCATTGCGCCCACAGAGGGAGCATTCAGCAGGTGATACAGGACGGCTCCATCCAGCTCCCTGCCCTTGCCCGCTTCGGCCCGCCGGATCAGTTCGACTATCCGCTCGTTCGCCGGCGCCGCCCGCCCCAGCGAGCGCGCGAGTGCGACGACGGCGCCGTTCAGGTAATCGATTTCCGTCCGCCGCCCCGCCTGCAGGTCTTCCCACATGGATGAGCGCGCTTCCGGATCGATGCGCAGCATCGCTGCGGCAAGCCGCTTGAACAGCCAGTCGGGCAAGCGGAGGATGCGCGGCAGCAAGGACGGCGATACCTTGGCTACCTTTGCCGGGGCGATGCCTGCTGCGGACAGCGTCGCAAGCGCCTCCTCGATCAGCAAGGCCAGGCAGCGCCGGTACGTGCGCTGCGACAGCTCTGCCTTGAGCGGCAGACCGGACAAGGCATTGACCGGATTGTTCAGGTTCAGCAGCAGCTTGCCCCATTGGACGGCGGCGAAGTCTGCGCGCTCGACCAGCGGCAGATGCGCCGCCTTGAAGATGCCGTGCCAACGGCCGAGGCCAGGCAAGGCTTCCACCATCAGCTCGCCTTCCGTGCCGCGATGGAAGCGCCCCTCCTCCATCTGCACGACGTTGAACGGCACCATGCCGCCGAGTACCGCCATGCCCCTGAGCCGGTCGTGCAGCACCGCGGCATTGCCGACGCCGTTCTGCAGGCTCATCACGAGCGCGGACGGCTTGGCATAGGCATGGATCGCATCCGCCGCCGTCGACGTATCGGAACTCTTGACGGTTACGAGGATCAAGTCCGCCTCGGCCAGCTTGCCTGGGTCTTCCGTGTAAGGGATGTTCGAGCCGTCCAGCACCATGCGCCTGCCGTGCAGGTCGGTGAGGACAAGGCCATGCCTGGCGATGCGCTCTCCCATGCGCGCGCGTCCGATCAGCAATGCGTCGGCGCCCGCCGCCAGCAGCGAGCCGCCCACGTAAACGCCGATCGAACCGGCGCCGAAAACGACGATCTTCACGCGTCAGTAAGCGATGTGGAGGCGGCGGTACAGGAAGCTGAGTACGAACAGCGGCCCGATCAACAGGAAACGCAGGTCGTCGAAGAAGGACGGCTTCTTGCCTTCGATCTTGTGGCCGATGAACTGGCCGATCCAGGCGATGACGAAGACGGCCACCGATACCTCCATGATCCTTCCCTGCGGCAGGATGGACAGGATCCACAGCATCGTGCCCGACATCAGCAGCATGCCGAAGGCAAACGGGACCGACAGCCGGAAGTAATACACGAGGCTGGCAAGGGTGACGGCAAGCGCCGCCAGAGGATGCGCTGCCCAGATCATGCCGAGGAAGGAAAACACAATCGCCGGAATGCAGATGAAGTGGATCACTTCATTGGCGGGATTGAGGTGGCTTTCCGAATACTTCGCGAGCAATGCGTGAATTTGTCGCTGTGCAACTGCTTCCATGACGGGTCTCCTATGTTGTCCGGCGGCTGCAAACGTCCGCTCTGTACCACCAATATAGGTTGTCAATCCGCTTTCTGCTTGAACGCAATCGTCATCTTGTGCAGCTCGGACGGCACTACACCAAACGTGCCGCGGAAGGTCCGGCTCATATGCGCCAGGTCCGCGAAACCCGCCCGGTGCGCGGCGTTGGTCATGTTGTCCCCGCGGGCAACGGCGGCCACCCCCTCGAACAGGCGGAGCCACAACAGGTAGCGCGATAGCGACAGCCCGGTTTGCTGCCGGAACAGGTGGGTGAAGCGGCTTTCGGACAAATGTACCTGGGTGGCAAGCAAAGCCCCGGTCGGCGTCGTACCGGGATTAGCCGCGATCCATTCCAGCGCCTTGCTGATGCGCGGATCGTAGCCGTAGGGCGACAAGGCGGCGGGCAAGGCGCAGCATAGCCATTGCTGCGCCGCATGCCCTGCGGTGTCCAGATCGAGCTCGTCGCGTCGTGCCGCATCGATTGCCGCCCGCACCGGCGCAAAATCCTGCATCAAGTGAAATCGCGCCTGGGCATCCGTCGCCACCGTCTGCTGCCGCTGCGGCAGCTCGACGAACAGGTGGGCGAGCATGCCACCGCCGCAGTCCAGCTGATGCCGCTGGTTGGGCGCGAAGACTGCCGCGTGTGTTTCCAGCCATGGCTCATTGGCACCCAGCCGCACGCGGAACGGTCGGTCGAGGCCGAGCGTGATCTGCGCCGCATAATGGGCATGCGGACTGGAATCGATGCCCGGCCCGACCACGAGTGCGCGGCCGTGCCACAGGAACAAGCTGCCGGTTCCCGGCATCAGCGGCCACCGGCAACGTCGATGATGGCGCCGGTGACGTAGGACGCCTCGTCCGACAGCAGCCAGAGGATGGCCTGCGCCACCTCCTCCGCGCCGCCGCCGCGCTTCATCGGCACCGAGTCCTTGACCCGCTCGACCCGTCCAGGCTCGCCGCCGCTGGCATGGATGTCCGTATGGATGACGCCGGGACGCACCGCGTTGACACGGATGCCTTCGGCCGCCACTTCCTTGGCCAGGCCGACCGTCATGGTATCGATCGCCCCCTTGGAGGCGGCATAGTCCACGTATTCATTCGGCGCGCCCAGGCGGGCCGCGACCGACGACAGGTTCACGATAGAGCCGCCGGTTCCGCCGCGCCGGGTCGACATGCGCGCGATCGCTTCCCGGGCACAGATGAAGCTGCCGGTGACGTTGGTGGCGAATATGCGGTTCAGTCGCGCCGCATCCATCGCGTCGACACGTCCTTGCCGCTCCAGGACGCCGGCATTGTTGACCAGTGCCTGCAATGGTCCGAACGCCTTGTCCACTTCTTCGAACATGCGCACCACGTCAGCCTCCAACGCAACGTCTGCCTGCACGGCGACCGCCTCGCCGCCGCTCGCGCAAATGGCGCTCACGACCTCATCGGCCGCTGTCCGGTTGTGCAGATAATTCACCGCCACCGCATAGCCGCGCGCGGCAGCAAGGCGGGCGGTAGTCGCGCCGATGCCGCGGCTGCCGCCGGTGACGAGCATGACTTTTCGTTCCATCAAAATATCTCCCGGAGCAGACGATTCTTTTCAAGGGCACCAGAAAGCCCGAAAACCTGCGGGGCGAGCCGCGTCCCTTGCAAGCAAACATATTATCAATTCCGCAGGATAGCGACTTACCTGCCCGATAGCCTTCGGCTGCGGGCTGCGTCTACAATGACGCCATGCCCGCGTCCGTTCCCGCCACCTTGCTGACCGGCTTCCCGCCGGTCGTCGACAGCGCCACCCGCATCCTCATCCTCGGCAGCTTCCCCGGCGAAGCCTCGCTGGCGGCGCAACAGTACTACGCCCATCCCCGCAACCAGTTCTGGCGCCTGCTATCGGCCGTCCTGAAGGACGAACTGACGCCTTTGTCTTACGAACAACGCCTGCAGCGCCTGCTCACGCACCGCGTCGGGTTATGGGACGTGCTCGCCGCCTGCGAGCGTGAAGGCAGCCTTGACGCCGCCATCCGGCGCGCTCAGGCAAACGAATTCGCGATGCTGAAACACCAATGTCCGCAGCTGGAAAAAGTTTGCTTCAACGGCAAAACCTCAGGCCGTTTCGAGCCGCTGTTCGCCGCCGCCGGATTCCGGACGCTGGTGCTGCCGTCGTCTTCTCCTGCCAACGCCCAGCTTTCCTTCGAGGAAAAACTGGCGCAATGGAAGAACATCATTCTGTAGAATGGCAGAAACAGTTTCCAATACCAGCATGCTCATCAAACGCAATTCCATGGAAGCCCAGGGCAGCACCAAGGCCGGCCCCGGCAAGAAACCGCGCAAGCCCAAGTTCGCGCCCATCACCCTGTCCGAGGAAGGCGGCGTCGTCTTCCTCCATTTCGGCAACGAATGGATCCAGGGCGCCATGCGCATCCGCAAGCCCGACTGGATCGAGCTCGAATACGCGCAGCAGATGATGGCGTGGATGCTCTTCAACAAGGATCCGCAACACGTCGTCCAGCTCGGCCTGGGTACCGGGGCACTGACCAAGTTCTGCTACAAGCATTTCCCCAAGGCTGACGTCACGGCCATCGAACTGAATCCCTCCGTGATTTCGGTCTGCCGCTCCATGTTCCGCCTGCCCTATGACGACGGCCGCCTGATGGTGTTCGAGATGGACGCGATGGACTACGTCACCGATGCCAACAACGCCGGGCGCTTCGACGTGCTGCAAGCCGACCTGTACGACGCCGATGTGCAGGGCCCCGTGCTCAACTCACCGGAGTTCTACGAATCCTGTGCCGCCTGCCTCAAGCCGGACGGCATCATGACCGTCAACCTGTTCGGCGACCACCCGAGCTACGCGAAAAACTTCAAGGCGCTCAAGCACGCATTCGCCGAGGTGATCTGCCTGCCGCCCTGCCACGAAGGCAACGTGGTGGCGATCGGATTCAACACCCCGCCCGAGCTCGACTACGAAGCGCTGTACGAGCGCGCCGAGCAGATCACCGCTGCCACAAAGCTGCCCGCCAAGTCCTGGGTCAATGGACTGAAAGCATGGAAACTGGCGCAGGAAAAACCACGCAGGAGCAAAACATCTTGAACGCCCGAGTCGACCATCCGTCCGCCCACGCGCACAAGCACGCATCGAAGCCCATCGATCTTCACCAGCTCTTCAGCTGGATGCTGGCCGACGGCATGATCGACAAGGCCGACGTCAAGGCACGCTACAACGAAGCGCAGGCCCTGCTGCGCAATGCCACAGCCAGCATGCATCCGCTGACCGCCATCGCGCAGATCAAGCTGACTTCGGCCGCACCGCCGCACAAGCTGCTCACGCTGGACGTACTGACGGAATGGATGGCACACAAGGCCAAGGTTCCCTTCTTCCGTATCGACCCGCTGAAGATCGACTTCACCCGCGTGGCCGACGTCATGTCCGCCACCTATGCGGGGCGCTTCAACATCCTGCCGGTGGAGCTCACACCCACTGACGTCGTGATCGCCACCGCTGATCCGTTTTCCCTCGAATGGGAAGCCGAAATCGCCAAGGTCACCCGGCGCAACGTCAAGCTGGTCGTTTCCAACCCACTCGACATCGCCCAGTACACTGCGCAATTCTTCACGCTGGCCAAGTCGATCAAGGGCGCCAGCAAGCACGGCCAGCACGACGTCGCGCTGCGCAACAACTTCGAGCAACTGGTCGAGCTCGGCAAGGCCAACAAGTCGCTCGATGCCAACGACCAGCACATCGTCAACATCGTCGACTGGCTGTGGCAGTACGCATTCGAGCAGCGCGCCTCCGACATCCATCTCGAGCCCAAGCGCGAACTCGGCGTGATCCGCTTCCGCATCGACGGCATCCTGCATCAGGTCTACCAGGTGCCAGCCTCCGTCATGATCGCGATGACCGCGCGCATCAAGCTGCTTGGCCGCATGGACGTAGTCGAGAAGCGCCGCCCGCAGGACGGCCGCATCAAGACCCGTACCGCCGGTGGCCAGGAAATCGAACTGCGCCTGTCGACCCTTCCGACTGCCTTCGGCGAAAAGCTGGTGATGCGTATCTTCGACCCCGAAGTCGTGGTCAAGACCCTGCCCGAACTCGGCTTCCCGCCTGACGACGCCAAGCGCTGGGACAGCCTGACGGCCCACCCCCACGGCATCATCCTCGTCACCGGCCCCACCGGCTCGGGCAAGACGACGACGCTGTATACGACGTTGAAAGCACTGGCCACCACCGAGGTCAACGTCTGCACGGTGGAAGACCCGATCGAAATGGTCGAGGGCTCGTTCAACCAGATGCAGGTGCAGCACGGCATCGACCTGTCCTTTGCGGACGGCGTGCGCGCGCTGATGCGCCAGGACCCGGACATCATCATGGTCGGCGAGATCCGCGACCTCGAGACCGCTGAAATGGCGATCCAGGCAGCGCTGACCGGCCACCTCGTTCTTTCCACCCTGCACACCAACGACTCGCCATCCGCCGTGATGCGCCTGCTGGAACTCGGCGTGCCGTATTACCTGCTGGAAGCCACGCTGATCGGCATCATGGCGCAACGCCTGGTGCGTACCCTCTGCCCCGATTGCAAGAAGGCGGAAGGAGACCTCTCTGACGAAGTGTGGGACAGCCTGGTCGAGGGCTGGAAGATTCCCAAGCCCGCAAAGATCTACCGCCCGGTCGGCTGCCCCGAATGCAGGCAGACCGGCTACCGCGGACGGACCGGCCTGTATGAATTGCTCACGGTCAGCCAGCCGTTCTCCCGCCTGATCAAGGAAGAAACCGATATCCACGCGCTGAGAGACCAAAGCATCAAGGACGGCATGAAGCCGCTGCGTGTTGCCGGCGCGTTGAAGGTAGTCGAAGGCGCGACTACGGTGGATGAAGTGCTGAAAGTGACGTCGGCGCTCACCTGAATGCATCGCGCGTGACCCGCTTCGCCACCCAGTCTTGACGACACTCCGGATTCGACGCTATAATTTTTTTCTTCGTTGGGTCGTTAGCTCAGCTGGTAGAGCAGCGGACTCTTAATCCGTTGGTCGTAGGTTCGATCCCTACACGGCCTACCAACAGTTTCAAACAGAAAGCCCGGTCAACATGACCGGGTTTTTTGTTGCCTCCCTTTTCCGATAGTCGTTTTGCAATCGACTGTCTTCAGAAAGATGGAAAGGGCCCATGTAGCTCAGTGGCAGAGCACTCCCTTGGTAAGGGAGAGGTCGGCAGTTCAATCCTGCCCATGGGCACCACGCCCACATCTTGCCGGCAGCTCATCGCTTCATTCCAAAAAGGAGCCGGGCTACGCGAGGACCGCTCCACCGCTACCCATCAATTTATCAATCGCCGCGGGACGCGACATTGCCGGTCATGGCGCACGCTGTTGCCGGAATATGAATCGGGCCGCATCCGTCCGGTATTTGCCGGATCGAAAAATGCCTCTTCGCGATATTGATGAAGCTGCCCGGAAACTTCTTCGGGTCGGAGATGCCCAAGGACAATCGAATGTAATCGTCAGCGCAGCCGAAAGGGCGTCAGCGCTCCTCCCCGGCAAGTCGAATGCACCTGTTTAACATCCTCATCGCGGATCATCCGGAAGGCATCTTGCCGCATAACGCGCTGCCACCGGCCATTGTGCGGAATATCGAATCCTTCAAGGCGCACCATCCTGAGCTGACTCACCGGTTGCTCGACAAGTACGCCATTCGTGAATTTCTGGCGAACAAGATGGGCCAGGAGGTATTGTGGGCTTTCGATCAATTGTTGCCCTACGCCTATCAGGCCGATCTCGCACGCCTGTGCCTGCTGTACGAATTCGGCGGCATCTACGCTGATTTGTCCGTCCACTTTCACCGCGCCTGGAGCGTCCTGCCGGGCAAGATTTCCATCTTCCGCGACCGCGCCGTTATCGCGCCATGGATTGTCAGCAATACCATCATCGCCGCGCCGCCGCGCTTTCCGGCGATCGAGGCGGCGATCCGCATGATCCTGGCGAATTGCCAATCGCGTTACCGCGGGACGTCTCCGCTCTGCCCCACCGGCCCTGTCCTGTTCGGCAAAGCCATCGCAATGCATTGTTCGCCAGACCAGATTCATCTTGGGGAAGTGACAAATGTCGCCGCACGCGAAACAACGGAATCGCTCGTGTTCGTCGATGCCACCGACGGCCACCTAGTCGCCTATCGCGCAAAGACAAAGGCCGGCCTGACCGAGTTGGGCTTGTGTGACGGCGTCAACAACTACAACGATTTCTATTGCGCCGGCGTGATCTACGCGAACGACTTTCCGGTGACAGGCACCGCCGACTATGTGCATCGAATGGGGCAAACCCGATGCGCCCTCGTCGACGGCGAACTGGCGTGCGTCCCCGAACATCCCTCGGGTACCGACCTCAGACCTCTTGCGCTAGCCAATCTTTTCCCTTTCGCGCCCGGCGCCTATACCGTCCTGATGGATGTGTCCGAAGCAAGTGCCGGCTCGATGCTGGCCTTGCTCGCAGTTCGCACTGGCGATGGTGTGGAACTGTCTCGCAAGACCGTGGAGATCGAGCAGGACGGCCCTGCCACCATCGCCATGGCGTTCGAACTGACCGCAAGCCGCAACGACATCGGGATCGCTATCCTTGCCAGTCCCAATACGTCCGCTCGCATCAAACAGCTTCGCTTCCTGCGATCTGTTACGTCGTACGGCGCTCCGCCCCGGCCGTCGTTTGAAGACTCGCAGATACAAGCGGTCCAGGCCTCACCCTGCGCCACGATCTGACCCCTCAATCGTCATGACCACGCTTTCTTCATCCCATGTCCGTTAAATACATCTCCTACGGCGACACGACCGGCTACGGGCTCTCCGGCATGGCATACCTGCGCGGGTTGCTGAATCTCGGCCTCGACGTCTATTGGCAACCGGTGTTCTGGGGCAGCCATGGCCTGCAGTTCTGGCTACCTGAAATGGATCCGAACCTGCTGGAGCTTGTACGCGCCAGCGAAGGAGATCCCAGCTTGCGAGACCTGCAAGCCATCCAGAGATTGACCGTCGCTCCGAAGAACTACAGCGTCGTCGTTTCGCATATCGTTCCCGAATACCTGCCGAGCTGCTTCGAAGAGGGCAAGGCGAACTTCGCCTATTGCGCCTGGGAATCCGACACCATCCCGTCGCACTGGCCAGGCATTCTCAATCGCTTCAACGGCGTCCTCGTGCCCTCGCACTTCAACGCGCAGGTGTTTCGCGACGGCGGCGTCACTGTCCCCATTCATGTCGCGCCCCACATCCGTCGCCATGCACACGAGGACGTGACACCCGAACAGCGCAGCGACATGCGGCGCCAGCTCGGCGTACGCGAGGACCAGTACGTGTTTTACAGTATTGGCGCCTGGATGCTGCGCAAGGATTTTCCGCGCTTGATCGAAGCCTTTCTCGACGAGTTCGCGCACGATGAACCCGTAGCCCTGCTCCTGAAGACATCGGGAAAACCCGTCCACTTCCCGCTGCCTCATGAACAGGGAAAGACTTCTTTGCAGCTGGTTCAGGAATCCATCGAAGCGGTCACACGCAGGCATGGCCAGCCCCGGGCAAGCGTGGCGTTGCTGTCGGGTGACGGCGTGAGCGGGGTCTGGCTGGATTGCCTGCATCAGGTGGGCGATGCCTATATCTCCCTGGCGCGCGCGGAAGGATGGGGCATGGGAGCATTCGAAGCAGCCGTATTGGGAAAACCGGTGCTGATGACAGGCTGGAGCGGCCAGCTCGATTTCCTCGGCCACGACCATCTCGGTCTGATCGACTACACCCTCGAACCCATCGACTGGCCGGGCACCACCTATGGTCAAGACCATCGCTGGGCGGTTGCCGACATCCACGACGCGCGACGGAAAATGCGTGCGCAGTTCGAACGTCGACACCACACCGATCACGACAGCAGGCTTCTCAGCGAGCGGCTGTGCAATCAGTTTTCCGAGGCCAGGATCATGCGCCGGTTTCGGGACTTCATCAGTGCGCAATAAACCGGAAAGCACCGCCAATACTGAATCATGATCCCGCGCATCTTCCATTTCATCTTCGGCTTGAAGGAGCAGACCGAGCCCTTCCACCTTGCCCACTACCTGTGTCTCGAATCCTGCCGCCAGGTCAACCGGCCGGATGCGATCTTCTTCCACTACGACAACGAGCCCTACGGCCCCTGGTGGGAGATGATCAAGCCGCACCTGACGCTCTGCAAGGTCAAGCGCGAGTCCTTGCCGCTCGCCGCATATGACAAGTCGTCGGAAGGCAAGCTGATTGCGCGGGAAGGCTGGAGCTATGCGCATGAAGCGGACTTCATCCGCCTCAAGGTGCTGCTTGAGCATGGCGGTGTCTATGCCGACATGGACACGCTGTTCGTCGCCCCCATGCCGGACCACCTCTACCAGTACGATTGCGTGCTGGGTGAGGAAGGATCTTTGCCCGACGAACGAGGCATATTGCGGCCGTCGCTGTGCAACGCCCTCATCGCGGCAGTACCCGGTGCGCCCTTCGTGACGAAATGGCTAGAGGCGGCTTACGTCGCCTTCGACGGCAAGTGGACAAGCCATTCCTGCCAGCTTGCGTCCCGCTTGTGGGAAGCCCATCCGGAGCTGGTCCGCGTCGTACCGCGCCGCTACTTCTACCGCCATCCATGGACACCCGCAGGAATGCTGAGCCTGTTCGAGCGCTGCGATCCTGACCTGCACGATGTGTTCAGCCTGCATCTGTGCAGCCATCTCTGGTGGAGCGAAAGCCGGACCGATTTCACGCATTTCCATGCGGGCCTTCTTACCGAGGAGTATGTCCGTGCGGGCGCATCGACCTACGCCATGCTGGCACGCCGTTTCCTTCCGCCATCGGCCCGCTCTCAGCTTGCCGACTACCTCCTGCAAGGGAATCGGCGCATCGAGTTCAAGCTGGGTCAACGCGGGGCGCTCATCCAGCAGGGCCTGCTCGACCTCGTCGCCTTCCCCGGACTGCAACCCTTGGTGTCATGCCTGATGGTCACGCGCGGGCAACTCTTCCCGGCGCGCTTTGCCGTTGAATGCTTTCGCCGGCAAACGTATGCAAACAGGGAGCTCGTCGTTGTATGCGATGCGCCCGGCACGGACATCGAGCACCACTGCCGTGCCATGATCGATCCCCGCATCCGCTTCGTCTATGCCGATCACCCGCGCTCCAGTCTCGGCGAGCTGCGCAACCTGTCGCTGCGTGCGGCGCGTGGCGAATGGATATGCCAATGGGATGATGACGACCTCTATCATCCGCAACGGCTCGAACTTGGCGTGGCGGTTACCCAGTCGATGCAGGCGGACGCCCTGTTTCTCAGTCGCTGGCTGCTCTGGTCTCCGCTCGGGCAGAAGATGGGTATCTCCGGTGCCAGGGAATGGGAAGGATCGATGCTGGCACGCAAAGGGGGCGTTCCCGACTATCCCGCACTTGCGCGCGGCGAGGACACGGCCGTTGCGCAAACCATCATTGCAACGCAGCGCGTCGTGCTGCTGGATGCGCCCTGGCTATACACCTATGTGCAGACAGGATCGAATACCTGGACAAGCAAGCATTTCGACGCGATATGGAAAGCGGCGAGCTTCGTCGAGGCGGATGAGAGTTACGATACGGCCCTGTCCGCCGCGGCCGCGTTAGGGCTGCATGATGATTATGCAAAAGCCTGCATCGAACGACGGCAGCGCTGATTACGCTAACGCGTCGAATCCGTCTTTTCGGCGCTGAGGAATTCAACGCCCCTGGACCGCATGTACGACACGCGAAGATCATGCAGGACATCCCTGGGATCGATGGCGCAGTAGACGGTCGCCGCCTCCGTACAAGCATGCGGCTCCTTGCGCAGATGCTCGAACATCAGACGGTCTTCGCCATCTCCGGTTTCGAATGCCGAACATGACCAGAGATGGACAAGGTGCAATAACGCCATCTTGTTGATGGCGAGACCGCTGGGTCTGACAAAGCCGCCAAAATCATTCGCGTAGAGACCTCTTCCCACGCCAACGCTTTCCATCTCATCGACACACAGTCCCTGACCGGTGTCGCCGTCCGCGTAGATTGAGTACGAGTACGCCCATTTCTTTCCCTCGATGGCGCGCAGGATCCTGCTGCAATGGTCTTCCCTGAGCCAGTCGTCGTCATCGAGATAGACCACAATCTCGCTGTCGGCGAGCAGCGTGAGCGCGGAACGCAGCGAGCCGCCATAAAACGACGCATGCGGGCCGCCGTGCCGTTTCGACGTGGAATAGCCGAGGTTGATCAAGGAGATCGTGACGTTGCCGGGGCACTCCGCCACCAGCGTAGCAATCAGGGCTTCGAGCCTCTTGTGCGGATCGATGTCCACCCCGATCAGTATCTGTATGGAGCCCGACAGCTGCTGGTTGAACACCGAACGGACCGCGCGCAACAGGCTTTCCCGGCATGTGGTCACGATCACAACTGTCAGCAAGTTTCTCATCGATTGAATCACTCCTGTTCCTGCTGCCGGCTTCGGGGTCACAAGGTCCGCAGCGCAAATGGATACTTTCCCTGCGCAGACGCGCCATCGCCCCCTGCGCAAGCAAAGCTCTCGATGCGCTGCATGATGCTTTCCACGCCAAGCGCGCCGGGCCGGTGGTGCGTCTCGTCGCGATGCGGGGCATGCGTGGATGTCAGGGAGATATCGTTGAAGAAATAGGGAATCGTCGCGGTATAACAGAAGCTGCGCCGATAGAGGAGATGGTCCGCCACCAGCTTGCCGAAGGCATGCACGCCAGTCAGGTCGATGTCGCCGCCACCGGGACGATAACGGGACAGGATGCGCTCTGCACCGTGTCGATTGATCACGTAGGCGCCGGCCGAAAAGCAGGCAGGCTCCCATTCGTGCCACAACATGCCATGGCGTAAATACATTTCGCCAAGCTCGAGCACGACAGGACGATTGCTGACGTGGAGCTGCAGGATTTCCCAGTCGGCAGGCGCGGAAGCGACGATCGCCGCGCCGTCGAACAGGTAGCGTGACCGCACGTCGTCCTCCATAATGACTGCAAGCGGGGATCCGACCCGGTACGCTGCTTCGATGGCAGCGAGATGCGAGCTCAGGATGGCCAGTTCCGGCAGTGAGTTGGTGAAGGGTTTGCGCACGCTGATGGTGGGAAGCGTTTCTGGCGTGATCGCCTCGATCCGCCGGTTGTCAGCCCCGCCCCGTGCGAAGTAGGTCCCGATCAATGCACGCCGGTCCGTATCGGATTGCCGATTGATCCAGAAGTGAGGAAGTCCATTTAGCATAACGACAAGCGGTCAGGCCGCCGGGTACAGCGAAAAACAGGCCGGCGGGTGCCGGCCTGTTTCACATGCGCCGCGTGAGCGGTCAAAAGCACAAGAACTAGAAGGCGGCACGCACACCGATATTGCCGCCGAAGTCGCGATAGCCGCTGCGCACCTCGCCGGCAAGTCCGATGTAGACATAGGATTGCCGCCCAAGTTGCGCCGTTCCCGTGACGCTGCCCTGCACAAACACCCTGCCGACGTCCGGCGCGCCGACCGTGGTGGACAAACCGGCCAGGTTTGCGCTTTGGCTTACCCTCGACAGCTTGCCGCCATCCGCCCCGAGACCGACGCTGAACCTGTAGGTGGCGGGGCTCGCCAGCGGATCGCTCTTTATCGATGCACCCGACAAGCCGGCAACCACGCGCGTGCCTGTTGCGGAAAACGCATTCAACCCCAGCGATGCGATGGAACCGGACGTTTCATTGCCTGCATCGCGTGTCAGCCTGTGCACCGCCAGGCGGACGAAGGGTTCGTAGGTCGCGCCGTTGATCTGCCAAGGCGCCCGCAGGCCGACACCAAGCATGCTGCTGTTGCCGTCCGTGCTGGACGACAGTGCCGGCATCATTGCAGCGGGGTCGTTCCGGGTGCTGTCAATCTTGTTCCTGCCATGGCTGGCGAGGCCGTCCACGATGAACCCCTTCCATCCGGCCTGACCATAGACGAAGCCTGAGTTCTGCGACACCGAACCCGAGCCCAGGTCAGCCGACACATCCGACTTGGCATGGGTAATACCGAAGCCCAGGCGTGACACGCCCTCGTCATGAACGTCCGCGCCGAGAGTGAGCTGCTGGCGGTTCGCGCTGAAGCCGGATGCGTTGCCGTCCCCGCTCCACTTACCACGGTTGCCTCCGACGTCAATCCACAAACCGCGGGCGTCCTTGCGGCCTGCATTGCCTTGTATCTCAAGGAGATGCTTGTTGATAGCGCCCTGCACAGCCCATCCGGACTGCGCTGCGGCCGCATCCAGCGCGGCATGGACTTCACCGCTCAGTCCTTTGACGAAGCTGCCCAGGGATGCGGCGTCCCTGCTTGCCGCAGTCAACAGCAACTGGTCTTGCACCGCATTGCCGCTTCCGGATTGGTTCAGGTCGACGATACGGTCCAGGACTGCCCCCGCTGCGCGGCCGTTGCCATTGATGTTCGCCACCCACGTGCTGTACGACGACGGCAGCACTGCCAGATCGATGCTATTGCTGCCGCCGATGTTGTAAAACACCGCCATACGCGTACCGCCGGCCATGCCGTCCGGTTGCGTCAGCCTTGCAAACCGCCCGACGATGCCGCCGTCCGCCGTGATGAAGCGGTAGGTCTGGCCGACGGATGGCACGAACGGCGCCGTTCCATAGCCTGCTTCGCCGACGGTATAGAGGTCCTTCAGAGCCGGGGCCAGCGTCGCATTGTCCTGGATGACGAATTGGTTGTTGCCAGTCACATGCAGGAACGAATAGAAGCCCGGAGCGCCGACCGGCGTGCTGGCGGAGGCTTGCTGCGCGCCGCCGATATCCTCCTTGTAGGTACTGCCCGGAGCCATCGTGATCGTGGAGTTTGCCGTCAGCATGCCCGGCGAGTTACCTGGGGACAGGGTTCCCTTCACCGCGACCTGGCCGTTGATGCTGCCGCTGCCGCCGAGCGTTCCGTCCTGTTCAACGGTCACCAGGCTGCTGAAGCTGCCATTGGCCAGCAGGCGTCCCGCAAGCACGCATGTCGCATCGAACGTCGCGCTGCCAGCCAGGTTGAGCGTACCGAGGCCTGTCTTGGTGAAGCAGGACGAGCCACCACCTCCTCCACCGCCGCCGCTTCCGCCAGCACCGCCCGCCGAAACGACGTTGCCGCTGAGCGTCATTGTCGTGCTGCTTTCGGTGCTGATGACGGCGTTGGTGCCGACACTGATGTTCTGCGGTGCCACGATATCGACCGAGGTACGGAGGGTTCCGGCATTCAGCACCAGTTCGCCCGCCCCCAGGCCCTTCGCATTGGTCACCTCGACCTGGCCCGCATTGATGACCAGGCCGCCAGTCCAGCCTGCACTGTTTTGCGCGCCTTGTGCATCGATATTGTTGCCGCCGAGGACAAGGATGCCGTCGCCGTCCTTGGTCAGGCGCCCGCCGCCGGACAGGTTGCCGTTCAAGGTCAGCATCGTGTTCGTGCCCGTTGTCTCGATTGCACCGTTCTGGCTGGTGATGACAAGGCTTCGATTGGAAGCGAGGGATGCGGTGGTCTGCAGCGTGCCGCCGTTCAAGGTGATATTGCTGCTGGCCGCACCGAGATTGCCATCCGATGCGATCTTCAGCGTGCCGCCGTTGATGGAGGTATCGCCGGTATAGGTATTGTTGCCGGACAGGGTCAGGACGCCTTCATTGACCTGGATCCCGCCGGTATTGGACACGGTTCCCTCCAGGACCAGCACGCCGCCGCCGTCCTTGACCAAGGTGCCGCTTCCCGACACCGTCACCTTATCCGTGACCGTCGTGACCGGGTTGCTCGTGCTCGAACTTCCACCGACATTCACGGAGACAGAATTGGTCAGGTTGATGTTCTGGCCCGTCAGGATACTGACGCTGGCATTGATGGTACCCCCGTTCAATGACAGGCTGCCCCAGCCCAGGCCGTATGGATTGGTGACATTGACGAGTCCGCCGTTGATAGTCAGGCCGCCGGTCCAGCCGGACCCATTGGTATTCAACGAGCCGAGCCCACCCGCGTTGTCGCCTGCCAGTACGAGAGTACCGCCTCCCTCCTTCGTCAATCGCCCGCTGCCGGAGAGATTACCGTTCAGGGTCAGCGTCGTGTTTGTATCGGTTTCGATGGATCCATTCTGACCGGTGATCTCGACCTCGCGGCTCGTCGACAGTGACGCCGTGGTCTGCAGTTTGCCCCCATTCAAGGTCAGTTTGCCGCCAGCTCCTCCAAGGTTGCTGTCTGCGGCAATTGTCAGCGTCCCGGCATTGATCGTGGTCCCGCCGGTATGGGTATTGATGCCGCTCAGCGACATCACACCGCCGGAAAGCGCCACACCGCCCGAACCGGAAATCGTGCCGGTGAAGCTGTCATTGGCACTGGTGATAGTCAATGTTTGTCCGCCAAGGATGACGGAACCCGAACCCGACAAACTCTTGATCGAGGCGCCCGAATTCGTCGCCGAGATGTTCAGCACGCCGTCGTCGGTTACTTTCCCCGAGCTGGCGATACTGCCGTTGCCTGAGAGTTTCAGCGTCGATCCTGTACCAATCGTGGTCGTGCCGGTGAAGCCATTCGTACCGCTCAACGTCGCCGTACCACCGCTGATCACGACACCGCCGGAGCCGCTGATGCCGCCTGTGAAAGTACCGTTCGCAGTCGTCAGGGTCAGGGTTTGCCCGCCGAGTAATACTGTACCGGAACCGGACAGATTCTTGATCTGGGCGCCGCTGATGGTCGCGGAAATATTCAGGACGCCGTTATTGCCGACGTCCAGCGAACTGGCGATGCCGCCGCTGCCGGACAGCTTGAGCGTTGTTCCTGCGCCGATCGAGGTTGCCCCTGTGTAGGTATTGTTGCCGGTAAGCGTTTCCGATCCGCCGGTGATTGCCAGGCCGCCCGATCCGCTGATGGTGCCGGCAAAGATATCGTTGGCATTCGTCAGGGTGAGCGTCTGTCCGCCGAGCAGGACTGCACCGGAACCGCTCAGGCTCTGGATACTCGCACCCGTAGTCGTCGCGGAGATATTGAACGTGCCGTTGTCGAGGACAGACGAGTTCGCAATGCCGCCGCTGCCGGACAGCTTGAGCGTCGTACCGCTGTCGATGGAAGTCGTACCGGTGTAATCGTTGATGCCGCCAAGGATGGCGGTACCGCCAGTGATCGCCACGCCGCCGGAACCGCTGATCGTACCGGCAAAGGTGTCGTTGGCATTCGTCAGTGTCAGCGTCTGGCCACCAAGCAGGACAGCACCGGAACCGCTCAGGCTTTGGATGCTCGCGCCCGCAGTCGTCGCGGAGATATCGAACGTGCCATCGTCCACGATGGTCGACACCGCTGCGTCCTGAAGGTCGCCATCGGTCAGTGACAACGTCTGGCCATTGGGAATATTGGGATCAAACTGTGCAACGGCGACGTGCGGATAGAACGAGAAAATCGCTGCAGCGATCAGACCTGCACCCGCGATCGGAGCGCCTGCCCCGCGCTCGATCGTGGTTTCACCACCGGCGTCCTTGCCATGCGCGCGTGCTGCTTCAGAGACTGCGACGAGCATGTTGCGTTTCTTGTTCCAGACCAAACGATAAATGCGGTTCATAGACTTGATGTGAAAAATTGAGACAAAAAGAGCCCTGTGTGCTGCAACGGAAATTGCAGGCACGTCATTCCGGGCGATGGGATTACGCGCGATGAGCGGGTGGTGGGCCGCGGAGGCAGCAGCCGCCCTTGTCGAATACCTGGAATTCAGATATCGCGAACAAGTCGCTTTTTGAGGTTGCGGGCATGTGTCGGTGCTTCAGTAATCAATCGGCCGCTTGAGCGACCATAATGCCCTGCAACGAAACTTGAAGAGGCGAGTCTTGACGATAGCGCATACGAATAATTCCAGAAAGAAATATATTCGTTTCGGGAACTTTCTATTGCACGCACACAACACGCTCGCGCGTTCGCGCGCTGTCGCTTCGACAAGCATCAACATCAATGATGAAAATCATCAATATCAATGATGGAAATGGTGGCCACGAAGCGCATGAAGCCAGCAATATGCGTCGCATGCCGGCAGCATTTTCAAAGCTGCAAGAGATGTGTCATGCGAGGGAATTACTTCGCACGAGCGGTAGTGAAAAAGGAAAGATGAATCGCGCGCTCTAACGCGACCCGATCCAACGTGCGAGTTCGGATGCAACACGTTGCGCAAGGCTCTTCCAATCGCCCGGTGCAGCCTGGCGATAAAGTTTGATAACGTCCGGATACCACGGCGAATCAGCCCTCGCATCCATCCAGCGCCAATCCGGATGCGTATGCGGGAGCAGCACCCAGCAGCGTTTGCCGAGTGCGCCAGCCACGTGGGCGATGGCCGTATCGACACAAATGACAAGGTCCAGCTGCGATACGATGGCTGCCGTGTCGGCGAAGTCCAGGATGTCCGGCCCAAGATCGAGCAGGGGGAAGTCCGGATGCGCTGCCAATCCCGGTTCCTGATTCATTCCTCTTTGCAGACTGATAAACGCGGCTTCTTTGACATGCCACAGCGGCGCCAGACCGGAGAGATCCGGCAAGGACCGGTTCGCATCGTTGACATGCCCGCCGAATCCCTTCCACACAAGGCCGACCCTGGCACCCCCGGCCGGCATGCGCTTGCTCCATCGATGCACTCTGCCGGGATCCGGTTCCAGATAAGGAAGTTGCGCTGGTATCGTCTCCAGCGTCGTACGAAAGCGCAAGGGCAGGCTCAACATCAAGACCCAGTAGTCGTGACTGTCCATTCGCTTCGCGATTTCGCCTTCGGCAAGCACGCGATCCGCACCGGGCGCGGCCTGCAGAAGGGGCACCAGGGCAGCCTTGCACACCAGGGTGACGCGCGATGCGCCGGCCCGCTTCAGGTGCGGCAGATACCGGACGAACTGAATGACATCGCCAAAGCCCTGCTCCGCCATGACGACGATGGACTTGCCATAAAGCTGCTGTCCCGACCATTCGGGAAACGGCAGATCAGGTTTCACCGCAATCGGTCTTGCAAGCGCCTTGTCATGGCGGGCTTCCATCAGAGGCCATCCCTCTTCCAGCCGCCCCTGGTACAGCAGCAGGAAGCCGAGGTTCCACTTCGGCTCGGGATAATGCGGAGAGATTGCCATGGCTTGGCGATACGCGGCTTCGGCGTCCGCAAAGCGGCGGGTCTGTTGCAGAAGCGTGCCGAAGTCGTTCAAGGTGGCGGCATGATCCGCGCGCAATGCCAATGAACGGCGATAAGCGCCTTCCGCCTCCGCCAAGTGATGCGTGCGCTGGAACAGGTTGGCTAGGCTGGCATAAGCTTCGGCGTGATCGGGCTGGATGTGGAGCAAGGCAAACAAGGCCTCCTCCGCTGCATTGAAGCGCTCTAGCTGAAGATAGAGCAGCGCAAGATTATGCAAGGCTTCCGGATACACAGGACGCAGCGACAAGGCACGCCGGTAAGCGAATTCCGCGCCGGCCGGCTGTTTCAGCTTCGTCAGCAGCACACCGAGGTTGTTGTGCAAGTCGGCATTATCGGGTTGAAGCTCAAGCGTGCGGCGGTAGCAGGCGTGCGCACTGTCGAGATGGCCTGCCTGTTGCAGCAGGTTGCCCAAGCGATGAAAGGCTTCGGCATGTTGCGGGTGCAGCGCGACAACGCGTTGACAGGCATCGATCGCATCCGAAAGCTTGCCTTGCGCCTCGCATACCGCCACCAGCCTCCAGAGAATTTCCACATCGTCCCTGCGTGTAACGTGGGCGCGGCGATATGCCTCCTCCGCTTCAGCATGGCGCTGCATTTCCTGCAAAAGGAGTCCCAGATTGTTCGCCGCTTCGGCATATGACGGCACGCTCGCCAAGGCCCGCCGAAAACAGGCTTCGGCCTGCTCCCGATCTGCCGACAACTTGAAAATGGCGCCGAGGTTGTTATGCGCTTCCGCATAATCGGGCTGGATACGCACGGCCTCTCGGTAGCAGGTCAGTGCATCATGCAGTCTTCCAGAATCCTGATAAAGCAGTCCCAGGTTGTAATGCGCTTCCGCATGCTCCGGGCGCAGCGCCAGTGCGTTGCGATACGCGGCTTCGGCTTCCGCATGCCGTCCGCTCCGATGAAACAGGATGCCGAGATTATTGTACGCATGGACGTATTCCGGGTCGGCCTGCAACGCGCTTTTCCAGTAGTACTCCGCGTCCTCCGTCCTATTCAGGGCATATGCGCACGCAGCCGCCACGTTCAGGATGTCGGCAGACGCCGAACAGGACCGCACCACCTCGTCCAGCAGGGCCAAGGCCTCGTTGTACTGCCCCTTCGTGTAGAGCGCAATGGAAGTGTCGAGAAGGGTCGCTTTTCTTGCGATCATGCAAACAATGAATTCAGTCAATCCGGAACACGGACAGGATTACGCACTATCGGTTCCCGGTACGTACGATGAATTGATTCAATGCAAGTACATTTTGCAAAGACTGCTCGCCCTGTCGGGGAGCTGAAAACATCGCCAGCGGGCACTATTTCATCTACGGCTGTTCCTGGCTCGCGGATTTCAGGCTCTCGCTCAGGTACAGTTCGTGATAATGGCGCAGCAGATCGGAAAGTTCTTTCTTGTAATCCGAACGCGACAGATGCTGTTCGATCTCCGGGATGTGACGGTGCAGATCGGCAGCGTGCTCCGAGATGGCGATATGGAGTTGACCTTGAAGTGCAGGTTTGGGCAAGGGAACGATGCTTTCCCCGAATCCGTAGAGCCGCGTCTGCAGCCTGCCTGCCTCAAGTCCCAGCGGCACGAAATCGATGCGCTCCGAGTCCAGCTTGCGCAGGTTCAGGACAGGCCGCGTGACAGTTTCCATGCGCGTCCTCGTCTTCAGAAAAGTATCAAACTCAGCCCCCATGCTGACGCCCTCGACGATGCCAGAACGCTTGCCATCGAGGTCGCTCCAGTCATTAAGCGGGAATTCGCGCCCCTTCTTGACGAAGATGCCAATGGGGTTGATTGCCATCGGCACGTCGACGAAGCGTGAATACGTTTCGCGTTCGGGATTCCTGAATGAGCAGATGTTGACGTCGACCTCGCCGGCCTTGATCATCGCCTGGCAGCGCTTCCACGGTCCGACGTACGAAAGATTGACGGTATGCCCCAGGCGCTCGAAAACCCTGCGCGCCACGTCGGCACAGACGCCGACGATTTCACCTTCCTTGACCCAGTTCCACGGCGGATAGTCGTGGTGACCGCAAGCAGTGACCTCGCGCCCGGCGGCAATTGCCGTCAGTCCTGCCAGAAACAGCCCGGTTGCAGCAAAGCGGAAAATGGAAGAGAACATGGGCAGCCACCTTTGTACGGCAGCCAGTTTAGAGGGCCTAGCGGGTCTGTCAAAGGAATTCTGGTGGCACGTTGCGACAGCCGATTTCAGGGTATGGGTGCGCGCTCACTGCGACGGTGGTTTAACCAACGACTCCACCATCCAGTCCCATTCCTTCGACGTCATGAACAAGGGCCAGTCGTTATGGCCGGCACTGCGAAGCTCAAGGTAGTCCGCTGCGGGAACCGCCTTCGCCAGCGCCCTGGCATGTCCGACTGGAAGCACCTCATCTCGTTCCGCCGCGACGATCACGATTTTCCTACGGTACCGAGAGAGTGACTCGGCTGAATCGAATCGCTCCTGCAACAGGAAGGCCAGGGGAACGGCAAACATCGTGTTCACGACATTCGCCAGTGAATCCCAGGGCGTGATCAGGACGACGCCTGCGGCGTGATCCCCGTGCGTCCTGATGACTTCGGCCGCGACGCCTGCGCCGAACGACTCACCGAGAACATAGAGACTGCCATTCCATTTCGCACGTGCGAGAACGAAATCGTCCAACGATGCCGCGAGCACTTTCCTGATGGTCGCGTGCCCCGCCCGTTTTCCATAGCCCGGATACTCGACAAGCACAACCCGGAATCCGCGCTCGGTCAATGCAGCAGCCAGGGCGGCACGGTCATCGACGGTGCCGGCATTGCCGTGATAGATGATGACGGTGCCTCGCACCATACCGCGCGGCTCGCAGATCTTGCCGCGGTATTTCCCGTCCTCCAGCCATTCCGCCGATCCCGGCGCGCATTGTGCAAGCACGTCGCTGCCACCGCCGCTAATTCCCGGCAGAAGGATAAGGTTGCTTTGCCAGAAGTACAGCAAGGCGATGACAATGGCGATTGTTGCGGCTCCGGCGGCCATAAACGTGAGGATTGAACGCATGCTTTACGCAATGATCCGGTTCATTCGCAGTTGGGAGAACCTATAAGCTTGCCGCTGCGTACCGAGGAATGCTGGTCCTTATGCTCCCCTGGCGCCATCGACAATCGAGCCCTTGGCTCAAACTTTCCGTCCGCCAGCCGCTCAATCACTTTGACAGCGTCGCATTGATCCAGATAATACTTGACCTTCCCACCGTGGACACCATCACAATACTGTCTGTCAACACTACCGGAGACCCTGAATGTATGAATTGAAAGTAGAAGGCATGAGCTGCGGCCATTGCGTCAGCGCCGTCACCAAGTCGGTTCAGGCCGTCGACGCCGCGGCAAAAGTCGAAGTGGACCTGTCGCAACAAAAGGTAACGGTCAACTCGGGCGCCGGCCTCGAAGCAATCAAGGCCGCGGTGGAAGATGCCGGTTATCCGGTGCTCGGCAGCGCCGAGCGATAGGAGCCTGCGCGGCGGATGCGGCAGCGCGCCGCGTCCGCGTCAATGACAGGACGCCTTTTCCGCACCCATTGTTTCAAGACTGTGCAGGATCGGGCACTCCGGTCGATTATCCCCGGAGCATGCGTGTTCCAGATGCCGGAGCACATCGCGCATTTCCGTCAACTCCCGGATGCGCGTCTCCAGCTCTTCCAAGTGGGAACGGGCAATCGCCTTCACATCCGCACTCGCCCGCTGCGGATCCTGCCACAGTGACAGCAGATCCTTGATTTGCTCCAGCGAAAACCCGAGCGTGCGCGCGCGCTTGATGAAGCGCAGCGTGTGCACGTCGTTCTCGCCGTAAATGCGATAACCCGAGTCCGTACGCTTGCCCGCCTTGATCAGGTCGATGCTCTCGTAATAACGGATCATCTTGGCCGTCACGCCAGATGCTTTTGATGCTTCACCGATGTTCATGTTTCTCTCCCTCATGCCGCCTTCCAGCGGCGCAACAGTAATGCATTGGTAATCACGCTGACCGAGCTGAAGGCCATTGCCGCGCCGGCGATTACCGGGTTGAGCAGGCCGAATGCGGCGAGCGGAATGCCGATCAGGTTGTAGATGAATGCCCAGAACAGGTTCTGCCGGATCTTGCTGTAGGTCCGGCGGGAAATATCGATCGCGTCGGGCACGAGCGCGGGCTCGCCGCGCATGAGCGTCACCCCGGCCGCGTGCATGGCAACGTCGGTGCCGGTCGCCATCGCGAAGCCGACATCGGCTGCCGCCAATGCGGGCGCGTCGTTGATACCGTCGCCGACCATCGCGACAACCTGCCCCTCCTGCTTCAGGCTCGTGACCTTCTCCGCCTTGTCGGAAGGCAGCACCTCTGCGATCACCTGGTCTATGCCTAGCGCAGTACCGACCGCGGCCGCGCTTCCCTTGTTGTCGCCGGTCAGCAGCACGGTTTTCACGCCGAGCGCATGGAGACGGGACACCGCGCGGGCCGCCGAGGGCTTGATGCGGTCGCCGAACGCGAGCAGGCCAAGCAGGCGGCGCTCGCCCTCATCTGCCATTAGCCAGGAAACGGTGTTGCCCTTCTGTTCCAGCGCACTGGCGGTGTCGGCAAGCGCGCCGGCATCGATTCCCATTTCCTTCAGCAAGCGCGAGCTGCCCAGCTTGAGGGTGCGTCCTTCGACCACCGCGGACATGCCCCGGCCGGGCAATGCCGTGACCTCCGTCGCCGGCGGGATGGCAATACCCTTGGCCTTCGCGGCTTCCACAACGGCACGTGCAAGCGGGTGTTCGCTGCCCTGTTGCACGGCGGCTGCGGACCGGATCAATTCTTCGGCGTTCATGCCGTTCGGCACAGCCTCCACCAGCTGCGGCCGTCCCTCCGTAAGCGTACCGGTCTTGTCGAAGACGACCGTCGTGACCGAATGCGCCAGTTCCAGCGCTTCAGCATCCTTGATGAGGATGCCGTGGCTTGCGCCGACGCCCGTCCCCGCCATGATCGCCGCCGGCGTCGCAAGGCCCAGCGCACATGGACAAGCGATGACCAGCACGGCAACGGCGTTGATGATTGCCTGCTCTAGATCGCCCGCCGCAAACCACCAGCCGGCAAAGGTGAGCAGCGCGATGAGCAGCACCACGGGCACGAACACTGCGCTGACCTTGTCGACCAGATGCTGGATCGGCGCCTTTGCCGCCTGCGCGTTTTCCACCAGCCGGATGATGCGTGATAACGTCGTCTCGCTGCCGATCGCGGTGGTACGCACCAGCAGCAAACCTTCGGCATTGATCGAGCCGCCGGTGACCTTGTCGCCTTGCTGCTTGGCCACCGGCAAACTTTCGCCGGTGATCAGCGATTCATCCACATGGCTGCGTCCTTCCTCCACCAAGCCGTCGACCGCGACTCGCTCGCCCGGTCGCACGATCACGATGTCATCGATTCGAACCTGGGCGATCGGGATTTCGATCTCTTCCGCATCGCGCCGCACACGGGCAACGTCCGGACGCAGCACCTGCAGCGCGCGGATTGCAGCGCTCGTCTGGCGCTTGGCGCGTGCCTCCAGCCACTTGCCGAGCAGCACAAGGGTGATGACGACCGCCGCCGCCTCGAAGTAAAGATGAGGCATGCCGTCTGCGCCATGCGCATACAGCTGGTAGACGCTCAGTCCATAGGCAGCGCTTGTGCCCAGCGCAACCAGCAGGTCCATGTTGCCCGTACCCGCCTTGACCGCCTTCCAGGCTGCCCGGTAAAAGCGCCCGCCGAGCCAGAACTGCACCGGCGTCGCCAGGACAAGCTGCACCCAGCCGGACAGCATCCAGTGCTCGCCGGCGAGTTCAAGCACCATGGGGACGATCAGCGGCAGGGACAACAGGGCTGCAATGATGACCTTGATGAATTCAGTATCGCGCTGCGCTTCCTGCGCCGCCGTCGCCTCGCTGTGCGGGCGCGCATGGTAGCCGGCGGCCTCCACGGCACCGATCAGGACACTGGGATCCAGGCCCGTGGCGGCACGCACATGCGCGCTTTCCGTTGCCAGGTTGACCGTTGCCTCAAGTACGCCATCGGTCTTGCGCAGCGCCCTTTCCACCCGTCCGACACAGGAGGCGCAGGTCATGCCTTCGATGTCGAGGTCGATTTCCTGCTGCGCCACCTGATAGCCTGCCTTTTCGATGGCCTGTTGCAGGGTGCCGATGTTCACCGTCTTGTCAGCAGTCACCCTGGCGCGCTCGGTACCGAGGTTGACGTCCGCAGCCGTCACGCCGGGAATCGCCCGCAACGCCTTTTCGACACGACGCACGCAGGATGCGCAGGTCATGCCTTCGATCGGCACGTCCAGTTCGTGGCCCGCCGCCTGTGGAGATGTTGTCGAAACTGAAATTGCATTACCCATGGTTCTGCCCTTTTCCATTCAGGATAGAAGCCATTATCGACCTTACCATCATGGGAAGGTCAAGCGCCGGGAACTGCGCGATTTCGTTTCGTTGACCGGAATTAACTATTGCAGATGCTTGCGGACAATCGCCGAGTATTCCCCGCTCGCCTTCAATCGCCGCAGGCCGGCATTGAAGCTGTCGATCAGGGCTTGCGCTCCCGGCCGGTTTTTCGGCACGATCAAATGGAATTCCGCCCGGTCGAAGGGTTTCTCCAGCCGGACAACCGCCGTCCCGACATTCGCTTGCTTGAGGACTTCGTCGCCTCCGAGTGCATCGGTGACGAAAAAGTCGACCCGGCCCAGGACCACCATCCGGGCGCAGGAAGTCAATGAAAACGGACGCTGGATCGTGATCAACTGCTGGCGGTGCAGCTCCTCGAGCTTCGGGTAGACGATGAATCCGTGGGGCGCGCAATAGGTCTTCCCATGGAAAGTCTCAATCCGTCCGGGGTCGATGCCGCTGCCGGGACGTGCATACACGGCGCGCACGCCGCCGTACACAAGGTCCGAATACAGGTAGTCCTTCTCTCGTTCCGGCTTGTGCGCGTATGGGAAAGTTGCATCGTACTCACCGATCCGGGTCATCTCGTAGCCGCGCTTCCAAGGCGCCCAATGCAACGAGGTTTCCATGCCGGCGAGATCGAACGCGCGCTGCACGATCTCCGTCAGCATCCCGTACGCAGGCAATTTCTTCCCGGTGTACGGCGAAAGATCGTCGCCGGTGACCAGTCTGACCGGGCCTGCCATGACAGGCATGGCGAACAAGGTCCCGGCAAGCAATGCAATGATTTGTCTCTTGAGCATCAGCCTGTCGCACCGCGCAGTTTGCTTTCCTTGAGCGTATCGCCGACATGGGCGCTGCGCAAGCGCACGCCAAGCTCCGCCTTGATGCGCATATTGCTGAGTTTTCTCGATTCCGACATGAAGGACAGCAGCATCGGCGAGACTTCTTCCTGCAATGCCGCGCGCGGCAGGCGTGGCGGCCGCGGCAGCCCGAAGGCGTCGGCAACCGCATCGAAGTAATCGCCCATCTTCAGTTGCGAATCGTCTACGGCGTGATACACGCGGCAGGCGCTTCCGCGGTACAGCGCCGCTTGCACGATCCTTGCCAAGTCTTCGGCATGGACGTGATTGGTGTATACGTCCTCGTCCGCTTGCAGGGCAGGCGTGCCTTTCTTCAGGCGTTCGATCGGCAGCCGGTCCTCGGCGTAAATCCCAGGCACGCGCAGGATGGAAAGGCGCGATCCCGACCGCCGTGCCCACTTGCGCAATACTCGCTCGGCATCGACCCGGCGCTTTGCCCGCGCGTTCTGCGGGTTCACCGTGCGCGTCTCGTCCACCAGCGCGCCGCCACAGTCACCGTACACCCCTGTCGTGCTCACATAAACCATCGTGGCGCGGTCGGGTAAAATGGCGGTCAAATTCCGGGTACGACGGTCAGTCACGCCCTCCTGCTGGGGCGGCGCGAGATGCACGATACGGTCCGCGAGATGCGCCAGCCGTGCAAGGCTGTGCGGCCGGTCAAGGTCGGCGACGATGGGAATGGCGCCCGCGGCGCGCAATTCTTCCCGGCGCTCCGGCTGGCTGGTCACGGCGAATACGCGGAAGCGGTCGCGCACCAGCGGCAGCAGGCGCATGCCGACGTCGCCGCAACCGAGAATCAGCAGGCGCGGCCGGCCGAATCCCGAAGCAGTCAGTTTTTCTTTATTTTTCATCATCAGGATTGTATGACTTTCCAAGTAACAGTTCAGCCGAGCGGCCGCCAGTTCACCTGTGACGAAGGCGAAACCGTATTGAGCGCCGCGATCCGCGCCGGCGTGGGCCTGCCGTACGGTTGCAAGAACGGCGCATGCGGCACCTGCAAGGGCAAGCTGCTCGACGGTAACGTGACGCACAAGGCGCATCAGGAGAAGGCGCTGCCGGTCGCGGAAGAGGAAAAAGGCTTCTCGCTGTTCTGCTGCGCGACGCCGCATTCGGACATCGTAATCGAAGCGCGCGAAGTGCTCGGCGCCGGCGAATTCCCGATCAAGAAGCTGCCGACCCGCGTTGCCAAGCTGGACAAGGTCGCCGACGACGTGATGGTCGTGTCGCTGCAACTGCCGGCCAACGAACGCCTGCAGTACAAGGCCGGCCAGTACATCGAATTCCTGCTCAAGGACGGCAAGCGCCGCAGCTACAGTATGGCCAACGCGCCGCACCTGGACGAGCACCTGACCGTGCACATCCGCCACATGCCCGGCGGCCTGTTCACTGATCATGTGTTCAACAACATGAAGGAGCGCGACATCCTGCGCTTCGAAGGCCCGCTCGGCACCTTCTTCCTGCGGGAAGAGTCGGACAAGCCGATGGTCTTCCTCGCCTCCGGCACCGGTTTCGCACCGATCAAGGCCATCATCGAGCACGCAATCGACCAGAAGACCAGCCGTTCGATGGTGCTGTACTGGGGCGGCCGCCGTCCGAAGGACCTGTATATGCATGCGCTGTGCGAAGAATGGGCGCGCACCGTGCCAAACTTCAAGTATGTCCCGGTGATTTCCGACGCCCTGCCGGAGGATGCCTGGACCGGCCGTACCGGCTTCGTCCACCGCGCGGTAATCGAAGACCTGGCGGACATGTCGGGCTACCAGGTTTATGCCTGCGGCGCGCCCATCATGGTCGATTCGGCCAAGCGCGATTTCGTTGCCCAGTGCAAGCTGCCGGAGGAAGAGTTTTACGCCGACTCCTTCACATCCGAGGCCGATCTTGCTGCCGATCTGGCAACAAAATAATTTTTGACGCAGTGCGGAAAACGCCTTACCATTCTTGGTATGAACACAACATCCAAACTCTTGCGACGCCGTACCCAGCTGCCTCAGCCTGGGAAGCCGTGCGTGTAAGCGTTTGATGCTCACAAAGCCACAGGCCCGCCCTGTGGCTTTTTTTTTGATCTTTGCCATTTATTCTCCAGGAGCCCCGAAATGGAATTCAGCCAGTACGACGTCAACGCCCTCATGCAGATCACCAACCGGCCTTCACTGGTGTTCACCGAGGGCCGCGGCATGTGGCTGACGGACAATAACGGCAAGCGCTACCTCGACTACCTGCAGGGCTGGGCGGTCAACTGCCTCGGCCATTCGCCGCAATGCATCGTCGACGCGGTCAATGCACAGGTCGGCAAGCTGATCAATCCCTCGCCGGCGTTCTACAACGAACCGTCCATCGTCCTCGCCACCCTGCTGACCAAGAACTCCTGCTTCGACCGCGTGTTCTTCGCCAACAGCGGCGCTGAAGCCAACGAAGGCGCGATCAAGCTGGCGCGCAAATGGGGCAAGCTGAACAAGAATGCCGCAGGCGAAAACCGCTACGAAATCATCACCTTCAACCACGGTTTCCACGGCCGCACGCTGGCCACCATGTCGGCCAGCGGCAAGGCCGGCTGGGACACGATGTTCGCCCCGCAGGTGCCCGGCTTCCTCAAGGCCGAGCTGAACGACATCGCCAGCGTGGAAAAGCTGATCACCGACAAGACCGTGGCCATCATGCTCGAGCCGGTACAGGGCGAGAGTGGCGTGATCCCGGCAACGCGCGAATTCATGCAGGCGCTGCGCGCGCTGACAAAACAGCGCAACCTGCTGCTGATCGTCGATGAAGTCCAGGCCGGCATGGGCCGCACCGGCACACTGTTCGCCTACCAGCTCTCCGGCATTGAGCCCGACATCATGACCCTGGGCAAAGGAATAGGCGGCGGCGTTCCCCTTTCCGCCCTGCTGGCACGCGAAGAAATCGCCTGCTTCGAACCCGGCGAGCAAGGCGGTACCTACAACGGCAACCCGCTGATGACCGCCGCCGGCATCGCTGTCCTCTCCGAACTGATCAAACCCGGCTTTCTGCAATCGGTGCAGGAGAAAGGCGCGTACATGAGCGCGGAACTGAACAAGCTCTGCGCCAAGCACGGCCTCGAAGGCGAGCGTGGCGAAGGCTTGCTGCGCGCGCTCAAGCTCGGCAAGGACATCGGTCCCAAGATCGTCGAGACCGCGCGCGACATGGAACCGGTCGGCCTGCTGCTGAATTCGCCGCGCCCGGACCTGCTGCGCTTCATGCCGGCGCTGAACGTCACGAAGGAAGAAATCGACCAGATGATCTCGATGCTGTCCGACGTGCTGACCAAGCTGGAAACTTAACCTCGCTTTTCAGGAGAGCTGACGATGCCGCATGCAGTCAAACCAGCAACGGCAATAGCGCTCATCGCGCTCGGATTAGCCGTCTGTTTACCGGCCGGCGCGCAATCCATGTACCGTTGCGGCAATACCTACCAGGCCTTCCCCTGCGAATCGGGCCAAGGCAAGGTGGTGGGCAGCGTCGGCGCGCAGCAGTCGTCCTACCAGCCCGTCGCCGACGCGGAATGTGCGCAAAGGGGTGCGGAATCCGTAAAGATAGTATGGCGTCGCGAAGCTGGTCTGACGCATGAAAGAGCCTTGGCAGAAGTCAATGAAAAACAGCTTTCATCCTCCCAGAAGGCATATGCGAGGAAGCTCGTCACCGACGTCTACCACCGTCGGGGCTCTGCCCCGGAGGTGCGCGCCGCCATCGAAGCGGAGTGCGTCATGGAAAAGGAGAGAGAGGCGCGAGCAGGCGTAATGAACAGGGATGCTGTCTCGTCCGGATGGCAGCAGGAACCCGCAAATTCGGCATCAAAGAATACGGACAATCCGAATTCCGGCGGCGCCTATCGCAAGGGCCAGGGATTGGCAACGGAAACAGCCGGCAAAATGAGGCGCTGTGAAAGTTTCAATCGGCGGCTGGATGAAATCGCCCGCCGCCAGCGTGCCGGTGTGGACGTGGCGACTATGGAAAAATTGAAGCAGGAACATCGCGACCTTCAGCGTGATATGAGCGAAAGCGGGTGTTAAGACTGCCGCTGGGAGAAAGGGGCCACGACGTGTCCATCATCATTTCCGACGACAGCACATTACTCGACATACCATTGATCCACCGCTTCCTCAGCGAGGAGTCGACGTGGGCACGAGGCATCCCCTATGCGACGGTGGAAAAGGCGATTCGTAATTCGTTGAGCTTCGGCGCGTACGAGGACGGCAGGCAGATCGGATTTGCTCGCGTTGTGACGGATGGCGCAACCTACGGCTACCTGTGCGATGTATTCACCGCCAGTACGCACAGGGGAAAAGGTATTGCCCGACTACTGCTTGAAGCCATCCTCGCGCATCCGGACATTCAGGGTTTACGGCGTTTCAATCTCGCCACCACCTCTGCGGCGGGGCTGTACGAAAAGTTTGGCTGGAAACCGCTCGCAATGCCTCAAATTCATATGGAGCGGCATTTTCCAGACATCTACAAGCGCGCGGACGGATAGCGCATCAATGATGTCCAGCGCAGGATTCTTGCCCCACCCTGCGCCGGGCATACCAACCTACCCCTCCTGACTACCGCCGGCGCGCAAAGACAGGATCGCGTAGAGAATGATCGCCCCGAAGGTCGCCGTCCCGATACCGCCTAGCGCGAACTGCCCGAGCCTCAAGGTAAAGTCACCCGCGCCGAGCACCAGGGTGACGGCGGCCACGATCAGATTCCGGTTATTCGAAAAATCCACCTTGTTCTCGACCCAGATGCGCGCACCCGCCACCGTGATCAGGCCGAAGACCACAATCGACACTCCGCCAAGTACCGCGCCCGGAATGGTCTGGATGATGGCGCCGAACTTCGGCGAAAATCCGAGTACCAGCGCGATCACGGCAGCGACAACGAAAATCAGCGTCGAATAAATCTTCGTCGCAGCCATGACGCCAATGTTTTCCGCGTAGGTCGTGACGCCGGTACCGCCCACACTGCCGGACAGGATCGTCGCTACGCCGTCGCCGACGAATGCTCTGCCCATGTAGCGGTCGAGGTTCTGCCCGGTCATCGCACTGACCGCCTTGATATGGCCGAGGTTTTCGGCCACGAGGATGACCGCCACCGGCGCCAGCAATGCCATGGCATTGGCCTGGAATACCGGCGCGACGAAATGCGGCACGCCAAACCATGCCGCGTTGGCGACGACGGTGAAATCGATGGGTTTCCCCAGCCCCGCGACATTCGTCAGAAGAAAATAGATTGCATAGGCCAGCAGCAAGCCGATCAGGATCAGCAGGCGCTGCGCCATTCCGCGCGTGAATACTGCGACGCCTCCAACGCAGAAAATCGTGACCAGCGCCATCCAGGCATCGAAGTTGTTTCCGGATACGCCCTTGACCGCAATCGGCGCCAGGTTCAAGCCGATGACCGCCACCACTGCGCCGGTGACAACCGGCGGCATCAGTTTTTCGATCCAGGCCGTGCCGACAGCCATCACCAGAAGACCGATCAGGGCGTACACGACGCCGCATGCGATGATGCCGCCGAGGGCTGTACTCATGTTCATGTTCGGCCCCTGCCCGCTGTAGCCGGATACCAGGATGACCAGGCCGATGAAGGCAAAGCTCGATCCGAGGTAGCTCGGTACCCGTCCGCCGACGAAAACAAAGAAAAGCAGCGTGCCGATACCCGACATGAAAATCGCCAGGTTGGGGTCGAAGCCCATCAACAGCGGTGCGAGAACGGTCGCGCCAAACATGGCGACGACATGCTGAATCCCCATCGCAATCGTCTGCGGCCAGGGTAGCCTTTCCTCCGTGCCGATAACCGCACCTTGGCCGTCGTTGGTGCTTTCGCGTAACCGCCACCGGGGAAAATAGGTATTTGCCATCAAGGTTCTCCAGGTGAGGCCGGGAAGACATGCGCGCAACAGCATCCACCCCGCCGTAAATTCAAAGAAATGTTTACAACCGGCAAGTGTATATTCAGGGGCTGGTTTTCGCACAATAAAAAACAAACGCGGCGCGTGCGGTACTGGAGTTATTTCATCTGGAACGAGTTGGCCTGTTGTTGAACTCGCCGCTTCCGTCCTGCTGTGCTTCATTCCGGTGTTGAGGTTGACTGCCGGCTCGCTGGAACTGCATCAGCGCATAGTCGAATATCAGCGGCTCTCCGCCTCTTTTCGAAGGCCGGGCATCGATTTGTCCTTGCTTCAGGACTGCGGCCGTCGGATACGCATCCCTCAGGCGGTGCTGCCAGCCACCTTCCGTTTCGGCCTGTACAAGGAATAAGACGGTTCCTTCCATGTCCACGGCATGGCGGAGAACGTCATCGAGCAGCACCGCACGCAGCGAGGCATGCTGGAATCGAAAGTTGCCGGCGGTATGGCGATTCTGGCCGACCAGCACGGGCACATGCGGAAACCGCCGAACGACCTCCGCAGCCAGTTCGGGATAGGGTTGATGGATGCGGAGATCTTTCCCCATGGCGGGCACGACCTGGGGCCGCAGGGCGAGCGCGGCCAGAATGCATGCCGCGACAACTCCTGCAATGCATATCATCCGGCGAAAGATCAGGGGTCTTGCAGTCCCGGGAAAGACAACAAAGAGTGCGAGCGGCAGTGAAAACAGCAAGGGCTGCAACCAACGCCCCTTGGCGCTCAGGAGATAGCCGCCGAATGCGAGCGCAATCGGCCAGGCCAGCGCGCCTGCATACAGGAACAGGAAGAAACGCGAGGATGGGGAAGCCGGCGTAAAACGCGCATCGTCCCAGCAGGGACGGGACGCGATGGCAAACAGGATCCAGAACGGACTCACAAGCCCGGCGATCCCGAGGACAAGGTGCACCAGCCCGCTTGCAACTTTCCCCACGTAGCTGATCTCCTGCGGTCCGTCGATGCCCATCTTGTGCAAGGTATCCGCAGTTGCGTGCTCGACGTTGGCGACGAACCATAACCCGTGCGGCAAAAGACAGAGAATCGCGACGATTACAGTCGGCCACACGTCACGGTTCCATATCACACGGCGATGCTCCCGCACGGCGATACTCGCAAATACAAGTCCTGCTCCGAAGACGGCGAAGTTGTATTTCGACTGCAGCCCCAAGCCGATGAAGAATCCGAGCAATACTCGCCGCCACCAGCTCGGATGCCGCAGGAGCGCAAAGTAGGACTGGAGCGAGAGCGCAGCAAGCGTGGTGGCCAGCACTGTATGGGTGCGGTCAATCTGCGATTCCCATCCGATCGGCGCAAGCAGGATCAGCGAGGACGACACCGATATCGCGCCGACGGTGCCGACAAACGGTTTCGCCGTTTGGTACATGCTCACGCAGAGCACGAACAGCAAGGCATTCTTTAGTACCGACAAGCCGAAAAGACTGATGCCGAACAACCGGAATGCCGCCCATTGCAGCCAGGTATAGAGCGGTGGCTGGCCGCCGTAACCGAGCAACATCTGCTGCGAATTGAAGACCTGCTCCGCCTCGTCCAACTCGAGCGCGCCGGGCTGGGAAGTACGAATGATGATCTGGAAGATGAAGTAGGCGACGAGCGTCAGTAGAAATGCGTTGCTGAGTCGGGCGTCGCCCTTGTCGTGCAAATGCATGATCAAAGGAATCTCACTCCCCTCTGCGGCCGGGGCAACTGCGGAATTTCATCATGCAGCACGGACTTCTGAATTGATCAAATGCCTTGATCCGAGTTCGTGCATTTGTGCTCGGATAAACGTCGTGTATCCAATTCGCGCCATGAAACAAAAAAGGTTCTTCACGGATTAACGTGAACGAATAGAAATAAGGAGGGCAGTGAAACGTCGATAAACTGGTTGTGCGACCAATCAGTAAATAACGAGACACTGCCCTCATGACCGATCTTACTGACGACCTCCCGTTCTGG
>DASPMC010000067.1:0-39207 GCA_035627275.1 Noviherbaspirillum sp.
TCCGCGCACGCGCCAGCTTCCGCGCCGAACAATTACCTCGCCGGATCATCGTCGATAGACGCGCCTTCTCGGCATCATCCAGCTTGACCAAATACTGTTTCCCGGGCATCACTGATCCCTCCTCCTGAATCAGGAGTTAGACCGGCAATATCCCTGTAAATTCATCTGGATGATCTACTAGGTTGCGTTTGACAGGGCTACTGGGCGGTCCAGATGTGGCAGGAGTGAAAGGGGGCATATTAGCGGGTCTGGCATCGACAGCCAAACCCGGCGGCCGATCAGGCGGACGCAGTGCTTGAGTTTGCTGGCGATACGGTCTCGCGCGTCGCCTTTTTGCATTGAGGGCAGGATTCGCCGGGGACGTAGTACGGTGACAACTGCTCCCGCGGCGTCACCACCGCCCGACACGCAAAGCACTGTTTCGTATCCGTCGCCTCCAGCTTCGGATTCAGCGCCGTCCGGTAATCGAACACGAAGCAGTCGCCGGTGTAGTGGTCGCCGCCAACTTCCTCGAAGTACTTCAGGATACCCCCTTCAAGCTGGTACACGCTCTTGTACCCAATATTCTGCATGTGGATCGCCGCCTTCTCGCAGCGGATTCCGCCGGTGCAGAACGTGACGACGGTTTTGCCTGCCAGCTCGTCCTTGTGCTCCTCCACGACGGCCGGGAATTCGCTGAACTTTTCGATGCGGTAGTCAATGGTGTTGTTGAAGGTGCCGACATCGACTTCGAACGCATTGCGTGTATCCATCATCACCACAGGTTTGCCGTTGTCGTCGTGGCCCTGGTCGAGCCAGCGCTTGAGCGTCTTTGCATCGACTGCGGGCGCGCGACCGTCTTCCGGGCGGATCAGCGGGTTCTTCATCGTGATGATTTCACGCTTGAGCTTGACCAGCATCTTGGTGAAGGGCTGGCGGCCGTAATAGCTTTCCTTGACTTCGATGTCGGCAAAGCGCGCGTCGGCACGCAGCCAGGCGAGGAAACGGTCGATGGATTCGCGCAGGCCGGCGAGGAAGAGGTTGATGCCTTCCGGGCTGAGCAGGATCGTGCCTTTCAGGTCGAGTTCTTCGCATAGCGCGCGGAATTCCGGACGCTTCTCGACCGTGTCGTCGAAGGTGATGAATTTGTAGGCGGCGATGTTGACGTAGGTGTTGCTGGACTGCATAGGGAGCGAGATATGGTGAATTCTGTTCTCAACGTTGGATAACGCTAAGTCTTTGATTTGCCGCCATTATATACGCCACCGGTGTCGGACGAAATCGGTAGGGCACCGGCAGGCAGGCTGCGTTACAAAATTGCCCTTTTGCTTGCCCATCGGAAGCGGCGAGGCGCTGTAAAATACCGCGATGACCACGCCGCAATTCACCCACCTCCGTCTCCATACCGAATACTCCATCGTCGACGGCCTCGTCCGCATCGACGATATCGTCAAAGCCGCGGCCAAGGACAGCCAGCCGGCGATGGCGATAACTGACCTTGCCAACCTGTTCGGCATGGTCAAGTTTTACAAGGCCGCCCGCGGCAAGGGCATCAAGCCGATCGCCGGCTGCGATGTCTGGATCACCAATGACGACGACCGCGACAAGCCATCGCGCCTGCTGTTGCTCTGCAAGAACCGCACGGGTTATCTGCAGATGTGCGAGCTGCTCACCAAGGCATGGTTGACAAACGTGCATCGCGGACGCGCGGAGGTGCGCACCGAATGGCTGGAGAATGGCGCCGCAAGCGAATTGATCGCCTTGTCGGGCGCGCATGCCGGCGACATCGGTATGGCGATCGACAACGGGAACCCGGCGCTGGCCCAGAAGTGCGCCGAGCGCTGGATGTCGATCTTTCCGAACCATTTCTACATCGAGGTGCAGCGCTACGGACAGCCCAACATGGAGAATCATGTGCGGCAGGCAGTGGCGCTGGCGGCGAAGCTGAAGCTGCCGGTGGTGGCGACGCATCCGACCCAGTTCCAGACGAAAGAAGAGTTCATCGCGCACGAAGCGCGTACCTGCATTGCGGAAGGTGAGATCCTTGCCAATCCGCGCCGCGTGAGGCGTTTCAACGAGGAGCAGCGCTTCCGCACGCAGGCAGAGATGGCCGAAGCATTCGCCGACATGCCCGCCGCGCTGCAGAACTCGGTGGAGATTGCCAAGCGCTGCAACCTGCAGCTCGAGCTCGGCAAGCCGAAGCTGCCGCTGTTCCCGACGCCGGACGGCATGTCGCTGGACGACTTCCTGGTGCAGCAGGCGAAACTGGGGCTCGAGGAGCGCCTGGTGCAGCTGTTCCCGAACGAGGAGAAGCGCGAGAAGGTCAGGCAGCGCTACGAAGAACGCCTGAAGTTCGAGACCGACACCATCATCAAGATGGGCTTCCCCGGCTACTTCCTAATCGTGGCGGACTTTATCCAGTGGGGCAAGAACAACGGCGTGCCGGTCGGCCCTGGCCGCGGCTCCGGTGCGGGCTCGCTGGTGGCGTATGCGCTCAAGATCACCGACCTCGATCCGCTGGAATACAACCTGCTGTTCGAACGCTTCCTGAACCCGGAACGCGTCTCGATGCCTGACTTCGATATCGACTTCTGCCAAGAAAATCGCGACCGCGTGATCCAGTACGTGAAGGACCGCTACGGCCGCGACGCGGTGTCGCAGATCGCGACCTTCGGCACGATGGCGGCCAAGGGCGCGGTGCGTGACGTGGGCCGTGTGCTGGATATGAGCTATACCTTCTGCGATGGCGTCTCCAAGCTGATTCCGTTCAAGCCGGGCAAGCAGGTATCGATTGCCGAGGCGATCGAGGAAGAGCCGCTGCTCAAGGAGCGACTTGAGAACGAGGAGGAGGTCAAGCAGTTGCTCGACCTCGCGCAGCAGGTCGAAGGGATCACCCGCAACATCGGCATGCACGCGGGCGGCGTGCTGATCGCGCCGGGCAAGCTGACCGATTTCTGTCCGCTGTACACGCAGGGTGGCGATGCGGGCGTGGTGTCGCAGTACGACAAGGACGACGTGGAGGCGGTCGGCCTGGTGAAGTTCGACTTCCTGGGGCTGACCACGCTGACGATTCTTGATCGTGCGGTGAACTACATCAAGATGCTTGATCCGGCGATGAAGGACTTCGACTTGGCCAAGCTGCCGCTCAACGACAAGCCATCGTACGAGCTGTTGACCAAGGCGAAAACCGTTGCTGTGTTCCAGCTGGAAAGCCGCGGCATGCAGGGCATGCTGAAGGACGCGCGTCCCGACCGATTCGAGGACATCATCGCGCTGGTGGCGCTCTACCGCCCGGGTCCGATGGACCTGATCCCGGACTTCTGCAAACGGAAGCACGGCGAAAAATTCGAATATCCCGACCCGCGTACCGAGGGCATCCTGGCCGAAACCTACGGCATCATGGTGTACCAGGAGCAGGTGATGCAGATGGCGCAGGTGATCGGCGGCTACTCGCTCGGCGGCGCGGACTTGCTGCGCCGTGCGATGGGTAAGAAGAAGCCGGAAGAGATGGCGCAGCATCGCCTGATCTTCCGCGAGGGCGCGGCCAAGAACGGGCTGACGCAGGAGAAGGCCGACGAGATCTTCGACTTGATGGAGAAGTTCGCGGGCTACGGCTTCAACAAGTCGCACGCGGCTGCATATGCGCTGCTGTCGTATCACACTGCCTATCTCAAGGCCCACCATCCCGCCGCGTTCATGGCAGCCAACATGTCGCTGGCCATGGACGACACCGACAAGATCAAGATCCTGGTCGAGGACGCGATCGACATCTGCAAGCTGCAGATGCTGCCGCCGGATATCAACAAGTCGGATTACCGCTTCGTGCCGGTCGGTGAGCCGGGCAAGAAGTCGACGCAGATCCGTTACGGCCTTGGCGCGGTCAAGGGCTCGGGGCAGAATGCGATCGAAGCGATCATTGCCGCGCGCGAATCGGGCGGCCCGTTCACGGACCTGTTCGACTTCGTCAAGCGCGTGGACAAGAAGCAGATCAACCGCCGTACCATCGAAGCGCTGATCCGCGCCGGTGCGATGGATTGCTTCGGTGTCGATCGCGGCATCCTGTTTGCATCGGTCAACTTCGCGATGGAGTGCGCGGAGCAGGCGCATGCATCGGCCAACCAGGTCAGCCTGTTCGGCGGCGATGACAATGACATGGTTCCGCCGCCGGAATACGTCAAGGTGCCGGCATGGAGCGACAAGCAGCGCCTGACCGAAGAAAAGCTGGCGCTGGGCTTCTACTTGTCGGGCCACCTGTTCAACGCCTATGAGAGCGAAGTGCGCAAGTTCATCAAGACAAAGCTTGTCTCGCTCGAGCCGTCTCGCGATCCGCGTCTGCTGGCGGGCATCATCAGCGCGGTACGGGTGCAGATGACGCAGCGGGGCAAAATGGCAATTGCCACGCTGGACGACGGTACCGCAGCCGTGGACGTGACGGTGTACAGCGAGCTGTTCGAGGCCCACAAGCAGCTGTTCAAGGAAGACGAGTTCCTCGCGGTGCTCGGCAAGGTGACGGAAGACCGCTTCAACGGCGGCGTACGCATCACGGCGGAAAAGGTGATGGATATCGCGATGGCGCGCGTGCAGTTCGGCAAGCAGTTTGCGTTCTCGCTGACGACGCGGCTGGATGCGGTGCAGATGAAGAGCATCCTCGCGCCGTATCGTTCCGAGAATGGTTTGCCGCTGATGATGCGTTACATGCAGGATGGCGTGGGCAGCTGCGAGATACGGCTGGCGGACGATTGGCGCGTGGCGCCGGCGGATGGGTTGAAGCAGACGCTGTTCGAGAAGCTGGGCGTGAAGGGTGCAACGGTGGAGTATTGAGCCGGTTGCCTCAGATGACGTGGATTGATTGCGGGCGATTGGCTTTAATTCGCGTATTTCCTTTCCCCCGTCATTCCCGCGAAGGCGGGAATGACGGGGACGAGGAGGCGATACGATCGATCCCCCGATGCCCGCATGCGAACGTATGCTTCTGCCCGTTCAAAGGAGATGCGTACGACTGCTTCCTCATCTTTCGTTATACATACGATCCTGAGCGCCTCTCACCCGCCAGCGCCGTCAACGCCGAGCACTTCCACTCCGATGCAGCCAGCCGCTTCGACACCTTGGTGAGATCCGGTCCCTCCGGGTGCTGCTTCAACATGAAACCCAAATCCAGCATCAGCCGCTGGACCGGCTTGTTCTCTGCCAAAACATCCCCTTCGATCTTTTCGAAGCCCGCTGCGCGCGCAATGCAGATCAGCGCCTGAATGAGCTTGCGGCCCAGGCCGCCGTGCTGCCATTGATCTGCTACCACTACACCGAAATCGCAGCGCGACGGGAACGGATCGGCCACGTACTGGGCCATCGCAATCGCGACCTCGCGCCCGTCCTGCCGGATCACGGCCAGCAAGGTCATGGCCTCGCCCGGTACATTGCGGGTGAAGCGCTCGAGCATGCGCGGGGTCAGCTCATGGATGGGGCTGAAGAAACGTTGGTAGCGGCTTTTGACGGACAAGCCTCGCACCAGATCCTGGATCAGGTTGCCGTCGTCGGCCCGGGCACCGCGCAGGGTGACCATGGTGCCGTCCACGAGACGCCAGGTGTCGTGCACCTCGCGCGCGGGCATGCGGAACGGCAGGGTGAACTTCCAGTCGAGCGGGAGGGGCAGCAGGTTGAACATGATGTCCTCCGCGTCATGCAAAGGCGGCGCCGGCCGTGGCTGGAAGCGATGCCGGGGCGGCAGTCCGGCAGGCGGCGGTGCAGCGGCCGGCATCGCGTGCCAGACTGATGCGCGCATCGCCCATCGGCGAGAGCAGCGCCGGAACGGCACGGTCCAGGACGATACTTTGCCCGGCTTCCAGAACCACGTCCCGGATGTCGCCGTCCTGCGCGATCCAGACGGTACCGGCCAGCGCGCGGACTGTCCAGCCGTAGGCACCGCGCAGGTGCAGGTGCTGGGAAGCGCGCAGCGACAGGGTTTCGCCGGCCGGGTTCAGTTCCATGTCTGCTTGGGACATGGCGCCATCGCGGTGGTGGTGGGCGATGTGTGCAAAGGCCTTTTGGGCATTGGCTTTCATGATGTGCTCCTTCTTCCGAGAGGGGAGGCCTTGTGGGCGGCTCCTTGAGGCACATTATGGTTTGTTCCCGTATATTTACAATTATGTGAATTGGAATAATATTGTTTCCATATGTGGACAATTGGGGGAGCCATGGAACACCTGCCCGAAATGATGACCTTCGCCAAGGTGGTGGAGACCAAAAGCTTTTCCGCGGCGGCGGCGGAGCTGAAGACGTCGAAGTCGCTGGTCAGCAAGCAGGTCAGCAACCTAGAGCGTGCGCTAGGGGTGCGCCTGTTGAACCGTACGACGCGGCGGATGAGCGTTACCGAAATCGGGGCGGCCTACTACGAGCACTGCGCGCGCATCGCACAGGAGATTGATGCCGCCGCGGAAACGGTAACGCAACTGCAGGCAGAACCGCGCGGCGTACTGCGCATCACCTCGCCGGTGATTTTCGCGTCGCTGCATCTGGCACCCGCGATGCAGACTTTCCTGCAACGTCACGAGAAGGTCGAGATCGAGCTCAATGCAAGCGATCGCATTGTCGACATCGTGGATGAAGGTTACGACTTGGCCATCCGCATTACCGACCATCCTTCGCCGACCATGGTGGCGCGCAAAATCGCCCCCGTGCGCTGGGTGACTTGTGCTTCGCCGGAATACCTTGCGCGGCGCGGCGCGCCCCGCACGCCGCAGGAACTGTTGAACCACGACTGCCTGGTGTACCACGGCATCCCTGCGCCACACAGCGGCTGGCGCTACATGATTGGCAATAAGGAAGTCTCGCTGGACGTGAGCACAAGCAGCCGCTGCCGCGTCAACAATTCAGAGGCGCTGATCCAGCTTGCCCTCGGCGGCATGGGTATCATCCTCTTTCCTACCTACATACTCGGACCTCTCCTGAAGAGCGGTCGCCTGAAGGAAATTCTTCCGGACAGCATCGCCAATCCGGGCATGGGGCTGTATGCCACCTATCAGCCCAACCGCTACATGCAGCCCAAGGTTCGCGCCTTCATCGATCACCTGATGGAGCACTTCGGGCCGCAGCCGCACTGGGACGATTTCTGAGGGGAAGCGTCGGCTTTTCCTCTGCTCATCTTGGTGTGGCGAAATGTGTAACTTTTTATTTTTTGTTAAGTGACGAACTGACCGCATGACTAGACTAGGAAGTGGACTATTTGATCAACTCCCCATGAAAGGTCACTTATGAAGAAACTGATTGCGATGTTGATTGCCAGCGTATTCTCGGTCACCGCATTTGCCGCTTCCCATACGGCCACGCCGGCTGACAAGTCCTCCGGCACCATGAGCTCGGACAGCAAGTCCGATTCCAAGGCGGCGAAGGAATCCGCCAAGGCGGATGAAAAGGCCGAGAAGGCCGACGCGAAAATGGAGAAGGACAAGGCCAAGGCTGAGGCCAAGGCGACCAAGAAGAAAGCGGAAGCAAAGGCTGACAAGTCAGCCGCCGCTGCAGACGCGAAAGCCGAGAAGGCCGAGAACAAGGCTGAAAAGACCAAGTAAGCGCGGTGCCGAACTTGCAAAGGCAGGCTGGTCCTGCCTTTTTTATTGGCTCATGCAAACCGGAGTCTTCCGGTTCCGGCCGGCGCCGATGCCGCAGCAGGGCGACCGGCAACTTCACAAATCGTCAACCTGCATCCGATGACCGCTATAATCCGCACTGGCAGTCAGGCGCGTCTACGCGATTCATCCGATCCACGCCTCCAGGCCGACCACAAGCGATTACAAGAACCCATGACATCGGTCGATTACAAAGGGCTGTCGGTGCAATCCGGTAGTGCAGCAGAAAAGGCATTTTGCGCGGCCTTCTTTTTCCTTCCCGTTTCCAAGGCGCTGTTGTTCCTGTCGCTGGCGCTGGCGTTCACGCTGTTCGTCGCGTCCGGCGGCTTAGTCGATGCGTTGCGACGCTGGCGCACCTATCCCTGGGTATTGCCGGCCCTGATCCTTGCCGCATTGCCGATACTGTCGCTGGCCGTGCATGACGACCGCGCGGCGGCGCTGTCACATCTTGGATTGTCGTATTACTGGCTGTTCGCATTCGGTGTGTTTCTCGCGGCCGCAAGGTATCCGGTGCTTCCCTGGCTGCGCGCATTCCTTGCGGGCCTGTTCGTCGTATTCTGCTTTGCCACCGGCACGGCGACGGGCCTGTTTGTCAGTCCGTGGCTGCCTGCCGCGCTGTACAACTACATCCTGTATTCGCAACTCCTCGCCATGGGCATCGTCCTCATGTCCGTGCTGTACCGGCATGAGCCCGTTCAAAAAATCCGCTTGCTCTACCTGCTGGGCATGGCCGTGTTCTATGCCGGGCTGCTGACCGGTGACGGGCGCAGCGGCATGCTGGCGGTGCTGGTGCTACTGCCTTTCATCTTCTTCAACCTTTTTCCCCGCGCCAGCACCGTCAAGGTCATGCTGGTGTGTGCGGCCGCGGCTGCCGTGCTGCTGATGTCGCCGCGTGTGCAGACGCGCATCGAGGCGGCGGTGAACGACTTCAGGCTGATGCAGAGCGCGGTGACCGAAACCTCGCTCGGATACCGCTACGAAATGTGGCGCACCGCCGCCGCAGTGGTGCGCGCGCATCCGCTGACCGGCGCGGGACCCGAAGGCTTCAGCAAGGAATGGCATAGCACGCCAAGGACCGGCGAAGGTGTCGGTTTCGTCGAGCCGCACAATGCCTTCCTTTACTATGCCGCCAGTTACGGCTTGCCCGGTGTGATCGCGCTGATCTGGTTGTACGCGGCTTTGCTGTGGACAGGATGGAAGCAGCGTGCATCGCTGGAGGGAGGCGTGCTGTTCGCATTCGCGGTGGTGTGCATCGTCGGCAGCTTTACCAACACCATGTTCCGAGGCACGATCAGCCATGCATGGCTGATGCTGTTCATTGGCCTGCACGGCGGATTGCTGCGCGGAGCGGCGTCGACATCCGGGACTGCGCGATGACGGCATCCTTGAACGTTCTTTTCATCTGCCCGACGGTCGCCTGTTACATCGGTGGCACCGAGACGGTCGTCAGCCAGCTCAGCCAAAGGATGAAGGACAAGGTGCGCCTGACGGTGCTGAGCGGCGATCCGGGAGACGGTGCGAAGGTGCTGGTCGACGCCGCAGGTTATACCCTGCGCACGATTCCGTTTACAGGCCGCGATTCGCGGCGTAATCGCATTCTCAGCAAGCTGCTGATGACCAGCCGCTTCAAGATCGAAAGCTACAGTTTCTTCCGTTCGCTGGCGCGAAGCGGCATCGACCTGGCCGCCTTCGATACCATCCTGACCTTCTATGAGATGGATGCCTGGTTGCTGGAAAAGCAGTACCCCGCACTGCGCGACCGCTTCCGGCATTTCCTGCCCGGCGTGTCGATGCGCGGATTTTTCCGGAGAGTGCCGGCGAAGGATGTGTATTTCTTCGGTTACCGGGCCGCCCCGCGCGCGAAGCGCAAGTGGGGTGTGGAGGTGGAGTCGTTGCCGCTTGGCGTGGACGCACCGTTCTTTCCGGCGCATGCGCCGCAGTTTCCGGATTCACGCCGCATGGTGTTCGTCGGCAGGCTGGACAAGAGCAAGCATGTGGACTGGCTGGCGGATTTCTTCGCGGGCAGCGGGCTGGCCGAACGCGGGTACCACCTCGATATCGTCGGCGACGGTCCCCTGCTGGAGGAATTGCTGGCGAAACACGGCAGTTCCCCGGGCATGACCTTCCATGGGCGCAAGCGGCAGGACGAGGTGATCGGTTTGCTGCGGCAGGCTTTCCTGCTGCTGCATCCGACCGACCTGGAAAGCTTCGGCCTGACCATCCTCGAAGGCATGGCCGCAGGCATCCCGGTGATCACGCACAGGCTCGACAGCATCGAGGTGTGGGCGCATGACCATCCGCGTTACGCCGCGCAACTCGACGCGGCGTCGTGGAAGCAGGAAATCGTGAAATTCGAGGATCGCCCGTACTGGGAATCGGTGAGTGCGGCGAACCTGGAGTTTGCGCGGGCGTTTACCTGGGACAGGATTGCGGAACTGGTGCATGCGCGCATGACCCGCACGGCACCTTCACGCTGAGATTTACCCGCAAATCACTTCCACATGGTCTTCGGCCTTGGGATGGGCTGACAAACCGGCATCGGCACGGGTGACGCCGGTCTTCATGCGCTCCTCGACCCGTTTGCGGTTTTCGGATTCCGTCGCGCGGGTATTTTCGCGGTGCCACAGATGGAACACCTCGGTCGAAAATGCGCCGCCCTTGCGGCGGATGCCATGGCGGGCCAGGCGTAACACCACGTCCGCATCTTCATGCCCCCAGCCGACGAAGCTCTCGTCGAAACCATCAACAGCGGCATAGTCATCGCGCCAGATCGCCAGGTTGCAGCTCTTGATGCGGCTCCATTTCACTTTCCGGTAGTGGCGCAGGCCGGTGTTCGGGAAATGCAGCAGCGGCACGATCTTGTTGGTGTTACCCGCCAACCGCTGCTGCAGCCAGTAGGATAGGCCGCGGGTGTGGATTGCTTCGCCGGACGACAGGACGGATTTGGTGAATTCCTCGGACAGCAGCACACGGCTGCCGGATACCATGAAGCCCCGTTCGGCAAGCAGGCGGTGGCGCGCAATGAAATCCGGGCGCGGCACGCAATCGCCGTCGAGGAACACGAGATATTCGCCCTGCGACGCGAATACGCCGAGGTTGCGCGCGGCGGACGCACGGAAGCCGTCATCGGGTTGCCATGCATGCACCAGGCGCTTCAGCCCGCGGGTATGCGCGGCATGGCGAAAGGCCGCCAGGGCATCGCGCGTCGGTTGGCCCGAGCCATCGTCGGCGATGATTACCTCGAAATCCGGATCGGTCTGGTCGAGCAGCGCGCGGATGACGGCCGACAGGGCGTCGGGGCGGTTGTAGGTGGTGACGATGACCGAAATCAGCATTGTTGGCAGCCTTGCATGGAATACCGTGCGAGATGACAGGTTGTCACTCTCCGTAACGGGCGGAAAACTGCCGGGAGTATACCTGATGGCAGGGCGCGCCAATGAAGGCCAGGCTGCTGCCCCGCGCGGATTCCCATCCTCTATAATCTACGCCCAGCAACATTCTCCCGGCGCTCCTGCCGGTTTCTCAAGAATCACCTGTTTCGGGCCCACCCGGAACCGGAGCCAACAATGCAACGAGTTTTTTCATGAGATTGTCCCCGCATCTGAAACGGCTGTCCCGCATGGTCGTGCCGTACAAGGGGCGATTGCTGCTGGCCCTGGTCGGCATGGTGATCACCTCCGGTACCGAGCCTGCGCTGGCAGCCATGATGAAGCTGCTGCTGGACAACGGCTTCAAGGGGCAGGTGTCGTTCTCCCTCTGGCTGGTGCCGGCATTCGTGATCGGCATCTTCGCGCTGCGCGGTTTCTCCACCTTCATGACCAACTATATGCTGGCATGGGTATCGACACGCATGCTCAACGAATTGCGTCAGCAGATGTTCGTGCGCCTGCTCGATGTGCCCATCGGTTTCTACGCGCAGTCTTCGGTCGGGCGCGTGATCAACTCGATGATGTTCGAAGTGCAGCAGATCATCGACATGCTGCGTAACGTGTTCACGTCCATGATCCGCGACACGCTTACGGTGGTCGGCCTGCTGGGTTACCTGTTCTGGCTCAACCCGGCGCTTACCCTGATCACGCTGGTATTGATTCCGCTGATCGCATTTGTCGTGCGTTTCACCGGTAAGCGCCTGCGCCGCCTCAACCAGCAATTCCTGACGATCAATGCCGAGCTGACACAGGTCATCGAAGAAACCACGCGCGCGCAGCAGGTCATCAAGATCTTCGGCGGCCAGGATTACGAACGCAAACGTTTCGAGCACCGGGCCGGCACGCTGCGGAGCTACTCCATGCGCATGGCCAGCACCTTCGCTGCCACCGTGCCGATCACGCAACTGATGACTGCCTTTGCGGTGTCGGTAGTGATCGTGATCGCGCTCGTCCAGGCCAATGAAGGCACGACCACGGTCGGCAGTTTCGCTTCCTTCATTACCGCCATGCTGATGTTGCTTACGCCGCTCAAGCACTTGGCGGAAGTCAACGGACCCTTGCAGCGCGGCATGGCTGCTGCGGACGCGGTGTTCGCGCTGATCGATGCCGAGCCGGAACGTACAACCGGCAAGACCTTGCCGGGCCGTGCGCGCGGCAGACTGGAATTCGTTGACGTTGGTTTCACTTATCCGGAACAGAAGAAGCCGGCGCTGTCGGATGTCAGCCTAACCATCGAGCCGGGTGAAACTGTTGCTTTCGTCGGCATGTCCGGCGGCGGGAAATCGACGCTGGTTAATCTTGTGCCGGGTTTTTATCCTGTTACGAGCGGCGAGATCCGGATCGACGGTGAGTCTATCGAGTCAGTGTCGCTCGCCAGTCTGCGTGCGCAGATCGCGATGGTGAGCCAGAACGTGGTGCTGTTCGATGACACGGTTGCCGCCAATATCGCATACGGCGATGCCCAGCCTGACCAGGCCCGGATCGAAGCTGCGGCGAAGGCAGCACACCTTGCCGACGTGATCGCCGGGCTGCCCGAAGGTCTCAACACCTCGATTGGCGACAACGGCAGCCGCCTGTCCGGCGGCCAGCGCCAGCGCCTTGCGATCGCCCGGGCGATCTACAAGGATGCGCCCGTCCTGATCCTGGACGAAGCCACGTCCGCTCTCGACACCGAGTCGGAACGCGCCGTGCAGGCCGCGCTCGAACAATTGATGCAGGGCCGCACCACGCTCGTTATCGCACACCGGTTATCGACCATCGAACGCGCCGACCGCATCGTCGTGCTTGCCGAAGGCAGCATTGTCGAGACGGGCACGCACGCAGAACTGCTGGAAAAGAATGGCGTCTACGCCAACCTGTACCACCTTCAATTCGCCAAGGAGACAGAAGCATGAGCATGGCTGCACCGATTTCCCGGTTCCCGGTCCCCGATATCAATTCCTTGCCCGACGACATCAAGCAGATGATCCTGGCGGTGCAGGAAAAGGCCGGCTTCGTACCCAATGTGTTCCTGACACTGGCACATCGCCCCGCCGAGTTCCGCGCCTTCTTCGCCTACCACGATGCCCTGATGCTGAAGGAAACCGGCAGCCTGACCAAGGCCGACCGCGAAATGATCGTGACCGCGACCAGCGCGAAGAACGGCTGTCTGTACTGCGTTGTCGCCCACGGCGCCTTGCTGCGCATTTATGCAAAGCAGCCGCTGGTGGCGGACCAGGTGGCGGTGAATCATTTGAAAGCCGACATTACGCCACGCCAGAAGGCGATGCTCGATTTCGCGATCAAGGTCTGCCTGCGTTCGCATGAAGTCGATGACGAGGATTACGCGTCGCTGCGCGCGCACGGCTTCGACGACGAGGATATCTGGGACATTGCGGCGATCACCGCCTTCTTCGGCTTGTCGAACCGGATGGCCAATGTCATCTCCATGCGGCCGAACGACGAATTCTTCCTGATGGGCCGTGTGCCCCGCAATAAATGACGGTTCCGGTGCAAGGCGTGCCTCGCACGCTGGTCATTTCACCCAACTGGATTGGCGATGCTGTGATGGCGCAGCCGCTCTTGCGTCTCTTGCATGACCGCAACCCCGACCGGCCGATCGACGTGCTGGCGCCCGCATGGGTGGCGCCCGTATGGCGCGCGATGCACGAAGTCGATACCGTACTGGAGGCACCGTTCCGTCACGGCGCGCTGCAGCTGCGCGAGCGCCGTGAGTACGCGAAGATGTTGCGCACGCGCGGCTATGCCGACGCGTACGTGTTGCCCAACACACTCAAGTTCGCCTTGATTCCCTGGCTGACCGGCATTCCTCGCCGGGTCGGATACAAGGGGGAAATGCGCTACGGCCTGCTCAATGTGATCCATCATGACAACCGTGATGCGCCGCGGCCGATGGTGTCCTTTTACGCCGCGCTGGCGAACGCACCGGCGCGCGATGTGCCGCCGCCATCCGCCTTGCCTCGGCCGGCGCTGGCCGTCGCGGAAGATCGCATCGTCGACGTAATGTCACGCGTTGGACTCGACATGAAGCAGCCGCTGGTATTGTTCGCACCCGGAGCGGAATTCGGCTCGGCCAAACGTTGGCCGACCACGCATTTCGCCGAACTGGCGAAGACCATACGTAGCAAGCGGCCCGATGTGCAGATTGCGCTGATGGGTTCTCCCAAGGACAAGGATGTGTGTGACGAGATCGTCGCCCTGGCGCCCGGCGTGCACAACCTGGCCGGCGCGACGAAGCTCGACGAGGCGGTAGCGCTGATTGCACAGGCTGGCGCAATGGTGAGCAACGATTCCGGGCTGCTGCATATCGCCTCGGCGCTCAACCGGCCGATTGTCGCGATTTACGGTCCGACCGATCCCTTGCATGCGCCGCCGTTTTCGGATGTCGCGAAATCGATTTTCCTTGGCATCGAATGCTCGCCTTGCAAGGAGCGCGAGTGTCCGCTGGGACACCATCGCTGCATGAGGGAGATTTCGGCAGCGATGGTGTGGGAGCCGATGAAAGGAATGATCTCGATGCGCGCAGAACGGCAGTAGTTATCTGAACGACGGATGCGGCTTGAGCTCGCAATTGAAACTGGTGTTGCCGCTCGTGCTGCGCACGAAATCCTGAACCGTAGTGGGCTGCGCTGAATTCCAGAAGCGATTGAAGGTCACCGCCGCATTCGGCATTGCATGATTGTTGTTCAGGTCGGGGCCGCCGCCGCAAATCAGGGATGTGCCTAGCCAAGGCCGGATATTGTTAAATGTGTCGAAATCGAGATTGCTCCGCATGGCCACATGGCAGGTGCGGCAGGAATGCTTGACGACGTTGTTGTAGAGCCTGACGGCTTCATCCCCTGCCGCTGTCCATGAAGGCGGAACGAAATTCTTGTCGAGCGTCGTGTTTCTGTCGACGCTGTCAATGTCTCCGCCGTACCAGCCGTTCACCAGGTTTGTTATCGCTGTCGGCGCCGATTCTGCAGACTCGGTTGCGACCACCATCCTATTGAGTAGCTTGATGGCGACTTCCTGGTCTTTTTCGGTGAGCTTTTCATTCGCCGAAAAATGGAAGTTGTCCGTGTCGAAAGGCAGGAAATGGGCGCCGAGATTCGGACTGGCTTTGCGATCGGGGTCCAGGAAGCGGCCGGCATAATGATCGCCGCCATGGCAGGCAACGCAGACGCCCGGTAGGAATTTTTCGCCGTAGCCGTCAAGATTCACCGAGGTCAGGAGCTTGCCGGTCGGGCCGAACGTATAGAACTTCGTGAAGGGACGGCCGCCGTTCACACCTTCCTGCACCGTATAGTCCATGGCCACGCATGCCACCTGTTTGTCACCCTTGGCGGCATCGCCGATCACGCGCTCGATTTCGGGCTGCGTTTCGTCGTTGGGACCGGGGTGGTTGCATACGTAAAATGCGCTATGGGTCGGACTCAACTGCGTGCCGTGCATGTCGCGCGTCAGGTTGAGGTCGACCTTGTTGACGTAAAGCGCGCTCACCTCAGTGTTGCCGGCATTGTAGGGGGCGAGCGAATTTCTTCGCTTCCACTGATCGAAGGTGATCTCGCCCGAGGTTTCGCCATTCGCATCGCAGACGGCGACCGCACCGATGGCCCGATAGTAGCGGCAGGCGCTTAGGCGATCGTCGCGCCCTTTATAGGCAAGAAAACGGTCGGGCTGGACGAAGGCGTCGGCAGGCTGGGTCGGCTTCGCGCCGGCCGATGTCTCGGCAACGGTGTCTCCATTCCGGGCGGCTGCCAATGCGGATACAACGGGCCGGCTGTTGGGCAGGGTGAAATTGACAAGGCTTCTCGGCACCGTAGTGGCCGGATCAAGGGCGACGAAACCTGAGGCCGACGCAACCATCGGACTCTGGCCCTCGCAGCTGATACGCACGCTGAGATTCCTGCCGGACGGATCTCCCCGGCCCGGCAAATGGTAGTCGCCGTAGGCATTCACCCGCAGCGGGCCGGCAATCACGATCTCATCTTCGAGCAGTTCCGCGGTTGCCGTAACTGGCTTTCCTGTGAACGTGTCCGCTTTTCCAAAGAACGGATTATCGACGCCGCAGAGCGAGCCGTCGGCCTGTTCGACATGCCCGTACACCTGGAATCCCATGGCGTTTTTGGACAGGATCACCGAAGGCCGGCTGATCGTGGTCGCTATCGTGCCGATTGATGCCTGGCCGCAAGGCAGCAGAGAAAACGAGGTGGTTGAACAGAGGAGGCGATAGTCCCTGGCCGGTTTCTTGTCGAAAGCGAACTCGCCGCGCAGTGTGGACACGGCGGCGCGGCCGGCGGGAGGATCGAGTTGCAACACCACATCGGGGAGATACACGCTGCGATTCGGGTCGTCGTTGGCGACATAGGAACGATATACGCCGCCACTGAATTCCGGATTGACCGGAGGCGTGGCGCCACCAGCCGGCAAGGACTCTGCCGCCACGTTGAATTCGCCCACGTCGACGGCAAGCGTCCGTTCGGTATAACCGCCTTTGCCGTCCGAAGCCAGCACGTAAATGAAATGCAGTCCTTTGCCTCCGGGGACTGTCCACCGGACGCTCGGACCGGACGCCTCCGAGATGGTCCCGTCGGTCGCGCGCCACTGATAGTTGATGGCATCGCCGTCAGGATCCGTGGCTGTTGCGCTCACCATGAGCGTCACCGGAGAGGACGGGGCGGCGGGAGCAGGCGAAGGGCTGCCGGCTTGCGAAGTACCGGGAAGTTGAGATGCGACGGGTTTGCTGGAGGACTCGCCGCCGTCACCACAACCGGCGAGCATGGCAACAAGCAAGCACATGCTGCGGAAATGCCTGGAAAAGATCGTCGTCGGCATTTGATCGGCTCCACAGATGATCCGCTCGCTCGCCAGGCAGCATCGGGATCAGCATGTCCGGATCGCGGCAGATGGTTGCGACATCAGGGAGTCACATCATGGTATGTGTGGAGTGATCGGCTTTGTCCAGCATCAAATCCAGCTGATATCGCCATCAACAGGCCGGCTGATGGCCGCAAGCACGTTGCTGGTGCGTCAAGCTAGCGAGGAACGCCGCCGTGCACCACCTGCCTGCACGGATTGCCTCCGATAGCATACGCCAGGTCCACCGGCCTTTCGATCTCCCACAGCGCAAAGTCCGCGCTTTTTCCCGCCGCCAGACTGCCGGTTTCATGGGCGATGCCGAGCGCTTGCGCCGCATGCGCCGTTGTCCCCGCCAATGCCTCCTGTGGTGTCAGGCGGAACAAGGTGCAGGCCATGTTCATTGCCAGCAGCAAGGATGTCATCGGCGATGTGCCGGGATTACAGTCGGTCGATACGGCGATCGGCACGCGTGCATCGCGCAATGCTTGCACCGGCGGCAGTTTTGTTTCGCGGAGAAAGTAGAAGGCACCGGGCAGCAGCACGGCAACCGTGCCGGACTCCGCCATCGCGTCGATGCCTGCGGGCGACAGGTATTCGAGATGATCGGCCGACAAGCCGCGATACTGCGCAGTCAATGCAGCACCGCCTTGGTCCGACAATTGTTCCGCATGCAGCTTCACCGGCAAGCCATGCTCCTGCGCGGCCTGGAACAGGCGTTCGGTCTGTGCGGCAGAGAAACCGATCTTTTCGCAGAAAGCATCTACTGCATCGATCAAATTTTCGGCGGCAAGAGCGGGAAGCATTTCCTGGCAAACGGCCTCCATGTAGCGGTCGGCCTGTCCCGCGTACTCTGGTGGCAATGCATGCGCACCGAGGAAAGTCGTCTTCACGCGCACGGGGAATTTCCTGCCGATCTCGCGCGCGACGCGCAGCATCTTCCGTTCCGTGTCCAGGTCCAATCCGTATCCGGATTTGATCTCTAGCGTCGTCACGCCTTCCGCCAGCAGGTTGCGCACGCGCGGCAGTGAGGCTTCGAGCAATTCCTGCTCGGATGCGGCGCGCGTGGCACGCACGGTGGACATGATGCCGCCGCCGCGCTTGGCGATTTCTTCGTAGGTCGCGCCATTCAGGCGGGCTTCGAATTCGTCGCTCCGGTTGCCGGCATACACGATGTGGGTGTGGCAATCGATCAGTCCGGGCGTCAGCCAGCAGCCTTTGCCGTCATGCGTAATGGCTGCCTGATGGGCGGGAAGCGCGCTGCGCGGTCCCAGCCAGGCGATACGGCCGTCATGCACCGCAATCGCGCCGTCGCGGATTTCGCCATAGCTTCCCGGGGAAGACATGGTCGCAAGATGGACGTTGACCCACACGGCGTCCCAGACGGGTTTTTGTTCAGTCATTCCTTGTTTCCTTGAATGCGCTTAAATGTGACGTGGGCTATGCATACGGACAGTGGCGGCAACGCGGACAGTTCGATTTCCGTTTCCTCGCGCCAATCCACCAGGAGCGAATCGCCCTCCTTGCATACTTCGAGCTGACCGCGGGAATCAAGGCAGGCGAGCTTGAAGCCTTGCACGACATGGACCAGCATCAGGTCCGACCGCGGCGTGTACCGGTGCGTACCCCGTATTTCCAGAACCTCAAGCGTATGCGTGCATACCGAGCGGCGCGTCATCACGTTGAAATCGGTGATGGGGCCGCCCTTGAGCGAAGCGGTGATGCGTTGTTCGCCGCGGAACATGAACGGGTCCGCGCCTTCGCCCAGCCGGCAGCGTTCGCCATCGCCTTCGGCCAGGATCAGGCCATGGCCGCGCAGCACTGCCAGCGAGCGGTCCACGCCCGGAAAAGCGGAGAAGTGGCCATCGCTGGCCACTTGTGCGGTGCTGGTGCGCCAGTCGAAATTCTCCAGGTTCGCGCCCGCCGGCGAGATGGCAAGTTGCGTGGTCGTCCCGCCGCCGTTCTTCCACGGCATGACCACGTAATCTTCTGCGGTCAGCTTGCGCATCGCTTATGCATTGCTTTTTTCGACGACGCGCGCCAGCAGGCGCGCAGCGACGCGGGCGGTGTGCTGGTCGACGTCATGGCTTGGATTCAGTTCGGCGAAATCGGCGAGCCGCAGCTTGCCGCTGCCCGCGATCATGTCGACCACCGGTTCCACCACTTCAAGCGGAACGCCGCGCGGTGCGGGCGCGCTGACGCCCGGTGCAATGGTTGCCGGCAGCACGTCGAGGCAGACGGTGAAATACACATGGTCGACCTGTGACATGAATTCGGCCAGCGTCGCGCGGACCTTGTCGAGCGCGGCGACGTGCATCTCTTCGTCAAGCATCCAGCGCACGCCGAGGGCGTGTGCGCGCTCGAACAGGGCCTGCGTATTGGCGAACTCGCTGATGCCGAGCACGCAATAGTGGAAGGGCCAGCCGCGTGCCTGGCAGTCTTCCGCGATCTGGCGGAACGGCGTGCCGGAACTGGCGCGATCTGCCATGCGCAGGTCGAAGTGGGCGTCGAGGTTGATGACACCGATGCGCGGCGCTTTCTCCTTCACCGCCAGATGACGGGCAAGACCGCTGAAGGAGCCGAAGGCAATCTCGTGGCCGCCACCCATTGCAACGGGCAGCTTGCCGCGCGAGAGCACGCCGGCGACGGTCGCAGCCAGTTCGCCTTGTGCGCGCTCCAGTCCATCGTCATCGCCATCGCCGACGGGCACGATGTCGCCGGCATCGGCAATCAGGTGACAGCGCCGCACCGGCATATTGCCGAGCACTGCCCGTAGCGCTGCAGGCCCCTGGCGCGCGCCGGTACGGCCGTTATTGCGCGCGACACCGGCATCGCAGGCAAAGCCGATCAATGCCACGCCGCCGGGCTGGGGCGCATCCTCCAGCGGCGTTACGATCTGGTGCCAGCGTTTGCCGAGGTCGCCCTCGGTGGCATCGACGCGGCCTTGCCAGCGGGTCATGTCTGCCTTGTGGTGCATTGCTTCTCCTATGCGGTGTAGAGGTCCGCGAACAGGTCCTGGCAGCTTGCGCTCAGGCCGCCGCTGACCACCATCTGCTTCGCCGCCTCGATGTCCGGCGCGAACAGGCGGTCCTTCTCGTAGAACGACACACGCTGGCGCAGACGCTGGTGGACTTCGGTCAGCATCGGCGAGGTGGCGAGCGGACGATGGAAATCGATGCCCTGAGCGGCGGCGAGCAATTCGATGCCGACGATGGTTGCGGTGTTCTGCGCCATCTCGTGCAGACGGCGGCCGGCGAAAGTCGCCATGCTGACGTGGTCTTCCTGGTTGGCCGAAGTCGGCAGGCTGTCGACGCTGGCGGGGTGGGCGAGCGACTTGTTCTCGGAGGCGAGGGCGGCCGCCGTTACGTGCGCGATCATGAAGCCGGAATTGAGGCCGGAACCGGCGACCAGGAACGGCGGCAGGCCGGACAGTGTGGAGTCGATCAGCAGCGCGATGCGGCGTTCGGAGAGCGCGCCGATTTCCGCGATGGCCAGCGCCAGCGTATCGGCGGCAAAGGCGACCGGCTCGGCATGGAAGTTGCCGCCGGAGATGACGTCGCCTTCCTTCGAATAAACGAGCGGATTGTCGGTGACGGCATTCGCCTCGATCAGCAGCGTACGTGCCGCATTGCCGATCAGGTCGAGGCAGGCGCCCATCACCTGCGGCTGGCAGCGCAGGCTGTACGGGTCTTGCACGCGCTCGTCGTTTTCCAGGTGCGAGCGGCGGATTTCGCTGCCGGAAAGCAGCTGGCGATAGATCTTCGCCACCGCGATCTGGCCGGGTTGGCCGCGTACTGCATGCACGCGCGGGTCGAAGGGCGCGTCGCTGCCCTTGGCCGCATCCACGGACAGCGCGCCGGAGACGGTTGCTGCTTCCAGCAGGCGTTCCGCATGGAACAGGCCGTGCAGGGCGAGGGCGGTGGAAACCTGGGTGCCGTTGATCAGCGCCAGGCCTTCTTTCGCCGCGAGCGTCACCGGCTCGATGCCGGCGGCGGCGAGTGCTTGCCTCGCCGGAACGATCCGGCCTTCGACGCGCGCATCGCCTTCGCCCATCATCGCCAGCGTCATGTGCGAGAGCGGCGCGAGGTCACCCGATGCACCGACCGAGCCCTTGCTGGGAATGCATGGCATGACGCCTGCGTTGTACATCGCGATCATGGTGTCGATCACCGACGCGCGGATGCCGGAGTAGCCGCGTGCGAGACTGCCGATCTTCATCGCAAGGATCAGGCGCACGACTTCATCGGCGATCAGTTCGCCGCTGCCGACTGAATGCGACAGGATCAGGTTGCGCTGCAGCTCTTCCAGCTGGTCGTTCGGGATGTGGGTCTTGGCGAGCTTGCCGAAACCGGTGTTGATGCCGTACGCCGGGGCGCCGCGCTCGACGATCTTGTGGATCGTCGCAGCGGAAGTGTTGATCGCTTCATAAGCGGTTGGCGCCAGCGCGAGCGGGATGGCGTCGCGCCAGATCGCGCGCAGGTCCGTCAGGGTCATCTGGCCGGGTTGCAGGGTAAGGCTGTTGTTCATATATCGATCGCTTTCTGCTTTTCGTGGTATGTACTGCGGTTGCACATATCTTTTCAACATGCGTTCGAGGGCGGGTGTCAGCGGTCGGTTTCCCTGCACACTTCCCCCGTCGTTCCCGCGAAGGCGGGAACCCATAGTGAGGCGGCTCGAACTCCAGGCTTATGGGGCCCCGCCTTCGCGGGAACGACGGGGAAAGGACCATATCGAATCAACTGATTGCACCCGCACTCAAGCTAACCTACGCCCTTTACTTGATCATCGGCAGCTTGAGGCCATTGCGCTTCGCACATGCTACCGCGGCTTCATAGCCGGCGTCCGCATGGCGCATCACGCCCGAGCCGCAGTCATTGACCAGCACACGCGCCAAACGTTTCGCAGCCGCCTCGGTGCCGTCGGCAACGATCACCATGCCGGAGTGCTGCGAGTAGCCCATGCCTACACCGCCGCCATGGTGCAGCGACACCCAGGTCGCGCCGCCGGCGGTGTTGAGCAGCGCGTTGAGCAGCGGCCAGTCGGACACGGCGTCAGTGCCGTCCTTCATGCTTTCCGTCTCACGGTTCGGGCTGGAGACCGAGCCGGTGTCGAGGTGGTCGCGGCCGATCACGATCGGGCCCTTCAGCTCACCGTTCTTCACCATTTCATTGAACGCGAGGCCGGCGATGTGGCGCTCGCCCAGGCCCAGCCAACAGATGCGCGCCGGCAAGCCCTGGAACGAGATACGGTCACGCGCCATGTCCAGCCAGTTGTGTACATGCTTGTTCTCGGGGAACAGTTCCTTGATCTTGGCATCGGTCTTGTAGATGTCTTCCGGATCGCCCGACAGCGCCACCCAGCGGAACGGACCCTTGCCCTCGCAGAACAACGGGCGGATGTAGGCCGGAACGAAACCGGGGAAGTCGAAAGCGTTCTTCAAGCCCATGTCGAATGCGACCTGACGGATGTTGTTGCCGTAGTCCACGGTCGGGATGCCCATCGCGTGGAAGTCGAGCATTGCCTGCACATGCACCGCGCAAGACTTGGAAGCGGCAGCGGTCAGTTCGGCATGGCGGCTGTGGTCTTGCTGCGCGGCCTTCCACTGCTCGACCGTCCAACCCATCGGCAGGTAACCGTTGATCAGGTCGTGCGCGGAGGTCTGGTCGGTGACCAGGTCCGGCTTGATGCCGCCGGCCTTTGCGCGCTTGACCAGTTCCGGCAGAATCTCGGCGGCGTTGCCGAGCAGCGCGATCGAAACCGCTTCCTTGCGTTCGGTGTGGTGCTTGATCAGTGCGATCGCGTCGTCGATGTCCTTGGCCTGCTTGTCGACATAGCGGGTGCGCAGGCGGAAGTCGATGCTGGACTGCTGGCATTCGATGTTCAGCGACACGGCGCCGGCCAGCGTTGCAGCCAGCGGCTGCGCGCCGCCCATGCCGCCGAGACCGGCTGTTAGGATCCAGCGGCCTGCCCAGCTGCCATTGAAGTGCTGACGGCCGGCTTCGCCGAAGGTTTCATACGTACCCTGCACGATGCCCTGGCTGCCAATGTAGATCCAGCTGCCGGCGGTCATCTGGCCGTACATGAACAGTCCCTTGCGGTCGAGTTCGTTGAACTTGTCCCAGTTGGCCCACTTCGGCACCAGGTTGGAGTTGGCGATCAGCACGCGCGGCGCATCCGGGTTGGTCTTGAAGACGCCGACCGGCTTGCCGGATTGCACCAGCAGGGTTTCGTCGTCGTTCAGGTCCTTCAAGGTTTCCAGGATCTTGTCGAAGCATTCCCAGTTGCGCGCGGCGCGGCCGATACCGCCGTAGACCACGAGGTGCTTCGGGTTCTCCGCCACTTCCGGATCGAGGTTGTTCTGGATCATGCGGTAGGCGGCTTCGGTCAGCCAGCTCTTGCAGGTGCGCTGCGCGCCGCGCGGTGCGCGGATCACGCGGCTCTCATCCCAGCGCGGATCGTCGTTCAGTTTGGTGGCGTCGGTCATCGTGTTCATTGTTGTTCCTTCCAGGTTCAGTTAGTGCAGGCCGAGATAGGCGGCGGTCAAAGAGGTATCGTTCATGGCGTCGCTCGCCTTGCCTTGCCAGACGGTGCGGCCGGATTCCAGCACGCAGACGTCGTCGGCGAAGGCGAGCACGCGGTCGGTGTTCTGCTCCACCAGCAGGATGGTCATGCCGTCCTGCTGCAGCTGCTTGAGCGCGCGGTAGCAGAGGTCGATGACTTTGGGCATCAGGCCCAGCGACAGTTCATCGATCATGATCAGCTTGGGGCGGGTCATCAGTGCGCGGCCGATGGCGAGCATCTGCTGCTCGCCGCCGGACAGGTTGCCCGCGAGCGAGTTCAGGCGTTCGCCGAGGCGCGGGAACAGGCTGAGCACGTAGTCGCGGTCCTGCTTGAAGCGGCTCGCCGGCTGGATCAGGCCGCCGACGCGCAGGTTGTCTTCCACGCTCAGGTCCTTGAACAGGCGGCGGCCTTCGGGCGAGATCGCGATGCCGCGGCGCACGCGCTGGTCGGGCGTGAGCGCGCTGATGTCCTGGCCATCGAACATGATGGCGCCGGCCTGCAGCGCCACATGGCCTGCCACGCACATCAGGGTGGACGACTTGCCCGCACCGTTGGTGCCGATCAGGCCGGTGATGGTGCCCGGCCGCAGCGTAAGCGACAGGTCGTTTACCGCCTGGAAGGCGCCGTAGCCGCAGGAGAGGTGATGAATTTCAAGCATGGTTGCCTCCGACGACGGACAGGTTGGGTTGCTTCGCCTTCTCCGCACCGGCTTCGGCGATGGTGTCGCCACCGAGGTAGGCCGCGCGGACGGCCGGATCGTTCATCACCGCGCGTGGTTCGCCCTGGGCAATTTTGCGGCCGTTGTCCAGCACCACCAGGCGCTGGCAGACGCGCATCACTTCGCCGAGGTTGTGCTCGATCAGGATGATGGTCACGCCCTGGCGGTTGATGTCGGCGATGGTGGTCGCCAGCGCATTTGCTTCCTTGGAATTGAGGCCGGCCAACGGCTCGTCGAGCAGCAGGAGCTTGGGCTTCAATGCCAGAGCGCGAGCCATCTCGAGGCGCTTGAGGATGCCCAGCGGCTGGATGCCCGGCTTCTGGTCGGCGTGGGCAGAGATGCCGACGCGTTCCAGCATTTCGCGGCCAACCGCGGCTTCTTCTTCCTGTGACACATGCATCAGCGCCTTCAGCGGCGAGCGTGTGCGTGCCATGCCGGCGGCGAGCGCGACATTGTCCAGCAGCGAAATCTCGCGGAAGGGCTTCACCAGCTGTTGCGACAGCGACAGGCCTTTCTGGATGCGCTTGTGGATGGGCATGCCGGTCAGGCTTTGTTCTTCCAGCATGACGTCGCCTTCGGTGGCGCGTACCACACCGGTGATCGCGCGCAGCATCGTGGTCTTGCCGGCGCCGTTGGGGCCGATCAGGCCGAGCAGTTCTCCCGGATAGACATCGAAGGACACATCGTCGATCGCGGTCAGGCCGCCGAAGCGTACCGTGACGTTGGCGACGCGCAGCAATGCTTGCAGTTGATTCTTCATACGCGGCCTCCGTTACGTTGCACGAGGCGCGTCACGAGGGCAGCCATGCCGCCCGGAGAGAAACGCATCATCAGGAACAGCAGACCGCCGTACACCAGCAGCTTGTAGTCGCCGATGAACTGGAACCATGCCGGCAGTGCGGAAAGCACCGCTGCACCGACGGTCACGCCGGCCACCGAGCCGATGCCGCCGACCACGACCATGGAGAGCACCGTCACAGACTCGACGAAGCCGAAGCTGTCCGGCCCGATGAACTTCAGGTGCTGCGCATACAACCCGCCAGCCAGGCCAGCGAGCGCGGTGCCGATGGCGAAGGCAGCGAGCTTATAGCGCGGCACGTCGATGCCGAGCACGCGCATCGTGTCCTCGTCTTCCGCCACGCCGTTGAACACGCGGCCCATCCACGACTTGCGGATGTAGATGCAGAGGGCAGCGGTGGCAACGCACAGCACGAGGGAGAACGTCATGAAGCCGATCTTCGACAGGCCGGAATCGGGGATCGCCGACACGCCGAGCTCGCCGCCCAGCCAGTCCTGCTGGCGGACGATGCCGACGAACAGGAAGCCGACGCCCATCGTGGTGATGGCGAGGAAGTCGGCGCGCACGCGCAGACTGGCAAGGCCGACTACCACACCGATCATGCCGGCGAGCAGCATGCCCAGCGGCAGGGTGGCGAGGAAGGGCAGGCCGGCTTTCGACAGCAGCGCCGACAGATAGGCGCCGATGCCGAGGAAGGCCGCATGCCCCAGGCTGATCTGGCCGCAGAAGCCGGTGATCAGGTTGAGCGACAGCGCAAACAGCACGCTGATCGCCATCGAGGTAAGCAGGGAAATTTCGTATTCCATGATGTGTTATCTCCGCGCGAACAGGCCTTGCGGGCGGACCATCAGCACCGCGATCAGGAAGGCAAAGGCGATCGCGTTGCGGTCGAGCAGCTTGCCGAGGTAGATGGTGCCGAAGGACTCGACGACGCCGAGTACCAGGGCTGCGAGCAGTGTGCCGCGCACCGATCCCATACCACCGAGAACGATGATTGCGAGTCCCTTGTAGGACGGCACGCTGCCCATGGTCGGTTCCACCAGGTTGTTCAGCAGCGCCACCCACACGCCGGCAAAACCGGCCAGCGCGGAGCCGACGAAGAAGTTGATGTCACGCACCTGGCGCAGCTTGATGCCGAAGGATTCCGCCATTTGCGGATCGGACACGGTGGCCTGGCAGGCGACGCCGACGCGGGTCTTGGTCTGCAGGTAGCCAAGCACGCCGATGATGACGGCGGTACCGAGCATGACCAGCAGTTCCGCCTGCTTGAACTGCAGGCCGCCGAACAACGCGACCTGGTCTTGCAGCGGCGGCGCCTGGTAGGACAGGCCGGCAGCGCCGAAGATGATGCGGAACAATTCCTCGAAGGCGATGTACAGGCCGATCGATGCGATCAGCGCGACGAAGGGAGGTTGTTTCAGGATCGGTTCATAACAGAGGCGGTACATGGCGACACCGGACATGCCGGCGACCATCATCGCGGCGATGAAGCCGAGCGTCAGGCTGCCGGTGGCATTGGTGACCAGTACGCCGAGGTAACCACCCAATGTAAATAAGGCTGCATGTGCGACATGCAGGATGCGCAGCAGGCCGTAGACCAGGGTCAGACCCAGCGCGACCAGCGCGTAGATGCTGCCTTGGACGAGGCCTTGTGCGGTGAGCTCCAGGAAGAGCATGATGACTCCTTGATGCGGATGGGACAGGAGAGGTTTTCTCCCTTCGCCAACGGGCGGGCACGAACGGATGATCCTGCAGTGTCTTCCCCCGTCGTCCCCGCGAAAACAAGGCCGAAGGCCGCAGTTTCGAGGGACGGCCAGGCGGGGACCCATGGTGAGCTTGCTCGTGCTACCTACTTATGGATCCGCGCCTGCGCGGGGATGACGGGTTGTTTGCTGCAGTAGACCAACCTTAGTAACCCGCGTGCTGGCGAAGGGAACTTCCTAGCGATTACTTCGCCGGCTTCGACGGCGGCGACAGCAGCGGACCCGAGATCACCGAGTGACGGCGGAATGCCTTGTCCTTGATGATCTGCACCTGCACATCCTTCTTCACTTCATGCAGGTCGTTGAAGGCCAGCTTACCGATCGGTGTGTCGAAGGTGCCGGCAGCCAGCGCATTTTTCAGATCTTCGCCGCCCTTGCCGTTGGTCTTCTTCAGGCCTTCGATCAGGACATTGGTTGCGGTGAAGGAAGATGCGGCAACCATGTCGGCATTCGAACCTACTTCCTTGCGGAAATCGGCGAGGAAAGCCTTGGTCGCGGCTGAATCGGAGTCGCGGTCGAGCGAGGTGGTGACATACACACCTTCTGCAGCAGCGCCGGCAATCTCGATGAACTTGTCGGAGTCATAGCCTTCCTGGCCGATGATCGGCGCGGTCACGCCGGCGGCGCGCAGCTGGCTAACCAGCGGACCAGCGGTGAAGTAGTAGCCCGATGCGTAGATCACGTCCGGGTTGTCCGACTTCACCTTCGACACCAGCGCGCCGAACTGGCGATCCTGGATGCCGTACTCGTATTCATTAATGATCTGTTGGCCGAACTTGGCTGCGCCTTCCTTGAAGCCCGCTGCCAGCGCCTGGCCGAAGTCGTTCTTCAGCGTGATCAGCGCGATCTTCTTCTTGCCGAGGTTCTGCACCAGCATGGACCCGGCGCGGCCCTGCACTTCGCCCATCGCGGATACGCGGAACATGTAGTCGCCGGTCAGCGTGATATCGGGGTGGATCGCGTAGGACACGACGTACGGCACCTTGCCCTGCTGGAAGATGCCTGCGGCTGCGCGGGTCGAACCGGAGTAGGAGCCCGACACGGCGCCGACCACCTTGTCTTTTTCCACCAGCTTGGTCGCGACCGGTACGGCTTCCTTCGGCGAGGCCTGGTCGTCATACACCACCAGTTCGATCTTCTGGCCGGCGACGCCGCCCTTGGCATTGGCTTGGGCAACGGCGAGCTTGGCGCCTTCCAGCGCCGATTTGCCATCGGCGGCGGCAAAGCCGGTCAGCGGCACGTTGAAACCGATCTTGATTTGCGCGGAGGCGGGAGCGGACGCGAATGCGGCCAGGATGCATGCGGAAATGAGCAGTTGCTTTCCGTGAAGCGAAGTCATTGAGTGTCTCCTCAAGTTGCTGAAATCGGGCGCCGCGAAAGCTTGGCGGTCGCCGTGGCCTGAAAACGCAGCCCAAAATCCTTGCGAATTTCGAGCTGACGCTTTATCTTAAGTTGTATAGACAACTTCTGCAATATTAATCTCAATTGACAATACAAATTAATGCCATAAAATCGATAAAAGTTGACGCGAGGACGGAATGACAGGGGAACTGGAAAGCAGTGTGGAACGAGGGGAGGAGCAGGTCGGGCGCGTGCCGGCTTTCCTGCATATCAAGAACTATCTGCTGGAGCAGATCCAGTCCGGCCACTGGAAGGAAGGCGACGCCATCCCGTCGGAACAGGCGCTGGCCAAGCAGTTCGGCGTGTCGCGCATGACCGTCAACCGTGCGGTGCGTGAACTGACCGACGAACAGATCCTGAGCCGCATCCAGGGTTCCGGCACTTACGTCGCGCAGCACAAGTACCAGGCGACGCTGGTCGAGATCAAGAGCATTGCCGAAGAAGTGCGTGCTCGCGGACACCGGCACCGTAGCGAGCTGCACCTGCTCGAGCGCAGCAAGGCAAGCGAGCAGCTTGCGCTTCATTTCGAGGTGAAGACCGGCCACCCGTTGTTCCACTCGGTGATCGTCCATTTCGAGAACGACATCCCGATCCAGGTGGAGGACCGCTGGGTCAATCCGGATGTAGCGCCTGATTACATGCAGCAGGATTTTTCAGTGATCACGCCGAACGAATACCTGATGGCGGCGGCACCGCTCCAGGGCGTCAACTACAGCATCGAGGCACTGAGCCCGCCGCGCGAGATCGCCGAGATGCTGCACATCGCCGGCAAGGACCCTTGCCTCGTGCTCAAGCGCAGGACCCTGTCGAAAGGGGAGGTCGCGTCCGTGGCTACGATGTGGCATCCGGGGAGCAGGTATCAATTCGCGGGCAGCTTCTGATGCTCTCGTATAATGAACGCCCGTTCATTCCTTGAGTTGCCAAGCAACCTTTCGCCATGTTCAAAGCCATCATCAGCGGCACCGGTCTCTATACGCCTGAACACATCATCAGCAATGCCGAACTCGTCGAAGCGTTCAACGCTTATGTCGCAGTTCAAAACCAACGCAACCGTGCCGCGATTGAAGCAGGCGAAGCCGTCGCAATGCAGGAATCGAGCGTCGAATTCATCGAGAAGGCATCCGGCATCAAGCAGCGCTATGTGATCGAAAAGTCAGGCGTGCTCGATCCGCAGCGCATGTACCCGCGCTTTAAGCCGCGTCCCGACGAAGAACTGTCGCTGGAAGCCGAAGTCGCCGTCGCGGCCTGCCGCAAGGCGCTGGCTGCCGCCGGCAAGACCGCTGCCGACATCGACGGCGTGATCTGCGCCGCTGCCAACATGCAGCGCGCCTATCCGGCGATGGCGATCGAGATTCAGCAGGAACTCGGCGTCACCGGATTCGGCTTCGACATGAACGTCGCCTGCTCCTCGGCGACCTTCGCGCTCCAGCAGGCGGCAGACGCGGTGCGCTGCGGTTCCGCACGCGCCGTACTGGTCGTCAATCCGGAAATCACCTCGGCCCACCAGGAATGGCGCGACCGCGATTGCCATTTCATCTTCGGCGATGTCGCTACCGCCATCATCGTCGAGCGTGCCGAACTGGCTTCGCCCGACGCGCAGAATCGCTGGGAAATCCTGGGCACGCAGCTGGCAACCCAGTTCTCGAACAACATCCGCAACAATTTCGGTTTCATGAATCGCTGCGAAGACACCGATCCGAATGCGCGCGACAAAACCTTCCGTCAGGAAGGCCGCAAGGTGTTCAAGGAAGTGGTGCCCATTGCCGCCGCACACATCGAGGCGCATCTCGGCAAGCTTGGCCTCAAGCCGGCGGAAGTGCGCCGCTTCTGGCTGCATCAGGCCAACGTCGGCATGAACCAGCTGGTGGGCAAGAAGCTGCTGGGGCGCGATGCCACGGCGGATGATGCCCCCATCATCCTCGATGAATTTGCGAATACGGCATCTGCCGGTTCCATCATCGCCTTCCATCGTCACAGCCATGACCTTGCTTCGGGCGACCTGGGCGTGATCTGCTCGTTCGGCGCCGGATACTCGGTGGGCAGCGTGGCGGTGCGCAAGCTTTGATTTACCGGGCAAGACGCAGGCCCGGGCGGGAACTGCCTGGGCGCTTCTGATTGCCCTTTTTGCATTTCCGTCAGAAACCGTCCCATAAACGCGGGATGGGTTTCTGTTGGGAAATCGACTATCCTCATGCCGGTTTTCTGCCTTTGCCCCGACCGACATGAAACCTGTTCCCGGCTTTCTCGTCCCCGTGCTGCGGCTCGCCGTGTTCGCCGCATGCGCGGCAATCCTGCCTGTCGCGCACGCCGATTGCGACGGGCAGTATTTTGCGCCCGACGACAGCGACAACGCCCGCCCGTTGCGCCGTCCACACGGCGAGTTTCTCACCATGCTGCGCGCCGCCAATGCCGGCAATGCGCAAGCGTCGAGAAGCCTGGCGGCGGCATACGAAGCCGGATACCTCGTGTCCCGCTGCCGCGAGAAAGCGCAGTACTGGTATGTGAAGGCGGCGAGTGCAGGCGACACCGTCGCAAGGCGACGCGCGGACGAGCTTCAGGAGCTTGCTCGCCTGGCTTCCGGCCCCGAATGCATTGGTGCTTATTGCAAGGAGAGCCGCGATGGTAGTGCGCACGTCGCGATGTTCTATGCCGGACGGAATGGACATTACTTTGCGCCGTTGACCATCAATGGCGTCACGGTGGAAGGCCTGATCGACACAGGTGCATCGGCTATTGCGATCAGTCGCGAGACCGCGCGCAAATTCGGCATCGATGTCCTGCCGGGTCAGCCAGGCACAGCACGGACGGCAAATGGCATGATCGAGACGACCAATGTCATCGTGCCGTCGGTGACGGTTTCGGGCATTACCTTGCAGGATGTCCGTGTATCGATCGGCATCACCGGCGATCCGCTGATCGGCATGACTTTCCTGAGCCGCCTCCATCTGCAGATGGGTGGTGGCGCGCTGTCCATGTCACGCGGCCAGTGAAGCAGGCCTAAGGCATCGCCTAACCGGCCAAGGTCCGGGAAAGATAAGGACTGATCGCCCGCGCCGCCATCGAAACACTGTCGCCCGCTTTCAGTCCTGCAATCTCGTCTTCGGAGGCGACGACGTCGATCACTTCCTGCCCGATGAGCAGAGAGACGATATACACCACCTCCTCCTGCCGTATGTCGAGCACCTGCGCATGCAGGTTCAGCCTCCCGGACATCCGCTTCTGCAGGAAGACTTCCGCCGGCGTGCCGGATGCGGTGATGCGTCCGGCTTCCAGCCGCAATACCTTCTCCGACAGTTTGAACACTTCGCCCAGCTCGTGGCTGACCATCAGTGTCGTGAGTCCGAAACGCCGGTGCAGCGCGGCGAGCTCGTCCTGCAACTGGTGGCGCAAGGACAGGTCGAGCGCCGACAGAGGCTCGTCGAGCAACAGGAGTTTGGGTTTGCGCGCAATCGCACGCGCGAGCGCAACACGCTGTCTTTGTCCGCCGGACAAGGTCGAGGGGAGCCTGCTGGCGAGATTGGCGAGACCGGCCAGGTCGAGCAGTTCATCGACCCAATGTCCCTCGTGGCGCGGCACCGCATACGCGATGTTCTCGCGCACCGTCAGATTGGGAAACAGCGCATAGTCCTGGAAGACGAAACCAATCTCGCGCTGCTGCGTACGCAGATTGATGCGCCGTTCCGCATCGAACCAGACGGCGCCGTCCACCACGATCCGTCCGCGCTCGGGTTCGGTCAATCCGGCCAGCATGCGCAGGATCGTTGTCTTGCCGGCGCCGGACGGGCCGAATAGCGTGACGAAGTTGCCCATATCGATGCGCGCGCCTGCTTCCAGTTGCAGCGGCCCGCTTGCGCTGTCGAGCATTCTTGCGAGGGAAAATTCGATCACGTCATCCCGCCTTCAGCAGCTTCTTGTTCATCACATAGACCATCAGCAGGATCACGAAGGTGACGGCAAACAGCACCAGCGCATAGAAATTCGCCGCCGCATAGTTCAGGCTTTCCACTTCGTCGTAGATCGCGATCGACGCCACCTTGGTCACGCCGGGGATATTCCCTCCGATCATCAGGATCACGCCGAACTCGCCAACGGTGTGCGCAAAGCTGAGCACCGCGCCCGACAGCAGCGCAGGCTTGATATTCGGCAGGAGTACGCGGAACAGCGTGTAGCTGTCCGGCTTGCCCAGCGTGCGCGAGGCTTCTATTAGCGACGTCGGGAGGTTCTGGAGGCCGGACTGGATCGGATGCACCATGAATGGCAGGCTGAAGATCACCGAGCCCACCACCAGGCCGGCGAAGCTGAATACCAGCCGGATGTTGAACCACTGCTCCAGCCACTGCCCGAACGCATTCTGCGGGCTGAACGCGAGCAACAGGTAGAAGCCGAGCACGGAAGGCGGCAGCACCAGCGGCATGCTCACCAGCGTTTCGATCACCGGCTTGAAGCGCGTGCGGGTGGTGGCGATCCAGTAAGCGAGAGGAATGCCGATCACGAACAGGATCAGCGTCGTGATCGCGGCGAGACGGAAAGTGAGCAGCAGTGGCTGCCAGTCGTGGCTCATGCAGATTCCTCCACCGCCAGTGTCATTTCGTTGGCCTTGACCAGGCCTTCGACGGCATCGCCGACGGCCAGTCCAAGCGCATGTGATGAACGCGTCGTAATCACCGATTCCAGCCGGCGCCCCTCGAAGTCGAGCGCGACACGCGCAAGCAATTTGCCGCGTTCGATGGAGGTGACCGTGCATGGAATGCGGTTGCGCATGCTGATCAGGCCGGAGAGATTCTTGGCGAGTGAGACTTCGGTTTCCTTGAACAGCAGCGTTACGGCACGGCCCTGCTGCCATCCTGCTGCCTCCTCGCTCGCACCGATCAAGGTAGCGGTGAAACGGTGGCTGCCGACCTGCGCTTCCACAAGGGCAACGCTGCCATGCACCTCCACATCACCGATGATTCCTGGCAGACGGTTCATGGCAGCAGGTAGCCGTAACGTTCGAAGATGGCGCGCGACTTCGCCGTCAGCACGAAGTCATGGAACTGCTGCGCCAGCCTGGCATTGTTCGCCTGGCCATGCTTCAGGACCACGATCCCCTGTGCGATCGGTTGGTAAGAATCCTTCGGCAGGTCTACCCATTTGCCTTGTCCCTTCATTTCCGGCGAGACGACGACCGACTTGGCGGTGAAACCGGCGTCGGCTGCGCGCGAGTGGATGTATTGGTTTGTCTGCGAGATGCTCTCGCCGAATACAAGCTTGGGCTTCAGTACCTCGTCCAGCTTGAAATGCGCGAGCGCCTTCATCGTTTCGCGGCCGTACGGAGCGGTCTTTGGATTGGCGACGGCGATTTTTGCGACTGCCGGGCCTGCAAGCGCGGTTTGCCAGTTTCCGAGATCGATGTCCTTCATCGTCCAAAGCACCAGCGCGCCATAGGCGTAGACCTTCGGCGCGGAAGCGGCATACCCCTCCTTGTGCAGCATCTCCGGATACTCCATGTCGGCGGACAGGAAGACATCGAAGGGCGCGCCGTTCATGACCTGCGCGGCAAATTTGCCCGAGGAGTTGTACACCGGTTTCAGGTCGTGGCCGGTTTCCTTCTTGAACGCCGCCTGCAGGTCGTCGAATGCATATTGCACATTGGCCGCCACGGCCACGGTCAGGGTATCGGCGGTGGCGCTGGCGCACAGCGCAAAGAGCAGGGGAGCGGCAAACAGTTTCATCATGGTCTTTTTAGTAAGCGGGCACGCCGAGGATGACGTGCGATGCATTGAAAATCGCCGTGGCGGGCTTGCCTTCGCTGAGTGCAAGTTCGTCCGCGCTGTCGTTGCTGATGATCGCGCAAACCGTCGTGCCGCCCGCGAGCTGGATCACGACTTCCGCGTTTACCGCGCCGCGTTGCAGCTTGACGACCGTGCCCGACAGGCGGTTCTGAGCAGACAGGCGAAGGTTTTCGGCGGCATCGGCCACCATCACCCACGGCGCCTTGATCAGAGCGACGACGTCCGAGCCGGTATGCAGGCCGAGATGCCGCGTGCTCTCCTGCGTGATCACGGCGACGATGCGATCGCCGCCCTGCAGTTCGACGAACACCTCGTCATTCACCGAGCCGCGGCGGATCTCGGCAACCTTGCCGTAGAACTGGTTGCGTGCACTGGTCTTCATGTTCAGCCGCCGGATCAGTTGATAGGTGTCGGTAAAGTCTTCGATGTTCTCGCCCAGCGATTGCAGGAAGCGCCGGTGTTCTTCCTCGATCAGCCGGAACGCCGCGACAAGTCGCTGGCCGCGCGCGGTCAGCCGTGTTCCGCCACCGCCTTTTCCGCCGGTGCTGCGCTCCACCAGCGGTTCACCGGCGAGGTTGTTCATCGCATCCACCGCATCCCAAGCTGCCTTGTAGCTCATGCCGATGCTCTTCGCGGCCTGGCTGATGGAGCCGGTTTCGGCAATCCGCTGCAGCAGGTCGATACGTCCGTGACCGGCGAGATTGCTTTCATCTTTCGCAATCCACAGGCGGCCATCGATTTTCATTTTTTCCGGAGAATTCATGGGCGGCATCTGGACCTGATCGTTATATATCGAATGATATAACGCTTTGCGCTAGCCCTGACATAACCCGAACGAACTAGGAGGAAGAGGCGGGGATATCAAGAGGTTGTCGAAAATCTTTACAATCACCGTGCGAAGCACGCGAGGCGGATCGTTAACTAGCTGATTACAAAAAGAATTGCATAAATGGAATGAAAATTGCTTCATGGAATCTCATTCGCAACCAAAGGGTAGTACCAACTTGAGAACCATGTCCAAATTTTCCAGATTGCTTTCCTTGCTTGGCGCTGTCGCCATCTTCCTGACCGCAACTCAGGCCCACGCTCTGCCAATCGTGTTTACCGCCAATGGCACGATTTCGTCCGGCTTTGACATTACCGGCATATTCGGTACTCCGGGAGCTTCCTTGAGCGGCCGATCGTATAGCCAAACCATTTCGTTCGATCCGGAGCGAAATGCGACAAACTATACGGGCTCGACTTTCTCCACGACCTACGGGGGCGGCGCCACTGTGTACACAGAAACCGAAGTGAATGGCCATATTTTTTCAACAACATTTTCAGATGCATTCTGGCCGTCTGCCTCGATCAGCAACTTCCTTACGCAGTTTCATGCCGTATATCCCGGTTATCTGTGGAGCGATAACATTTATGCGTCGGCCTGCAGCTCGCTGACCGCGGCGCAGTTCTTGTGCGCTTCGCAATCCGTGGCAAGCACACTGCATGCTTTTATTCCCACGAGCAGTTTGCATCAGGATTTGAGCTATGCCGTGCAGGCGGGAGACATGTCCAATGTGTCTTTTTTTACAAGCGGCCCAAGGGGATTCGCCAGCTTCAATGGAACTGTCAGTTCGATAGATCTGCACACCATCCCTGAGCCCGTGACTTTGGTCCTGGTTGGAATCGGGCTGCTGGGACTGGCCGGCCTGGGCCGACGCAGGTCCCTGTAAATTGATGACTACGAGGTGTTGGCGGCGCTCGACCTGAGCGCCGTTTTTTTACGTGCGATGTTTGCGACGAATGATCTGCGCACACTGAACGTCAGCTCGCCGCGAACCGGCTCTTACGTTTTCGGGGCGAGCAACAAGGAAATATAATGCTGCGGCGCTGCAAAATAAACGTCTTCCCGTGATTTTGCAATTATCGATTTCAAAGCTTGAAACAGCTGCCCTGCAGTTCCGCACATTTGCGTATATCAGCGTGCCTCCACTCGCTATAATTCGTCCCGCGCCAATTCTTGCCAGACGCCACACCCATGATCGACCCCGCAGATTCCCGTACTCTTCCTTTGCAAAAACCGACGCGGGTACATTTCACGACGGACGCGCGGATCTACACAGTCGTGCTCGACCAGGATTTGCTCGGGGATTGGAGGCTGACGCAGTCCTGGCTGGGCAGGAACGGAAAACGCGGCGGAAAGTCGCAGCTCGTGGAGAGCTTTGCCCAGGGAATGGCGTTGCTGGAAAAGATCGCGAAGAATCGTCTGCCGGAATCAGGAACGGCGTAGTGACAACGCGTCATAACGCTGCCGACGTACCGTTCTGACTACCTCACGAAGTTGCATTGACCTTGAGTGTCGCCCCACCTCGGCGATATAGGCGCATGCAGGCGTCTCTACATCAGGATGATGTCGTACTGCTCCTGGTGATACAGCGTCTCCACCTGCAACGAAATCGGCTTGCCGATGAAATCTCCCAGCATCGCCAGATGCGGCGACTCTTCTTCCAGGAACATGTCGACCACCACCTGTGACGCAAGAATGCGGAACTCGCGCGGATTGAACTGTTTCGCCTCGCGCAGCAGCTCGCGCAGGATCTCGTAACAAACAGTGCGCGCAGTCTTCACTTGGCCCTTGCCGCCGCAGGCGGGGCAGACCTCGCACAGGATGTGGGCCAGCGATTCGCGCGTGCGCTTGCGTGTCATTTCAACAAGGCCAAGCTGAGAGAAGCCGGATACCGACACTTTGGTGCGGTCACGCGACAGTGCCTTGTTCAGTTCGGCCAGCACGGCGTTGCGGTGCTCGACGTTCTCCATATCGATGAAGTCGAGGATGATGATGCCGCCGAGGTTGCGCAACCGCAGCTGCCGAGCAATCGCATGCGCCGCTTCCAGATTGGTCTTGAAGATCGTGTCGTCGAAGTTGCGGCCGGTGACGTAGCTGCCGGTGTTGACGTCGATGGTCGTCATCGCCTCGGTCTGGTCGATGATCAGGTAGCCGCCGGACTTGAGGTCGACGCGGCGGCCGAGCGCGCGCTGGATTTCCTCTTCCACGCCGTACAGGTCGAACAGCGGCCGTTCGCCGGTGTAGTGCACCAGCTTGGCCAGCACCGAAGGGGTGTAGGCGTTGCCGAATTCTTGCAGCTTCTGGAAGTTCTCGCGCGAGTCGATCTGGATGGTCGAGGTGTTGTCGTTGACGAAGTCGCGCAGCACGCGCTGGGCCAGATTCAGATCCTGGTACAGCAGCGTGGGCGCCGGCTTGGTGCGCGCCTGCTGGGTGATGGTCGCCCAGGTCTTGCGCAGGTAGTCGATGTCCATCTGCAGGTCGGTATCCGTCGCATCCTCGGCCATGGTGCGGATGATGAAGCCGCCTTTTTCTTCCGGCGGCAACAGTTTCTGCACCTTGGATTTCAGTGCTTCCCGGTCGACTTCATTTTCGATGCGCTGAGAGATACCGATGTGCGAATCCTGCGGCAGGTAGACCAGCATGCGGCCGGCGATCGAGATCTGCGTGGACAAGCGGGCGCCCTTGGTGCCGATCGGATCCTTGATCACCTGCACCATCACCGACTGGCCGTCGTACAGCAGCTTCTCGATCGGCGCGGGCATGGTATTGGAGTTGTCGTGCGGACGCGCTTCCCAGATGTCGGCGACATGCAGGAAGGCGGCGCGTTCCAGGCCGATGTCGATGAAGGCGGACTGCATCCCGGGCAGCACGCGCACCACCTTGCCGAGGTAGACGTTGCCGGCGAGGCCGCGCGACAGCGTGCGTTCGATGTGAAGTTCCTGTACTGCGCCCTGGAGGATCAATGCAACCCGCGTCTCCTGCGGGGTGATATTGATGAGGATGTCTTCGCTCATAAAGTCGGGATGCCGGCTTGATTTAGTAGTTGTGCGGTCTCGTGCAGCGGCAGGCCCATGATTCCCGTGTAGCTGCCGGCGATGTGCTTGACGAACACCGCCGCAATCCCCTGGATGCCGTAGCCGCCGGCCTTGTCGTAAGGCTCGGAAGTCGCGCAGTAGGCGCGGATCATTTCCTCCGTCAGCACGGACAGGGTTACGTCGGACGATTGGGTCAGCTGGAAGGTTTCGCCGTCGCGGTGCAGCGCGACGCTGGTGATAACCCGGTGGGTGCGGCCGGATAGGGCACGCAGCATGTCCATCGCTTCTTTCTCGTCGGCGGGCTTGCCGAGGATGCGGCCGTCGACCACGACCGTGGTGTCGGCAGCGAGCACCGGGCGCGGGGTCAACCGGCGCGCCAGCATCATCTTCCACGCCGTCTCGGCTTTTTCGTGGGTCACGCGCACGACATAGTCGTCCGCCGTCTCGTCCGGCAGCACGTCCTCGCTGACGTCGGCACCGCGTGGGCCGGAGTCGCGCAGCAGCAGCAGTTCGAATTCGACGCCGATCTGGCGCAGCAGCTCGCGGCGGCGGGGGCTCTTGGAGGCGAGGTAGATCTTGTAGTCTGCCGGTTTCATTGAATCTCTTGCTTTTACACTCTGTGATACGGATGGTTCTGCGTGATCGACCAGGCCCGGTACAGCTGCTCGGCGAGCAGCACGCGCACCATTCCGTGGGGCAGGGTCAGGCTCGACACCCGGACCAGCATATCGGCGGACGCCTTGAAGCCGGCGTCCAGTCCGTCCGCCCCGCCTATCACGAATGTAACATCACGTCCGTCCTGTTGCCACTGCGTCAGCAGCTGGGACAGTTGCACTGTTGTAAGGTCCTTGCCGCGCTCGTCGAGGGCAATGATGCGCGAGCCTTTGGGGATCGCAGCTTCAATCTTGCCGCGCTCCAGTGCCATGACGGTTTCGGCGGTCTTGCTGCCGGAACGCTCGACAGGCTTGATTTCCTTGAGAAGGATGCGGCATTCCGGCGGCATGCGTTTCGCATATTCGCCGAACCCGTCTTCTATCCAGGCAGGCATCTTGTGGCCTACCGCGGCAATGACCAGCTGCATGTTCTCCTGCGCAGCTTATTTTGCTGCAGTGCGTTTGGCGGCGGTCTTCCTGGGCGCAGCGGTTTTTGAGGCCGCGACCTTTACGGTCTTGCCGGCAGGAGTCTTGGCCGTCTTGGTAGCGGTTTTCCGGGCTGCGGTAGTTTTGGTGGCTGCGGTCTTGGTCGCTGCGGTCTTGGTCGCTGCCGTCTTGGTGGCCGTGGTCTTCCTCGCAGCGGTCTTGCGTGCGGGCTTCTTCGGCTCGTCGTCATCCAGCGTGGTCTGGCTGGCTGCGATGTGGGTGGAACGCTTGCGCGGCGCGGCTTCGCCGTCGGCGGCAGCAGTCTTCTTGGTGGTGCGTTTGGCGGCGCCGATCTTCACTTCCTTGTCGCCCCAGATTTCCTCGAGGCGG
>DASPMC010000068.1:0-5927 GCA_035627275.1 Noviherbaspirillum sp.
GCGCCCTGCCGCATGGCACCGCCCGGGCTGGCCAGCGGTGCGCAATCGACGGCGCGCGCCGGCATGCTTTCGGCGGGCTACGGAGTGGCCGCTGCGCGGCCAGGTCTACCGACCCGGCTCCTACCGCCGAATCCCCGCGCCCGAGGCGCGGGGCACCGCTCTATGCCGGCGAAACACGGCAACCTGGTCGCCATCTCCCATTGGTCTGCAGGAAACGGTTTGCAAGGCCCGTGCCAGCGGCGTCGACGTGCGGCCGCAGCGTGTCGCGCTGTCAAAAAAAAGCAATCTATTGATTACTAAGTGTTGACCGAGTGTTTGCTTGAATGTTATAATACGTCCTATGGTGATCGATGCTGTTTGATTGCCGCTTCCCTTGCTCCAATCGGTCAACATCTTAGGAGAAAATATGTTGAAGTCCATTCGTACAACGATCCGTAACGCACTTTCGACACTCTTCAACACGTCTATCCCCGCAGTCGATCCGGCAAAGGCAATCTCAAATCCGAGTGACGGCGAAGCGGTCGATCTCAGCTATATGAAGAAGTATTTCGAGCAGCTTGCCAACGAACGGAAAGTGCGAGAAGCAGCGTTCCAAGCGAAACGCAAGGCGCGATCTGTAGACGCACACGCTTTTATCTCCTCTGTCGCCTATGACATCGACGGACGCGGACTGCATTGGAAAATGCGCGCAGGCGCTACGCCCCAGGAACGTTTGCAATTCATGCTGGCCGTGGACTCGCTTAATCTTCCCTTCGGCCACGTCGAGCCGAACATTTCGTATCTCTCTTCTAGCAGAATAGCGAATGCGTATGAAGCATTCGAGCGCTATAAGGAATCAAATGCACACGCCGGCTTTGGTGCCAGCGATTGCGCGCATACCGTTCCTGCGTATTGCGAAACCTGTTACGAAGCAGGAAGGACGTTCCAAACTCTGTTTTCCGCTCTTGGCTATAACATCAATGACACTGCTGCTTTCTGCTTGCTCGACGGCATGCATCTGTCTTCCAAGTTCATCGAGGGATTTTCAAACTCTCTGCACTCGTGCTACGACGAGGAAGAAGAACGGTTTCCTGGAGGCGAACACGCCAAGCGGCAGACTGCCCGCCGCAACGCGCTCGTTGCAAAGCTTAAAGAGTACGCACAGACAAATACCGCGCCGAATCACGCCGAGCTGATTTGCGAATCATAGGGTAGCGATATGAGCGCACCGACCATCGACGACCTGGATGTCTACAGAAAAGATGCTGAAGTGCTGGAGGTGCAGAGTTGGCTCACGCGAGGACGTTGCGCAACGGTCTACATGTTTTCATTCAGCGCGCAGCCGCGTGTCGCGCCATTCTTGATTCCTTCGTACATGCAAGGCATCACTGAGCCGTTGATCCTTGAGGCCGTGAAGCTGTTTCTCGAAAAGGAGAAAAAGTGATTTGTTCAACAAGCCTCACCGCAAACCGTGCTGAAGGCCACTAAAGCGCATCGGCGTGGTGTGTAACCCTTCCCCTTCCCCGGGCGTCGATCGCGGCGCCTAGCGCATCCTAGTCGATTCTGATGGGCATACGCCGGCGACGCCGGCGACGCTCCCCATTCCGGGCTCGCTGTTCGCTCGGTCCCTGCGGGACTCGGCCGCGGCGCGGCCGACCGCTCCAGGGCAGCTTATGCGCTCTCGGGCTGCGCCCTGCCGCATGGCACCGCCCGGGCTGCCAGCGGTGCGCGATCGTCGGCGCGCGCCGGCATGCTTTCGGCGGGCTACGGAGTGGCCGCTGCGCGGCCAGGTCTACCGACCCGGCTCCTACCGCCGAATCCCCGCGCCCGAGGCGCGGGGCACCGCTTCATGCCGGCGAAACACGGCAACCAAGCCGCCATCTCCCATTGGTCTACAGGAAACGGTTTTGCAAGGTTCGTGCCAGATTTCTATCCAATTTCCACCGATTGCCGCAATTATCCATACGTATCCATTGTTATCCATATAATTGCCGCATGTTATCCATCTAATTGCCGTTGCTTTTTGAAACAATAGCAAATTAGTTTGTTATTTTAGTGTTGACTCGTCGTTATCCAGATGTTATACTGTATTCATGGTGAGCGATGCACCGCTTGCCTAGATCTGAGGCTCGAAGAGCGCCAACTTTTACGTAAGGGAGCATGCAAATGGCATCGGTTAACAAAGTAATCCTGGTCGGCAATCTCGGCGCAACGCCGCAACTGCGTACCACGCCCAGCGGCGACGCTGTTACGAATTTCGCTGTCGCGACGCAAGAGCAGTGGACTGACCGCAAGACCGGCGAAAAGCACGAATTGACGGAATGGCATCGGGTCACGCTTTATCGCAAGCTCGCCGAGATCGCGGCTAAGTATCTCAAGAAGGGCAATCTCGTCTATATCGAAGGCCGCCTTCAAACGCGCAAGTGGACCGATAAGGATGGTATCGATCGCTACACGACAGAGATCATCGCCGATGATCTGCAGATGCTTGGCAACCGCAAGGACGGCCCAGCGCCGGCCTATGACTCAGGTAGCAACTCCGAGCCAGATCCGCAACGCCCGGAATCGGCCTGGGACGAGCCCGACGATAGCAGCCCGCAAGGCGGCAAGCCGGCCGGGAAGCGCAACTCGCCCCGCAAGTAAGAAGGCAATGAGGCGGACGGCGCAGCTGTCCGCTACAAGATCCACCGAATCCGATGAGGTGAGCGATATGTCGATACTGAATCCGCAAACGAATGAAGATCTGGTCCGCAGCATGATGAACTACAGCCGCTTTGGGGCACTCGCGCAGGCTTTTATCATCAATGCGATACAGGCGTCAGCAGACGAGGTTTCCGCAATGCCGATCGAGGAGCTGCGCAAACAGTTTGGCGGCGCGTTCATTTCCGCTGATTCTTGGCATGGCGTCGCGACCGAGATCAAAGAAAAGATGGCCAAGTTCTACGGCCGCCACGATTCCAAGGCCACGACGGGGGAGGACGTAGAATGAATGCTCCGCTGTCCGTCATGGAACGGTTCGCCATAGCTTCCGCTTCTTTGCCCTTCGGTTTCCTTGATGAGAATGATGTTCCCATCAAGATCCTCGACCAGTGGCACGAGTCGCAACGGCCTGCCAAGCTGCCGCCGCCCCCAACGCCGGCGACCGAAGCCGGCCGCAAGGCATGCGCTGCTCTTATCGCGAAGTGCCGCGCCAAGGCGCCGACTCCGCAAATGCGCCGTAGCCAGTTTATCGGACTGACCTCGTGGCACGATACACCGAGGGACTACCGCCGCGTTGTCGCTCATTTGGCAGGCCTTCCGGAAACCGTCATCGACAAGTACGATCGCAACCTTTCCGAGAATGAAAAATGCTTGCTGCGTACAGCAGCTCGGAATTTGCGTGACCAGGTGGCGGCTTTGGCCGGTTCGATCTGAACCGACTTCGAGGAGTAACGATGAAACCAGGTGATCGCGTCAGCTTCCAAACTGGCCTCAACTGCTACGGCATTGGCTACGTTATCTCGTATGACGAGGAAAAGGAAATCATCAAAGTTCGCGACGAGGACGATAACTCTGTTTGGACTGGTCCGGTAGACAAGTGTGAACCGGCCGACGATTTGTAAGGAGATGCTGTATGCAAGCCACGACATGCAGCTGCTGCGGCAAGCCGCTAACCGATCCCGTTTCTGTGGAAATCGGCATGGGGCCGGTTTGCAGGATTTCTAACAAGGAAAAAGAAGTGCAAAACAAGAACGGCAACCTGTTCGCGAATCGTGCGAGTTACGATTTCACGATCGAGCAAGGAATCGTCTGTGTCGTCGACCTCGACAATGGCCGCTCGGTGACGAATGATGCTGAGAACGTGATTGCCGATTTGGCCGCGAAAGGCATCGATCTGGATACGCACTTGGTCATCTACCGCGACACCCTCGGCGTATGGGATCAGCTCCAGGTTAGCAATCTACGCTTTGCCGGCTTCAAGAGTCTCAACGAGCGCGACAAAGAACTCGCCAAGCTCAAGGTACGCACCTAGCCAGCTGGCGCATACCTCTCCATGAAAGGACTAACTAATGCTTCCAGTAATATCGGCCTGCGAAGCGCCGGCGGCAGACTGCGCATCAGCTGCCCTGCTCTCCCCGATCGACGCGACCGGCGTGGGCCTGCGCGGATTGAATCGTATGATGCACCGTGACTATCTCACTGACGCCGCAAAGTGCCGCCAGGATGGCGCACGGCATGCCCAACTGCTCGACTTGGCGAAAGTGGCGCGTTATTACTTCCATCAGATGCGCGGCTTGGACTGACCTCAAGCGTCGCGGCCTCTCCCCCCCCAAAAAAAAGCCGGCCCTTCAAGAGCCGGCTTTTTGCATGGCCGCTTGCAATTTTTGCTTTGTCCCAGGATCGAGATGCGGCACCGCATTGGCTACTGCCCTGCCGAGTTTCGCCTGTTCCAATGTCTGTTGGTTCTGCTGATTCAAAAACATGAGCGCACCCGCCGTCACCGCAGCTGCCACGATTCCAGAGACTACGGCCACGACGGCGAGCAACTTTAGTCCAGGTTCTGCAGCGCCCTTTGCGCTTGATTTCGGGCTCGTTCCGGTCGTGGCGATCGATGCATACTTCGCTCGTTCCGCCTTCACGTCTTCGGACAAGTAGGTGATCTGATCCGTGACCTCGACCATTGCCTTTTCGAGAGTTCTAACCAGACCACCAAGGGCGCCAAGGTCTTTTTCAATCAGCTCGTGCGCCTCACGCAGCATGGTTGCCGCTGCGTCTGCCTTTTCGAGCATTGGCCCCAGCTCGCCAAGGATGACGCGGATCGCGGCTTCCTTGGCCGTGCTGGGCGGTTGACCTTGGCCGTCGCTCATTTTTTCGCTGCCTTGATGTACGGCGCCAACAGATCCTCATACGCCTGTTCGAGATTGGCAATCGCTGTCATCGCCAGGTCATGTGCGATCTGACCGTCCATTGCCGATTCGAGCGCATTCATATCCTTGGCGGCCTTCGCAGCTTCGCGGGCTGCTTTCCAGTCTGTCTTATCTGCGGCAAGTGCGCGAATCGTTGTTTCTCGCTGTGTCGCAATCTCGAAAGCTTCGTTGGCTGCGACGATCGGATGCGGTGCCCAAGTCGCTTTTTTCTTTCCATCCGACTCCGCATAACCGAAGACATGCGGATAGGTCGCCGCGATCGTGTCCGCGCCAGTGTACTGATTAAACACTACGCGGATTTTTTCGCCCGGGACGCCGAGTTTGTTGAGCCATTCAATCGTGGCATACGTGTCCTTTTGCTGCTTCTCGACCGGCACAGTCGGTACAACAATCAAATCGAACTCACCGATTGCGGAGCGGTATTTGGTCAGCTCATCCATAAACTGCACGATGCTGGACGCGCCCACATCGAGAATCACGTCGTCATTCAACATCAGCTCGCGGTAGATGTCTTTGAACTGCGACGCTTTCAATTCTTCGACCTCGAAATCGGCCACGTTTAGCGAATCGTTGTTGTTGGTCGGCTCGACCGAGAGCAGCTTCGCATTGGGCCGGTAAGCCTTAAGCATTTGAGCTGCCAGCGTCGACTTGCCGACATTGCCGGACAAATTCAGTACGGCGATACGCATCGGTTTGTATTCCATGTTATATCCTTTTCAACTATGATTTTTTTGTCTAATGTTGGTGCTTCGCGTCAGGGATTTCGTCGTTACATATCCTCTCCTTCGATCGACCTCACTTTCTGTCCTTGGTCACCAGGTTACGGCTAACTTTTGAGTAATCCTTTTTGCTCGTATTGCGAACTTCCTGAAGTGCTGCGCCGGCAGCCGATGGGATGATATTTGCCGGGTTGCTCACGTCATCCTTTTCTACGGTTGGCTCATCGCCGCCTGGCGTGGCCTCCGTTTGAGCATCTGCTGTCGCCATGCCGGCCGGCGCCGTAGTCAACCGTTCTATTCCTGGCTTCGCCGCACCGTTCTT
>DASPMC010000069.1:0-8218 GCA_035627275.1 Noviherbaspirillum sp.
CGGGAGCGCATCGATTTCCTCGGGCATAGCTGGTCCCTCGGCGGCGTCTCGGGCATGCTGCTTTATCTTCTCGGCGTGGTTGGGGAAATCCTCGTCCTCACGTCCGTATACATGGTCATGCCGGTCGGACGCTTGTCGCTGCGGCATGCCTTGATCGGCGGCGGCGTGGCGGCCTTGCTGTGGGAAATCACGCGGCACGTATTGGTGTGGTATTTCGCTACACTGTCGCAAGTCAGCACGGTCTACGGTTCGTTGACGACTGCAATCGTCGTGCTCTTGAGCCTGGAGATTGGCGCAACAGTGCTGTTGCTCGGCGCCCAGGTCATTTCCGAATATGAATGCATAAGCAGGGGAACGTCCGGGGAGCGGTTCGCATCTTTGCACACCGAATGAAACGAATGGACTGCGACAGTCTCGGCGTTTCGTCGGAAAGCGCACCCACCAGCCCTTGCGGAGGTGCTTTTTTCGGATGGACGCGATAGCACCATCCAGATGCGTTGAGCGCTCCTTGAATAGCGTACAGGCACTAATCGTAGCCTAGGAACTAAACGATCTCCAGAGGCCCCGATTCGGGCAAGCGCGTCACTAGGCCTGCTCCAACTAGCTTCGAGGGCGTGTAGGCACCGCCGACAGGCTTATGTTTCATCAGGTACTCAATCACCTCAAGTGAGCCGCTGATCGTCAGGCTGTAACCATTGGCAGTGCGAATACGGGCCGATTTTCTATCACCGCGCGCATTAGTTGCTTCGCCCCAAACGAACGTAGGCATTTGCGCACGCTTTTTCTCGCTGGGTCCTTTCACCGTCTTGGCGATGTGTGCCTTGACCAGCTTTTGCACCAGTGATATTCCCAGCAGCGGACGGATGTAGTTGGCGCGCTTGGCGCTGGCAATCATGCGGGACGACGCCGAGATGAAAACCTCGATGTTCGGAATGCCGGTGGTATGGTACGCCGTGGACACATCGCCCCAAGGAATCGTCATAGCCGTCTTCTCACCATCACCGAAATCAATGCGGCGCACTCTGTACGCTAGCGGCACCGTGACGATCTTTCCATCGCGGCGTACTTTGCCGCCTTGCGCTAAGCCCTCAACCGAGGTCTTGGCCGTGCCAGGTGAGAATCCCGAACGCGAATCGAATCCCAGCGCCAGGTGGGTCGCATCCGGCAAAGCGGACTTCAGCGCGGCGGCAACGCAATCAGTGGGAATGACATCGAAACCTACGCCCGGACAGAGCACGAGCCCCGCCTCGCGCGCCCGCGTGTTCAGGGACTGCGCTAGCTCAAACACCGCGATTTCACCGGTGATGTCAAGATAGTGCGTACGGCTACGCAAGCACGCCTCCATCATGGCGGCGGCCGTCGTCGAAAACGGGCCCGCACAGTTCAAGACCAGCGAGTGGCCCGCGATCTGCTGGGTCGCTCGCGCCACGTCATCCAGGCTAAAGGCGCGAGCTTCGAGGCCTAGTTCGCGAGCCAATGCGTCGACTTTTTCCCAGTTGCGTCCGGCCAGTACCGGCTTGAACCCACGACGCACAGCTTCGCGCGCGATCAGTTCCCCAGTGTAGCCATTCGCGCCATAAATCATCCACTGCATCGTCCCGGGACGCTTGTCTTGCTCGCTCATTACCTTACTCCTGATTCACAACGCGCTCAGTGGATATCGCTGAGCTGGTCTCGACACGACGGTAACATTAATGTGATCTTTAATGTCAATCAGGGATTTATGAAAGGATCGTGGATCGGAGAGCAGATCCTTCAGCGGTTCAAGGGCCAATGGCCGCTTTCGAGAAAGTTGGCCGGTGGTTCAGGGTCACCTGTTCCCGGTCGCACGGGGAGGATCACAGTCCTTGCCCTCGCGTGAGTTACTTGCCTAGCCACCTCTCCACTTCTTCCAGGCTGGGTGCCCCGTGAACTCGCTTGCCGCTAGCGAGTATGAGCATAGGGGTGCCGGTGATTCTATGCTCATGTCCAAACGCCAGCACTTGCTCAATTGGCGAGTCGCACTTGCCGGCGCTCACTGGCTGGATATCGGAGAGCATGAGATCCGTCCACGCCTTTGCGCTATCTGCAGAGCACCAGATCTTCTTTGACTTCTCGGCAGAGTCCTGAGAGAGGATCGGGAAGAGGAAGATGTAAATCGTTACGTTATCGAGCTTGGCGAGGTCCTTGGCGAGATGCTTGGAGTACCGGCAGTTCGGGTCTTCAAAGACGGCAACCTGGCGTGATCCATCCCCACGAATCAACTTCACCGCCATCTCGAATGGAAGGTCCGAAAACTTAAGGTTAGCCGAGATTTTCATCGACACTGCCGTGTTTTCCTTTGCAAGAGGCTCCTCAGCATAGACGGGTGAGCCGATGCACCACGTCATCGATACGCCCACGAGAAGCGCAAGAATCGGTTTCACAAGAATTCCCTTCGATTGAGTAGACATCATGGAGTGCTTTCGAGCTGAGCGAGTTATGCGGAAATCGGATCGGGGTCTTCTGCCGCTGAACGCCATCTTTTCGAGTCCGACCGACGTCGCTAGCCTGTCGTTGCTGGAGCGCTCTTCCCGAGCTGTTCTTGCAAGAAGTCAATCATGGTCCTGACCTTCATTGGCAGGTATTTCCTGCTTGGATAGACCAATGCGTAGTTGAAGCTTTGCAAGCTGAATTGAGGCAGAACCCGTACAAGTGATCCCGCGCGAATTTCGTCGGCAACCAAGCAGGCGCTCGCGGCGCAGATTCCCATGCCCTGCTGGGCGCCGCAAATCAACGCATGCAGTGTATTGCTGACGAAAACATTGTTGATCTTGGCGCGGATTGCGGTGCCTGAAGAATCAATAAGGTCCCATCCCTGCCGGGCCAGAGGATGAGAAAAATTCAGACAGTCGTGGCGCTCCAAGTCTTCCGGGGTTCTTGGTAGACCTCGCGCCACCAGATAGCGCGGCGATGCGCAGAGTATGGATGGCGTATTCAGCAAAGGTCGCGAGATGAGGTTTTCGTCGATGCCGGCCAGGTCCAGCATGACCGCCAGTTCGAACCGGTCACTCAACATGTCAATCCGGCCGTTCACGAGTGTCAGTTCTACGGTGATTTTCGGGTATTTCTCGCGATACTGTTTAAGTAACGGCGTCAGGAGGCTAATGCCAAACGAGACGGGAGAAGCGATCCGAAGCTCTCCATGAAGTTGTCTTGACTGATCAAAAACCAGCGCGTCCATGTCATCGATCTCGTCCAGCACTCGTCGGCAGCGCTCAAGATAGACCGCACCGGCGTCGGTCAGGCTTAATGAGCGGGTAGAACGATTGAGCAGGCGCACGCCCAGGTGCTTCTCGAGATCTGCCACAAGCCGTGTCACGACCGGATTGCTCAGGTCAAGCTGGCGGGCTGCGGCAGAGAAGCCGCCCAATTCCGCAACTGTCCGGAATACTTTCATGGATTGCAGGCGGTCCATTTCTCACTCAGAAGTTGTTCGCTCCTTTCGAATAGTCTCAGAGTCGAATGTCTTTGGCGTAGTGACGAGAGTTAGCACGCTGTTCCATCCAGCGCCTGTACTGTCGGGTTTGCGATGCGTTCGCTATCTGTTGCACGATCAGCGCTCGCAAGGGCCACACTGCTGGATTCGGTTTTTCGTTACGGCTAAGTTTTCGAAGCTGAAATTTGACGACTGCCATCGTCGCAAGCGATGCCAGTGCCTTATTCTTCCATGAGATGGGAGGCAGGGCCGGAGCATTGTCTTTGCCATGCCGCCAATCCTCCGGCAAGTTCGGGTCAATTGCCAATGCCGTCCCTACGCCAACCATATCTACGCCGCTTCGCACCACCTGCTGTGCGATTTCTTGGCGTCGAATGCCTCCCGTAACCATCACTGGCATCTTTGCCACTTTCCGTACGTCTCGGGCGAAGTCGAGGAAATAGGCTTCTCGTGCAAGCGTACGGCCGTCGCGCGCCTGGCCCTGCATCGCTGGCGCCTCATAGCTTCCACCGGACAACTCGACCAGGTCTACGTCGAGATCATTGAGCAGTATCACTACCTGCTGCGCATCATCTGCACTGAAACCACCCCGCTGGAAATCAGCAGAGTTAAGCTTGACTGCTACAGAGAATCCAGGAGAAACCACGCCACGAACCGCTTTGACGATCTGAAGCAACAGGCGCGCGCGATTTTCCAGGGAGCCACCCCACATATCTGTTCTTTGATTCGTTAGCGGCGACAGGAATTGGCCCAAAAGGTAGCCATGCGCTGCGTGAATCTCCACGCCTGTAAAGCCCGCCTGTTCTGCTAGTCGAGCGGTCTGGGCAAAACGCCGGATCACCTCAAGGATAACCTCAGGCGTCATTGCCTTCGGTGTCAGGAAGTGCTTTGACATTTTTCCCAGTTCCAAGGGAATGGCTGACGGCGCCCAGGTCTCCTGCCCGAGGTTGGCACGCATTTGTCGACCTGGATGGTTGATCTGCATCCAGAACTGCGCCCCATGGGATCTCCCGACGGCGGCCCATTGCCGGAACTTGTCCAGATGCTCTTCGTCTTCCAGCACCACGCCGCCCGGGCCAGTCATGGCGCGGCTATCAACCATAACGTTACCTGTAATGAGAAGGCCAGCCCCGCCCTTCGCCCAGGCGCTATAAAGGCGCATCAAATGCTCAGAAGGGGCATGGTGAGCATCGGCCATGTTCTCTTCCATTGCGGCTTTAGCAATGCGGTTTGGAATGATTGAGCCGTTGGGCAGGGGCAGTTTTTCAAATACGTTCATGGAGGTCACCTCACTACGGGATCGTGACTCGAACCTTATCCTTAAAGTGAACTTTAAGGTCAAGTGCTTTTATCGGGACTAGACGAAGCGGCGCCGGCAAGCGGCGCCGCAATCGCGAGCGAGGTGACCCACGGGACAGCCCGCAGGATTCCCGAGACTATTTGAAGGTATGCAGGAGCGAGACAATGCCTCGGCCTGTTATCAACCTTGCCAGGGCGTCAGTGATCCTCCGACAGGGAGTCCAGCGGCTTGGGCGTGTAGAGCGCGCTTTGGAAGTCCGGAACGTACTCATACCTGAGCATTTTTCCAAGCTTCAGCGATTTGATATACGTAGAAAAACTTCCGTCGCTTAACTGCAGATTGACCGATTCTGCACTCGAACTGGACGCATGACTTAACTGCCGGGAAACTGCGTACCCATAAGTCAACCGACCCTCCTGATCGACGTTTGTGAAACTGTTCGTGACCATTTCAACCTTGTTGGACAGATTGTTCAACTTTTCTGTCTCAAAGATGACATCGGTCTTTCCAGTTTGCGCATCTGCGATCTCGAAGACGACCGATTTTTCATTGACCTTGTAGTCAATCTCGGTAAGCCACTTCGGCAGGTTGTATCCGACAACGCCTCTTACCATGGCGAGCTTGGTATTGACCGGAAGCTTGAGCACGTATCCCCAAAAATCCTTGGACAGTGCCTGGCCAACCAGACTCACGGGCCCAAAATTCGCGTTTCCGGGCTTATTCGTAATGATGGACAGTCCAATTTCGTTGTAACTGTCATTGTCGCAATAGTGGTATGCGTACCCCGTCAAGGCAACCAGGCCGCGTCCGGGCCAGACTTGCAGCGGTTGCACCTGCTCCAGGACCTTGGCTGGCATTAATTCTCGCAGTCTATCAAGGTCAGCCGTAAAGATGGCAGTTGCCCGGCTGATCTTGTAGTAGAAATTTGGAGAATAGGTCTCGAAGCCCACGTCGACCCGGCTTTTCTTCAGCTCAGTGAACCAAGTCAGGTCGACGTTCGGCGCTTCGGCCTTGATGACCTCAAGTGGAGGGTTCGACCGATAGCGGTCATACAGGCCGCCGGCGACGACAGGAACATCCTGACCAGCGAGCTTGATTACTTTGTTTTCAGTCTGCCGGGCCGCCGAGGTACCCTCTGCCCACGAAGGAGCCGACGCGGCACTCAGGAAGAGTCCGGTTGCCACTGCAATGCTTCTGATGCTCATGTTATCTATACCTCTGCCATGTGAAATGATTGTTATTGCTTTCGCCTGGATACATCCGCTCTGCCAGGATAATTTCGTCCTGGCAGAGCGCCTTATCCTGTCCCTGCCGTCTCAATGATTGACCTTTCTGGAATCCACGAATGCGTGCAAGCCAGGAACCGGCTGAAACGATCCTAATGTTGAACTCAACTTCAAGGTCAAGTCTCTTCCTTTCTCATCTGCCGCCATGGACAGACTCTTCGCTGATCAAGGTAAGAATCTGGTTCAGACCGAGTACATCGCGCATGCTCCGCTTCAAAGATGTTACGCGCGGAGTAAAAATGAGCCAGTTCGCGCAAAGTAAATCTGAGCCACTTTTTCGTAAAGTCGGATCTTTTTGTGCGAGATCCGAGTGCTACACAAGGAAGAGTGGATGGAAATTCATGTGCTCAAGGCCCAGGGCCTCTCGGAGCGTCAGATAGCCCGCAAGTTGGGCATTTCAAGGAACACCGTCGCCCGTTATCTGGACGCGCCCGAAGCACCGCGCTACAAGCTGCGCCAGCCGCGGCCAACCAAGCTCGACGCGTTCAAACCCTACATTGCCCGCCGCGTCGCCGAAGCGCACCCGGAATGGATTCCGGCGCCGGCAATGCTGCGTGAACTGCAGGCGCTGGGTTACACCGGTCAGATTCGCCAGTTGCAGGAGTTCATGCGCAGCTGCAAGCCGGCGGCCAAGGAGGACCCGGTGGTTCGTTTCGAGACGCCGCCTGGCCAGCAGATGCAGTGCGACTTCGTTGTCTTTCGCCGCGGCCGTCATCCGCTGTATGCGTTCACCGCCACGTTGGGCCACAGCCGCTGGCGCTGGGTGCGCTTCACGGCGGACGAGACGGCCGACACGCTGGTAGCCTGCCACCATGCGCTGTTTGCCGCGCTGGGCGGCGTGCCCAAGGAGATCCTGTACGACAACGCCAAGAGCGTGGTCATCAAGCGCGACATGTATGGTCCGGGACAGCATCGCTGGAACGACGACTTCCTCGACATGGCCAAGCTGTATGGCTTCATGCCGCGCCTGTGTCAGCCCTACCGGGCGCGTACCAAGGGCAAGGTCGAACGGTTCCACCGCTACCTGCGCGGCAACTTCTACGTGCCCCTAGACAGCAGGATGAAGGCCAGCGGCCTGCTGGTCGATGCACCGACAGCCAACGCCGAGGTCGGCAAGTGGCTGCGTGATGTGGCCAACCGGCGCGTGCATCCGCATACCGGTCATGCGCCAACTACCTTGTTCGAGAGCGTCGAGAAGGCACTGTTGCAGCCGCTGCCCCGGTACCTGCCGCACATTGAACCCGCTCGTCCGTCCTTGCGCATCGTCCGCGCGCAGGTCAACTCGCTGCAGCACCCGTTGTCGGTGTATCAGCAGATCCTGACGGAGGTGAGCGCATGAACCTGCAAGCTGAACGCATTGACGCTTACTGCCGACAACTCAAGCTCGACGGACTGGCCGAGCGCTTCGAAAGCATTGCTAGCCAGGCAGCCGAGCAGGACTGGAGCTTCCTGCAGTTCCTAGAACAGGCGCTGGCTCATGAGCGCGATACCCGGCAGGTCCGCAGCCGACAAACACTGGCACGCATGGCTTCGTTCCCGGTTATCAAGACGCTAGAACAGTATGACTTCGAGTTCGCCACCGGCGCACCGAAGGAACTCATTGACGAGCTGGCGACGCTGCGCTTCGTCGAGCGCGGCGAAAATGCCGTGTTCCTGGGACCGTCCGGCGTGGGCAAGAGTCATCTGGCCATTGCACTGGGCTACCTCGCCACTCAGGCGGGGATCAAGACGCACTTCGCCACGGCGGCCGACCTGATGCTGCAACTGGCAGCGGCGCAGCGCCAAGGGCGATACGACGCCGTGATGCGGCATCGAGTGCTGGGGCCCCGGCTATTGATCATCGATGAGATCGGCTACTTGCCGTTCACCGGTGACCAGGCCAGCCACTTCTTCCACATCGTCTCCAAAAGATACGAACGGGGTGGTTCAATGATCCTGACCTCCAACCTGCCGTTTGCGCAGTGGGACGACACCTTCGGCAGCAATCCAACACTCACCGCAGCAATGCTCGACCGCATCCTGCATCACGCGCACATCGTTCAAATCAAGGGAGATAGTTATCGACTGAGGAAGCAGAAGAAAGCCGGCTTCATTGGCAAGCCAACCAAGCCAGTGGCTCAGAATTCAACCGCGTAACCGCACGCAAAGTGGCTCACAATTACTTCGCGCTTGACA
>DASPMC010000070.1:0-323164 GCA_035627275.1 Noviherbaspirillum sp.
CGACGTGATACCGCTAGCGAAGGCGACGTTGTTGCCGTTGTTGTTCTCGACGTTCTGCGACTGGCCGATCGCTTGCGATGCGTTGAACTTGAAGTCGGTCGGATAGCAGCCGTAGCTGGGCTTTTCGTAGACCGGCGGGCAATAGGTCGGCACGTAGCAGGAAGGCGCCTTGTAGTAGCAGCCGCCGGAAACGGAAGCCATGGCGGAGCGGTCGAGGTCGGAAGCGATGGCGAGGTCTTTGATCAGCAGGGTGGTCATTTGCAAGTTCTCCTAGAGGGTTTGGGTTGGTTGGTCGAGCATTTCGTTGCGCTCGACCTACCTATTGCGAGGAGCGTGCCAGTGCCGCCGGCCACACCCAGGGAGAATCGCAAGTGCTTGAAAATTAAAAGAAAAATGTCCTTCGTGAGTGAGGTGGCAATACGCAACCCTCAAGGGCTACGGCCTCTTCAGACGGCTTGCAACCGACACTTCCGGTTCGGGTGTTCGATCAACTGCGACAGGGGCAGCTGCAACGACTGGTGAGCCTTGCGTTGTGTTACGCGCTGTGGACTTTCGACCAAGCTTTCTGCAAGAAAACAGGCGAGCAAGGTGTTCGTCGAAAGCGGCTTGCCGCATTGCTGCGCGCTACCGGCAGCGATATGGATGTTCGCCGCGGCCCGGACATCGGGAGGGCCGCTGGCGAAATCAACAGAATGGGGGAGGATGTGCAGGAGGGAGGATCGCGAGGGGCGGACGTGAGTTTCCTTCCGGCCCGCCCCCGAGTCTATGCCGTCTTCTTATCTTGGAGGGACTGAAGGCAACGTCAATCTGCGGTGATGTTCGCCGCTTTGACAAAACGCCCCCAGTTGTACAACTCGTTCCGGGTGTACGTCTCCAGTTGCTGCGGGTTCATGTAGGCGGCGTGCGCGCCTTGTTCCTCGGCCTTCTTCTTGAACTCGTCGGTCTTCATGATCCTGGCTATTTCATTGCTCAGTTTGTCGACCACGGGTTTGGGCGTGGCAGCCGGTGCGTAGATGGCGAACCAGGATGAGGCGTCGAGCTTTTCGAACCCCGGAATCTCGGCAGTGGCGCGCACGTCGGGCAGGCTCGACAGGCGCACCTTGCCGGTGACCGCAAGCGGACGCATCTTTCCCGACTTGATATGGCCGAGCAGCGGCGGGGCGGTGGTAAACGTCATGTCGACATTGCCTCCGAGCAGATCGGTAATCGCCGGGCCGGTGCCCTTGTACGGCACGTGTGCCATTTCGATGCCGCTCAGTTGCTTGATCATCTCCCCGGTGACATGCTGCAGCGATCCATTGCCGGAGGAGGCATAGTTCAATTTGCCGGGATTGGCCTTGGCATACGTGATCAGCTCATTGAAGGTCTGAACGGGCAGGTTCGGACGGACGACAATCACCTGCGGCGCCACGATCAGGTTGGCGACGGGTGCGAAATCCTTGAGCGGATCGAATCCGGTTTTCACAAGGTGCGGCGTGATCACGTGGAAGCCGGAATACTGGACCAGCAAGGTGTGGCCGTCGGGATTGGCGCGCTTGACGGCGCTTGCTGCAATGGCGCCGGAAGCGCCCGGCCGGTTCTCCACAATCACAGGCTTGCCAAGAGCCTTGGATAAAGGCTCGGCAATCATGCGCGCCGCAATGTCAGTTGTGCCGCCAGGGGCTGCGGAAGCGATCAGGGTGATTGTCTGGGACGGGAATGCATCCGCGGGGGACTGCGCCGCACTCATCGATGCGGTGCAGGTCAGGCCCAGCAAGACTGCGGCCTGGATGGCTTTCTTGAATGATGGATGGGATTTCATGGCTATCTCCTTGCGTCTCCTTGGTTGTGAAATGAAAAGCATGCGGTCGGTTTCGGATATGTGAAATGCCTGTCGTCAGGCTGGCACTGTGGACGGCCTCGGGTGCAGGTCCGAGGATTTTCCGGCGCGCAGCACCTGGCCCGGTACGTCATGGCCGACAAGGCTAGGCAGATCCCTGGCAATTCCGATCAGGGCATCGAGATCCATGCCCGTGTCGATGCCGCACGACGCCAGCATGTGCACGAGATCTTCCGTGCAGATGTTGCCGGTCGCGCCCGGCGCAAACGGACAACCTCCGATGCCGCCCAGCGAGGCGTCGAAACTGTCCACCCCTGCATCCAGTGCCGCTATTACATTGGCGAGCCCCATGCCGCGTGTATTGTGGAAGTGGACAGTCAGCGGCACATCCGGGTAGGCGGCAAGAAAGGCGTGGCAGAGTTCGCCAACCTGTTGCGGCGAGGCCATCCCGGTGGTATCCGCCAGTGTGATGCTGTGCATGCCGATGTCCAGATACTTCGCCACGATAGCCATTACCTTGGCCACGGATTGCTGGCCTTCAAACGGGCACCCGAAAGCAGTAGCAACACAACCATTTACGCGCGTTGTCGTCCCTTGCACCAGTGACATGACCCGGCGGAACTGGTCCAGCGACATCTCATGCGTCATCCGCATGTTGGCCAGGTTGTGGGTTTCGCCGGCCGACATGACGAGGTTGATCTCGTCGACCCGGCACTCGAGCGCCCGCTCGCAGCCGCGCTCGTTGGGCACGAGGGCAGCGTAGACAACGCCGGGATCTCGACGGATGCCCAGCATGACTTCCTGCGCATCGCGCAGGTTCGGTACTGCCTTCGGCGACACGAACGAAGTCACTTCAATGCGGGCCAAGCCGATTTCCGACAAGCGGTCGATCAATTGGATCTTCTGTTCGGTCGGGATGAAACCGGGTTCGCTCTGGAAGCCGTCGCGGACGGCAACTTCGTTGATGCAAACCCTCGCGGGGGCGGATGAAAACAGCATGGTCGCTCCTATATGAAATCCAGAATCGCAGGTCAGACGATGCCCAGTTGCCTCAGCTCGGCGATCTTGCCGCCGCCGTATCCGAGTGCAGCGAGAATCTCGTCGGTATGCTCGCCCAACGCGGGCCCGAGCCAGCGCGTTTCCCCCGGCGACTCGCTGAGTTTCGGGACGATGCCGGGCATCTCGATGGGCTTGCCGTCAGGCAGGTCGCATTGTTCGATCATGTCGCGGTCTCGATAATGCGGGTCGGCATGGATGTCTGCAGCGTTGTAGATCTTCCCGCTGGGTACGGCGGCCTGTTCGAGCGCACGCAGCACTTCGTCCAGTTCATGGCGCAGCGTCCATTCCGTGACGGCTTGGTCCAGCATCTCGTTGTGCAGGACACGTCCGTCGTTGCGCGCCAGCCGCTCGTCCTCGGCCAGGTCGGCGCGGCCGATCGCAAGCATCAGGCGCTTGAAGATGCTGTCGCTATTGCCGGCGATAATCACGTACTTGCCGTCCTTGCAGGGATAAGTGTTCGACGGGGATATGCCCGGCAAGCTGGCGCCGGAGCGCTCCCGCACATGACCCATGCCGGAGAATTCCGGAATCAGGCTTTCCATCACCGCGAATACGGCTTCGTATAGCGCCACGTCCACGAACTGCCCCTTGCCGCCGTTGGCCCTGAGGTGGTACATGGCCATCAATGCGCCGATGACGCCGTACAGCGAAGCCAGCGTGTCGCCGATACTCACGCCGACCCGTACGGGCGGGCGGTCGGGATAGCCCGCAAGGTAGCGCAAGCCGCCCATGGACTCGGCGATGGCGGCAAACCCCGGACGGTCGCGGTAAGGACCGGTTTGCCCGTAGCCGGATACGCGCACCATGATCAGTGAAGGATTGATGGCGGACAGCTGTTCCCAGCCAAGTCCCCAGCTCTCGAGCGTACCCGGACGAAAATTTTCGATGACGATGTCAGCGTCCTTCACCAGGTCGCGGACGATTTGCTGGCCCTCGGGAGACTTGAGGTTGACCGTGATGGATTTCTTGTTGCGGCTTTGGGAATACCACCAGAGGGAAGTGCCGTTGTGCAGCTTCCGCCATTTCCTCAGGGGGTCGCCATCACCGGGCGACTCGACCTTGATGACTTCCGCGCCGAACTGCGCGAGCAGTGCGCCCGCGTACGGGCCCGCGATCAGCGTGCCAAGTTCGATTACCTTGACGCCGGCGAGCGGCGAACCTTTTCCCGTTGTGTCCATCGATGCATTCCTTTGCTGCCGTTGTCCCGTTGTCCGATCGGTGTGTGGTAGCAATCATGCATCTGGCGCCGCAGCCCGTAAATTATTGATTTGCGAGCTTGCCATCGCAAAATGCGATGGCGGGAATCAGGCGTTTCCGCCCTGCTTGAGATGGTTGACGAGAAGCTGTGCGGCACCCGGCAGGGCGTTGAACGAACGGACGCAGATCTTGAGCTGGCGCCTGGCCCACGGCTCGTCCAGCTTGATCACGCGGATCCCTACGCCCTTGGCGAAACGTCTTGCCACTTCCCGAGGAAGAATGCCGATGCCGAGGCCGGCTTCGACCATCACGCAAAGCGCATCGTAGCTGGTGACCTGCATCGCCATGCGGATCGTCATGTCCATCTCTGCGGCAGCACGGAGGAGCTGCATATTGATCGCACTGCCCGTATGCAGTCCGACGTATTCGTGGTCCAGAGTGTCGCGGAAAGACACGGTGCGCCGCGAGGCGAGGGGATGACCCTCCGGCGCAATCAGGACCAGTTCGTCGACATGATAGGGAAAAGTCTCGAGGTCTTGTCCGTGCGGCATGACCGTGTAGATGCCGATGTCAGCCGCGTTCTCGTACACGGCCTTGGTGATGGCGGCGCTGATGCTCTCCTGCAGATGCACCTGGACATGCGGATGATCCCGGCGGAACGCCAGGATCTCGTTGGGAAGGAACTGGATGATCGCCGAGATGTTTGCCATGACGCGTACATGGCCTCGCACCCCGCTGGCATATTCCAGCATCTGCGCATGGATTTCGTCCATTTCATGCAGGACGCCGCGTGCGAGGTTGGCCAGCGTAATCCCCGCGGCTGTGGCTTCCACACCTTTGTTGGTGCGGGCCAGCAGTTGGGTCTTGAGTGCGTACTCCAGCTCGCTGATGCGCCTGCTGATCGCAGACGCGGCAATATGCTCGCGGCTGGCGACCGCCGCAATGGAGCCTTCCTCGACGATGCGGACGAAAAGTCTTAAGGAAGTCGGGTCCAGTTTGGACATCGTATCCTGCCGTAGATGAACGTTTCCGTGTTGAGTTGCAACGCGGAGTATGTCATGAACGGACAAGGAGGAGGCAAACCGTCGCTACAGCCTCATGCGGCGCGGCTTTGGCGCGAGCATGATTCCGCTGCATCCGGGCGCGCCGCACCGGCAGGCGAAGGCTCGCTTGACCGCCGGCGTATGACGTGCCTCGTAGATCAAAGCGTAGTTGTAGCTCAGTTCTTCGCCACGCTCGATATCCATGAGCGCGTAGATGTGCACGCTGCCGTCCGGATGCTCCATTGCCTCGCAATTCGGCTCGCAGGAGTGATTGATGAAGCGGGCCTCGTTGCCGTGCGCGCCACCGTCGATGATCCGGCCGTCGGCGAGGGTGAAGAAGAAGGTATGGTTCAGGGGCCCGCCTATGACCTCGGCGCGGCGTTCCGCTTCCGGCCAGCTGATGCGTTCACCCTTGTATTCGATGATCCGGGCACCGGCAGCGATCCGGCGCCGCGCGAATACGCCTCTACCGTGTATTGGGGAGGTTTTCACCACATAGGGCGGCAATACGCGTTTATGCACAGGCATTTCCTCGACGTCGCGCCGCATGGGAGTACGGTCGTCCGAACTGGGAATGCCGCGCGAGCTTGAAGTTCCGGCGATCCCGAGCGACTACCTCAATGCTCAAACCGGTGTGCCTCCTGGATCATCCTCAGTGCGGTACGTGTGGGGTAGACGTCCTCAAGCTCCACAGGCTTTTCCGTTCGCGGGACGCGCTGCGCGGATGGAGACACCATGATATTGACGTAATGCATATCTAGGTTGTCATCCTGTTGCAAACATGCGACAGCCTCGTCTTCAATCTCGAACATCATTCGCCAGCTCAAGCGGCTGTCGCGCGGCACACGGTGCCTCACCAGCCTTCGTATTTCGTCACGTAGGCGGCTTTCAGCTGCAGCAAGTTTTGAAACTTCCGGTTGCATAATGCACCTCGAAACATATGTATATATATACAGTTTAGACCGTCATACGAAGGATGAAAGAGTCTTGTCGTGGCGTTTGCGCAGCCGCTACTGGTTGTTTCCATTCATTTCAATCGCGGCACCATGGACACGCAACGAAATGATAGGCAGGCTCGAACCGGTGCAAGCATGATTATTCGCAATATTCCCCCTCTGAAATGCTAGAGCAGAGCTTCTAATCTCCCCCGAGAAACTTTTCGCAGATCAAGTTATTATCGTGCGGGGTTGCTCACATGCAATAAAAGTAGCCCGGCCGTCTGAAGGAGACATAGACTGTCGGCGATAGGTACCGGACCGTACCCGGACACTATCGAGTAACCATTACTCAACGGCGGGATTACAAAGAGGGCACACAATGAATCTGAACCGCTTGCGTATCGGCCAGCGTCTGGCCTTGGGCTTCGGCGTCGTCACCACCTTGCTGGTGCTCCTGGCCAGCCTCTCATATCTCCGGATCTCCAGCCTGACCGGCGAAATCAACCTGATGGTGAAAGACCGCTATCCGAAGACGGTGCTCGCGAGCAAGATCAGGGGCGATCTCGACGAAAGCATCCGCAGCATGCTCAACGTGCTGATCATGCAGGATGCCGGTCAGATCAAGAAAGAACTTGCCAACATCGATGAGCGCAACAAGAGCGTCGATGCAGCCATCACCAAGCTCGACACAATCATCACCGACGAAAAGGGCAAAGCGCAGGTCAAGGCCATCATCGAATTGCGCGACAAGTTCCTGCCTGCGCAAAACAAGTTCGTTGCCCTGATCAACGAGGACAAGAAAGACGAGGCAATGGTCAAGCTGATGTTCTCGGTGCGCCCCCTGCAAGGAAAGTACATCGAGCAGCTCGACGCCTTCAACAAGCACCAGGACGCCGAAATGGCGAAGGCCGGCGAGGATTCGACCGCCGCCGGACACCAGACCGAACTCTTCATCCTGGCGCTCGCTGCCGGCGCCGCGCTGCTGAGCATCCTGGTCGGCTTCCTGACCACGCGCCGGATCACCGGACCGCTGAACGAAGCCGTGGACGTGGCCAAGCGCGTTGCCAGCGGCGACCTGACCAGTGAAATCAAGATCAAGACGCACGACGAAACCGGCGAATTGATGAAGGCGCTGCAGCACATGAATGAAAGCCTGTCACGGCTTGTGGGCGAAGTGCGCCAGGGCACGGAAACGATTGCCGCCGCGTCGCGCGAAATCGCCACCGGCAACATGGACCTGTCGCACCATACCCAGGAACAGGCCGGCGCACTGCAGGAAACCGCATCGTCCATGGGACAGCTGACCCAGACCGTGCGCCAGAACGCCGAGAACGCGCGTGAAGCAAACAATCTCGCCGCCACCGCATCGCAGATCGCGGAGAAGGGCGGCGCCGTCGTGTCGCAGGTCGTGCAGACCATGGGCTCGATCAACGAGTCCTCGCGCAAGATCGTCGATATCATCGGCGTAATCGACGGTATCGCATTCCAGACCAATATCCTCGCGTTGAACGCCGCAGTGGAAGCGGCACGCGCCGGCGAGCAGGGCAAGGGATTCGCCGTGGTCGCGGCCGAGGTGCGCAACCTCGCGCAACGCTCGGCCAGCGCGGCAAAGGAAATCAAGGAGCTGATCAGCGATTCCGTGGAAAAGGTCGACGCGGGCGCCAAGCTCGTCGATCAGGCCGGCTCTACCATGAACGAAGTGGTCGCCAGCGTCAAACGCGTCACCGGCATCATGTCCGAGATCACCGTCGCCAACCAGGAACAGAGCACCAGCATCGAGCAGCTCAACCACATGATCGTACAGATGGACGGCGTGACGCAGCAGAACGCCGCACTGGTGGAAGAGGCAGCGGCGTCGGCGGAATCCATGCAGAACCAGGCGTCCATGCTCTCGCAGCTGGTCAGCGTGTTCAAACTCAACCACAGTGCGCCTGCACCGCTACAAGCGGAGCAGGCCCCGGCGCCCAAGGCATCCACCGTCGTGCCCCTGCCGTTGAAGCCAAAAGTTTCCAACGCGCCTGTCCCGAAAAAAATCGCACCGGCCGTCAATGCGAACGACGGCTGGGAAGAATTCTGAAATCTTTCGTGTTTAACCGCACAAAACTGCAACTGGAGACAATAAATATGAAATCGCGCAAGAGCCTCAAGAGCCTGGTCGTCATGGCAGGCCTGGTCGCCGGATTGGGTATGAACGCGCAGGCGATGGAAGTCGGCGGCGTCAAGCTCGACGACACCGTGAAGGTCGCCAACCAGGAATTGAAGCTGAACGGCGCAGGCCTGCGGACCTGGGCCGTGTTCAAGGTATACGCAGCAGGCCTGTACCTGCCCGAAAAGAAGAAGACAGTGCCCGACGTCATGTCAGTGACCGGCCCGCGCCGCATCAGGCTCGTCCTGCTGCGTGACGTGAACAACGAAGAGCTCGGCCAGGCTTTCATGGACGGCCTCAACGCCAATTCGGACAAGACCGAGAAGGCGAAATTCGTGAACCAGACGATGAAGATGGGCGAAATCTTCGCGTCCATCCCGAAGCTGAGCAAGGGCGACACCATTACCGTCGACTGGATCCCCAACTCCGGCTCGCATGTGCTTGTCAACGACAAGCGCGTCGGCGAAGTGCTGCCCGACCTCGCGTTCAGCAATGCGTTCCTGCGTATCTGGCTGGGCGAGAAGCCGGTCGACAATACACTGAAGCAGGCATTGCTCGGCAGCTGATTCGCGTTGCGTGGGCCGCGGGTGGCCCAGCTCTCATTAGATCCTCATGCCCTCCCTGGACATTCCAGAGGAGGGCATTTTTACGTCTGGGCCGGAACTGAGCTTGGCGTCAAAGCCGTGATTCATCAGCATGGGCACGCCATGAGTCCCAAGCAGATTCATGCTGCCGAGCAAGAGCACGAAGCGCGTCCCGAACCGCCCGACCATGTAACCGGTAAGCGGCATCGCCAAGCCGTAGCACAGAATGCCCGCAGATCCTTGATCACCCGATAGTTCAGTTAGTACTTCCATTTACGTATCAGAAACTGCACTACCTCACCGCGCCCTGTTGCGAACTAGGCGCGATTGCGCGACTGGCTGCCGGAGGATAGGTCAGCGCAACACGTTCGCGCGAGTTCGATTCGGAAAGGCGAACCCTGCGTATGGCCGTGTCGCGCGTGAAGGGCGGTCTGACGGGCGGAATTCAATGTCAGAGTTCATGGTCAACCCGCTTTCAAGCGCGAGAAAATCATGTCGAAATAGGCGGCGAGGCAATCATGCCCGCCATACGAAGATGGCGACGCATGCTCGGTGCGCAGACGGCCGGTATTTGTCGCCTGATCAACAAAAAGTCATGCCCTCATTGACGAGCTTCGGCTCCGTCTTTGGCGTACCTGATGCACGGACTCGTTACTCCCGCTGGATCAACTCCACCTTGTAACCGTCCGGATCCTCGATAAAGGCAATCATCTCGCTCGGGTCGCCCTGGAGAGGACCGGCCGGTCTCGTTACTTTCGCGCCCGCGGCTTCGGCCGCGCGGACTGCGGAAAAGACGTCCTCGACGCCAATGGCGATATGTCCGTACGCTGTTCCGATTTCATATTGATCCCGGCCCCAGTTATGCGTGAGTTCCAGGACAGCCGTATCAGTCTCTTCACCATAGCCCACGAAGGCGAGCGTGAATTGCCTTTGGGGAAACGTCTTCTGTCGTAGCAGGCGCATTCCGAGCACGCTGGTGTAGAAGTCGAGCGAAACATCCAGGTTGCGCACACGCAGCATAGTGTGCAGGAGGCGGGCACGGCCCAGAACTGTATTTTCCGCAGCAGGAGCTGGTGCTCTTTCCGTATATTCCGCCGGCGCAAACTGAGCGAGGCCATTGCCAAAGGACCAGTTTTCGCGTCGTGTCTCGACCAGATTGATGATGATGTCTTCGGTCTGCACGCCGGGGATAGTCGCCAGGTTTTCGGCAATAGCGGCGTACAGCGCCTTCTTTTGCTGCAGTGTCCGCCCCTCGGCGCAGGTAATCTGGAGAAACACCAGATCCGACGAGTGTGCGATCTCGAGAAATTCAACCGGCCCGACGATCCCGATTTCCGGCAAGTGCTCCGTCACGATTTGAAAGTAGTCGTTCTCGGGGACGTTGAACGCATCGACCATTGCGCGATGGACGCCCAGCGAGAGTGCCCTGGCATAGCCATTCGGCTTGCCGGCGGCATGCGAAATACGTACGAGAGGCATGAAATTCTCCTGTGCTGATGGTGGGTAAGGCCGAGGAAGAAGCCGGCGTGTGATCCGGCTTCTCTCCCTGCGGACGTTTAGCGATAGAACGGGGAGTTCATGTCCCGACTGGCTGCTTCGGTCACGCTGGCGTCGAATACGCGCGTGTAGAAAGCCGCTTTCAGCGCAGCCGCCTCCGTCGGGAAGTAGTCGACGGCGAAGCTGCGGGCATTCTCGATGGTGTCGAACGCGTACAGACCGCCCGGCGTCCCAGTATGCACACCAGACAGCCAGGTCTTTGACAAGAGGCCGGGCTGCTGCTTGAGGATCGGGTTGAGAGCGCGCCACGGGGCGGCCTCGTCGAAGGGCAGCGCGTGCAACTGAACTTCCGTATACACATATGCACCCGGCTTGACGTCGAGCTTCGCGTCATAATGAACGGAGTTCATGTCCCGGCTCGCTGCTTCGGTTGCAGCCGCATCGAACACGCGGGTCGTTTGGGCGACGCCGAAGCCACGCGCTTCTGCCGGGAAGTATTCGGTCACGAACTTCTGCGCATTCTCGATGGAATCGAACGTGTACAGCCCGCCTGCCGAGTTGTTCCCGACGCCGGCCAGCCAGGTTTTGTTGATGAAGCCGGGCTGTTTCTTGATCGTGTCGTTGATTCGCTTCCATGGCACGCTCTCAAAGGGAGCGGATATCTGCAGTTCGGTATAGACATAGGCCTTGTGGGTCATGCTTTTCTCCTGTTGAGTTTGGGTAGGTTGGGCGGCGACATCGAACGCATCAACGGCCATCGCCAGAATGGCCCCGGCAGTGAGCCTGAGCGCGATGTTTCCGCGCTGGTTGCTGACATTCATAGTCATTCGATCTCTCTGCTTGAGGTAAAATCACGATCGTTACATAACGATCGTTACGGAGCTTATGTAGCGATCGTTATTTTGTCAACGACTAAATAACGTTCGTTACATTCATTGAGGAAAAGCGATGCGACACAAGGGCGTAAACAAGGACGAAACCAGGCAAAGAGTGACTGAGGCAGTCAGCCGCGGATTTCGCAAGCACGGGTTTGCCGGAATCGGCGTGGATGCTCTGGCCAAGGGGGCTGACGTAACCTCGGGGGCCTTCTACTCGCACTTCGGCTCAAAAAGTGGAGCCTTCGAGGTGGCACTCGGGGTAGGGCTCGACGAAGTCATTGAAGGCTTGCCGGAATATCAGCGCAAGTACGGAACCGACTGGTTGCATGCCTTTGCGGACTATTACCTCAGCAAGGCCCACCGGGAAGATCTTGAATGTGGATGCGCCATGGCCTCACTGACACCAGATGTCATCCGGGCAGGCAAGGACATCCAGGTCGCGTTCGAAAAGAAAATGAACGCAATCGTGAACATCGTTACCCGAGGATTGGACATCGGGAATGCGGACGAAGCGCGCGCGCGCGCATGGGCGATGCTCGGAGTTCTGATCGGTGGACTGAACATTGCACGCGCCATGAAAAGTCGTGCAGCCATCGATGAAGTGGCTAACGCCATCAAGACGGCTGCCCTCGCGGCTGCGGGTCCAACGAGAGCTGTGCCCGAGGTAGACGAGTAGCTCTGTACGGAGGACTTCACTTGTTCTTCCGAGCGCGAACAAGTGAAGTCCTCCGCACTCTCGAAGCTGTCGGCATTGCACGCCTACGCCTTCAAGCTACTTCAACGTCCTCCCATACCAAGGAATTGCCGCTCGGCGATTCCACTCCACCTCAAACGCTGTAGCGCAGACATATTCCAATGCACAACCTCCGGCGGCATTCCGTTTCCATGCTTCCACACCTGTTGCACCGCCAGCCACGCACGGCCAATCAACCCGCAGTAATGCTGACAGTTTGTACTATATTAAAACGACAAGGTAAAGGGCGCGCAGTATTGAATCTTGACTTAACATGTCACGAACCGATCCCATGCCTAGCCTCGCTCACGCGATACGCAACTTCCAGGGAGGCGGCGTATCGCATCACGAGTTTTTCGCGCAGGTAGACCGCGCGCTGGCGGCTGATAGCGTCGATTCCACAAAGTTGCTGCAAATCCTCGATGACGAAAATACGCGCGGGCATCTTCCGCCGGATGTGTATGCCGAACTCCAACGGCGCGTCGAACGCGTGGTCGAGGCGACGCGCAGTCCGCCGCACAGTCTCCCGCAAAGCCCTTCCCACAGCCTCCCGCACGGCAACGAGACGCGCATGCGCACGTCCTCCTTCAGGAGCACGGTTTCCCCTTATGCCACAGGCAGCGAAGGCCGGTTCGGCGGTGAGATGATCGACGGCCTGGAACGGATCAAGGGCGTCGGCGATACGCTCAACGGCCGTTTCGTACTGGAAGAGTGCGTCGGTTTCGGCGGCATGGGCACCGTGTACAAGGCGCTTGACTTGCGCAAGCTGGAGGCGTCCGACCGTAATCCTTATATCGCGATCAAGGTCCTGAACGTACAGTTTCGCGGCCATCCGAAGTCGCTGATCGCCTTGCAGCGCGAGGCGAAGAAGGCACAGACACTGGCACATCCGAACATCGTCAGGGTGTACGACTTCGACCGCGACGGGCCGATGGTTTACCTGACCATGGAGTTCCTGACGGGCGGCCCGCTGAGCAGGAAGCTGCGCGCACCCGGTTTCGCGGGGATGCCGTACCACGAGGCGATGCATATCGTCAGCGGCATGGTGAAAGCGCTTTCCTACGCGCATGAGCGCGGCTTCGTCCACTGCGATCTCAAGCCGGCGAATGTCTTCGTCACCGACCACGGCGAAGTCAAGGTGATCGACTTCGGTATTGCACGGGTGTTTCACAAGCCGGAAGAAACGGTCGAAGCGACGGTATTCGATCCCGGAAGCCTTGGCGCCATGACGCCGGCCTACGCAAGCCCCGAGATGCTGGAGCATCGCGAGCCGGATCCGCGCGACGACGTCTACGCGCTCGCATGCATCACCTACGAAATGCTGACCGGCCACCATCCCTTCGACCGCGTGCCCGCCACGCAGGCGCGCAACTCCGGGTTGAAGCCGCAACGGCCGCAGAACCTGGGACACAGGCCATGGCGCGCGCTCCGGCATGCGCTGGCTTTCGAACGAGAGGAACGAACACCTAGCGTCGACTTGTTCTTCAAGGAACTGAGCGGGGAACAGAAGCTGATGCCGGCCCTCGCGCTTGGGGGCGGTGTGTTTGCAGTCGCACTGCTGGCCACGCTCGCGTTCAACTTCTACCGCGGCGCACGCGAGGAACGCGCGCCGGAGCCCGAAGCAAAGGTAGTAGAGCCGGCTCCGCCGCCAACGGCAGGCGCGCCTCCCGCGACACCGGCACCCGCACCTGCGCCAGTGCCTGTACCGGCGCCTGCGCTAACCATGGAGGCGGTAAGTCCGGTCCTGTCAAACGTGCCATGTTCGGCATTGCTGCCGACGATCAAGGGAAATAACCTGCAGGTACGTGGATATGTCCAGGAGAGTTACGGCGCCGCAAAACTGAAGGACACCCTGGATGCGATTCCCGGCGTGAAGCAACTCAACCTGGATGTGCGGCAAGTCACCGACGAAAAATGCGGTGTGGTCGACCTGCTCGGCGGCTACTGGGCCGGCAACCAGATGGCGGGGACGCCGGCATCCGTACGGACCAAGCCTGCGCGCACTGAACTGGTCGAGGGCGAATCGGTGATCCTGGATGTGAGCACGCCGGCCTATGATTCCTACGTCAACGTCGACTACTTCTCCTTCGACGGTAGCGTGTTGCATATGGTGCCTAGCCCCCGCGCGAGGGCCAACCAGGCGCCGCCCAACTACTCGGCGACGATCGGCAATCCGGGCAACTGGGTAGTCGCGCAACCGTTCGGAACCGACCTCATCGTACTGCTCGTGACGCCGGTACCGCTGTTCGACCGCATGCGGCCGGAGGCGGAAAGCGCGGGGGACTACCTGCAGGCCGTCGACAAGCAGTTGAAGCAGATCGCCGCGAAGCACGGACGCGACAAGATCATGGTGGATTTCCTGCAGATCAGGACGAAGGCGCGCAAGTCTTGACTACTTCTACTTCATGTCCCTTGCGACGCGAAAGCCGTTCTGTGAGTAGCGCACGCTGGCGCCATACTTGAACCGCGTGGAAACGGGCATGTAACTGTGGTCGTCCCGCCAGGAGCCACCGCGGATCACCCGCTCGCGGCAGCCGGGGGTGTCCCAGGCGCGGCCATCCGTGGGGGCGCCCCTGTAGGATGTATGCCAGCAGTCCGCGACCCACTCCCATACGCTCCCATTCACATCATGCAGCCCATAGGGATTGGGAGCGAAGGAGCCGACCTTCGCAGGCGCATCATCACTCCATGGCTGTCCGCAATCCTTGCAATTGGCATTGCCGGGGCGCATTTGCTCTCCCCACCAGAAACGTGACGACGTTCCGCCACGTGCCGCATATTCCCACTCGGCTTCGCTGGGCAGGCGGTAGGACTTGCCGGTCGTGCTCGAAAGCCATTTCACATATTGCTGCGCCTCGTCCCAGCTGACATCGCGCACTGGGGTGCCGCCAGGACCGGCCGACGACAGCTTGGGACAGCCGCCTGCCTCGGCGCATGCGCTCCACTGGTCCACCGTGACCTCATACTTGCCGATTGCAAATGGATTGGCGATCCCCACACGGTGAGCGGGTTTCTCCGAAGGATCGCCGGTGTTGCTGCCCATCGTGAAGGTGCCGGCAGGAAGGGAAATCAGTACGGGACAGGTCGGGCAATCCCTGATTTCACCGCTGGCCGCCTTCGGCGGTGGCCTGTCCGGGACAGGCTCGGCCGGTGCCGCCACAGGGGGGGCCTCTTTAGGCTCCTTGGCCACAGGCGCCTCTTTTGGCGGTATGCGGCGGCGTTCCGGTTCCGCCTTGGGAGGCGGCGGCTGCCGCGGTTTCTCAGGCGGCGCCTTGGCGGCAGGACGCTCGGGTTCGGCGGCGGGCTCTTGCGATTTCGCCGCCGCGCGCAGCCTCTCTATCCGGGCTTTCGCGAGTGCAGCAAATCGTCCCTTCGGATAGGCCTGCAGGTAGGCTTCGTAATCAGCAATGTGATTGCTGTCCTTGATCGATTCCCAGAAGGTCAGCTCGTACTGTTCCGCGCTGTCCTTGGGGAGGATGGCCGCGATGCCGTTGTCCAGAAGATCCGCGAGGAAGCGGTTATCGGGCCGCGACGCATGGCCGCCGCCTGCATGCAGAGGCGTACTTGAGTCATCGTCCGCGCCGGCGGTGAAAGCCGGTTTTGCTATGAGTGCTCCAAGCGCAAACGCGAGCAGGATGGTTGGCCACACGGCAAGTCCTTCCATATGAACGATGCATCATCGGCAAGAGTTGTCGCGGTAGAGTGCGAGACGCGATATGTTCGTCTTGCATATCATCGATATCCAATAGTCGAAGCGATTTGCGAAAGCACAAATGAGACTCCACAACTTCCCTGAAAATGAGAGCAACCGCTCTCCCTGCAGGTAACGAAGGCGCCCCCGGCGCCCTCCGATGCGCAAGCGGTTGATTGATGAAGCTGGTTGCCGGTGCAATGAATCATCGCATTCCGGCGCTTGGGCGGATATTCCTGCTGGAGGACGCATCCCATGAGAGTCTTGATTCTCAGTGCCGTGACCGCAGCATCAATTGGCTTGAACGTCGCACATGCGGCAGAGCGGTTACCGGCACCGGAAAACGCAGAGGCATACATTATCTGGCCGCCGAACGGAGCCGTGATCAGCGGCGGCAAATTCTGGTTGCGCATGGGCTTGCGCAACATGGGCGTCGCGCCCAAGGGGGTAGAGCGGAAGAACACGGGACATCACCACGTCCTCATCGATACGGATCTGCCGGATATGGACAAGGAGATTCCGTCGGATCGGAACCACCTGCATTTCGGCGCCGGTGAGACGGAGGCACGTATCGAACTTCCACCCGGAAAACACACGCTCCAGTTGCTGCTCGGGGACAAAGACCATGTTCCCCACGACCCGCCGGTGATGTCGAAGAAGATCACCATCACCGTGAAATAACGACGGGAGAGCGACGATGTGTGCATGGATGACATCCTCTTTCGGATTCAGGCAATCGCGAGGAGTACCGATCATGGCTAGGACGTGCGCTGCTGCGGCATTCTTCCTCCTTTCGTGCACGGCGGCATTCGCCGGTGAAACACCTGCCGCGCCGCATGCCTACCTGTACATCGGGTGGCCGAACAACGGCGAGGTCATCGCCGCCGGAAAACCCTTCAAGGTCTGGTTCGGCCTGCGCGACATGGGAGTCGCGCCGAAGGACGTGAAGCTGCCGAACACCGGCCACCATCACTTGCTGGTCGATACCGACCTGCCGCCTGCCGACAAGGAGATACCGTCGGACAGGAACCACCTGCATTTCGGTGCGGGCGAAACCGAAACCACGCTCGAACTGCCGCCGGGGAAACACACCTTGCAGTTGCTGATGGGCGACGACAAGCACATTCCCCACAACCCGCCGATCTATTCGAAAAAGATCACGATTACCGTCAGATAGGGCCTGTCACCGACAGGCTCTGGGGCCTCCAGAAGCGGATGCGGCGTGTGGAAAGTTCGAGCTGGCAGTTTGCAAAGCCGGTGCGCATACTGATAAGTAGTAGCCAGTAGTAGTAATCAGTAGCGTCAGCGGCATATGGAGGTGAGATGTACAACCCAGCGCCCCCGGCTGTGTCCTCTAGCGCGGTGACGGCCTACCTCGAGGTCACCGGCGATGGGTCGGAACGGCCAACAGTGTTTCCCATCCATGATGAAGTCGTGATCGGCCGCGACCCTCAGGATTCGCTTGCATCCGATAAATTCCTTTGCATTCCCGAACATACGGTGAGCCGCCGGCATGCGCGCATCCGGCGCCGCGGCGATACCTACTTCGTGGAAGACCTGCATTCCTTCAACGGCACCTTCGTCGACGGCAACAAGCTGAAGCCGGGCGCATGGCATCCGCTCAAGGATGGCGACGAGCTGATGATATCGAACGCCGAGATGGTGTTCCATTCGCTGGTCGTGCCGGCAAAGGAGAGCACGCCGACCATCATCACACGCGTGGTCGATGCGTCCGAGCTCACGCGGATCATGGAGCCTGTCACCGGCGCCGTTGCCAAGGGCGACATCCAGCAGACGATGCAGAAACTGCACGCAATGGCGCAGGTCGGCATCGCACTGGGCGCTGTGACCGACCAGGAAACATTGATCGAAAAGATCATGAATTTCATTTTCGAACTGTTTCCGATGGCCGAGCGTGCGTACATCATGCTGCGCAAGACGGAAGGCGGGCAGCCGATTCCCGTTGCGGCTCGGCGGCGGGATGGCCGGGTAGAAGATCCGGAACGCGTGCGGATGTCGCGCACCATCATCGAAGAAGTGCTGAACCGGAAGCAATCGATCCTCTCGGTCGACACGCTGTCCGATCGGCATTTCGGCGCACAGGAATCGATCCTGGCGCAGGCAATCCGCAGCGTCATGTGCGTGCCGCTGGTGGTCGAAGGAGAGTGCCTCGGCCTGATCCAGGTCGATACCTCGTCGGATCCCTATGCCTTCAAGGAGCAGGACCTGGAAATGCTCACCGGCGTCTGCGCGGAAGCGGCGGTTGCGCTGAAGAATTTCCAGCTGTATTCCGATATCGCTGGCCTGCTGGACGGTTTCGTGCGTGCATCTGTGCAGGCGATCGAAGAACGAGATCCGGTTACCGCCGGCCATTCGTTCCGCGTGGCCGGCTATGCGGAAGCGCTGGCCAAGGCCGTGGACCGGGCCGATACGCCGGAATTGCGCCACGTAGAATTCAGTCACGACCAGTTGCGTGAAATCCGCTATGCGGCACTGCTGCACGACTTCGGCAAGGTAGGCGTGCGCGAGCATGTGCTGCGCAAGGAAAAGAAACTCCATTTTTCCGAAATGCGGATGCTCGAGGAGCGCTTCAAGTACGCACGCGCGTGTCTCGAACGGCAGGTGTACCGCGACCTGGTGGAAAGGCATGCCGAACAGGAACTGTCGATAGCCGCGTTCCGCGCCGAGAAACAGCGGATCGAAGCGTATCTGGAAGAGGAGTACATGCGCCTGCAACGCTTCCTGACGTCCATCCGCGAGGCGAATGAACCGGCGATCTCGCATGGCGGCATGCTGCCTGACCTGAGCGAAGTCCTCGACTACACCTTCCATGAGGCCGATGGCTGCACGTCCCCCTTGCTGCACGAGTGCGAATTTTCCGCGTTGAGCCTGCCGAAAGGATGCCTGACGGCGGAAGAGCGGAAGGAAATCGAATCGCATGTCGTGGACTCCTATTCCTTCCTGATCCTGATCCCGTGGACGCGGGACCTGGCCGGTGTTCCCGCGATCGCGCACGGCCATCATGAAAAGCTGGACGGATCCGGCTACCCGATGGGCTTGCGCGGGCACCAGATCAGCACGCAGACCCGCATCCTGACCATATGCGACATCTATGACGCGCTCACTGCCGGGGACCGCCCGTACAAGAAGGCGATACCAGTAGAACAAGCGCTGGACCTGATCGGCTCCGAATGCCGCGCAGGACATCTCGACCCCAGGCTGTTCCGGGTGTTCGTCGAAGCCCGCGTATGGGCCGAGGCATGAGCATAGACAATCCAAAGATATTTCAACGGTATGGAAATGCACTCGACATCGTTTTCGAATCCATCACAACCGGTATCCCGCCTGCCGCGCCTTCGACTTTCCCTGGCCGGAGGACTGTGCGCAAGCGTGATTTGCGGCTGCGCCGACGTAAGCATGGCCCCATACAAGACGCCGGAGGCCCCGGCCAAGACGTCGTGGTCGCAGCAGGGGCAGCAGGTTTCTGCCGCTGAAACGATTGCGCCCGACTGGTGGCGCGAATTCAAGGACCCGTATCTCGACAGCCTGGTGAACAGGGCAATCGCGGGCAACTTCGACGTGAAGATCCTTGCCGCGCGCGTGCAAGTGGCAAACACCCAGATCGGCGAGGCGCGGGCAGGCGCCTTGCCATCGCTCAGCGCCGCCGCCGGTTCCACTTTCGAGAAAAGCACTGGACAACCGTTCAGCAAGTCCTTCAACCTGGGCACTCAGGTGAACTGGGACATCGATATCTGGGGCAAGGTCGAAAAAGGTGTGCAGGCGCAACAGGCGGCCTACCAGGCTTCGGAAGCGGACTGGCGCGCAGGCTACCTGACGCTGGCGTCGTCCGTATCAACCACGTATTTCCAGATCCTGCAGCTGGATGAGCAGATGGCGCAGCAGCAGAAGTCGCTGGACAAGAACAAGCAGATCCTCGGCATCTATGAGGCGATGTACAAGAACGGACTCCTTCCCAACACCCGCGTGCTGCAGCAGCGCGCCGAGATCAACCGGCTGACCAACGACTTACTGGAACTGCGCCGGGCACGGGCCCTGGCCGGCAACGCACTCTCGACACTGCTCGGGGTGCCCGCCGGGGAATTCAAGGTTCCGCCCGGGAATTTGCGTGACAAGGTCAATCCGCCCATCGTGCCGGCCGGCTTGCCGGCCGAGCTGTTGAAGCGGCGGCCGGACGTCGTTGCGGCAGAGTTTCGGGTGCTGCAAGCGTATGACCTGGTCGGTGCCGCAAAACTGGCGCAGCTGCCTTCGATCAGCTTGACCGGACGCGGGGGAACGGCGAGCACAGTGCTGTCCGGCTTGTTCAAGTCCTTCACTTTCGGCCTGCTGCCCAGTATCAATATCCCGATCCTCGACCCGAGCGTGAAGGCGCGGGTGAAGACAAGCGAGGCGCAGACCAAGGTTGCGGAGGAGGAGTATCGAAAAACCGTCATGGGCGCGTTCGAAGAGGTCGAGAATGCGCTGGTCAATCTTGAGTCGCACCAGAAGCAGCGCGAAGAGTTGCGCCAACAGGTCGAGCACCTGCGCACCGTGGCCGCGCAGATCGATGCGCAGTTGAAGGAAGGCGTCGTGTCGCAGCTCGAAGTGTTCGAGACGGAACGCTCGCTGCTTCAGGCGGAACTGGCACTGCTGGCGAACCACCAGCAGATCCTGTCGGACACCGTCACACTCTATAAAGCCCTCGGAGGAGGATGGCCCGCCGTCACCGTCGGGAATGCAAGCCAATGAACGTCAGACGCAGCATGGCGCATGACAGTGCCGCGACCGTCCGCATGACGACGACGGTCGACATGGCGTACGACATCGTGCTCAAGCCGGTATCGCATCCGGAGATCGGCGACATCCGCATCGATGAAAACCTGTTCGCCATCGGCAGGACCGAGCCGCCGTTTTCGGACTATCCGCCGAAGGTCGTCGCCGACCTCTCGCGCCGTCATGCACGCATCTTTTCCGAAAACGGCGAAGTCTACATCGCCGACCTGGACAGCAAGAACGGCACCAAGGTCAACGGCGTCGAAGTGCAGCAGAAGATCACCAAGCTCAACGACAACGACGAGATCTGCTTCGGCGGCCGCCTGACGTACACCGTTCGCCTGGGCAAGCCGAAGGAAAGGGCCGTCACGGCGACCCGGCTCGTCGCCGTGGTCTTGAATCCCGAACGCGACGACCTCGGCCTGCAGCCGATCATCGTCACCAGTTTCCCCTTCCTGATCAGCAAGGCAGACGATGCATTCGCCCGCTACAAGGACGAGTTCCCGCACCAGGTGAACTACCTCTCGCGCCGCCATGCTCACATCTTCCTGAAGGGCGGGCAGGCCTTCGTCGAGGATCTCGGCAGCACCAACGGCACCTTCGTCGGCGGCAAGCGGCTGGACGAGCATGCGGTGCCGCTGAACGATGGCGACACCCTGGCATTCGGCGGCCACCATTTCGTGTACAAGGTGAGCCTGCACCAGGAAGACCTGGCGGCCGAACCCACGGTCACCAAGTTGAGCACCATGATCCAGAGCGTGGTGCATACCCATACCACGACCGGAAATCCGGACAAGACCACCTTTGTCGCTGCCCCCGACTCCTTCCTCGACATCTTCTGCGTGGACCATGTGCAGAAGCAGGAGGACGAGGTCAACGATGCTGCCGCAAGACTGCATGAGGAGTCCTCGCGGGATGGAGGCAAGCGCAAACCGCGAGGCAAGGCGGCGATCTTCGTTGCCGAGCTTGCCGGTGCATTTCGCGGCGGCGAAGGGGCGATATCGAAACGGGGAATGCGCATACTGGGTGTCATTGCCGCAGCATTGGTCGGCATTGCGCTCGTGATGCGTTTAACCGGAGCACCGGAACGGGAAATGAAAGATCTCCTCGCCGACGGCGACTATGCGCGCGCGTCGGAAGTGGCAAGCCGCCATCTTGCGCTCAGCCCCGGTAGCGCCGAACTGAAGACGTTGGGCACGGAGGCCTTGTTGAAGGCGCGCATTCCCGACTGGGTGGCGATGCTGAAAGCGCGCAATTTCGACCAGGCATCCGCCGTTCTCGCAGGGATGAAGGACGCCGCGCGCCATAACGAATATGCGCAACCTTTGCTCGCAGAGTTGGAGTGGATGGGCGAGCTGGAGCGTTTCGTGCTGGGCAGGGGTGGCGTCGATGCGCCTATCCGTATCTACATGGACGAGGACAAGATACGGCAATTGCTCAGGCAATGGGACGACGGCACGCAGAAGCACCAGCGCGCATTCGCCACGATCTCGGCCTATGTCCCTGCCTTCGAGGAGACCTATAGCGAGGCATTGAGTCATCTGCGCAAACTGCAGAGCGATGAGGCAGTTTACCTCGCCGCAATCGACAGGTTGAAGGCGTCGATCGCCGACGAACTGAAGAAGGACCGTCCCGAGGAGCTCGAACAGGTCCTCAATGAGTATGCGGAGAAATATCCTCGCATCGGCGGACTCGACGGCGTGCGCCAGGACCTGCGGACGTACACGGAGATCGACGGTGCGGTACGCGAGAAGAACCTTGCGCGTCTCGCTCCGCGGCTGGAAAAGGCGAAGTTTTCGACACCCGCGTTCCAGGCGCGTTTCCGCGCGCTCGGCACGGCGAACCAGTTACCGCCCGCGGAATTGCTTGGCCAGTACCAGGCCGCAAACAAAGCCTGGCGGGAGGGCAAGGCGGATGCGTCCTTTGCCGCCATGGAAAAGCTGAGCGCAGGCCCGTGGGGAAAATCCGTGGAAAACCAGATCCAGCGACGCAAGTCCATCGTCGAGCAATTCGGTGCACTGCAGAAGGCACGTGGCGGCAGGGATTACGACGAGCAACTGCTGGCCTTCTACGGATCCCTCGATCCGGATGACGATGTCTATTTCATCCGCGCCACCGAAGGCGATATCCAGCGCAACAAGGACAAGGCGCTGACCCGCGCCCAGGAATTGATGAACCGCGCCCAGTCGAGCTGGAAACAGTACCGCGACAATGGACCGATCGAGGGCGCACAGCGACTTGAGTCAGGAATTTCGACCCAGTTCCGCACCCAGGCCAGGCTGCTGACGGATGCGCGACAAAGCGTACAGCAGGGACTCCTGATCGCGAAGCAACTGAGGGCCGAGTCGCCTGCGCAGTGGACCAGGCTGCGCGACGAGATCGTTACGGAAGGCGAGCAGCAGCGCAAAGCCATGCAAGACCTGCGCCTCGTTCTGGAACCGGCGCTGTGGAAGGAAAAACTTGCATTGCTGGGAGGATCAGGCAATGAGCACTGACGCCCGCCTGAGGCCGCTGACGGAAGCCCTCGAAGACCATAGCGCCGAGGGCATATCGATCCTTACCGCGGAGCCATGGCGCTTCACGCAGGCGACCGTGATCGCCATGGTCGGACTGGTCGTGGCCGCCTTGCTCTGGTCCTTCATCGGCACTGCGGATGTAATCGTGACGGCGCAGGGATCGCTGCAGCCGGAGTCGGAGGTCAGGCGCTTCTATGCGCCGATCGACGGCGAACTGGCCAACGTCTACATCGCCGAAGGGCAGCCTGTATCCAAGGGGGACACACTTGCGCGCCTGAATGCACGGGGCGCCATCGAGGCGGCAAAGAACGCGCTGGAAGCCCAGTTGAAACTGGAAGACGCCGAGCGCGAGTGGAAGCTGTTCCCGGAACGGAAAGCCCTGATGGAGCGCAAAGTGGCGAGCTTGAAGCAGCAGATGGAACTGGAAGAGCACCAGCATTCGAAACGCGCCGCGGAAGGCACCAGCAAGCTGGCCGAAAGCCAGCGCGCGCAACTAGCGGAAGCGCGCACGAATGTCGAGGAAGCCCGGCGTGCACGTGATGCGGCCAAGCTGGAATTGGACAAGTATTCCCGCCTGTTCGAGATGACCGGTGGCGGTGGCGTGTCGCAGTTGCAGGTCGAGAGCAAGCGCAATGCGCTGCAGGCCGCAGACAATGCGTTGCGCGTGGCGCAGGCGCGGGTCAGCGAACTGACGGCTCGCCAGGCCCAGGAATTCACGCAAGCGCGGGCACAGCTGGAAACCAGCGGCCAGGAATTCGCCAAGCTGCAACTGCAGTATGAAGCCGCAACGAAGGAAATCGCGAATGCGGAAGAAAAGCTGCGCCTGCAGGTGCAAACCGCAAGGCTGGTCGCGGATGCGGCTGCCCGGATACGATTCGAAAATATCGACAAGGACAACTTCCTGCTCATTGTCGCGCCTGTGGACGGGGTCATCACCGACGTCACTACCACGCAGCCCGGCGACAAGGTACAGGCCAATACGCCGATCGGCGGCATTGCTCCCAGGGATGCTCGCCCGATCCTGCGCATCGAGATCGCCGAACACGACCGCGCTTTCCTGAAGATCGGACAGGCGGTGAAGATGAAATTCAATGCCTTCCCTTACCAGCGATACGGCACAATCGACGGCACACTGGACCATATTTCGCCGGCCACGAAAACCTCGCCGCAGTCGAAACAGCCGGTGTACGAGGGCAGGGTGGCCCTGGACAAGGAGAAGGACTACTACCTCGTGGGCGAAACCAAGTACCCGCTTCGATACGGCATGACGGCGACGGCAGAGATCGTAGTCCGCGAGCGGCGGATCATAGACATGGCACTTGATCCGTTCAGGCAGATCGGCGGATAAGCGTGCCGGGAGAATTGCGGCACGCAGATGACTAAGCAGACGGCTGGGGGCCAGCCGGCAAAGCACGTCCGCGAATTACCTGGTCATCTGGCTACTGCCACCATCCTCGACTTGCGTCCCGCAGGTCGAATCGCTCAATGTCGAAATTTCTTACACTGCCTTGCTCAGTGTGACCGAGTCAGTCGGACGGGTTTTCTAAGTCACTGAAACAACGGAGTTTTTTTCCCATCTGGAAATTGTGGCACGGATGATGCTTTAAGTTGCGCGGACGATGACAGTCTCCCGGCCGTATCGCCAACACCAACAACATATTCGACATTTCAGATCATCTCAGGGAGCTAGAATGAAACTCGTACGTGCCCTCCTCGCTGCCATCATGGCAGTTTCCACCACCCAGGCGCTTGCAGCGTATGTGGCCGAAGTCGAACCGAACAACTCGTTCGCGACGGCTCAACTGGTCGATTCCTCGTTTTCGATTGACTCCGACGCAATCATCACCAACTCGACAACCTGGGCGCACGCCAGCATTCGCGGCAATGGCAACGCCGATGGCGGCGTTACCCGTGATTTCTTCCGTTTCACCAGCTTTGGCGGCAACGTACTGTTCGATATCGACAACGGCATGCTCGACCTGGACAGCTGGCTGAACCTTTATGACTCCACCGGTACTCGTATCGGCAGCCATGATGACGGCGGTGTCCTCGACAATGGCACGGTACATGGCTGGGACAGCTACTGGCTGACCTCCCTGGCTGCGGGACAATATGTTGTCGAAGTCGGCCGCTATTTCGACAGCGCGCTGCAACAAGGTCAGGATTACCTGCTGCACATCTCGCTGGAGCAGCATAACGTTCCGGAGCCGGGCTCGCTGGCTCTCGCAGGCCTCGGACTGCTCGCAGTCGGCGCTGCACGCCGCCGCAAGAACGCCTAATTGAAAAAGCGCAGGGCACAGCCTGATTGCCGGCTGTCACCTTGGTTTTGAAACGTCGGCCAGTCGGCCGACGTTTTTTTTGCCCGTCCTAACTTCTTCCAGCCCTGGAAGCGAGTCAGTCAGTCTCGCTACCGGTGTCGTGCATCGCCACGGCACGCAGGCAGAAGGCCTGTATCGAACGAATCAGCTCATCCTTTTCGATTTCCGGCTCTTTGCCGTCCCGCCATGTCAGCGGTCCGACCAGGGCCTCCGAGATCACGCCGACGAGCGCTGCCGCGGAGACGGTGGCCGATTGCTGCGGAAAGTCCCCAACCTCCATGCCGTCCTCCACTACCTTGCGGAAGATATCGGCGTATGCGCTGCGGTAACGCAGGCGCTCTGCATCCACCAAGGTGTCAACGGGTTCCGCGATGAGCGCGTACGCCAGGCGGCGGCCGCTGATGGCACGAGCGGCGAAGGCTTCGATGGCATTGAGCAGCCGGCGTGAGGGCGAGCCTGCGGCCAATGCATTCTCCTTGACGACGGCCAGTTCCTTTTCTGTCGCCAGGCGGAATACTTCAGCACATAACTCTGCTTTCGAGTCGAAATGTTTGTAGACGGCGCCGGTGGCGATGCCGGCTTCGCGGGCAACGTCACTGACGGTCAATGCCCCGAATCCTCCGGTGGACACGATTTGTAGAGATGCGTCCAGGACGCGCTGCCGCACTGCGGCCTTGCGGGCTTCGGTTTTTTCTGTCGGGCGGTAGGCCATATGCTTGATGTTCAGTCCACGCTTGCGGCCGAGTGTAACCGAGCTCAAAGTATGACGGCAAGCAAGCTTCAGGACGTTCTGGATCTCATCCGGTCTGGAATTGTCAGGATGTTGTGCACCGCGCGTAACGCTACGCTTGTTCCCGAACCACCGTTTCCCGGCCGGTTTATGACGCGCTCTGGACACCGAAGGTGATGTATGATTCAATAAAGTGAATTCATATTCACATCTTGACGCCGCAGCGACAGATAGTGTTGGAAGTCGTACAGGAGAGAGACATGGCCGATCTGCAGAGTGACAACCGCTTTTTTGCGGAAACCCATAGCGTGGAGAACCAGCCGCATGCGCTGGAGGACTACAACCTCTACGTTGAAGACCGCGCGCTGCGGGAAGCGGTGGCGAGGGAAGGCGGCGGGTGGGCGGAGGACGAACTGCACGCCTTCGGCGCGCAGACCGGTTCGCGGGAGCTGATTGAACTGGGATTCCAGGCGAACGAAAACAAGCCGGTGCTCTACACCCACGACCGTTACGGCCGCCGCGTCGACGAGGTCCGTTTCCATCCGGCTTACCATCGGCTGATGCAAGTGTCGATCGAGCACGGCCTGCACTCCTCGCACTGGACCGATCCCCGTGCGGGCGCGCATGTGGCGCGTGCCGCGAAGTTTTATATGCAGAGCCAGGTCGAGGCGGCGCATTGCTGCCCGATCACCATGACCTCGGCGGCGATCCCGGCCTTACGCCTGCAACCCGATATTGCCGCGCAATGGGAGTCGAAGATCCTGGCCCGCCACTACGATCCGCGCAATGTACCGGCGGAGCAGAAGGAGGGCATCACCATCGGCATGGCGATGACCGAGAAACAGGGGGGCTCCGACGTGCGCGCCAACACGACGCGCGCCATGCCGCTTGGCAGCGGCGGACCTGGCCAGCCGTATGAGTTGGTGGGGCACAAGTATTTCGTGTCGGCGCCGATGTGCGACGCCTTCCTCGTGCTGGCGCAGGTGCCGGGTGGCCTTTCGTGCTTCTTCCTGCCGCGCTGGCGGCCGGACGGCAGCAAGAATCCGCTGCAGATCCAGCGCCTGAAGAACAAGATGGGCAACGTCGCGAATGCCTCGTCCGAAACCGAATTGCGCGGCGCCTATGCCGTGATGATCGGCGGCGAAGGGCGAGGCGTCGCCACCATCCTGAAAATGGTCTCGATGACGCGCTTCGATTGCATGATCGGCTCGGCAGCAGGCATGCGGCAGGCGGCGGTGCAGGCGCTGCATCACTGTTCCCAGCGTGCCGCGTTCGGCAAGCTGCTGGCCGAACAGCAGCTGATGCAGAATGTGCTCGCGGATCTCGCTATCGAAAGCGAGGCCGCGCTGGCGATGACCATGCGTATTGCACGCGCCCTGGACAACAGCGAGCAAAGCGAATCGGAAAAGCTGCTGGTGCGCATCGGTACTGCGGTCGGAAAATATTGGATCTGCAAACGCACCCCGGGCCATGCCTACGAGGCCATGGAATGCATTGGCGGCAGCGGAGTGATGGAGGACAGCATCATGCCGCGCCTGTTCCGCGAATCGCCGGTCAATTCAATCTGGGAGGGGAGCGGCAACGTGCAATGCCTCGACATGCTGCGGGCAATGCAGCGTGAGCCGGGATCGCTCGAGATCCTCATGACCGAACTGAAGCGGGCGTCGGGCGCCAACCGCTACCTTGATGCGTATGTCACCCGCCTGGCAGACGAATTCGGCGACCTGGGTGATATCGAATACCGCGCGCGCAGCATCGTCGAGAAGATGGCGCTGGCGCTGCAGGGCGCGTTGCTGGTGCAGCACGGGAACCAGGCGGTGGCCGATGCCTTTTGCCTTTCCCGTCTCTCCGGGCAGTCCAGCGGACTGGTCTATGGCAACTTGCCGCGCGGCGTGGATTGCGCATCCATCATCGAGCGCGCATCGGTACACGGCTGAAAATATCTACAGCAGGCGCGGAGGCCGCGTGAAATCCGCACTTGCGCGCACTGCCGCCAGCATTGCTGCCAGCAGGGGACGCTCGTCGTTGCGCCGCTTCTGGAAGGTGTACGTCAGGGGAGAAAGCGCGGGTGTCGCAGCCAGCACGCGAAGGTCGCGACGGCGCGCCAGGGACTTTGCCCAGCTTTCGGGGAGGAAGCCGACTCCCGTTCCTTCGATGAGCAGGCCCGCGATCGCGCCCCAGCTGTTGCAGCTCAGCCGGCGCGACGCATCGATATCGTTGGCCATAAGCCATTCATCCAGGATGCGGCTTGTTCCGGCGCCGGGCGGCAACGTCACGAGCGGATAGTCGCGCAGCATCTGTCCCGTCACTTGCGCAGCCTTGCCGGCCAGCGCAGGCGATGCCGTCCACACAAAATGCGCCTGTCCGATCGTATGCGATGAAATCGACGCGTTGGTTGAGCGGCCGGCGATCACGGCGCAATCAAGCTCTCCGTTGCGCAGGCGCTCGTCCAATGCCACACCGATATCCACATGCGGCTCCAGCCGCAGCTCCGGATAACGCTTGCCGGCGTAGCTGGCGAGCTGCGGCAGCCAGGTAAGGGCGCTCAGTTCACCCACGCCCAGCAGACAGCGGCCGGCAATGCGGGTATCGGGCTGCACCGACCTGCGCGCCTCCTCCGCCGCCAGCAGCAGGGCGCTCGCCTGAGGCAGCAAGCGCTCTCCGGCTTCGGTCAGCACCGCCTTGTGGCCGCTCCGGTCGAACAATTGCACTCCCAGTGCGTCTTCAAGCTCTGCCAGGCGTTTCGACAGCGAGGAGGTCGATACATGCAGCCGCTCGGCCGCCATCGCGAAACTGGCACAAGTCGCTGCCCAGTAGAAGGCTTCCAGCTGTTTCAGTGTCATATGTCTTTGTGTCGAAAAAGCGAAATTCCATGTTACCGTAATTTCGCTTTTATTGAACATGCATCGCGCCTAAAGTGCCCTCCATGACACATCGCTGGAGGTGGTACATGAGCACGTCGGCACAAGGAATGAAAATCGAGCCGCCTGCGGCGGCGCAGGCGAAACAGGGCGAGGCGCCGTCGATACCAGGGCGCGTAGCCGCAATACTTTCGCTGGACGACTTCGAGGATGCGGCGCGGCGCCATCTGCCCCGTCCGTTGTTCGGCTACATATCGGGTGCGGCGGAAGACAACCGCTCCCTGGACGACAACCGCGCTGCTTTCGATGAGTACCGTTTCCAGCCCAAGGTACTGGTCGACGTGTCGCGCCGTACGCAGGAAACGACGCTCTTCGGCAGGACCTACGCTTCGCCCTTCGGCATTGCACCGGTAGGCATCAGCGCGCTGTCGGCCTACCGTGGAGACATCGTGCTGGCGGAGGCCGCCCAGGCGGCGGGAATACCGGCGATCATGAGCGGCACGTCGCTGATCCCCATGGAGGAGGTGGCAGAATGCGCGCCCGGCACCTGGTTCCAGGCCTATCTTCCTGCAGACGAGGCGCGTATCGACGGCCTGATCGACCGCATTGCCCGTACCGGTTTCGAAACGCTGGTCATCACGGTCGACATCCCCGTCTGGGCGAACCGGGAAAACAATATCCGATCCGGCTTCTCGACACCGCTGCGCCCGAGCCTGCGTCTCGCCTGGGATGGGCTGGTGCGCCCGCGATGGCTGCTCGGGACACTGGTCCGCACGCTGCTGACGACGGGTATGCCGCATTTCGAGAATTCCTTTGCCACCCGCGGCGCTCCCATCCTGTCGCGCACAGCCATCCGCGACACCACCGGGCGGGAGCACCTGAACTGGAGCCATATCGCGCGCATCCGGCGGAAATGGCGCGGCACCATGATCCTCAAGGGTATCCTCCATCCCGACGACGCCCAGCGTGCGCGACAGCACGGCGCGGACGGAATCATCGTGTCGAACCACGGCGGACGTCAGCTAGACGGCGCTGCATCGGCGCTGCGGGTGCTGCCGGCCGTGCTGGACCGTGCCGGCGATTTTCCCGTCATGGTCGACGGCGGCGTGCGGCGCGGGACGGATGTGCTGAAAGCGCTGGCGCTGGGCGCAAAGGCGGTCTTCGCCGGGCGGCCGTTCATGTATGCGGCGGCTGCGGCAGGACCGGCCGGGGTCAACCGCGCTATCCAGTTGTTGGGCGACGAGGTGGACAGGGATATGGCGATGCTGGGCATCAACCGGCTGGAAGAACTGGATGCTGGATTCCTGCTCCGGCGAACCTGATTTCAACACAAACCACGAGGAGGAAGACCATGAGACACGTTACATTGCTCACAGCCGCGTTCGTGCTTGCCTCAGCTGCACAGGCGCAGACATACCCGGCAAAACCCATCAAGCTGATCGTACCTTTCCCGCCAGGCGGGACGACCGACATCGTCGGCCGCGTCGTAGCCGAGAAACTGGGCAAGGAACTGGGACAACCGGTGATCGTCGAGAACCGTGGCGGAGGTGGTGGCAGCATCGGCGCAGCGGCCATCGCGAAAGCGGAACCGGACGGCTATACCATCGGCATGGCGACCGTGTCCACGCACGCCGTCAATCCGGCATGCAATCCGAAGCTGGGCTATGACCCGCTCCGCGACTTCGCCCCGATTACCAATGTCGCGCGCACACCGAACGTACTGACCGTGGGAAGCAAGATGCCGGCCGCCGATTTCAGACAGTTCATGGCGCAGGTCAAGTCCAGTCCCGGCAAGCTGTCATACGCCAGCTCCGGTACGTGCAGCATCCTCCACATGGTCGGCGAGCAGTTCAAGATTTCGACCGGCACTTTTATCCTGCACATTCCCTATCGCGGTTCTGGCCCGGCGCTCAACGACCTTCTCGGTGGACAGGTTGACATGATGTTCGACAACCTGCCGTCCTCCATGCCGCATATCAAGGCCGGCAAGCTGCGAGCGCTGGCGATCGCGTGGCCGAAGCGGCTCGAAAACCTGCCGGACGTGCCGACCTTCGCCGAACTGGGGCTGAAGCAGGTGAACGATCCGGCCTGGTACGGTTTCGTGGCACCGCCGAAAACGCCGGGCGATATCATCGCCAAGTTGCATCAGGCAACGGTCAAGGTTCTGGGACAACCGGAGGTCAGGGAGCGTTTGCTGGCCAACGGCGCGCAGGCAGTCGGCAACTCGCCGGCGGAATACGCAGCGGAGATCAAGGTCGAACTCGACAAGATGAAGAACCTGGTCATCAAGCAGGGCATCCGCTTCGACGGGAGCTGACCGGATAAACCGCAGAAGCAAGTGCGGGAATGCACCCGCACTTGCTTCTTTGACTGTGATCAAGGAAATACGCTGGCGGGGTGCATACCCTGTCGGTGCGCATGTTGATCGTCAACATCATGCAGCCGGATGACGCCGGCTCGCGCAACAAGGTCGTGCACCCGCGGCTCGTTTAATCCTTTATCAGAATCGATATGGTCACTTCCCTGAATATCAAGTTCCACAACATTTCCGCATCCGAGGCCATCGAAGCAGATATCCGCAAGCGCGCGGAGAAGCTGTACCAGATCTCCGACCGCATCAACCGCTGCGATGTGACGGTCGAGACCAGCGGCAAGCACAAGCAACAGGGACACCTTTACGAAGTGCGCATCGACCTGACCATTCCCGGCGCGGAGATCGCGCTGAACCGCATCCATCCGAACGAAGACGCCTACGTCGCCGTACGCGACGCATTCGACGCTGTCACCCGCAAACTGAAGGAACACATCCAGGTCCAGCGCGGCGACGTGAAAACGCACGAAACACCGCCAACTGCTGTCTAAGGGCGCAATCCGCCCATCGCGTCTGCGCGATTCACGGGATGGTGGCGGCCCAATCAGGAGAAAACCCATGAGGAAACTACTGGAAGGCAAGGTCGCCATCGTCACCGGAGCGGGATCCGGCATCGGCCGCGCAGTCGCGCTCGCCTATGCCGCCGAAGGCGCCAATGTGCTGGTATCCGATGTCGTCGAGTACGGCGGACGTGAAACCGTGGAGCAGGTTGCCGCAGCGGGCGGGAGCGCGTTGTTCGTGAAGGCCGATTGCGCGCGGCCGGAAGACAACGCCGCACTGGTCGATGCAGCGATGCAGAAATTCGGCGCCCTGCACATCGCCTGCAACAACGCCGGAATCGGCGGGGCTGCCGCTGCCGTGGGCGACTGTTCCCCGGAAGAATGGAATCGCGTCATCGCGCTCAACCTCAACGGCGTGTTCTATGGCATGCGCTATCAGATACCGGCGATATTGAAGTCGGGCGGCGGCAGCATCGTCAACATGGCGTCGATACTCTCGCAGGTCGGTTTCCGCGAGCATGCACCGTATGTCGCTGCCAAGCATGGCGTGCTCGGGCTGTCGCGCACAGCGGCGCTGGAATACGCGTCGCGAGGCGTCCGGGTCAATGCCGTCGGGCCGGCTTTCATCAAGACGCCGCTGCTCGACAACCTGCCTGAGGAAATGTTCGCGGCGCTGTCGGCTCTCCATCCGATCGGCCGTCTGGGCCAGCCGGCTGAAGTGGCGGAGCTTGTGCTCTGGCTCAGTTCTCCAAGGGCGTCCTTTGTCACAGGTTCTTACTATCCAGTCGACGGTGGCTACCTCGCCCAGTAGCTGACGGTTGATTACGGCACCCCGGCGACCTCGCCGGTGTCGAGAGACTTTACACTCCCGGATTTTCCGTCGGCAATCCCCACCCGGAAAAACAAAAATCCAAATGGAAACAAGCGCTTATGTCTCATGGCACGAGGCATGCTTAGCGGCAACTCGTCGGCATGCAGCGACTTGTCCGGCCAATACGCGCGATTTTCCACGTCGGGATACATAAGGGGAGGTATGAACAAAGGGCGCCTCGCTGCCTTTGCAGTTGCAGCAGTTTGGGGATCGGTTTCCGCGTCGGTCATCGAGTCCGATTTCGCTTCTGGCGCCTTGTTGTCCAGCGGCGGCGGCAGCGTTATCGATGCGGCCGACGGCCTTACTTGGGTTCCCCCGAATCCGGGATGGCATCTCCCCGGCAGCTTCCGCTACGGGGCGCGTGCCGGGAAGGCACGCCTCCCGCTGCCACTGCAGCCCTTGTATCCCCAGCGGGAACACCAGTGCGGCACCTTCCCCGGCGAGCATGTCCGTGCAATCTGCTACCCGCACGATGGAATGCTCTGGTTCGACCAGCAGCCTTGACCTTTCCCTTCCGGACTACCTCAATGAGACGTTGATCTTCTCCAGCGCGGCCGCGCCCGGGCACAGCACATCGTCGCCCAGCGTGTTCAACGGTTTTTCCACCGTATTCAAATGCTCATGCATGTCCGACACGTTCGGATCGACAAAGAGCAGGCCCGTCACGATCTCACCCATCGCATGGCGCTTCTGCAAGTGGTTCATTGCCGCCACCCGGTCGCTTGCATCGTAGATTTCATGCAGCTTGCGCAGGCGCAGCACCGAGCCGTCGTGCTGCGTCACTTCCTGAACGGTGCCCGGTGCGCAATTCGTCGTGATCTCCGAGCCGGGCACGAAGAAATCGATGCGGTTGACCGCCTCGTTGTGCTCGCGCACGTGCTTGATTCAGGTCAAGACGCCCTGCAGCGGCATCTCGTAACGATGTCTGACGGCGTCGAAAATCAAGCGTGACAGCGCCGGGCGTCGACGGTCCACGGCGACGGTCCGATTGAACTATTCATTGCCAACGGCCGCCCAACACAAAAACACGCATTAGAACCGGAGCCGGAATGGGAATTTTGGGGGGAGAAACGGCACATGACGCAGCTGACGGAGAACCGGAGCGGGTTCGATACAGGCGGGCAGCCCAGGCTGGTGCTCGGCGGCGACCTTACGATCGTCGACGCCTCGGCCGCTTTTCTTGACGCGTGGTCCTTGCGCCGCGAGGAAATTGCAGGGCGCTCCGTATTCGAGGTCTTCCATGATGGCGAAGGCAATGACGCGGCGGGCGAAACGCAGCATGCCAGCGAGGAGCGCTTTCATCTTGCACTGGAGGCGGCCGGCGACGGGGTCTGGGATTGGGACATCAAGCACGGCAGGTTCGACTTCTCGCCGCGCGGCCGTGCCATGCTCGGCTACGGCTTGGAGGAAATCGGACACAAGCTGGAGAATTGGCTTGCCATCACCCATCCCGACGACCAGGAACAGGTACGCGCCCAGGCCGTTGCATGCGTGCAGGGCAGGATCCCTTTCCTGTCGGCCGAATTCCGGGTGCGCTGCAAGGACGGCAGCTGGAAGTGGCTGCTGGCGCGGGGCGCCGTGGTACACCGCGAACCGTCGGGCTGGGCAACGCGCATGGTCGGCACGACCATCGATATCTCATCCGAGCAGGAAACGCTGCGCCGCGCCAATTTCGATACCCTGACCAGCTTGCCCAATCGGAATCTATTCCGCGACCGCCTCGAGAAGGAGGTGGAAAGCGCGCGGCGCACCCGCAAACCGGTCGCATTGCTGTTCATCGACCTCGACCGCTTCAAGGAAGTCAACGACCTGCTGGGACACGATGCCGGCGACAACCTGCTGTGCGAAAGCGCGCGGCGCATCCGATCCTGCGTGCGTGCGGCGGATACGGTGGCACGCCTGGGCGGCGACGAGTTCACGGTGATCCTCATCGACCTGGAGGGGCCGGCGCATGTCGAGGATATCGCCCAGAAAATCCTGGACGTGCTTGCCCAGCCCTTCGAGATGGACCACAAACGCATCCATGTATCGGGAAGCATTGGCATCACCATGTTTCCCGGCGATGGCAAAGACCCTGAATGCCTGCTGCGTAACGCCGACCAGGCAATGTACGTCGCCAAGAATGCCGGACGCAATCAGTTCCGTTTCTTCACGCGCTCAATGCAGGAGCAGGCATGGCACCGCATCAGCATGCTCGCAGACCTGCGTAACGCGATACCCGGCAATGAACTGGAGGTCTACTTCCAGCCGATCGTGAACCTGCAGACCGATGAGGTCAACAAGGGCGAAGCGCTTGTGCGCTGGCGCCATCCACGCATGGGAATCCTGCATCCATCCGAGTTCATCGGGCTTGCCGAGGAAAGCGGCCTGATCAACGAAATCGGGAACTGGGTCTTCATGCAGGCGGCGGCGTGGTCCAAGCGATGGACGGAACAGACGGGGTCGCTGTTCCAGGTGAGCGTGAACAAGTCACCGGTGCAGTTCAGCCGGCACAAGGAATCCCTGGATTGGGGACAGCACCTGCGCGAGCTGGGCGTGGCGTGGAACGGCATTTCGGTGGAGATCACCGAAGGCGTACTGCTCAACACCTCCGAGAACACGGCCGACCAGTCGCTCGGATTGCGCGATATCGGCATACAGGTCGCCATCGACGACTTCGGCACCGGTTACTCCTCAATGGCGTACCTGAAAAAATTCGATGTCGACTACCTCAAGATCGATCAGTCCTTTGTGCGCGGCACGGCTGCCGACAGCAGCAGCCGCGCCATCGCCGAGACCATCATCGTCATGGCGCACAAGCTGGGGCTCAAGGTCATCGCGGAGGGAATCGAGACATCGGAGCAGCGCGACTGGCTCAGGCAGGCTGGATGCGATTACGGCCAGGGATTCCTGTTCTCGATGCCGGTTCCGCCGGAGCAGTTCGAGCGGATGTTGCACGGGACGCGGATGGCGGCCGGGCAGCTGGGCGACGTTACTTCATGAAAAAGGCCGCAGCACCTATGCGCGAACATCTGCATGACATTGGGGAATTCAAGGCGCGACGGCGGTTCCTGGTGCTCGGCGCCGCCATGTTCGCAGGCACTCTCTCGGTCTGGCCGGCACTCGCGCAGACCCTGCCTCCGCGCCGGCTCGATGTGCCTTACGACCCGTCGCCACCGGGCGTGGTCGACAAGATGCTCGAGATGGGAAAGGTCGGGCCGAACGACCTGCTGTACGACCTCGGCTGCGGAGACGGCCGCATTGTGATTGCCGCCGCAAGCAAGCATGGCGCACGCGGGGTCGGGATCGACCTGGACCCACAGCGCATCGAGGAGGCGCGTGCCAATGCGCGGCGCACCGGTGTCGAAGACCGGGTGCGGTTCGAGGTAGGCGACCTGTACACGGCGAACTTCTCGGATGCGACGGTAGTCACGCTGTTCCTTTGGCCGCATGTCAACCGCAAGCTCAGGCCGATCCTGTGGCGGCAGTTGCAGGTGGGGACGCGCGTGGTGTCCCACCTCTGGGACATGGGACCGGAGTGGCGGCCGGAACGGATCGAGACGGTGGACGATCGCAAGATCTACCTGTGGACGATTACGGAGGCGCAAAAGAGGCTGGTTTAGCAAGCTGTCAAGGCGTCCCCCTCACGAGCTGCCCGCGATTCGTGCCCGGCCCGGTGCTGCTGTTCGGGATACTCTCGCTGTCCGTCGCCTCGGCGCGGCTGCCCAGCTTGATCGCATACTCGTGCGTGAACAGCGAACCGTAGAAGAAGATCTGTGCGGAGTAGTACACCCAGATGATGAGGATGACGACGGAGCCTGCCGCACCATAGGCGGAACCGATGTCCGCGCTGGCGACATAGATGCCGATGAGTGTCTTGCCGATAATGAAGAGGACGGCGGTGATGACTGCGCCGACGATCACGTCTTTCCATGCGATCTTCGTTGCCGGAAGATATTTGAAGATCACCGCGAACAGTCCCGTTACGATCGTAAAAGACGCCAGGTGCGAGATCGCGACGCTGACTACCTTCAGCGGCGAACCTTCGCCTCCCGGCCAGATACTGTCCATCGCCGCCAGCGCGGTGCTGACCACCAGCGAGATGAGCAGCATTAGCGCGATCACGAGGATCAGGCCGAAGGAGAGGATGCGTTCGCGGATGAAGGTCCAGATGCCGGATTCCTTCGAAGGCGGCACTTCCCACAGTTCGTCGAGACTGTCCTTGAGTTCTGCGAAAGCGCTCGTCGCACTGACCAGCACGAGGGCTGCGGAGATGAGGCCCGCTTCCTTGTTCTGCGCGCCATCGAGGATGGTGCGCACCGCTTCGCCGCCTTGCTCGCCCATCAGACCGGCCATCTGTTGCAGCAGCAGGTCGCGTACCGCGTCTTCACCGAAGAAGAATCCGGCAATGGTCACGACGAGCACCAGCATGGGGGCCAGCGAAAACAAGGTGTACAACGCGAGGGCCGCGCCTTTGCTCGCGGCGCGGTGTGCCGACCATTCCTTGGCGGCGGAAATCGCAATATGGAGGAGGGCCTTCGGCCTCGATTCGCTGCGCAGGGATGCGACTTCTTCCGATTTCTTGCGCGCCGCTTCCTGCAGTTCGCGCTGCCTGAGTTCTTCCTCGAGCGCAGCGTCATATGCCGGTGCCTGCACCATGTATTGTGCCTGCGGCGCGGTCCTTTTGCGGCCCCGCAGGGCGAGCAGCGAGAGGACTGCAACAGCGACCTGCAGCACACCGGAAACGACTTCACTGCGGTCGACTTGATGCGTTGTCTTCATGGACATCTCCTCGGGTAGCTTTATTAGGAGCGCGCAAGCTTGTCCTTTGTTCCACACTGCGGAGGGCTACTTCTTCGCCGCCTCGGCTGTCGTTTTTCCGGGCGGCGGCGCACGCGGCTTCTCGGCGGCCTGCTTCAGCAGCGGCACGCATGGACTGTCTTCCGCCGGGCCGGGATTGATCAGGGCCAGCAGCGCCGCGGCGGGTGCGGCCGCCACGCCCAACACGGTCGCCGCAGCCGCCCTGGCAGCAACCACGCCCTTGTTCACGCCGAAATCCGGTTCCTTGAACGTTCCGTTCACATACAGCGGTGCGCGCAGGGAAATCACGCGCACGCCCTTGCTTTCCGGGCGGATGGTCAGGTCGAGCGTTTCATCCTTGAAACTGACCTTGCCGTTGGCAGTGATGGTGGCATCGGCGGTATCGATGACGAACATGCGCGTCTGCATCACGCCATCCGTCACACCGAAATCGACTGCCATGCAATTGAGCTGCACCTGCCGGTCGCCGAACAGTTTTGCCGCGACCGCGCTGGCGATATTGAGCCCGGCCGCTTCCAGGATGAACTTGCTCATGCTTCCTTCGCTGATCAGCGACCTGACTTCGCCGTTGGCCGAGGCGAGCAGGACAGCGAAGGAGTTGCCCGTTGCACTCAGTTCAGCATCGCCGTTGACATGGCCGACGCTTGCCTCCATCGTCTCGGCCGCCGGGAACAGTTCATTGAGGCGCAGGCCGCGCGCCGACAGCTTCATCCTTGCCTTCGCCGGATTGCCGCGGCCGTTGATGTTCAGCTCTGTGGTCAGGCGGCCGCCGGCGATGCCGAAGTTGAGCGGCGCGAGCGACAGCACGCCGTTGTCCAGGACGACGTGCGTTTCGAGGTTATCGATGGGCAGCTCTTCGTCGCGGACCAGCTTCTTGCCCCTGAACTTGACCTGCACATCCATCGTGCCCCAGCGATCGGTCTTGAACGGAGATACGGGAAGCACCTTGCCCGGCGGTATTTTCTCTTCCTCATCCTTGTTCACTTCCTCGTCGGTGCCGACCAGCGCGCGCAGGTCGGTGAGCCGCAACTGGTCGGACACCACTTCGCCGCGCAGCAACGGGCGCGGTTTCCGGTGCAGGTACTCGAACGTGCCGCCGATGTCGCTTTCGCCCACCTTGCCCTTGAACTTCTCGTAGCGTACGCGGATGTCGTCCGGTTTGAAGGATGCGACGACCCGCCCTTCAGTGGAGAACTTCGGTGTATCGGGCAACACCAGCCCGCTGATCGGGAACAGGTCCGACATGCTTGCGCCGAGGATCTTGAGCTTGACGTCGAGGGCGCTCGGGTGCGCAGGATCGGTCAGCCTGCCGTCGGCAGTGATCGTGGTTTCGCCGACCTTCAGCGTGGCCTGGACCGGGTACTCGACATTGCGCTCCATCAGCGTCAGCAGGCCGCCCGCCTTGCCCCCGCCGCCGACTGCTTCGTCGTTGAACTTCCCGCCGAGCTTGAAGTTGACGGTCCCGTCGGGATCGGTATAGATGCGCGCATTCGCATCGGCCTTCTTGGCCGGATCGACGTAGCGGATATTGCCGTTCTTGATCGCCAGGCTATGGAGGGCGAAGGTCCACGCGGACGGCTCTTCCTTTTCCTCTTCGCGGAAGGTCCAGTTGTTCTTGTTGTCTTTGCCCTTCTCCAGCACGAGGTCGCCGCCGTCGAGCACCAGGCTGCCGATGCTGATGGTCCTGGTGAGCAGCGCAAGCGGATTGACGGTCGCGTCGGCCTGCTTCAGGCGTGCCATGGCCGGCCCGGTGCGCGCCCAGTCGGGGTTGCCGAGCATGATGTCCTGCGAGCGTATGTGCGGCCAGGGTACGAGCCTGCGCCAGCCGACCTGCTGTTCGGGGGGACGCTCCCAGCTGAAAGACAGGTCGCCGTTGATGGCAAAGCTGCGGCCGGTTGCTTCGGAGACCTTGTCGTTGATCCAGGGTTTGAAGCGGTTCCAGTCGAGCGTCGAGGCAAGCGCCAGCAGCGCGGCGGCCAGGACCGAGATCGCAGCCAAGACGAGTCCGGCAATTTTCAGTCCACGTCTCATGACTCCTTGGAGTCACGCGGGATATTACAGTTCGATCAATTGACGCTTTACAAAAAACGGGAGGCGGCGCGTAGTTTCACTTCGACGTGCCGGCGCCATGGGGTGCGGCCGCATGTCCTTCGGGAAGCCCGCCTTCCTGCCTGGCTTCAATCGTCCCGTTCATCCCGTCGAGCAGGTCGCCCAGTGCATGGAGGCACTGAACCAGTCCGACGACGAGGAGACCGTGCCCGGCGCCGATGTTTCGCCACAGGGAGGCGGCTTCTTCGATCTCGTTAATGATTTCGACAAGCGCGCTGCCGACGACCGATAGTCCGACAAACATCCTCACCGGGGAACTGGTGACGAATCGAACAAGGGCATGGCGTTGGGGTCGGCTGTCAGGAACGGGATTGGAGGACGCGTCCGACGCTGGAATGTTTTTCATTATTGACGCCGCGAAAGTGGGGGAAGTGCATTATGGTTTTGCCATGCATCTTAACAAGGCATTGCAAAACGGCAAATCGTTTGGCAGGCGGCAGGGAGAGGAAAGGGGAAGTGCCGGGGCAGAAATGGGAAACGCCCCATCCGTGATCGCGGTCCGCCTGGAGGGCTGCCGACCTGATCCGCTCGATAGGGCGTCTCGTCTGCCGTCGTGCATATCGGTTGCATGTACAGCAGATGGTGAGGATCATACCGCGCCCTTGTGACCGGGCGATGACTTAAATCAACTTTTTTGAGAAATCGGGACGAAAAAAAACCCGCAGGCCTTTCGGCTTGCGGGTAAATCCAATTCAAGAGAGTTGGAGGAGACAGGTGCCACTTTATCGCGGCGCAGCATAGTTGTCTGCTTTATTGTTGTTATATGTGATATGCGTTTTGGATATAACACGCCGGATAAAAGAAAGCCCGCTTGGCTGATGCGTCGCGGGCTCCTGTCTCACTCGTCATCCTGAAGTGGATTTTTTGGTACTGCGGACCGATAGTACAACGAAATTTTCGCTTTTCTCGAAAAAATGCCATTCTGCATCGCAAATTCCCGTTTCGAATGCGGCGTGCTTTCCTGTCGAGCAACGAGCGTTGCGGAATCGGTTCTTCCAGTTGGAAACAATTGTTACGAATCAATACAGCGTCTGGAAATGCCCCCTTGCACCGCGCTACAGTGGGTTCACGGCGCCGTGTCCTGCGGCGAGGGGAAAATCACTCAATCTGGACTTATGTTGGAAAGCAAAATGAAACCGAGGTATGAACACCGTGATGTAACCGCCTGGGAAATGGGAGACTTGGCGTACGACCTGGAAGATACGATCGAAACAGGCGTGATGAAAGCGAGGCAGATCGGTATCTGCCCCGGCTCCGATGGGTATGCGGCATTCCTGACCGCATTCTCGCGCCGGGTACGCAGCAAGCGGCTATCCGAAAAGAAGATGGTCGCGCTCGAGACGGTTGCCGCCGAAGCTGCCGCCGCAGAGGCAGTCGCTGCCTAAGCCCCTGCCGACCCAGCCTTCTCCCGCTCCTGCAATTCCCTCCACTGCAGCTTGCCGGTGGAGGATTTGGGCAGCGCATCGACGAACTGCACGATGCGCGGGCTCTTGTAGGCTGCCATGTTCTCGCGCGCCCAGTCGACGATCTCCTGTTCGCTGACCTTGCCGCGCCAGGACTCGCGCAGCACAACGACCGCCTTGACCGTCTCGCCACGCTTGGGATCATGCGCGGCGATCACGCAAGCTTCCTGGATCGCCGGGTGCTTGTAGAGCAGCGCTTCCACCTCGGCCGGCCAGACCTTGAAACCGGAGGCGTTGATCATTCGCTTCAGGCGGTCAACCATGAAGAAATAGCCATCCTCATCGGCCGTCGCCAAGTCGCCGGTGCGCAGGAAGCGCTTGCCGTCGATCTCGACAAAGCTCTCCCCGGTTGCCGCCGGATTGTTCCAGTATCCCTGCATCACATGCGGTGCATTGACGATGATCTCGCCGACCTCACCGGGCGGCAGCTCGCGGAAATCCGCAGGATCCACGACGCGCGCATCGACGTTGTAAAGGGGGATGCCCAGGCATTGCTTGCGCGAGCGCAGCACGGGGTTGATATGCGTGGCGCCGATGGTTTCGGACATGCCGTAGCCTTCCACGTACGGGACGCCGATCAGATCCTTCAGCTTTTGGGCCACCGCTTCCGGCATCGCCGCGCCGCCGCCACGAATGCCGTGCAGGCTGGAGAAGTCGTATTCGGCGATGCGCGGGTTGGCCAGCAAATCGACGACCATCGTGGCGATCAGCTGCATCGTCCTGACCTGGTAGCGCTGCACGCACTCTGCAGCGACATCGCGGTCCCAGCGGGTGAGCACGACGATGGTCGCGCCGTAGTACAGCGGCCCGTTCATGCTGCCCTGCATGCCGGTGACGTGGAAGAAGGGCAGGACCGCGAGGATCACGCCATCCTGGTTGGTGTTGAACCACTGCATGCTGGCGATCAGCGAGAACATCGTGCCGCGGTGCGTATGCATGCAACCTTTCGGATGCCCGGTCGTGCCCGAGGTGTAGGGCATCACGCACAGGTCGTCCGGGCCGGCAGTCAGCGGGCCGGGACGCAGGCTGCGCTCCAGCATGTCGCTCCATAGCGTCACGCCCTTGCCGGAGAGTAGCTGGCGCGGTGCCGCGACCACCTCCGGCAGTCGCAGGTCGGTCGGACGCTTGATGTAATCCGAGTAGGCCGCCACGAGGACGTTATCCAGGCCTTCGCCGAGCAGCGGCGCCATCTGCGGAAACAGGTCCTGCGCCGCAATCGCGACCGTCGCGCCCGTGTCCTTCACGTAATGCCGCAGCTCCTCGGTCAGGTTCATCGGGTTGACCGGCACGACCACTGCGTTGGCGCGCAGGATGCCGTAATACGCCAACACGAATTGCGGACTGTTCTGCATGTACAGCAGCACGCGGTCGCCTTTCTTCACCTTGCATTCCTGCTCCAGCCAGCCGGCGATGCGCTCCGCCTCGTCCTTGAATTCGGCATAGGTGACCGGGGTGTCGTAATACATGATGTACGGCTTGTCCGGCCAGCGCGCGGCGGAAACCTCGACGTTGTGGAAGAGGCTGGTCTGCGGCGCACTGAGCGTATGCGCGTGGCCGGAAGGCCAGTGGGCGAAGTGGCGGTTTGACATGTGGGTGGCGAGGTGGCGTGATGCAAACAGCAATTTAATTCTGCAATGCAGAATTAAATTCCGAAATTTAAATCATCGTAGCAGGGTGAGTAACCCATGTAAAGGACATTGCCCTTGCCATGATTGTCACGAACCCGCCGCAGACATCCTGTCTAACAGCATATCGCCCAGATGAGGAGTCAACATGAACAAGCTTGTCATGGCCATTCCGATTTCAGCGCTGGCCGCGGGCATCGCGTTTGCACAATCCTCTGCCGGCGAGCGCCTTTCCGAGACGGAAAAAGGCGCAGCCAGCCAGTCACCGAGCCGCGACGCCGGCGCGGACACCAGCGGCACATCCGGCACGGCAGGTAGCAGAGCCAGTGGCGGGCCGGCGATCACGGAAGGAAACAAGGCACTCGGCACAACTATCCGCGGTACGCCGGACAGCGCGACCACCTCCGACCGGGAAACGTCGCGCACCTGGTCCGGCGTCGGCAGCACCGGTGGCGCAACCGGCACAGGAACGAGTTCCGGAACGACGGAAGACGCGCAGACATCGGGCGGCGGGGAAAGCGGGACATCGGCGTCAGGTAACTCGGCGGGCGACGCACGCGTGCAGACGCCGAACATAGGCAGTCCGCGCGAGCCGGGCGGCAGCCGGGGCGGGCGGTAATTGATGGAAACGTAAAGGGCCGCCGGCCCCTTTTACTTCACGCCCGACATGTCGGGGAGCGTATGCGCGATGCCCTTGTGGCAGTCGATGCAGGTCTTCTCGCCCCGGGCCAGTTGCGTCGAATGCGCATCCACCGCGCGCTTGCTCTGGCGCGTGAAATCCATCGACTCGAACTGGTGGCAGTTGCGGCATTCCAGCGAGTTGTTCGCCTTCAGGCGGCGCCATTCGTTGTTGGCCAGTTGCAGCCGGTGCGCCTCGAACTTCTCACGGGTGTCGATGGTGCCGAAGATCTTGCCCCAGACTTCCTTCGAAGCCTGCATCTTGCGCGCGATCTTGTCGGTCCAGTTATGCGGCACGTGGCAGTCCGAGCAAATCGCCCGCACGCCGCTGCGGTTGGTGTAGTGGATCGTGCTTTTCAGTTCGGCGAACACGTTGTCCCGCATCTCATGGCAGCCGGTGCAGAACTGCTCCGTGTTGGTCGCTTCCATGAGGGTATTGAATCCGCCCCAGAAAAGGATGCCCATCACGAAGGCGCCGATGGTCAGGAATCCGAAACTGAGGTGGACGCTGGGACGGCGCAGGATATCCCAGAATCGCCTGAGGATGCGTCGCATGGCGTCCCCTTATTTTCTGCGCGCCGGAGCGGAGGACTCGGCGGGCGCCTGGTTCAGCATCGTATCGACATCCTTGAACTGGTTGCCGACCAGCGGATTCAGGTTCGCCTGCGGCACATGGCATTGCAGGCAGAAGTAGCGCCGGGGCGAAAGCTCTGCAAGGAAATTGCCGTCGCGGTCCATGAAGTGCGTGACACTGATCATCGGCGCCTGGCTTTCCTGCGTGCGTGTGCGCGCGTGGCACATCATGCAGCGGTTGGCATTCTTGTCGAGCTGGTAGCCTTCGATCTTGTGGGGTACGACCGGCGGCTGCATCGCATAGTTGCGCGAGCGTCGCACATCGCTGTTGTCGGGATTGACGATGGGTGGCGGCGGCGCTGTCTGGTCCAGCGGCACGTTGCCGCGCATGCGGTCGTAGAACTCCGCCGCTGACGCAAGCAAGGGCAGGGCAAGCAGCAGGATAAGCGTTTTCTTCATGCATCCCTCCTTACACCTTGCGAATATTGACCGCACACTTCTTGTAGTCGGTCTGGAAGGAAATCGGGTCGGTCGCATCCAGCGTTACCTTGTTGATCAGCTGGCTGGCGTCGAAGAAGGGAACGAACACGAGGCCCGGCGGCGGCCGGTTGCGACCACGCGTTTCCACGCGCGAGCGGATCGAACCGCGGCGCGAGGTGATTTCGATCAGGTCGCCGCGGCGCGTGCCGAGCTTCTTCGCGTCATCCGGGTGCATGTAGCACACGGCGTTCGGCACGGCGCGGTACAGTTCGGGCACCCGACGCGTCATGGTGCCGGTATGCCAGTGCTCCAGTACGCGGCCGGTCGAGAGCCAGAACGGGTATTCCTTGTCGGGTTCTTCGGCGGCCTTTTCATAGGGCAGCGCAAAAATGACGGCTTTACCGTCCGGCATGCCGTAGAAATTGAAGCCTTCGCCGGCCTTGACGTAGGGGTCGGCGCCTTCGCGGTAACGCCAGCGGGTCTCCTTGCCGTCTACCACCGGCCAGCGCAAGCCGCGTTCCTTGTGGTAGGTGTCGAAGGGCGCGAGGTCGTGTCCATGCCCTCGACCGAATTGTGCATATTCCTCGAACAGCCCTTTCTGCACATAGAAACCAAGCGACTTTGCGTCGTCGTTAGCGTAGCCGTGCTCTATCTGCGAGACCGGGAATTTGTCCACCGTGCCGTTCCTGAAGATCAGGTCGTACATCGTCTTGCCGCGCCATTGCGGCGCCTGGTCCAGCAACTCCTTCGGCCAGACTTCTTCCATCTTGAAGCGCTTGGAGAACTCGGCCAGCTGCCACAGGTCGGAGCGCGCTTCGCCCGGCGGATTGACCAGTTGATGCCAGAACTGCGTGCGGCGTTCCGCATTGCCGTAGGCGCCTTCCTTTTCCACCCACATGGCAGCGGGCAGGATCAGGTCGGCCGCCATGGTCGTGGCGGTCGGATACACGTCCGAGACGACAACGAAGTTGGCAGGGTTGCGGTATCCCGGCAGCATTTCCTGCATCACGTTCGGGCCGGCCTGCATGTTGTTGTTCACCATGATCCAGTAGGCGTTGAGCTTGCCGTCCTTGAGCATGCGGCTCTGCAAGACCGCGTGGTATCCAGGTTTGTCGGGAATCGTGCCCGGCGGCAGCTGCCAGATCTTCTCCGCCACTTCGCGGTGTTTCGGATTGACCACCAGCATGTCGGCAGGCAGGCGGTGCGCAAAGGTGCCGACCTCGCGCGCGGTGCCGCAGGCAGAAGGTTGGCCGGTAAGCGAGAAGGGGCTGTTGCCCGGCGTGGAGATCTTCCCGGTCAGCAGATGGATGTTGTAGAGCAGGTTGCTGCACCAGGTGCCGCGCGTATGCTGGTTGAAACCCATCGTGAAGAAAGACATCACCTTGACCTTCGGGTCCGCATACAGCTCCGCAAGCCGCTGCAGGCGGTCTTTCGGGACGCCGGACAGCTTCGACACGTAGTCGACGTCATAGGTGCTGACGAACTTCGCGAACTCGTCGAAATTGCTCGGCTTGCCGCCGCCGGCATCGGCGATGTTCTTCGCGGCTTTCTGCAAGGCGTGCTCGGGACGCAGGCCATAGCCGATGTCGGTATTGCCCATCACGAAGCGCGTGTGCTTGTTGACGAAGTCGCGGTTGACACGGTTGGTCTTGATGATGTGGTTGGCGATGTAATTCAGGATCGCCAGGTCGGTCTGCGGACGAAAGATGAGCGACAGATCGGACAGCTCAAAGCTGCGGTGTTCGTAGGTCGACAGCACCGAAACCTTGACGTGCGGTGCCGACAAGCGGCGATCAGTGACACGGGTCCACAGGATCGGGTGCATCTCGGCCATGTTGGAACCCCACAGCACGAAGGCATCCGCGGCTTCGATATCGTCGTAGCAGCCCATCGGTTCGTCCATACCGAAGGTGCGCATGAAGCCCGCCACGGCGGAAGCCATGCAGTGCCGCGCATTCGGATCGATGTTGTTGGAGCGGAACCCGGCCTTGAACATCTTGGACGCGGCATAACCTTCCCAGATCGTCCACTGGCCGGAGCCGAACATGCCGACGGAGGTTGGGCCCTTATCGCGCAGCGCTTTCTTGAATTGCTGCGCCATCACGTCGAATGCCGTGTCCCAGGACACCGGGGAGAACTGGCCGTTCTTGTCGTACTTGCCGTTTGACATGCGCAGTAGCGGACGTGTCAGGCGGTCTTCGCCGTACATGATCTTGGACAGGAAGTAGCCCTTCACGCAGTTCAGGCCACGGTTGACCTCGGCATTGATGTCGCCATGCGTGGCCACCACGCGGCCATCCTTGACGCCGACGTTGACGCCGCAGCCCACGCCGCAGAACCGGCATGGCGCCTTGTTCCAGGTCAGCTGCGTTTTCGAGGCATCGGTGACGACATTGGACGCCATGCCTTCCAGCGGGACGCCGGCCGAGGCGGCGGCCGTCATTGCAGCGGTCTGCTTGATGAACTCGCGTCGGGTGAGCTTCATGTTTCGATCTCCTGTTCCATTTCGCCAAGCGTTTCCGCATGCTGGTAGACAAGGGCGGCATCGGCGACGCCGGGCAGTGCGCGCATGGCGTCCATGTAATCCAGCGTGCGCATCGTGCTTTCCGTCTCGAGGGTGACGATGAGCTTGCCGTCCGGCGAGCTGGCATGGACGGTGGCACAGGGAATGGCGTGCAGGGCGGCGGTGACCGATGCGAGGTGTTCCGGGTGGACGAAGACGACGATACCAGCGATATGGACTTCCTGCTCCATGGATGGGCGGTGTTCCTGGGGGATGGATGAATCGGGCGGCATTGGCGTGCTGGATGTTTTCTCAGCACTCAGCCCGAGGGCAGCGAGCCCGTCACCAACTGGTACATCCAGATGAAGAAGCCGTAACCGCCCACCACCATGACAGAAAGGATGGGCGCGGTGATGACCGTGAGGAAAAGGAAGGCGCGCAGTTCCTGCGCTCTTGTTGCCGGCAACTGCCTGTCGTCATTCATCGTGCGCTCGTCTCCATTCATGCAGAATGCCCGACGTGCCGGCCACGCCCTTCCAAGGGCTGGCAATAGGCATTTTGGCAATATAGATAAGATTGGAACGACGATGGTTCCCCACGGCGTGGCGCAACCTTGCACCTTCGCCGGGCAGGAAGTGCTCCTGGTTTTCCAGGAGAAACGATATTCAGCGCGTGCGGCCCGGGAGCTTGCTGTCCGCAAGCGTCGACACCATGAGCCGCAGCATCGCATCCTTGATCATCGACAGCGTAATCCTGCCCTTGCCGCGCTCGAGGTAATAGCGATAGCCGAGGAATTCGATACCAGTGAGCATCAGCTCCACCAAGAGTTTGCTCTGGACTTTCACGCCGCTGCTCTCGAGCGTCTTGATATAGAGGTCGCCGATGCGGGCGAGAACCTGCGGCCGTAACTCCGACACCGGCGAATGCGGGTCGTGCAGTTCGACATAGAAGGGGCGCAATAGCGGGCCGAGGCTCTTTGCCCATTCCAGGTAGAGCTCGACGGCGCGTTGCATCTTGTCGTCGATGCCGGCTTCCGGCGGAATCCGGTTGATCAACCGGTCGACCAGCCCCTGGTGTGCATCGAGGATCACCTGCCGCAGCGGCTCGTCGACATTGCTGAAGTGGCGGTAAAAGGTAGGGCGGGACAGGCCGGCCTTTTCCAGGATGAGCTTGACGCTCAATCCGTGGTAACCGGCTTCGCCATAGGCGGCGGCAGTCGCTTCGAGGATGCGGTTGCGGAGTTCGGCCTGGTCGGCTTCGGATTTCGTGGGACGGCCGCGCGGGCGGGATTGCTGCGGCGGAGACGATCGGGTAGGGGCGGATGTCATGCGTGTTGTGTGGACCTCGCGAAGCGGCCGGCGCTTGTGGCGCTTGCCGTAAGCCGGCCATTTTATCAAATCGGCAATTCGGTTACGAATTCTCAAGAATTGCGAGCGAATGCTGCGGCGCACCTTGAATTAAAGTGACATCGCTGTTACTTTAATTCTGCCAAGGAGAGACAGTGGTCGCAGAACCATGCCTTGGACAGCAAGAACAAGAGAGTGGAACAACCAATAATCCAATGGAGACAATCGATGAAAACCAGACTGAGCAAGTCAGTCCGGCTGGCGCTCGCCCTGTGCGCGTCAACCGTGTTTGGCAGCGCCGCCCTGGCGCAAACCAGTTTTTCTGCAAGCTACAGCGGCGCCAGCGTGTCCGGCGGCAGTTGCACCAGCACCTATAACATCTCCGGCATGGAGCCGACAAACACCGGAACCTATCCGGTGTTTGTCTATATGGTGGGTACATCCGAGAACTATACGAATGCAGCAGCGATGGAAGCCGTGCGGCGCATGGCTGCAAAGGGCTATGTCGCCGCGACCATCGAATACGCGAGCTCGCAGTTCGGCTCGTGTTCCGTCATCAATGGCAAGGCGGCTTGCGCGTTCAACCCGAACAGCGCGGCAAGCGCCATCTCCCAACTCTGCTCACGCGCCAAGGCGGATTGCTCGAAGGGCATCGTCGTGGCGGGGTTCAGCCAGGGGTCGATCATGGCGATCCTCGCCAAGAACCATGACGCCCGGGTGCAGGCGGCATACGGGATGGGAGCCGGGGTGCAGTACTCGACCTATGACTTGCGCTCCTGTGTGGCAAACGGCAACCGCACCCTGCAGAGTGACCGACTGCGGGCGGTCAACGGCGAACGGGACAACTTCAACGGCGGCACCGCATCGGCAGCACGCAGCCAGTTGCAGGAACTGACCGGCCTGAACTGTGGCTCCACCGCCTACGGTTGCCTCAATGCGAACAACAGCGGCTGGCTGATCGTGAAGAATTCGCAGGTTGCCGACCGTTCGGCCGATCATTGCTACATGCGCCGGTCCGGCGACTGCTATGGTAGCCAGAGTACCTTGGACGCAGGCTGGCAGAGCGGAACGCAGAACTGGCAGCTCGAGTCCAACCTGCAGTGGCTTACGACCTTCACGTCGAAGTAGGCGTCGACCTGTACCATGAAAAAACTCGCCCCCGTATTAGGGGCTGCCGCCGTGGCAGCATCCTTTATCGGCGGCGCCCTGCACGCCGGCCGCGAGGCGCCGGCCGTGCAGGACTCGCGGGAACGGGACCTGTTCTCCTTTGTCCGTTCCCTCCCTCCGGAAGACAGCGCAATGTCCGATCCCGCGCCCCAGGTGCCGGAGGCAGCGATCGATCCCCAATGGAAAAATCTCTTCAATCGTTACCTGATTCCCGGCAGCGGGCAGCAGGCCGGACAGGTGCGTCCTGACATCGAGCAAAAGCTGGAAGGCTTGCCGGCGGCCGAAAAAGCGCTGGCGAAATCGCTGCTGGACCAGTATCTGCGCTACAGGCAGGAAATGGCGCCCTTGCAGGCGGCCATGGACAGTCCGCGCGACGCCGCTGCCCTGGCTGAGCAAATCAGGGCACTCCAGGAAATGCGCGCACGCGTGTTCGCGCCCCGCGAGCGCGAAGCGTTCTTTCGCACGGACGAGGAATACGAGTCGCTCATGCTCGCACGCCGCGAAATCGGGGAGGATGTCAATCTGACGGAAGAGCAGAAACACCTGCGCCTGCAACAGCTCGAAGCTTCCGCAAGTCCCGGCGCGAGGATGGCGGAGGAGGAGCGCACAGGCGTCGTCAGGCTGTCGCCTGAGCCCGTCATTGCACCTTCTGCGGACGGCGAGGAAGGCATCTACCGCCTTGCCGGTTCGACGCCTTAGCGGACTGCTGAAGAACTACTGCACGAGCCTGTCAAACACAGCCTTGCGTTGCTCCACGGCCTTGCGCCTGTGGGGCGCAGGCCTGCAAGCGGAGAATGCCTTTGTCATCAGCGGCTCATAGTGCCGGAAGGCGAGGTCGAGCCGGACGGCGTAGTCGTTGTCGACGTTCCGGATCCGGAGGTGCCACTGCCGGAGGTATCGGTCGAGGACGATCCGGAAGACGGCGTGGTGGCGCCGGAAGTGCTGCCGGTTCCTGACGTACCGGTTCCCGGCGTGCCAGTTCCCGATGTTCCTGTTCCTGAGGCGTCCGCTCCCGAAGTACCGGTTCCCGATGTGCCCGTTCCGGACGTACCGGTTCCCGTCGTACCCGTTGTCGAGCTTCCGGAAGTGGAGGGGTCCATGCTGGAACTGCCGGAGCCGGAGGTGCCGGTGCCGCTTGTTGATCCTGTGCCCGACGTTCCGGTAGTGGAGGTATCCGAACCGGAAGTTGAGCTGCCGGTACCGGTCGTTCCCGACGTGCCGGAGGCACCGGACGTGTCCGAGCTGCCGGAGGTCCCGGATGTGCCAGAAGTCGTGCTGCCTGTGCCGTAGTTCGGCATAGGTGGCGTACTCAGGGTACCGCTGTTCGTATCGCTGGGGCTGGCGCCACTGGTCGACGAACTTCCCGATGTGCCGCTGCCCGTGGTGCTGCTATCCGAAGTGCCCGATGACCCCGACGAAGACCCGCTCGCCGGTGTTTCGGTGGTCGTGGTCGTCGTTGTTGTCGTTCCGGAACTGCCGGAAGAACCGGATGTGCTGCTGCCGCCCGAAGTTGCCGCAGAGCCGGACTTTGCCGGATCGCCGGTCGTTGTGGTCGTCGTGGTCTGGCCGAAGGTTACCGTCGCTGTACCCAGCAGCGACAGAAAGATTGCAATTGGTAATTTCTTCATGCTCGCTCCTTGATTGGATGGGAATCGCTACACCTTCGAAGGTAAGGTTTAGACTTCAAATTGTTGACAGGTTCGCAGTTTTTTTACGGGAACCGCGCTGCCGCCCAACGTGGGCACAGAGGGGCGTGCGCTGAATTTGTAGTGAGGGAAGACGGGTAGCCCGCCGCCAGGCATGCCGGCGGCGTTAGCCAGAATTGCGCAGGATTAATGCCAAAAGCCGGCAGACCGGCAAACCGGTTTCAGTGGGGACGCCGCTGTTCCTGCCGGCCGGGCGCCGCATGGAAACCGTCGGCCAGCAGTCGCTCGAATTCCGCCGCCGGCACCGGCTGCGAAAACAGGAATCCCTGGCCGTAATCACATCCGGCCGCGGCCAGCACGTCGCGTTGTTCCGGCGTCTCGATGCCTTCGGCAATGACTTTCAGTCCGAGCCTGTGTGCCATCACGATGATGGACTCGGCGATGGTCTGGTTGGTCGGATCGGTGGTAATGTCCTTCACGAAGGACTGGTCGATCTTCAGGTAGTCGATGTCGAATTTCTTCAGGTAGGCCATCGACGAGTATCCGGTGCCGAAGTCGTCGATCGCGACCTGGATGCCGGCATCGCGGTATCGGAGCAGCGTCTCCTCGACATTGTCCGCCGCATGCAGCAGAAGGCCTTCGGTGATCTCGACCGAAATGCTGGTGCCGGGCAAGTGCATACGCTCGAGGTACTCCAGCCAGTCTTCCTCGCCATGGGCGAGGAACTGGATGGGCGACTTGTTGACCGCAATCTGGAATGGCGTATCCAGCCCGGCGCTCCAGCGCTGCGAACACATCGCCGCTTCCCTGAACACCCAGTTCCCGATGTCGGTGATCATGCCCGATTCTTCCGCAAGCGGAATGAACCTGGACGGGGATACCGTCCCCATGCTCGGATGCTTCCAGCGCAATAGCGCTTCGGCCTTCACGATCTCGCCGCTGCGGAAATCGACCACCGGCTGGTAATGCACCTCCAGCTGACTACGGACGAGCGCGCTGCGCAACTCGTTCGCCAGCCGCAGGCGCAAATGCGCCTTCTCATCCATGGAACGGGTGAAATAGCTGAACTGGTTCTTGCCGGCGTGCTTGGCGGCATACATCGCCTGGTCTGCCTTGCGGATCAGTTCCTCTGCCGATGCGCCATCTTCCGGATAGATCGCCACGCCGATGCTGCCGGTGACGTAGGCGGCTTCCTTGTTCAACCTGAACGGTTTGTTGAGCGTGTCCAGCAGTTTCTGCGCGAGCTGTTCGACATGGTCGGAATGCGCGAGCCGGCTCAGGATGACAGTGAACTCGTCGCCGCCAAGGCGGGCCACGGTGTCGGACTCGCGCACGCAGACGGCGATGCGCCGCGCCGCTTCCTTGAGCAGGAGGTCGCCGGCGTCATGTCCGAGCAGGTCGTTGACCTGCTTGAAGCGGTCAAGGTCGATGAAGAGCAATGCCAACTGAGCCCCGGCGCGGCCGGCGGCGACCACTTCGCGCTGCAGCCGGTCGCGGAATAGGCGGCGGTTCGGCAGTCCGGTCAACGCGTCGAAATTCGCATGCCGCCAGATGCGCTCGTCGGCTTCCTTGCGGCTGGAGATGTCAGTGATCATGCCTGTCATCCGCACCGGCCGGTTCAAGGCATCGAACGCCACCACGATGCCGCGCGACAGGAGCCATTTGTAGTTTCCATTGCCTACGCGCATGCGGTATTCGCAGAAAAACGTATCCGACTTGCCTTCCAGGCAGACTTGCGCCGTGTCGTGGAGCCGTCTGAGATCATCCGGATGGACCCGCGCCAGCCACTTCTCGGTCGTGTCGGGGAGCTGCTCGTCCGGATGGCCGACCATATCCTTCATGCGCTGCGACAGCTCGATCCGTCCCTCGTTGACGTACCAATCCCAGACGCCGTCGCCCGTACCTTCAATGGCCAGGCTGAGGCGCTCGCTCGTCACGCGAAGTTCCTGTTCGGCCCGGCCGCGTTCAATGGCGTCGCGGGCGCGCGTCGCGGTCTCTTCGATCAGCATGACGCCGGCTTCGGGCCACTTGTGCGCTTTGCTGCACAGCACGGCGAACAGGCTCCTTAGCTTGCCGTGACGGATCAGCGGCACGGTCACGCCGGCGCGAGCATCGATTGTTTCGAACAGCGACGGCGGCACGTCGTTCACCATCGGATCCTTGCGTATGTCGCTGATCACGATCGTCCGGCCGGCGCGCAAGGCCCGTGCCGTGGCATCGCCGAAGTCGCCGATCCGCCATGTCCCCTTGAACTCCCTCGCGCCGTTCCGGTAGTCGGCCCGAATGACCATGAGGTCTTCGTCCTCGTCGAACTCCGCATAGTAGACGTAGTTGGCGTCGAGACGCTTGCCGAGAAGCGAGCAGACCTCGCGCGGGATGGTGACGGGATCGGTCATGTCACGCAGGCAGGCATCGAGGCGGAGCATGAACAGCTGCCGTTCTTCGTTCTGCTTGCGCGCGGTGATGTCTTCGATGACCGCGACGTTGTACTTGACTGCGTGTGTCGCTTCATCCTCGATCGAAGTGGCGGTGATCCTCACCCAGATGGTATCGCCGTCCTTGCGCACGTAACGCTTTTCGACTACAAAGCTCGGGATTTCACGCCTGATCGAGCGTCGGAACTCATCCAATCCGATTTCGCGGTCATCCGGATGCGCCAGTTCCGTAATGTGTTTCCGGTGCAGCTCCTCTCGAGAGTAGCCGACCATGTCGCAGAACTTGCGGTTGACCATAAGGTAGTGGCCGTCGGGGCTGATATGGGTGATCCCGATACCGGCCTTCTCGAAGGTTGCGTTGAACACCTCGGCGTTCTCCCGCAAGGTCTGTTCGGCCAGCATGCGTTCGCTGGCGTCGCTGACCACGCCAAGGATGCGGACGCATTCACCCGCCGTCGTGCAGAAGCCTTCGCCGATGCAGGTGATATAGCGCAACTGCCCATCCGGAAGGCGGATACGGTAGTCGACCTGGACGCGTGGCTTGGCGGCGGATGCTGTCGACAGCAATTGCCGGATACGCTCCCGGTCTTCCGGGAGCATGCGCTCGAAATAGTCGTCCGCCGTTCCACCTTCCTTTCCCGAGAGACCGAAGATCTCCCGCGTGCGCTCGGAATGAATCACTGCATTGATCCGCAGGTTCCAGTCAAAGGTGCCGAGCTGGGCAATTTCGAGGGCGGTACGAAATCGCGTTTCGCTTTCCCGCAGCCGGGCCTGCGCGCGGGCGCGTTCGACTGCGTCCCAGGCGAGTGCGGCGACCTCCTCCGCGCAGGCCACTTCCTGCTCGCTCCAGGTGCGCGGGGTCGTGCAATGGACGTAGAACCCGGCGCGCCATTTCCCGCGCCGCACGACGGGGATGCCGATGCAGGAGCGTATGCCGATCGTGGGGAAGATTGACCCTTCCATGCGCGGATCGGTTTCGATATCGCTCACGACGATCGTGCGCCCTTCGTTCGCTTCTTCGTCGAGCCCGGCGCCGAGCGACCGGGCAGGCATGTCGCCGTCGATGCGTCCGAGCGTACCGTCGGTCCAGGTCACGGTGTGCCGCACGAGTTCCTCACCGACCTTCTCCGCAAAGCCCACGCGGCCGGCGCCAAGATGCGTGCCTACGGTTTCGGCTGCGGCATACATGATGGCTTCGGGATCCCGCAGCCGCCGAAGCATCTTTGTCATCTCCACCAGGACCGTATGCCGCTCGCTGGTAGCAATCAGCGTCCGGTTGGCGACGACCTCGTCCGTCGTGTCGAATGCAACGGCCAGCACACCCTCGATCTTGCCCTCGTCGTTCCACAAGGGACTGTGGGAATGAGTGAAGTAAGAATTGCGCGTCCCCCATTCGTGCTTGTGCGTATAAAAGCTGTCCTTCTCGTAGAAGGTGCCGCCGGCCAACGCCTTTTCGATGATGGGGCTGATCCACTCCCAGGCCTCGCCGCACCAGGACTTGAGCGGCCGCCCGAGGCTGCCGGGGTGCTTGTCGCCCATCAAAGGGATCATGGCGTCGTTGTAGATGGCAACCAGTTCCGGCCCCCAGTACACGGCCATGGGAAAAGCGGAACTCAGGACGATACAGGCAGCCGCCCGCAGGGAGCCGGACCAGCCGGCCGGCTCTCCCAATGATGTTGCCGACCAGTCGATAGCGCGAAGCAGTTTTCCGCATTCACCGCCGCCGGCAAGGCACGATGTATTGTGAGAAACGCTCTCGAGCATTCGTGACGTTGGAGCCATCCGCATGCGGGCTGAAATGCGTAATGAGGGGAAAGTTTGCTGACCGGGGCGTCAACTCTGCAACCTTGTTAGATTGCTGAAATACGAATTCGTGCCATGGCACGGCGGCCTAGAGGATGGAATGGCGGGGATCTTCGTCGTCCCCCGGTGCCTTATCTTGAGGATGGCCGTGCGGCAGGCCGCTTTTCCTGTTCGGCAAGCGCATCGCGAATGCCCTTGCGCAAGGCATCGAACGCCGCGTCCTTTCCGATCTTGTCGGCAAAGCGCGTGAGGTCGGTAAAGCCGGTGACCTTCAGCAATTTTGCAGCGGCCTTGATCCCGGTGACGATCGCCGGGGAGTAACGGCTGCCCGCGCCCAGGAGGATGAAGAAAGGGAGATGGGCCGTATCCGGGTTTTCCCTGACATGGCGCAGGAAATCGAACACCTTCCCGCTGTCGAAATGCACACCGCAGACGACGAGTCCGACAGTCTCGTCTACGGCGTCGCAGGCTTCCCTGAAGGTGTGGCAGAACTGGAAGTCGAATTCGTCGCCTACGATGTTCCTCGACAGCGCGACATCCTCGGGACGAATCGCGATCAGGAGTTTCTTTTTCATTCCGGCCGGTGCAGCGGCCGGTGGCTGTTGGGCCGAATCGTAGGCGAGATACAGGCCCATGGCAGATCCGTTCTTCTAGGAAAATGTTGGCAGAGTTTAAAGCATAACTTTTAGGTAACACCCTCTAAAAGTGCCGCACTGCCCCGGCGAGCCGGAGCATCGTGCCGAGGCAAATCGAGTGATGCAGACGTTGGAATGTTCCTCGCATCAGAATGTTCGATTGAAATCACGCACTTGAAGAGGGAATTTGAACTGTCTTCTTACTTGCAAGGAACCATCCGGTAGATTGCGGAATCGGTTTACAGGAATGGCAATGAACGACAACCGAAAGGACAGGCAATGACGCTGGCGCACCGCCCCCGAATGCAGGTTTATCTCGACCTTGACGGCGTGTTCGCCGACTTCGACAAGCGGGTCAAGCACCTCACCGGCAAACATCCCAACCAGCTCGACCGAGGCCGCTTGTGGAAGATGGTGAACTCGGACAAGCGCTTCTTCGCGGAACTGGAATTGATCGAAGGCTGCATGGTGCTGTGGGAAGCGACGAAAGACCTCGAGCCGGTCTTCCTGACCGGCGCGCCCTCATCGAAGGTCTTCCAGGAGCAGAAGCGCGAGTGGGTCGCACGCATCTTCGGGCCCGAATTCGTCGTCCATGTGGTGCCGAAGAAACTCAAGCAGGATTTCAGCGGACCGCACAAGGTGCTGATCGACGACTCGCCCGAAAACATCGAGCAATGGAACGCGCGCGGCGGCCACGGCATCCTGCATCAAGGCGATCATGCGTCGACGGTACGGGCGCTGCAGGAATTGCTGCAGCTTTACGCCGAAGAAAAGCAATAGGAAAAGCAATAGGCCTGTTGAAGTGCCGCAAGACGCAGCGCGTATCCGTCGCGTATATATGAAGATTTGGCCGGCCGCCGGGCCCCCTGCGGCAGCGCATCTCGGCTTTAGCTTGGCTTTGGCATATATACAGAACAGAAGACTGAAAGGACAAACCCATGGATACCGCTACGGATTTTGAATTGCTCAAGGATGCCTACGCAATTGTCGACGGCATTCCCGAGACTGCCATCGATCTCGACCGGCTCGTCACTGCGCGCGGCGAAACGCTTGCACACGGTACGGTCTGCTCACCGGCGGGCTGGCTGGCGCAGCATCCGAAGTTCGTCGAACTCGGTCTGGCGCTGGCGGAAGACGACAGTCGGCTCCTGTTGCGCGGCGATCCGCCGGTCGACGAATCGCCTGCGGCCGTCATGGCGAAGGTCTTTGGCCTGAGCTTGGGTGAGGCGGCGCATCTTTTCGCCGACAGGAATACGTATACGCTGGGCGACGATTCCGGTCTCAGCGACAAGCGCCTGTGGCTGCGCGAGGTGCGCGATTTCCTGAAGCAGCATGGCCAGCTGGACGCAGCCTTCGAGGAGCTGCTGGAAACCCGGGGGCCGTTCGCGGAACCTGCCAATCCGGCCGAGATCAGGGCCATCTAGCCGTTCGCCGCCTGTCCGCGCGGACAGGCGCTGCACCGTGGCCGATCCAGCGCGGCGATGCCTGGATCGGCGCAAAGGTGGTGTTGTGTCATTTCAATTGCTTTCCTTTGTGTATTGCGGCGCCGTTCCCGCCGCATATCCGCACTTTTTCACGGTATTCCATGATCCGCATCGCTTCATGCGGAAACCCCTTGAACTTGCCCATCGCCGTGAGGACAAAGTAGCAAGACGCCCCGCCGGCCGAGGCGGCTACGCACGCCGGCGCAAGGCAGGCAATTTGCTTACCGGGGAACACATCATGGCCTTTCTGCATATCTTCTTCATGCTCATGACCTTCGATCTCGCCTGGCAGGCGTGGAAAGTCGGCATGCGGCAGCTGGGAAAACTCCTTGCGCTCTGTGCGGTGCTAGGCTTCGGCGGCGCCATCTTCAGCGACTCGCCCATCCTGCTCATTCCTCTGCTTGGCGTGCTGATCCTCGGTGGCACGGCCAACTACCAGATGCGCAAGTATCGGGTGGGGCGTTACAAGGACCTGCGCTGAGGACCGGCATCCATGAAAAGGACGCCGATCTATAGCCGGACCGCGCGCCGGCAGCGTAATGCAGCCGGAACGCCGATGGCCAATCCGCCCGCTACGGCGGCAGCTGCGGAAGCAGGCAACGCGCCCCCGCAAAGCCAGCAGGCGGCGCGTCCCAAGCGGTTTCCGCGCGGGCGCGCCTTCGTTGCCAGGCACGAGCGCGTGCTGCTGGTGCTGTCCTCCGTCATGCTGAGCGCGATGCTGTTTCTTGGCTACCAGTCGCTCACGCCGGAAGAACGGCGCTTCACCCAGAAGGACATCGACGCAGCCGTGCTGCATACCTTCGAGCACACGACGCTCCCCTCGCAGGAATCCAAGGCCTATGCGCGCATCCGCCCCTCGGTGGTGCGCGTCGTGCAGGAGGGCGAGCAGGCGAAGGGGTTGCGCGGCGTCGGCACCGGCGTGGTGGTCATCGACAAGGGCGTCATCCTGACCAACCTGCATGTTGTCGGCCACGACAACCGGACAAAGATCAAGGTGCAGTTCGCCAACGGAATGGAATCGGACGCCATCGTCCTGAAGCGGCAGCCGGAGAACGACCTGGCGGTGATCCAGGCACTCCAGATTCCAGACGACCTGGTGCCGGCGACCTTGCGTTCGACGCAAGGCCTGGCGGTCGGCGACAAGGTGGTTGCCGTCGGCTATCCGTTCAACATCGGCCCGTCGGCCTCGTCGGGCATCATCTCCGGGCTCCAGCGCACCTACCTGTCGCCGCGCGACGATGAAGAATTGCGCAACCTGATCCAGTTCGATGCCGCCGCCAACCCGGGCAATTCCGGCGGGCCGCTTGTGACCATGAGCGGGGAGGTGGTTGGCATCGTCACCGCGATCCTGAGCCCGCACGAGCAGGGAAGTTTTGTCGGCATCGGTTTTGCGGTGCCCATCGAAGTCGCGGCAGCGGCGGCCGGCGATTCGCCTTTCTGACAAACCAACAGGGAGCCTCGAGTGGAAAACATCGAAAGCAGCAGGCCGGACAACAGCAGGCCGAACGTCTCGCTCCAGATGGAACGCGTCCTGTATGAGGTCAAGCGGGTTGTCGTCGGGCAGGACCATTTCCTGGAGCGCGTACTGGTGGCGATCCTGGCCGGCGGACATCTGCTGGTGGAAGGCGTGCCTGGCCTGGCCAAGACGCTGACCGTCAAGACGCTGGCGCGCACCATCCAGGGAAGCTTCCACCGCATCCAGTTCACGCCCGATCTGGTGCCGGCGGATCTCGTCGGCACGCGCATCTACAATCAGAAGACGGGCGAATTCAGCACCTCGCTCGGCCCGGTGTTTTCCAACCTGCTGCTGGCCGACGAGATTAACCGCGCGCCGGCCAAGGTGCAGAGCGCCTTGCTGGAAGTGATGCAGGAATGCCAGGTGACGATCGCCGGCACCACGCATCGCGTGCCCGAACCTTTCCTCGTGATGGCCACGCAGAATCCAATCGAAACGGAAGGCACCTATCCGCTGCCGGAAGCGCAGGTGGACCGCTTCATGATGAAGGTGCTGGTCGATTACCCGACCGAAGAGGAAGAGTTCGTGATCGTCAACCGCGTAACCAGCCAGGACCAGGAAGTGGCTGCGGTGACCACCACCGAGGACCTTGCCCGGCTGCAGCGGCAATGCCGCGACTGTTACATCGATCCTTCGCTGGTGCGCTACGCGGTGCGGCTGGTCGCGGCCACACGCAACCCCGACCGCTGCAACGTTCCTCACCTCGCGCATTACCTGACCTGCGGCGCCAGCCCGCGCGCGTCGATCCATCTGGTGGAAGGTGCGCGGGCGCTGGCACTGTTGCGCGGACGCAACCATGTGAGGCCGGAGGATGTGGTGGACCTGGTGCCCGACGTGCTCCGCCATCGCCTGTCGCTGTCTTACGAAGCGCTCGCCGACAACATCACGGCGGACCAGATCATCCACCGCATCCTGAAACATCTTCCTCCGCCGGAAAGAGTGCTCGAGAACCATGTCAAAGTCGACGCAAACGCCTGAAGCCATCCTGCACCGCCTCGAGCTGACGGTCCTGCGCCGCCTCGACGGTTTGCTGCACGGCGACTACCGCACACTGTTCCGCGGCCTCGGTGTCGACTTGGCCGACCTGCGCGAGTACCAGTTCCAGGACGATGTGCGCCATATCGACTGGAACGTCACCGCACGCCTGCAGACACCATACGTGAAGGAATACTACGAGGAGCGCGAACTGACCGCATGGTTCCTGCTCGACCTCAGCCCGTCGGAGGATTTCGGCTCGCAAACAGTCAGCAAGCGGATGCAGGCGGTCGAACTGACGACGGTCCTGGCAAGCATGCTGAACCGCCACGGCAACCGTTTCGGCGCGCTGTTCTACGGCACCAGCGTCGATACGGTGCTGCTGGCGCGGACCGGCAGGATGCAGGTGCTGCAACTGCTGCACCGGATGAGCCGGCGCGGCCACTCCACACCCTTTGAGCCAGCACCATCGGCCTCGACCCGTCTGCACGACCTGTTGCAGACGGCCTCACATGTGATGCACCGGCGCTCGCTGGTCTTCGTCGTCTCGGATTTCATCGCCCAGCCCGGATGGGAAAAGCCGCTGGCGATGCTCGCGCAGCGCCACGACGTCATCGCCATCCGCCTGTATGACCCGCTGGAAATGCAGCTGCCGGATCTCGGCCTGCTGACGATACAGGACCCGGAGACGGCCGAGCAGCTGCTGGTCGATACGCACGACAAGGCATTCCGCAGCCGCTTTGCTGCCGAAGTGACCAAACGCGAGGAAGCGCTGCACGATGCTTTTGCGTACGCAGGCGTGGATGTACTGGAAATCTCGACAGAAGACGATATCGTCGACGCGCTGTTCCGGTTCTCGGAATTGCGCAAGAACAGCAGCCGCCTTTCGGCGGGCAGCATGGCGGGCAGGGGACAATCATGACTTTCATCTGGCCGCAGCTGCTGTGGCTGCTGCTCATACTGCCCCTGCTTGTGGCGGGGTACTGGGTCGTGCTGCGCCGGAGGAAAAAGCTGGTTGTGCAATATGCGGGCCTGGCCACCGTGCGACAGGCCATGCAGGGAACGAGCCGGCTCAAGCGGCATCTTCCGCCGCTGCTTTTCCTGCTGGCGATTGCGCTGATGCTGATTGCCGCCGCGCGCCCGGCGGCGGTCATGACGCTCCCGTCCGAGCACAAAACCATGATCCTCGCCGTCGATGTGTCGGGAAGCATGCGCGCGACCGATGTGGCGCCGAGCCGCTTCGCCGCGGCGTTGACGGCGGTCAGGACTTTCGTCGAGCAGCAGCCCCGCAACACGCGCGTCGGCATCGTGTCCTTCGCCGGTTCCGCCAACCTGGTGCAGCCGCCAACCTCCAGCCGGGAAGACCTGCTCGATGCCCTCAACCGCATGCAGCTCCAGCGCGGCACGGCGGTGGGCAGCGGCATACTGATGTCGCTGAAGGCGATCTTCCCCGATATCAAGTTCAACCTGAACAGCTCGGATCCGCGCGATGTCGAGCCGCGCGACGGCATGGCTGCGCGTGCCTTGGGAAGCAACGGCGAAAAGTCCGACGCGGAGGATTTCAAGCCTGTGCCGCCCGGTTCTTTCGGCTCCGCAGCCATCATCCTGCTCACCGACGGGCAGACCACGACGGGGCCGGACCCGGTCGAGGCCTCGAAGATGGCCGCAGAACGCGGCGTGCGCGTGTTTACCATCGGGATCGGCACGGCCGCAGGCGAAGTGCTTACCGGCGACGGCTGGGCAATGCATGTGCGTCTGGACGAAGCGCCGTTGAAGGAAATCGCGGAGCTGACCAAGGCGCAATATTTCTACGCGGGGACGGCAAGCGATCTGGCGAAGGTCTACAAGACGCTGAGCTCACGCCTGACCATGGAACGTCGGGAAAGTGAAATTTCCGGCCTGTTCGCCGCAGGTGCGGCAGTACTGGCGATACTGTCTGGCTTGCTGTCGATGCTGTGGTTTAACCGAATCGTGTAGAGGGTGTTATGAACTAGGTTGGGGGGCGCGCAGCCTGTTGAAGAACCCGCGCTTCTGCTGCACGGGCCGTGTTCGCTCCACGACGTTTGCCCACTGTTCCGAGAGTTGCTGGCAAGTTGCGCGCAGTACCGGCGGCAGATCGGGCAATTCGGCCAGCGCCCGCAAATGCCGCTCGATGATCGAGCCGAGCTTCAGGCATGGGCCGGTTTCGCTCGAGGCATAGTGCGACATCAGGTGCAATACCGCAGACACGAGCAATTCGGGTTTGATCTGGGTAACCGCATCCTCATACGCATAATTCATTCCGTCGCTGTGCATTGGCGCTCCTTTCATTGGATATGTCCGGGCTGGCTGCCGCTACGTGAGTGCGGTTGGCTGGCGTTCATCAGTGAGAACTCTGAAGGACGTCTGCATCGGGTGATGCATGACGCTATTTAAATGAGAATCATTCTCATTTAATTGTTGCCTAATTGCTGGCGGAACGCAAGCGGAATTCTTTCGAGAGTCCATCCGACACGGTGTGCCTTGCCTCTTCGCAGGCGCATTCTTCAATGTCTTTACCACTTTCGGACGAGGCCGCTCCCGCAACGCTCGCTTACGGCCTTGCGGTGGAACTCGCAGCCAGTTTTAGCTTCTTACTAACCCATTGCGCTTTTTGTAACGCGCGTGAAACGTCGATAGGCATCGAGACGTGCCGTCGAGCACGTTCATCGACTTTTCAAACAAGCTGAAGGAGAAAGGATGATGGCAACCGAAACGAGAAACAAGAATGGCATGCTTACCGGATTGTTCAAGGATCGGGACAGTGCCGAACGCGCATATCAGAGCATCACAGCGCGCGGTTATACCAGGGATGACGTCAATGTCGTCATGTCGGACGACACCAGGAAGAGGCATTTCGGTGAAGGGACTGCAGAGACGGAACTCGGCACCAAGGCCGCAGAGGGCGCGGGTATCGGCGGCGCCGTAGGCGGCACACTGGGCGCCGTGATTGCGGCCGCAACGGCAGCCGGCACCAGCCTGGCCTTGCCCGGCCTCGGCCTCGTGATCGCGGGGCCGCTGGCAGCGGCTGCCGCAGGCGCGGGCGTCGGCGCGGCGACCGGGGGACTGCTCGGTGCGCTAGTCGGATGGGGCATTCCCGAGGAGGAGGTCAAGCACTATGAGAGCGGCCTGAAGCAGGGCGGTATCCTGATGGGCGTGCGGCCGCGCTCCGCAGAGGATGCCGCTTACATCGAACAGGAATGGCGCAGCCACAACGGCGAGCACATCTATCGCCCGGGTAGTACTGCCTCTTCGTATGCGGATACCGGTGACGCACGCAGCGTCGTGGCGGTCTTCGACGAGTATTCCGATGCGCAGTCGGCGGTGCAGGCACTCATGGCTGACGGTTTCGATCGTACAAACATTCAACTGAGCAATGAGCCCGAAACTACTGGCACGACCACGACGACGACCACGCAGAAGGACACCGGTGGCGGCATCAGCGGCTTCTTCCGTTCGCTGTTCGGCTCCGAGCAGAACCCGTACCACGACACCTATGCGGAATCGGCACGGCGCGGCAGTTATGTCCTGACGGTGCAGACCCGCAACGACGACGAGGCCGACCGCGCTTCCGACATCCTGGAGCGCTTCGACCCGGTCGATGTGGACGAACGCGCCACCCAGTGGAAGCAGCAGGGCTGGGCGCGTTACGACGCCAGCGCGCCGCGTTATACGGATGACGAAATCCGCAAGGAGCGCAGCGCCTACCAGGCCGCACGTACCGCGGGCACAGCTGCCGGCAAGACAACCGACCAGACCCGCATTCCCGTTGTCGAAGAAGAGCTGAAGGTCGGCAAGCGCGAAGTGCAACGCGGCGGCGTCAGAGTGTTCCGCCGCATGACGGAAAAACCCGTGCACGAGCAGGTCCAGCTGCGCGAAGAACACGTGCGCGTGGAACGCCAGCCGGTCGACAAACCGGCAACCGAAGCGGATATGGCCGCCTTCAAGGAAGGCACGGTCGAGCTGCGCGAGAGCGCCGAGGAAGCCGTGGTGTCCAAGTCGGCACGCGTCGTCGAGGAAGTGGTTGTCGGCAAGGAAGTCACCGAGCGTACCGAGCAGATCGACGACACGGTGCGCAAGACCGAGGTCGAAGTCGAACAACTCGGCGCATCGGACGACTCGGACTTCCGCCGCCATTGGCAATCCACCTACGGCACCTCGGGCGGCCGTTACGAGGACTATGACGCCGCTTACCGCTATGGCCACACCATGGCCGGCAGCGACCAGTACAAGAACTACCAGTGGACGGATGTCGAGCCACAGCTGCGCACCGACTGGGAATCCAGCCATCCCGGCAGCACCTGGGACAAGGTGAAAGACGCCGTGCGTTACGGCGCGGAACGCGTCACCGGTCATCGCCGCCACTAAGGTGTCACACCCATGGGGTTGCACGTGCAATGCGTGCAACCTCTTTTTTCTTGGGCAGGGATGCGGAGTGCAGCAGCGGTGTGAGCTTGCGTCGCTCCGCGACAGTCAATGGAAGGAGGCTAACATGAACACCAAACTCAGCATGATTGCAGCAACGATCGCATTGGCAATGGCCGCAGGAGCACACGCGCAGCCCACATCCGGCGCATCGGCATCGCAATCGTCGGCGCAGTCCGGCCAATCCCCGAAGGAAAGCATTGACCAGCAGCACAAGGCGGCCATGGAGAAGTGCAACGCCATGAAGGAAAACGCCAAGGATATCTGCAAGGCCGAAGCCGACGGCCAGAAGAAGGTAGCAGAAGCCCAGGCCAAACTTGCCGAACGGGATACGCCGAAGGCCCGCCTAGAAGTGGAAGAAGCCAAGGCCGAAGCACAGTACAAGGTCGCCAAGGAACGTTGCGACGACCAGGTCGGCGACGCCAAGAACGCCTGCCAGAAGGAAGCCAAGGCAGCACGCGACATGGCCGTCGCACAGGCGAAGAAACAGGCGCAATCGTCCGGTGCCAGCGGCACAGCAGGATCATCGGCTTCCGGTCAGCAGCAGTCGTCCGGCACTAGCAGCGGATCGAGCGACGCGTCTTCTGGGGCTGGCCCGTCTTCGTCGGCAAGTATGCCACCGCCAAGTCAGGCGCCGGTCGAGTCTTCGGGCAGCCAGCCTTCGTCCGGGGCAAGCGGAGCGCAGCCGGGAGCCGCGTCCTCCGGTCCGGGACAACCGCAGCAGCCTGCACAGCCCCGTTAAGAATGAAGCGGTAGAAGGGCGCTTTGCCGGCGCCGCTACTGCCCGTTATCCGGAGAGCGGGGCGCAAGTTCTGCAGCCCGCTGCAGCAGCAATTCACGCTCCCGCACATTGCGCGCAAGCTGCGCTGCGCGTTCGAACTCGGCCCGCGCTTCCTCCTTGCGCCCCAGCTTCGCAAGCAGGTCGCCGCGCACGCTCGGCAACCACTGGTATTCCCGGAGCGAACGTTCTCCCTGCAGCGCATCGATGATCTCGAGGCCGGCTGCCGGTCCATATGCCATGGCCACTGCGACGGCACGGTTCAGTTCCACCACCGGTGACGGCATCACGCCCGAAAGCGCTTCGTAAAGCGAGGCAATCCTCGACCAGTCCGTGTCGGCGGCAGTAGCGGCGCGCGCATGGCATGCGGCAATTTCCGCCTGCAGCCGGTAAGGGCCGGGCTCCTGTGCCGTCGCATGAGCGCGCTGCAGCGCCGCAAGGCCGCGCCGGATAAGCAGTCGATCCCAGCGCGAGCGGTCCTGATCGGCGAGCAGCACCGGCCGGCCGGATTCGTCCACGCGGGCTTTCGCGCGCGAGGCTTGCAGCTCCATCAGCGCAGCCAGCCCGTGGACCTCCGCTTCGGCGGGCGCGAGTTCGGCCAGCATGCGCCCCAGCCGCAAGGCTTCCTCGATGAGCGCGGGCCGCATCCAGTCATCACCTGCGGTGGCCGTGTAGCCTTCGTTGAACACCAGATAGACGACTTCCAGCACCGAAGCCAGCCGTTCCCCGAGCGCATCGCCGCGCGGCACCTCGAAGGGCACGCGCGCATCCCGCAGCGTGCGCTTGGCGCGGACGATGCGTTGGGCGATGGTCGGCTCGGGCACGAGGAAGGCGCGCGCGATTTCGTCCGTCGTCAGGCCGCCGAGCAATTTCAGCGTAAGCGCCACCCGTGCCTCGGTCGACAGCACCGGGTGGCAGGCGGTGAAGATCAGCCGCAGCAGGTCGTCGCCGATATCGTCGGACCTTGCCGCATCCAGTTCATCCACGAAGTCCGGCACGATCAGGGCCTCCTGTGCTTCGAGGTCATGGCCCAGCTGCTCCAGCTTTTCGGCTGCCAGTTTCTGGTGGCGCAAGCGGTCGAGGGCCCGATTTTTCGCCGTGGCCATGAGCCAGGCGCCCGGATTGTCGGGCACACCCGACGCCGGCCAGTTTTCCAGCGCGGCGACGAGCGCATCCTGCGCCAGCTCTTCCGCCAGCCCGATGTCGCGCACCAGTCGCGCCACGCCGGCAACGATCTTCGCGGACTCGATGCGCCAGACGGCATCGATGGCCTGACGAATAGTTTGATGGGGGGCCGGCAGCATCAGCTTTGGGGCGAGGTGCCGACCATGTGCACCAGTTCCCAGATGTGCCCGTCGGGATCTTCGAACGCATGCTGGTACATGAAGCCGTGGTCCTGGGGCTCGCGCGGCGTTTTACCGCCGGAGGCGACAGCCTTCCTGACCATGTTCTCCAGCTCTTCCCGGCTTTCGCAAGACAAGCAGACGAGCACTTCGGTGACCTTGTGCGCATCCGCGATGGCCTTGGGTGTGAATCCCTTGAAGAAATCCTCAACCAGCAGCATCACGAAGATGTCGTCGGACACAATCATGCAGGCGGCCTTGTCGTCGGTGAACTGCGGGTTGAAGCTGAAGCCGAGTTCGCCGAAAAAGGCTTTCGTCCGCTCGAGGTCCTTTACCGGGAGGTTAACGAAGATCTGTTTGTTCATGGCAATCCTTCCTTTCTATCTAGTCAGATATTGTTATTTGCGTTCGGCCAGCGCCTTGAGACCCGCGAGGCCGCTTTCAAAGTCACGGCCGATCATGCTGTCCATGTTCAGGAACAGACCGATCACGCGCGACAGGTAGGGCGCCGGGCCGTGCATGGCCCAAGTGACGCTGGTGGCCGAGCCTTGCGGCACGAGGCTGAATTCGACAGTGTTATGGCCTTCAAACGGCTCGATCATGTCCAGCATCATCGTCAAGCGGTCGGGTTTTGCATCGACGATTTGGATGCTTCCCTTGCCGACGTCCTTGTTGCCTTCGAAGGCGAAGGCCGCGCCCGGGCCCGACGCGGGACCGCGATAGGTGCCGATCATCGCCGGGTCTTTCTTCGCATACGGATTCCAGGTATTGAACTGTCGCATGTCGTTGATCAATGCGTGGATGCGCTCCGGCGGCGCCTGGATGCTGGTCGACCGTTCGACACGGAAGGTGTTCGGGCGGGTGGCGGCGATCAGCAGCACACCGGCGATGCCGGCCAACGCGAGCAGGGCAATGGTCTTGATCATGAGAGTCTCCCTCGGTAGTTACGCTTGCGGCTGTCCGCCGACGCCCATGTCGCGGAAGCGCTCGATGGCGGCATTCGGCTCGAAGTCTTCCAGTTCGAACATCTGCCGTACCTCGATCTCGGCCTCGACGTCCGTGCCGTGCGGCGCGGGGAAGCGGCGCGACCATTCCAGCGCCTCTTCGCGTGAGCGGACCTGGATGATGGTGTAGCCGGCGATCAGTTCCTTGGTTTCCGCAAACGGTCCGTCGATCACGCTGCGCTGGCCGTTGCTGTAGCGGATGCGCCAGCCTTTCGAGGTTGGCTGCAGGCCGGATGCATCCAGCAGGACGCCAGCCTTTGCCAGTTGTTCGTGATAGTCCGCCATTTCGGCGAAGAGGCTTTCCTCGGGCATCACGCCGGCTTCCGAGTCGGCCGACGCCTTGACGATGATCATGAAGCGCATTTCCGGTTCTCCTGGAAAAATTCGGGAACCGGCCGGGGACTGGATGTCCGCGCTAAGCCTGGCTCCTGATCACACGACGAACGAGTTGCGAGGAAATCGACAAACTTCGCAAAAAAATTTTTGCGCTCAGTCGTCGTAACAGGGAGCAAGGTTGCGGACCTCGACCGTCGCCCATTCGGCCGCCGGGCAGCGGGAAGCGATGGCGACCGCATCCTCACGCGTCTCGCAATTGATCATGAAAAAGCCGCCGATCATTTCCTTGGCTTCGGCAAAGGGGCCGTCGACGATGCTCGGCTGCCCGCCGCGCACCTTCACGCGGGCGGCCTTGGTCTGGTTGCCGAGCGATTGCGCGGCGAGGAGCAGGCCTTCGGATTGCAGGTCGTCGGCGAAGCGAAGCATGCGGTCATAGACCTCCTGTCCTTCGGCCTCGCTGCGCAATTGCCTTTGTCCGACCGGTTCCATGATGAGCAGCATGTAGGGCATGGCGTTTTCCCTTTTGATAATAAAAGCCGATTGTAGCGAAGCTGCGGCGACCGGTCTTGCCGTATTACATCCGGAGCCGGAAAGGAGGAGAGATGATGTGTGGTGCTCCTCGCCGTGCGATGCCGGCGAGGAGGCAGATCAGTGGAGCGTGTGATAGGCCTTGCGGATCAGGCTGAGCGTGACCGGCAGCTCGTCGTGGCAGCGCAGGTCGGCGGGCTGGTTCACACGCGGGACGTAACCCCAGCGCGAGGAACGCAGCATGCGCACATACTTGCGATCGAGATCACCCGCCTGTTCGAGGGTCTTCAGCGCTTCCTTTTCGATCTCATGCACAAGGCGCCAGGTCAGTGTCTGGCCCGCTGTACGATGGCGTTCGACAATGGCGTCGACGGCAAGGGCAAGCCGGGCTTCTGCGGCATGCAGTTTGTGTACTTCGAAGAATTTCATAGTGCTCACCTGCTGATTTACTGTATGCATGTACAGTATAAATCAGATCGGAAGGCGAAGTTCTGAGGGTGAGCAAAAACTCGCCGCAGGCGGCGAATAGAAGTTTCTGAAAGCAAATATTTTCTGTGGATAAGTGTTTTCCGGGTAACGCTTTTGAACGAAAAACATGTTCGGATAGCAATAAATCGCTTCCAGAACACAAAGAGCGCGGTGTCCCGGCAACTAGCCGAATTTCCTGAAAGCGTCCCGCGCAAGCCCCGCCCCGATACTGCCGAACAAGTCGCCCTCGACGTGCCCTGCAGCGGGGAACATGGCTGCGATTCGTTCGCGCAGCAGCGGCACGCCACTGGAGCCGCCGGTGAAGAACACGGTATCGATCCGTTCCGGGCCGATTCCTGCCGCGCGCACCAGGCTCGTGACGGTATCCTCGATCTTCGCGACGAGATGGGCGATCGCCTCGTTGAAGGCTGCACGCGACAACGCGAGCACCAAATCAGGCGCGATGCGTTCCAGCTGCAAGGGCACATTGTCGGCATCGGACAATGCGATTTTTCCTTCCTCGACCTTCTGGGCCAGCCAGTGTCCGTCCTGGCAATCGATGAGCTTCAGCAGGCGCGCCAGCTTGTCGCGCTCGCGCGCGTCGCGGGCCACGTCCTGCAATTCGCGCCAGACCTTCTGCGTATAAGCGAAGTTGATCGTGTGCCAGGTAGCGAGATTGAAGTAATAGCTCGACGGCACCTCATTATTGTTGGTCAGGCGCGTACCGAGGCCCAGTTCCGGCATGACGCATGCCAGGCTGAGGTACTTGTCGAAGTCCGTGCCGCCAATGTGCACGCCCGCAGTGGCGAGGATGTCGTCGCGCCTGTCCGTCTTGTCCGCGTTCGCGGGCGACAGGCGCACCAGTGTGAAGTCGGAGGTGCCGCCACCGATATCGACGACAAGGACCAGTTCCTCACGCGTAATGCCGGATTCATAGGCGAATGCGGCCGCGATCGGCTCAAACTGGAACGCTACCTCCGCAAAGCCCGCGTCACGCGCTAGCTCACGCAAGGTCGTTTCCGCAAGCTGGTCGGCTTTCGCATCGTCGTCGACGAAATGGACCGGGCGGCCGATCACTGCCTGGCTGAATTCCATCCCGGCCTCCCGTTCCGCGCGCCGCTTCAGCTCCTTCAGGAATTGCACCAGCAGTTCGCGGAAGCGGATCGCGCGTCCGTGCACTTCGGTCTGGCCGTCCATCAAGTTCGTGCCGAGCAGGCTCTTCATGGAACGCATCAAGCGGCCTTCATGTCCGGCCAGATAATCAGTGAGCGCGGCGCGCCCGAAGCTGGTGGTGTTGTCTTCGGCGTTGAAGAAGACCACCGAAGGCAGGGTGACCTTGCCGTCTTCGAGCGGAAGCAGCAAGGGTGCGCCGGGGCGATGGCAGCCGATGGTCGAGTTGGAGGTGCCGAAGTCGACGCCGCAGGATTTGGATTGGGTCATGGTTGCGTCACCCCCGTCGGGCTTCCGACAAAGCGATCGTCAGTTGCTGGATGCGCGCTTTCAGCGAGGCATTTTCCGCCTTCAGTTCCACAATGCGCGCGGTGGCTTCGCCGATGTCGGCGAATTGCTCCGGCGGTTCATCCGAGGCCTCGGTCCTGGGCGGCCTGGGTGGCGCTTTCGACTCGCGCACCTGCCTGGCGACCTGCCGCAACTCCTTCTTGCCGCCATTGACTGCGGCGACCTGCTCTTCCACAGGCAGTGAGGCGACGGCAGCGGCGGCATTGAGCGAAATGGTGCCGGTCCTGACTGCTTCGACCAGCTCGGGCGCGGCGGTTTTCTGAATCTTTTCGATGCGGCTGATCGTATTGCTGCTGATGCCCGCTACCTTGGCGACTTCTTCGCGGGTGCTGAGCGGCGGGCGTTCAGGCGCGGGAGTGTCGCCAGTGTCGACGGCCTTGGCCTCCGCGTCGGCTGGCCTCGGAGCTTCTTTCTGCGCTTCTTTTTGCGTCTCTGCCCGGGCGCTCAGGATTGCCTTCTTGCGCAGCGCGAGCATGCCGCGCTGGAAGTCGGACACGCTGCGCCGCGCGAGGTGGTTGTCGATCATCCACAGGGCCACGTCGTCGATCGAGCCGAACTTGTCGTTTTGCACCGTCTTGAACGGAAGACCATGCTTCTGGCAGATCGAATAACGGTTATGACCGTCGATCAGCACATCGCCCCAGAGCACCAGCGCGTCACGGCAGCCTTCGGCAAGGATGCTGCGTTCCAGCGCGTCGTATTCGTGGGAGGTCAGCGGGTCGACGTAGGCCCGCAGTTCGTCGCTAATCCTGATGTTCATCGGTTTTTTGGGTCTGGGTATTGCCGGTTCGGCACGCCGGCGAGACGCGCGGAAAGGGCAGGTATTCTAAGTGATAGGGGCGGGGCTGCACCAGCGCTGGTTTCGTCGGGATTGTTTTTGCATAATTCCTTGCCATAGAATGAAAAGTAATATAATCTTTCCATAGAAAGGATTTGCGGCCATGAACCCCAAGAACCATATACAGCCTGCTGTCGAACCCGATGCCGCCGCAGCGACCCTCACTAAGGCGGTCGTGCGCGCCGCCGGCCTTGTCGGCGTCAGCCAGCAGGGGCTGGCCCGCATCTTGGGCGTGAGCGCGGCGACGGTGTCGCGGATGTTTTCCGGCCAGTACCAGCTTGCCCGCGAACGGGGCAAAGAGTGGGAACTGGCGGTGCTGTTCGTCCGCATGTACCGCTCGCTGGACGCAATCTTCGGCCACACCGAGACGGCGCGCCAATGGCTCAACGGCGACAACCTCGGCCTGCAGGGCAAACCGCTCGAGCTGATCCAGACCACGGAAGGCCTGGTCCGTGTGCTGCATTATCTGGATGCACACCGTGGCCGGGTTTGAGGCGCGGGATACCACGCTCGACCTGTGGCGGGCAGTGGAAGCGCAGCACCGGGTATCAACCATGGTGCTGGTCGACACGCTCGACGAGCAGGCGCTGCTGGAACACATCCTGGACGATTCGAAGCCGCCGCTGGAATCCTCGCAGCGGTCCTTGCACTATCTTCTCTTCACACCGTTCCGCTATCCGCCTTTGCCCAGCGGTTCCCGTTTTCGCGGTCCGCAAGATCCCGGCGTCTTCTACGGCGCCGAGGAAACGCGCACTGCCTGTGCGGAACTCGGCTACTGGCGCTGGCGGCTCCTGAACGACAGTCCAACGCTCGCATCGATTCCGCCGGTGCCGCAAACCCTGTTCCGGACGGCAGTCGCCGGCCGGGCGGTCGACCTGCGTACACCACCGTTATCCGGCCGGCACGCGCAGTGGACCGATCCCGCCGACTACTCGGCCTGCCAGCAGTTCGCGCGCGAGGCGCGCGCCGAAGGCGTGCGCATCATCCGCTACCAGTCGGTACGCGATCCGCAAGCGGGCGGCTGCGCCGCCGTGCTGAGCCATGCGGCCTTCGTAAAACCGGTGCCCCAGGAGAGCCAGACCTGGACGCTGGCGGTGTTCCGGCAGCGGGTGTTCTGGCGGCGCGACTCGATATTCGAGGAAGAGAGCTTCGAGTTCGACGCCGCGCATTGGTCGCAGCCTGCGCACTGAGCGGCCGGCCTGAAATTACTCCGTCATCTTCAGGCCGGCATCTTCTTCTGCAGCTCGCGCGCCATCTGCAAGTGTTGCTCGAGCATCCTGCATCCTTTCTCCGCGATCTGCCTGATCCCGGTATCGGACTCCTCGCGTGCATAGTGGTCGAACACCTTGATGTCGTTCTCGTGTTCCTTCACCGCATGCTGGACGAACTCCCGGTCGAACTCCGGCCCGGATAGTTGCGCCATCTTGCGCATTGCCGCCTTGTGTTTCGACTCCATGTCTTTCGGCAGGTCCGCCTTGTTGCCTCCCGCCAGTTTCTCGAGTTCGGCGCCGAGCTGGCTGTGCTCGTCGATCATGTGCTGGGCGAACATCTTGACCTCGTCACTCGTGCTCTTCTGCAGCGCCATCTCGCACAACTCGACTTCCGCCATCGAATCCTCGATGGCCTGCGCCAGGAATTCGTTGCCGCCGGTTGCGCAGGTTTCCTCTTCCTGCGCTCTGCCTTTGCGCGCAGCCTGACTTTCCGTTTCGTCCGGCATTGCGCCGAATGCCTGGCTGACGTCGGCCGGTGTCTGGAAGTCTTCATCGGGCAACTGTTCCAGCGACGCGCACACGTTTTCGTCCGCGCCGAGGTTCTTTGCGTTCTCGATCAACGCCTGCTTGGACGCCGGATAGTCGACACCTTTGAGGAATTTCTGAATCTGGATCGGATTGACGTGGGCCATGTTTGCCTCCGTTAAAAAGGGAATCGATCAGGACAGGCGGCTTGGCCGCCAGAAGGGATGTGTGACCGCGTCCGCGCGATGAGGTTGCGTCAGCCGGCGCAGGAGATTCGGCGCAACATCACTGAGGACACCTGTGCGGGCTGTCCTCAGTGACGACCGCTTCGCAACTGTTGCGCTGTCCCCGGATGAACGCCGCCGTACAGGACTCGCCCGCAGCGTAGCTGCCCTTGCCCGCATACCAGGGAACGGCGTAGGTCGGGCCCGCTCCGGCATTGTCCATCAAATAGAATGCCAAGCCCTTCATGGAGTGCGAACGCGCATTCGGAAAGCGGATTTCCTGGATGTGCCGATGCGGACGGAACAGGATCTTGTGGACGATCCGCAGGTTCGCGAGCACTTCATAGGCATCGTAGACGCGGTAGATCCGCGGCTCGCCGTTGAGCTCCCTGGCGGAGCATGCGCATGCCGACACCTGGTTTGCCGGCGTCTGATCGGAGAAACCGGTGACCGGGGTCGGGTCGAAGGCCACTGCCTGCATCACCTTGAGCGGATAGGCGTACAGCGCGTGCTGCGCCAGGCCGCCGCCCAGCGAATGCCCGGTCGTGAAGAAGCGCGTACTCATGCCCGGCTGGTCCCGGAAATGCTCGAACACCCGCTGCATCGCCTCCCTGGCCTTGTCGTATTGATCGTCCATCGGCAGGAAGCGCGTAAGCCAGTGGAAATTGCCGTACAACCAGTCCTTGAAACCCCAAGTGCCGCGGAATGCGACAACGACCTCGCGGGAACCCGCCTTCGTGCTGGTCCAGACGCGGAAGAACATGCCGGTGCCGTCCTCGCACGGCGGCGACCACTGCAGCTGCCTGTTTTCCTGCCAGCCGCGGGTGTGGAGCGCCGCTTCGAGCTTCGTGCGGTCGTCGCCTGTCAACTTGGGCTCATTCCCGCAGTCGGCATCCTCCGCATAGGAGAGGGCAGACATCGCCGCCTCGGCGGCAAACCGGTTCGAGGCAGCCGGGAGATCGGCCAGGAGCATGCGGAAATGCGAAGACCGGATGCGCGGCTCCTCCACGCCGAGCACTTGGCCGCCGCAATCGTCAACCGCGAAATGAGTGCATCCCTGCAGCAGGCCGAGGACGATCGCCGGCGCGGCTGGCGCGACGATGCGGGATAGTCCGCGGGAATGGAACGCGGTCTTGTGCAAGCGAATCCTCCTTGCAGACAGCCGCCACGGAATGGCTCACAGGCGGTGGAGAGGGCTGCTTCGTCCTGGTCGGATAGGCGGATTGTCAGCGACGGCGTGAAACGCCGGGATGGGAAATCTCAAGCATATGTACTTCTTTGCTGAGCGCAATCCCGTCGGAAAGGTCGTCGCAATTACTCCCGGAAAGCGAGGGCAAGGCGGCGTCGCTTCAATGCGACCCGGACCTCAGTCTTCGATCTGGACTTCCTTTCGGAAGGAAATACGGCCGAAGATCCCTCTTTCCGCGTACTTCGGGCTGTCGAAGTACCAGATCGCGTCCGTGCATTTCCTGCGGCCGAACTGCAGGTTGAAGGTCATGACGCCGCTGGCGCCCAAGGCTGCATCCTGCATCCTGCCGAGCCGAAGATACTGCGGTTTGAGCGAAGCGAGCGGGAAGTAATAGTCCTTCTCGCTGAACAGGACATCGTCCGATTCCGCGACAACCACTCCATGCCAAATGGCTTTCATCCATCCTCCGGCTGCTTGTTGGGAAAAACGCCATTATTGTGACGGATTGCCATGACGCAATAATGACAACAACCAACGCGGCACGAAGCGCCTCTCCGCATCGGGGCTACGCAACCGTATGTGCGCCTTGCGGCCTCATTTCGTTCTGCCCTGAAAACCGTCGATGCCGGCTGCCATTGATGGCGCGTCATGCGCCAAACCGTCATGGATGATGATGCCCTCGATGGGATCCACCGGCTGCCGCCACGGCGCGAGGTCGAGCATGCGCCGCGTGTCCGCATAGCCCGCCTGCCAGCGTGCACGGATGCTGTCCGCCGTGAAGTCGATATCCTTGGTCTGGTCTTCCCCGGCGATCGCCGACGCCATGAGCGGAACGACATGCATCATCGTCTGGCAGCCCCACGAGACCAGTTCCTTGACGGCGGGTGACTGGCGCATCTTCGGCGGCATTGCCTTCGCAAGTTCCAAGATGACGTGCCGCAGGTGATGGATCTGTTTCTGGCGGGCGATATGGCTCTTCGCGCGGCTGGCGTACTTGATTTCCTTTTCCCTGCCGGCTACTTGCCAGAGGGATGACGGTTCGGATCCGTCGGCCCGCCAGACATCCACCGTAAAGATCAGCGAGCTGCGGCGAGGGTTATCGTCCAGCACAGCCTCGATGGGCGTGTTGGAATAGATGCCGCCGTCCCAGTAAAACGCGTCGCCGATACGCACCGCCGGGAAGGCCGGCGGCAGGGCGCCGGAAGCGAGGATGTGATCGATCCCGAGCGGCCCTTTCCGGCTGTCGAAGTAGGTCATCTCGCCGTTGTGCACATTGACCGCACCGAGCGCGAGCCGCGTTTGGCCTGCATTGAGGTAGCCGGGTTCAAGCAATTCCGACAGCGTGTGCCGCAGGGGCAAGGTGGTGTAGTACGACGCGTTCTCGACGCCGACCGGCGCGTACTGGCCCAGCCAGGCCATCGGGTTGGGCGTGAAGAACGCCGGGATGCCCGCCATCATTGTCCAGAAGCGGCACGCCGCATTGTCGTTAACCGAAAGCTGCGGTGCCGCCGCCGGCGCCGCCACTGGCTGCTCCACGGCCTTCCAGAAGGCGCGCAGGCGTTCAAGCCTTCGCTGCGGTGGATTGCCGGCAATGAGCGCACCATTGATTGCCCCGATCGAGGTCCCGATCACCCAGTCGGGTTCGATGCCCGATTCATGCAGCGCCTCGTACACGCCGCCCTGGTAGGCGCCGAGCGCGCCGCCGCCTTGCAATACAAGTACGACCTGTCCAGGCAATGCGGGAGCGGCGTCATGGTTCGCCTGCCTGCTTCGGGAGGTGCGCGGCGTCTGTCTTCTGGCCATGCGTCGTCGTCCTTGCAACGTGATTCACCCGGCGCTTCGCGCTGCAGCCCGGGCGCCGGAGGCATTGTCATCACGCTAGCACAGTGGCGGACGTCCGTATTGTGCTGTTTCGGAGAGTTACGCAGGGCAAGCAAGTACTTTCGGGAATGTCGGCCACCAGATTCCGGGAATCAGGAAAATTCCTTTTCTGCATCTTGCAAATGCAACAGGGGATGTTCAGGCCGGAAGATCCACCAGCCTTGCGCGCCCGTGGGTCAATTCCTGCAACGCGATGATGGAAGGATGATGCGCATCCTGCGGCATGCGGATCACAAGCGTCACTGCCGCACCGTGCATGCAGAGGACCAGGCTGTAATGCTGCTGCTCCATCCAGCGGCGCACCCGGGCTTCGTCGGCGTAGTCGATCTCGACCGCGAGCTCGGCGTGCGCAACACGTTCGATGCGCGTCGCGCTTTTCAATGCAAGGGCGACGGCGTCCGTATAGGCCCGCACCAGTCCTCCCGCACCGAGCTTGATGCCGCCGTAGTAGCGCACCACCGCCGCCAGTACGCCGTCGAGGTCGTGATGGCGCAGCACTTCGAGGATCGGGCGGCCCGCCGTTCCCGACGGTTCGCCGTCGTCCGACATGCCGGACTGACCGCCGGCCAGCAGCGCCCAGCACACGTGGGCTGCGCCGCGGTGCTGTTCGCGCAGCTTCTGCAGCTCGCGAATGGCGGCATCGCGGTCCTCGACGGGCATCACGATTCCGATGAAACGGCTCTTGCGGATTTCGATCTGCGCCTCGACTGGCGCGGAGAGGGTGTAGGTACTCAAGTGGCGGGCTGGACTTCGGTTGGAGCGCTTGCCAGTTTATCAGCCGGGCGGGATTCTCTCATGCATCCATTTGCCGGCTCATCTGCTAAAGTACGAGGCTGCTTGCCGGTCGCAAAGTCCGGTTCGGTTGTTCGTACTATTTAGACAAGAATTCAATTCAAATGGCGGTTACGGGGTGGTTCGGTTGGTCTGTACTGTGGCTTTTGCCCTTGTTGTGGCGCCTGTCGAGGGCGTTCCTGTTCAAAAAGGGCAAGGCGCAGGGGCAGGGCTACATCCGCCTCTGGCTGGGCACTTTCCTGGTGTTGTGCGCGAGCAGTGCGCTGGAAGCATTTATCCGGGCGGATGAAGCTGCGGCCGGCGACAGCGTCGTGTTCGGCCAGATGATCGCCGCATTCATTGACGAGACGATTGGCACCGCCCTTGGCGTACTGATGCTGCTGGCGACGATTCTCGTGGCCACGCCGTGGTTGGCCGGGCGTCGCGCATTCGACCTGGTCCGCTGGGCGCTCCGTGGCATCGGTTCGGCAACCGGGGAGGGCAGGGAGGATGTCAGAAGGGCGGTAGCAAGGAGCGCGTCGGAGCCCACGGCATCCGCGGCACCCATTCGCCCGAGCGTTCGCGCCGGCGGTGGCGGGCAGTCGCGCAACACCGAAGCCTGGAAGCTGCCCGCGACCTTCTTTGGCAAGGATTCCGTTCGCAAGGCACCAGAAGCGGCCCCGCCGCACAGCGTCAAGAGCGCTCCCGCGGCACGGTCCAGCGAGGAATGGGCACCGTTCGAGAGCATCCGCCCCACGTCGGCAATGCTGGCGCGGGCCAAGGCCGCCGAGGCCGCGAAGGCGCGTGAGTTGCTCCGCGAGCCGGTGCGTATCGTCACTTCCCCGCAAAAGCCGCCTTCATCCCATGCGGGAATGACTGTCCGGCCGCGCGATACGAAGATTGATACCAGGGTTGAGCGTCCGACGTCCACAACGTCCACGGTCTCAGACGCGAAGACTCCATCGGACATTCCCGCGCAACCGGTAAGCCGCGTTTCCGTCACTCCTCCGGTATCGGTGCCGCTACCCGCCGCTGCGGATTCGTTGCCAGACGAAGTTGTTCCAGCGGCGGCGGTTGCCGAGGCGCCGGCGGAAGTCGCAGTGCCGATGCCCGAACCCATCTATGTGGGCGAAGCGCTGCGCGAAAGCGTAATACAACTCGTCCAGGCGATTGACGACGTGGCGACAATGGCAGGGGCAATCGAATCCGAGCCCGCTGTCGCACATCCGGACGCGCCAGCGCAAACGGTGGTGGCGCCATCACCTGCACAGGTCATGCGCCCGCCGGAACCGGAAGCTGCTCGTCCATCGACGAACGCGGCCCGCGTGCCCACAGGCGAGCCGTTTGCGTTCCAGGCGCCGTCGGAAGTCAATGTGGATCTCCCCGGCATCGACCTGCTGGACCGGCAGGTCGACGACACAATCGAGATTTCCGCTACCGAGCTGGCAGAGACCGGCCAGTTGATCGAGCAGCGCCTCAAGGAATTCAAGGTGCCCGCAACAGTGCTCGGCGCGTCGGCGGGGCCGGTGATCACCCGTTTCGAAATCGAGCCGGCTATCGGCGTGCGCGGCGCGCAGATCGTCGGCCTGATGAAGGACTTGTCGCGGGCGCTCGGCCTCACTTCCATCCGCGTGGTCGAAACCATCCCGGGCAAGACCTGCATGGGCCTCGAGCTGCCCAACTCGCGCCGCCAGATGATCCGCCTGTCCGACATGCTGGAGTCGAATGCCTACCGCGCCTCGCGCTCGCACCTGACGCTGGCAATGGGCAAGGACATTACCGGCACGCCGGTGGTCACGGACCTCGCACGCGCGCCGCACATGCTGGTAGCCGGCACGACAGGCTCGGGCAAATCGGTTGCGATCAATGCGATGATCCTGTCTCTGCTGTACAAGGCCACGCCGGCCGACGTGCGGCTGATCATGATCGACCCCAAGATGCTGGAGCTGTCGGTCTACGACGGCATTCCACATCTGCTTGCGCCGGTGGTCACCGACATGAAACTCGCGGCCAATGCCCTGACTTGGTGCGTGGCCGAGATGGAAAAACGCTATCGCCTGATGTCTGCGCTCGGCGTGCGCAACCTGGCCGGCTTCAACCAGAAGATCCGCGACGGCAGGGCGGCGGAAAAGTATGTGACGAATCCGTTCTCGCTGACGCCGGATGCGCCCGAGCCGCTGTCCACGCTGCCGACGATCGTTGTCGTCATCGACGAGCTTGCCGACCTGATGATGGTCGCCGGCAAGAAGATCGAGGAACTGATCGCACGCCTCGCACAGAAGGCGCGTGCGGCGGGCATCCACCTGATCCTCGCCACGCAGCGTCCTTCGGTCGACGTGATCACCGGCCTGATCAAGGCCAATATCCCGACGCGCGTCGCGTTCCAGGTGTCGTCGAAGATCGATTCGCGCACAGTGCTCGACCAGATGGGCGCCGAGACGCTGCTCGGCCACGGCGACATGCTGTTCCTGCCGCCCGGCAGCGGCTATCCGCAGCGGGTGCATGGCGCATTCGTGTCCGACGAGGAAGTGCACCGGGTGGTGGAATACCTGAAGCAGTTCGGCGAGCCGGAATACGAGGAAGCGATCCTCGCCGGCGCACCGAGCGAAGAACCCAACGCCGACCTGCTCGGCGACACCGGCGGCGCCGAATCCGATCCGCTCTACGACGAAGCTGTCGCCTTCGTCATCCGCAGCCGGCGCGCGTCGATTTCCGCGGTCCAGCGCCAGCTGCGAATCGGCTACAACCGCGCGGCCCGCCTGGTGGAACAGATGGAAACGGCCGGCGTGGTATCGCCGATGTCCACCAACGGCAGCCGTGACGTGCTGGTGCCTGCGTCGACGAACTGACGGGCTGTGGTGCCGCCGGCACGCATTTGCGAATGCTTGATCCCGGGCAAGGAAATCCTCCTCCCCTCATCAATAGACTGAACAAATGTTTGGAGGAAGTGGAGGATTCAAAATATGAAGCTCGTGCTCAGGTGTTTGCTTTTGCTGGCGTGCGTCGCATCGTCCGGCGCCTATTCCGCCGCGCCGGAACCGGCCAGGCGCGAAGCGGAGGTCCAGAAGGATATCAACTCGATCGTCGGAAGCTGCGAGCAGAAGAAGCTCCCGGCGGAACAGGAAATCGAGTGCATCGAGCAGGGCTTCCTCCAATTCATGGACGAGATGGCGGAAAAGCGCGCCACGGCCCTGCGTTGACCATCGCATGAAAAAGCAGCAGGCAGCCGAGGCCGCCCGCCGCCAGTCACATCGCGTCAATCAGAATCCCGCATAGGCATTCGCCCACTGGCTCGGGCTGACATTCAGCTCGGGCGGGCAGAAGCCTGCACCGATCACGCCCACATTGTTCAGCGCATTCACTTCCACGTTCTGGATTTGCATGATGTTCTGGTTCACGCCCACGTTCACGTTGGCAAGCGAACCGAGTCCTTTGAGCCAGGAATTGCCGCCGCGGACGGATTGCATGGCGGTGCGGTCAAGTGCGTCGTTGCGGGACAGGTCGCGGACAGTGATGCTGGACATGGGGGCTCCTCGGAAGTTGGGGTGGAGGCGCAGTGCCTCCACCGGACGGGCGTCGATGCGAATGATTAGAAGTTGATGTTGTTGTTGGCGGACTGCGTCGGGTTCACCGTGGAGTGGATACCGGTGGCGAACGCAACGTTGTTACCGTTGTTGTTCATGACGTTCTGCGACTGGCCGATTGCTTGCGATGCGTCGAACTTGAAGTCGGTCGGATAGCCGTAGCTGGGCTTCTCATAGACCGGCGGGCAATAGGTCGGCACGTAGCAGGAAGGTGCCTTGTAGTAGCAGCCGCCGGAAACGGAAGCCATGGCAGCGCGGTCGAGGTCGGAAGCGATGGCGAGGTCTTTGATCAGCAGAGTGGTCATGTGCAAGTTCTCCTAGAGGTGTTTGGGTTGGTTGGTCGAGCATTTCGTTGCGCTCGACCTACCTATTGCGAGGACCGTGCCAGCGCACGCCAACTGCCACTCGGAGAAGCGCAAGCATTTGAAATCAAAGGAAAAAACGTGCGATCGACGCGGCGGCGCGAGGATCCTGCCAGCCATCGCCAGGCAGGACGAGACGGCTTCCAACCAACACTTCCGGCAGTTGTGTCTGGATGAATGCGACACACGACAACCGATCCCCACGAACGCTATGGACAGGACGGCATCAGCTTGCGCAACAGATCCAATCCGTCCTGATCGTCCGGCCCCGTGTTGTTCCTCGTGAAAGCACAGCCGTAATTCGCACCGGCAACCGTCGCCGGATCCAGTACTTCGTCGCCCATCGGCTTCACGCCGGTCAGGTCCCAGTTCACCATCGCCTCGAAAGCCTCGACTTGCTCCGCAATCGTGAAGTCGCAATGGCCCGGCCCCCGAATCGCCCGTTGCACCAGCCACCGGTCGCTGCCGTTGGCGATCGCCCGCCGCTTGTAGACCTGCTGCATGCTGAACGGAACGACCAGGTCGCCTAACGTCTGCAGCGTCACCACAGGCACGTCGAACTGACCGTTCACCGTCGGAATCCAGCGCAGGCCATCGCTGCGGCGCGGATTGGCCTGCGGGTCGGCGGCCACACGCAGGATGGTCACGTTCATTGCCTGTTCCTCTGCCGATTGCGCGGGATCTTCGTCAAGCTGATAAACGATGCCGGTCGTGTCCGCCACATTCCCGCTGACGATGCCTTCGAGCGTGCCGTCGTGGCCGAAGCGCCGCCAGATCGGATCCTGCAGGGGCTTGAGGCGAAAACTGATATCCGCGATGGGGCGCGGCCCGCCTGTAAGGTTAATGAATGCCGCCCGCAGCTTGCGTCCCTGCGACGTCGCAATGGCGGGAAAGATCCGCCACAGCTCGCGCTTGATCTTGTCTTCCTTGCTCGCGAAATCGGTTACGGGAAAGGAGGTAGCGGGAATACCGGCTAGATACTGTGCCGCCAGCTGGTAGGCAGTGATGTAGTTGAACAGCTCGGTATCGCCGACGACGCCGCACATCGGCATCGCGCCGTGGTAACGCACCTTGTTATTGGCGCTCTCCAGTGCTTCGCGCTCGACTGCGGCAGCCGCGACATGCCCGCCCATGGAAGCGCCTACGATATAAATGCGCGACGGCGCCGGCAAGGGACGCTGATTCTGCGCGGCGATCGCAGTGAATGCGAGCGCGAGCGCATTGGTGTCTTCGATGCCTGTGCGGACATCGTAACCATTCCTGCTGAAGCTCGATGCCGCCCATGCGTAACCGTTTTCCACCAGGTGGCGGCGTATCGGAATATCGGACACCCGCAGCACGGCGTCCTGTCCCTCATAGCCATGTGCATACAGCACCAGCCGGCCATTCCAGTTTTTCGGCACTTCGACACGGTAACCGGCGCCGTTGAGGACGCCATGCCAGCGGTCGGTTTCTGCCGCGACGCCGGGCATCGGGCCGAAGGGCAGATGTCCCGGATCGACGGAAAAGGTCTTTGCGTCGTGAAGGCGGGGCGTCTCTGCGACCGACATGGCACTGGCCGATGCGGCCGGCGCAGCCGATGTCTCGGTTGTTCCCGCTTCGATCGGTGTTACCGGGTCATTATTGCCGCCGCACCCGGCAAGCAGGATGAGGGGGATGAGTAACGAAGATGTTCTTTTCATTATTGACCTTCAGCATTGTTCGGCGCGGATGCCGTTACTCAAGCCGCGCACGTGTCTTCTTTGCGTTGGTGCTTATGAGGCAATTCTTGCGGCTTATATCCGGGAACGCGGCCAAGCGCTGAGAATTCTCAAACCGCCTGCCGGGTTGCCGAACGGCGTTCTTGTTGAACTTCCAACCCGAGATTCCATCGAACATCCCATCCCCACGCGCATGGCCGGGTCGAGCATTCGATACTGGCGCAATGCCTTCGCGCGAACGCCTCGCCTGTACGACGGCGTCCATTCACATCGCATGATCGAACGCCATGCGTATTCCGAACCGAAGCAGGAGCGGAATGCGCGGCCGATACCCGTCGCATCGCTCCGCCATTCAACGAAAGGACAGAGAAATGCAGATGGTTTCCGAGCTTATGACACGCGATGTCAGATTCGTGGCGCCGCAAGAAAGCCTGCAGCGCGCGGCCCAGCTGATGGATGAACTGAATGTCGGCGCGCTCCCGGTATGCGACGGCGGCCGCTTGGTGGGCATGGTGACGGACCGCGATATCACCATCCGCTCCACGGCAGCAGGACGTTCGCCGCAAGAGGCACATGTGGACGAAGTAATGAGCACCGATTTGCGGTGGTGCTATGAGGACCAGTCGCTGGACGACTTGATGGTGCAGATGGGGGACAGCCAGATCCGCCGCCTCCCGGTGGTGTCCCACGATGAGCAGCACAGGCTGGTCGGCATCGTGTCGCTGGGCGACCTGGCCACGAGGATGCCCGCCGGCGCGCAGAAGCAGGAGGTGGAGCAGGTCGTGGAAACGGTGTCGTCGCCTTCCGAACCGCATCCTCCGCAAGTACGCCCCGATGAGATCGCCGGCCGTACCGGCGAAGTCCGGGCGAGCGGAGTCGCAAAGAGCGGCGAAGGTGTCGAGCTGCCGCGCGCCGGGGAAGCCGGCGGGACGTACGGCCGTGGCGCAGCAGCCGGTGCGTCCGGCGATCCGCGGACAGGCAAGGCCGGTTCCGGCACGACGGGCAATGCGGATGACGCGCGCCGTGATTTCGGCGTGAGCGGACAGGACCTGCAGCAGGACGGCCTTCCTCCCGCATGAGTGCGGCGGAAAACTGAAATGGATATCGAAACCCAAATGCGCCGGCGCGGCGAGTTTCCACGAACCGCCCGCCGGGGGACAGTCATGTCCGCCGGTTATTCAACCGCCACTTCCAGGCTCTCCTCGCAAATTGAAAGCAAGATGAAAGGTATTAGAAAGGCGGATGACAGAAAACCGTCCATTTTTACCTTTGCCGAGTCGCAATTCAAAACCGCTTGAACTAGACTTGAACACGAGCGCAAGAATGCTCAGCGCAAAAACCAATGAAGCTCGGCACATACTGGAGGAGACCATCCATGACCAAAAAAACCATTACCAAATACCTTTCCCTGATTGCCGTTGCCGCACCGGCCTTTGCTTTTGCCCAGGACAATTGCACTAATCGCGGTGAGCTCGATGCGCAATACTGTGACGCCAACAAGGATCTCGTCGCCGACGTTCCGGCCGACCCGAAGAAACACAAGGTGCCAAACACCATCGTCTTTACATTCACGCCCGTAGAAGATCCTGCCGTCTACGAGAAGATGTTCAACCCGTTCACCAGCTATCTCTCACAGTGTACGGGCAAGCGTGTCGTCTTTTTCCAGGTGCAATCGAACGCGGCAGAAATCGAAGCAATGCGCTCCGGGCGCCTGCACGTGGGAGGTTTCTCCACCGGTCCGACAGCATTCGCCGTCAACATTGCCGGCGCTGTGCCGTTTGCCGTCGTGGGCAATGAAAAGGAGTATCAGGGCTATTCGCTGATCGTCATCGTCAAGAAGGACAGCCAGATTCAAAAAATGACGGATCTGAAGGGACGCAAGGTTGCGCATACCTCGCCGTCGTCCAATTCCGGCCATATGGCGCCGGTAGCCTTGTTCCCAAAGGTGGGTGTCGTGCCGGACAAGGATTACAAGATTGTTTTCTCCGGCAAGCATGACCAGTCCATCCTGGGCGTCAATTCCGGAGACTATGAAGCGGCCGCCGTTGCCTCCGACGTGTTCGACCGCCTCGTCGAGCGCGGTGCCGTCAAGGCGGACGATTTCCGCATCATCTATCGTAGCGAGCGTTTCCCGACCCAATCTTTTGCCTATGCCCATGACCTGGAACCGGCGTTCCGCGACAAGATGCTCAAGTGCTTCTATGACTACCGGTTTACGGATGAGTTGAAGAAGGCATTTGCCGGTTCTGACCGCTTCTTCCCCATCGAATACAAGAAGGATTTCTTCATGGTGCGCTACGTCGCGCAAGCCGCGGGTGAATCCTTTAACCGCGCGGCCTACGACAAGCAGTCGGCGAAGGCTAAGTAATCCACCCGTAGTCTCCTCGATCCCCCATTGTGCAGCACAGGCCGCTCTCGCGGCCCGGGGGATCTTTTTTCCCAAATTTTGTTCGAAAGCGAGCTTCTCATGTCCTACGCTCTTGAAATTGTTGGCTTGATGAAGGAGTACAAACCCGGCCATCCGATTCTCAAAGGGATCAATCTCAGCATTGACGGGACCGGGTTGACCGCCATCATCGGCCCGTCCGGTACCGGCAAGTCGACCCTGATTCGTTGCATCAATCGCCTCGTCGATCCCAGCCAGGGAGCGATCTGGCTCAACGCGGGCGGCAGGCGTGTCGACATGGCGTCGTTGCGTGGCGGCGCTCTGCGTACCACCCGCCGCCGGATAGGCATGGTCTTTCAGGAATACAACCTGGTCGAGCGCCTGACCGTCATGGAAAACGTGCTGTGCGGCCGCCTCGGCTATATGAACGCCTTTGCCGCCTGGCGCCGCAAGTTCGACCAGAAGGACATCGACTACGCATTCCACCTTCTGGACACGGTGGGCCTGGGTTCGTTCGCCAACCAGCGCGCGGATGCGCTCTCCGGGGGCCAGCGTCAGCGTGTCGGCATTGCCCGTGCGCTGATGCAGCAGCCCGAAGTGTTGTTGGCCGACGAGCCTACGTCCTCGCTGGATCCGAAGACCTCATTCGAAATCATCTCGCTGCTGCGAGAACAGGGCAGGGCACACAAGATCCCGGTCATCGTCAACATCCACGACGTCGAACTGGCCAAGCGCTACGCGGATCGAATCATCGGCATGTCCGGGGGGCATGTGGTGTACGACGGCGCGCCTCAGGGCCTGACCGATGACTTCCTCAAGCAGATCTATGGCGGCGAGGACTGGCTATGAATACCACTACCGGAACGGCCGCCGTGCCACGTCAGTCGAACGCCTTCAACGCCAGCCTGACCTCGCGTCTCGTCGTGTTGACGATCATTGCCTACGCAATATTTGCATCTACCCAGCTGGGCTTTTCGTGGCCGCGCTTCGTCGCCGGACTCGAACATGGTGCGCGCTTCCTATCCCGTCTGTTCCCGCCGGACCTGAGCAAGGGCGACATCCTGTGGGGCGGCATCATGGAAACCCTGCAGATCGCCGTGCTGGCTTCTCTGGCCGGGATTCTGTTGAGCTTGCCGATCGGACTGCTCGGCGCGCGCAACCTGATGCCGGGCTGGGTTTCCTGGACAGCGCGTGGCCTGGTATCGGCATGCCGCGCGCTGCATCCGGTCATTGTTGCGATCCTGTTCGTCAAGGCCGTGGGGTTTGGCGCGCTCGCCGGCATTCTTGCGCTGGTTGTCGCGTCCATCGGTTTCATCGGCAAGTTGTTCTCCGAGGCGATCGAGGAGATATCGCCCAAGCAGGTCGAGGCCATCCGCGCAACCGGCGCCTCGTTCATGAACGTGATTATCTTCGGCGTGCTGCCGCAGGTTATGTCGCGCTTTGTCGGCTTCAGCACCTATCAGCTCGATTCGAACCTGCGCAACTCCACCATGGTCGGCATTGTCGGCGCAGGCGGCGTCGGGGGCGTTCTGTTCTCTGCGTTCCAGCGCTTTGACTATGGCTTCGTGTTCACGATTCTGTTCACGATCATTTCGATCATCGTCGCAAGCGAATTGCTGGTCAATTTTGTCAAGAAGGTGTTCCATGTCTAACGCTCAAATCGCCTCCCATGCCCCGAGCGCGGTAACGCCCTTGGCAAACCGCGTCTGGGAACGCCATACCCCGGTACAGAAGGCGTTGCGCTTCATGGTGTGGCTTGCCATCGTGATGGCTGTCGTGCAGTCGGTGCGCCATATCGAAATCATTCCGGAGTTCCTGTATGACGCCCCGGAGCAGATGCAGGACATGCTGGGTCGCATGTGGCCGGTCGACTGGGAGCACTACCAGACCGACGTGCACGCGGCGTTGGTGGAAACACTGCACATCGCCACGCTGGGCACACTTTTGTCGGTTGTCCTGGCCATTCCGTTCGGGTTGCTGGTGGCGAGCAATCTTACGCGTCACAAAGGCTTGAATCTGTTTGCCCGCGTGGTGCTGGTTGCCAGCCGCTCCATCAATTCATTGGTCTGGGCATTGCTCTTCCTCGCCGTGTTCGGCCCTGGCGCAATTGCGGGAACGCTGGCGATCGCATTCCGCTCGATCGGCTTTGTGGGCAAGATGGTTGGCGAAACGATCGAACAGATGCCGCGTGGTCCGATCGAGGCCTTGCAGGCGGCAGGTGCGAGCAAGTTTTCCGAGATCTGGTACGGCTACTGGCCGCAGCTCAAGCCGGCATTCCTGTCGATTCTCTTGTTGCGCTGGGACATCAATGTGCGTGAATCGGCCGTGCTCGGCCTGGTCGGTGCCGGTGGCGTCGGCATGGCGCTCGACACTGCGCTGAACCTGTTCCAGTGGCCGCGCGTGGCCACCGTGCTGGTGTCGATCTTCGCGATCGTCGTCATTACCGAAATCGTGGTGACACAGATTCGCAAACGTGTTTTGTAACGCGGGGATCTCCACACGATTCTTCCCGGGATAGGGCGCGTTTACTTTCCATAGTCTCCAACATGACAATCCATCGGATCGTTCCAAAATCAGGCAAGGGTGCCCCTGCAACCGCTGAATGCGACGTCCTCGTGGTCGGCGGCGGCATCAACGGCGCCGGCATTGCACGTGATCTCGCCGGGCGCGGCATGTCGGTCGTGCTGTGCGAGCAGAACGACCTTGCGGCGCATACATCGTCGTCCTCCAGCAAGCTTATTCACGGCGGGCTTCGATATCTCGAGCATCATGAGTTCAACCTTGTGCGCAAGGCATTGATCGAACGCGAGGTCTTGCTCCGCTCGGCGCCGCATATCATGCGCCCCCTTCAGTTCGTCATGCCCCACGACAAAGGACAGCGTCCGGCCTGGCTTCTACGTGCGGGCTTGTTCCTGTACGACCATCTCGCGCGCCGGGAACTGCTTCCCGGGTCGTTCGGCATCAATCTGCATGAACATGCAGCCGGCGTCGCCCTCAAGAAGGAATTCACAAAGGCGTTTGTCTATTCCGACGGTTGGGTAGATGACGCTCGTCTGGTCGTATTCAATGCGATCGATGCTGCCGACCGTGGAGCGCAAATTCTGACGCGTACCGCCTGCGAATGGGCGACACGCTACTCCAACCATTGGGTTGCCACGCTTCGTGGCGCGGCCGGTCAGGATACTACGGTCAAGGCGCGCAGCCTCGTCAACGCTGCCGGGCCATGGGCCACGCGATTCCTCAAGGAAGTGGCGCAACAGCCGTCGAAAAAATCGGTTCGTCTGATCAAGGGCAGTCATATCGTTGTACCGAAGCTGTTTGAACACCCGTATGCATATATCTTTCAGCACACGGACGGCCGCATCGTTTTTGCGATTCCCTATGAGGAAAACTATACGCTGATCGGCACTACCGACGTGGAACACATGGGTAGCCCGGGATCCGTGCAAATCAGCCGCGAAGAGATTGAATACCTCTGCGCGTTGTGTGCACGCTATTTCGAAAAATCGATATCGCCCGCGGATGTCGTGTGGTCGTATTCCGGTGTCCGTCCGCTCCTTGAAGATTCTGCCGCAAATGCGTCGGCGGTCACGCGTGACTATCAGATCGAGCTGAATACTGCCGGTGCGCCGCTCTTGTCGGTCTTCGGCGGAAAGATAACGACTTATCGCAAGCTGGCGGAAGAAGCTGCCGGAAAAATCGCGGACGTTCTCGGCAATTCATACGGGCACTGGACCGAGAAAGCCTGCTTGCCAGGCGGAGATCTTTATGGGCCGAATCCGTCGAACCAGTCGGTGCTCGAGTTCGAAGCATTCACTCGTCACATGATGGCGACGTACCCTTGGATACCACCGTCCATTCTGCGTCGCTACATCCGATCCTATGGTACGCGGACGCACATGCTGCTCGCCGGGCGCCATTCGCTTGCTGGCCTTGGAGACGAGATTGCCCAAGGGCTGTATGCGGCGGAGGTCGAATACTGGATGCAGCACGAATGGGCAACGACTGCGGCCGATATGTTATGGCGCCGTTCGAAGTTGGGCCTGCATTTGCCACGAAATACGGAACAGGTGCTTGACGCATGGATTGCAGACCGTGTCCGTCCTGCAGTACAACATGTGATGAGCGTCACGTAACCGATTTGCGATGCGACGACCCGTCGCCATCGAGGTCTGCCGCGTCGATATCGCATCAACAGGGCGGTTCCGACGTGTTGAAACAGACAGGCAAGTAGAGGTATAACATACGCTTCGGAATTACTCTCATTTGCCGCCGCCATGAACATACTGCTTGTCGAAGACGATCCGGACATGTCGAGTGCGCTGATGCGCGCGCTCGACCGGCGCGGCTTTTCCGTCACTACTTGCGTGGACGGCGGGACGGCGCTGCGGACGATCAAGGAGGGCACCCATGATCTCGTGGTGCTTGACCTGAACATACCCGTGATCGACGGCCTGCATTTGCTGCAGCGAGTCAGATCCCAGGGCATCGATGTACCGGTCATTGCGTTGACGGCACGCAGCGCCGTGGGCGACCGGGTCGCGGGCCTGAATGCCGGAGCCGATGACTATCTGGCCAAACCCTTTGACCTGGATGAACTGGAAGCCCGGATCCGTGCCTTGCTGAGGCGCCGGAACGGATCCGAAGACAACACGCAGCGCTGCGGTGAACTTCGCTTCGACAAGACATCCGAAGCCTTCTACCACGGCGATACCCCGCTCGAATTCACGCCGCGCGAACATACCCTGCTCAAGGCACTGATTGCAAAACCGCGTCATGCGGTAACAAAAGAACGGCTCTTCCGCCTGGTGTTTTCAGGGGAGGCGAATGTGCAGATCGAAGCGATCGAGGTCATCGTTCATCGCCTGCGCAAGAAAATCGCCGTGACAAAGACCGAAATCATGACCTTGCGCGGCTTGGGCTATCTCTTGCGCGAGTTGTCAGCGGAACGTCCTGAATGAAAATCGACAAGACGACGCTTTCGGCACGCACCTACCTGCTTGCCTGGATCATTACACCGATCGCCATCTTCATCCTCGCCGACACGCTGACGCTGTACCGTAACGCGCTGTCCTCCGTCAATACGGCTTATGACCGGATGCTGATCGCGTCCGCGCATTCGATCGGCGATCTGCTGCGCATCGAGAACGACGTCCTCAAAGTAGTGGTACCTTACACCGCGCTCGAGATCTACGAAGCCGACATGTCCAGCCGCATGATGTATCGCGTCAGTGACGCCGGCGGCGAACTCATTTCCGGGGACGACCATCTGCCTCGCTACACCGGCAAGCCGGTGCGAAGAGCATCGTATCCCGACCTGGTGCACATCTACGAAGACCAGTACCGTGGCGAGACAGTGCGTGTGGCAGCGCTTTTTCAGCCGGTATCGGTGACCGACCCGGCCGGCTATGCGCTGGTGCAGGTTGCGGAAACCGTCGAACACCGCAAGGCACTAGCGCAGAAGATCCTGTGGGAGACGCTTGTGCATCAGCTGATCCTGCTTGCCGTCGTCACGCTGATCACCCTTTTCGTTGTCTCGCGCGCCACACGTCCTCTGGATGAACTGCGTGCCGAACTCGGCGAACGCGACGCCGAAGATCTGTCAGAACTTCCGCTGCCGCGCGGGCCGAAGGAGCTGCGTACTGTGGTCGACGCGCTGAACGGATTGATGTCTCGTCTGCGACGTTTGCTCGACCACCAGCAGCGCTTCGTCGCGGACGCTTCACACCAGTTGCGCACGCCGCTGGCTGTGCTGAAGACGCAATTGCAATCCGGGTTGCGAGGCGACGCCCCGGCAGAAGTGATTCTCAAGGAAATGTCGGGAACCGTGGAGCGGGCGACCGGACTGGCGAACCAGCTGCTCTCGCTGGCCAAGGTGGAGCAGTTGCGCGGGCGCGGTACCAAGGAGACTTGCGACCTGGCGATGCTGGCACGCGAAGTCGCAATCGATCTGTCGTCCCTGATCAGCGAAAAGGATCTGGATTTCGAACTGGATGCCCAGAAAGTATCGATCGATAGCCATCCATGGATGGTTTCGGAACTGATCAGCAATCTGCTCCACAATGCGATCCGGCACACGCCGGCTGGATCGCGCTTGGGCATACGGATTACGCGCGATGCGCCAGGCATCCTGGTCTGCATCTGGGATAGCGGTCCCGGACTGGAGGAGGAACAGCGTCTCCATCTGTTCGAGCCGTTTTCTGGCAGTGGGCGGTCCGCCGGCAGCGGTCTGGGTCTGGCCATTTGCCGTGAGATTGTCGATGCGATGGGCGGCGTCATCAAGCTTGAGAACCGGATTGAGCGCGGTGTGGTTTCAGGGATGGACGCGAGGGTAATACTCCCGGAGTGAACCGGTCCGGAGATCGAGGACGCGGCGGACCACCGCGTCACGCCATTCGGACAACATCGAATACCCCACCCGAAGCCTTCACTCGGAAGAGCTCGTCAAATCCCTCATCAAACCCCGGCCGCTCCAGGCGCTTGAGCGTCCCAAACAGCCCGGCAGGCGGAATGCGGTGCTTCTTCGTCCGCAGTTCATTGCGCTCGCTCGACGCCGCCGGATCCGGCTCGAAGAAATATCCCGTCACACGAAAGCGCGCCCGCTTCGCCAGGCTGATGTAGCGGGCACGCTCTTCCAAAGTCGGATTGGTATTGTCGACCACGAACCGCTGGCCGCTGGCAAGACAGGTCTGGATGAACAGGAGTTCGCGATGCCGGGACTTCAGCAGGTCCATGCTGATGCGGACATGCGTTTCGAAGAAATGCCTCAGGTAAAAGGTCGTCTTGCCGGAAGCTTGTATGCCGATGAAAAGAAGAATTTCCACGATGCGGACGGGCGTGACCGGGTCGCTTCGTCCGGTTCCTCGCCCGTAAGACTGCGGCTATGCCGTTTTGCCTGCCGTCTGTTCGGTGGTGCCGGAGTGCCTGGATTCCCCGCTGCGCACCGTCTTGCCGGGCGGCGTTCGCTTCGTGTTCCTGAATTCGCTGTACTTCGTCCCGGTCTTGTCCGCCGGATACTTGTTCCTTGTGTTGGCTGCCATGAAGGATCCTCCATTCAAGAGAATGTTGTTTGAAATTCATTAGTACGCCGCATCGCGATAAGGTTTCATGTTCCCGCCGGCATCTCGTCGTCGTGGCGGGAAACCCGGAACTGCGTTTTCCTTTGTCGATCCCATCTGACAGCGGATCAATGCACAGGAGGATGAAATGGACGAGCAGCGGCTAAACGGAGAGTTGGCAATCGTCACCGGCGCCGATTCCGGCATCGGGCAGGCGACCGCCATCGCGTTTGCCCGTGAAGGTGCGAGCGTCGTCATTACTTACCTGCACGACCGGCAAGGCGCAGACCAAACGGCGCGGGAGATCGAGACGGCCGGACGCAGGGCCGCCGTGTACCAGGCCGACCAGCGCGACTCGCAGAACGTGCGGAAGTTGTTCCAGGACGTACGCACCTCGCTCGGCATTCCAACCATCCTGGTCAACAACGCGGGCATAGACGGCACCGGCAAGCACGTCAAGGATATGAGCGACGAGGACTGGGAAGAGACGATACGCACCAATCTCACCGGCCCATTCTTTTTCTGCCGCGAGTTCGTCCGCACACTTGGCGGCAGCGGCAAGCACGGCACGATCGTCAACATCACCAGCGTGCACCAGGAAATCCCGCGCGCCGGCGCGTCCGCCTATGACGCATCCAAGGGCGGCCTGCGCAACCTGACCACCACCCTGGCGCTGGAAGTCGCCGAGCAGAACATCAACGTGAACAATATCGCGCCCGGCATGGTGCTGACGCCGATGAACCAGTCGGCCATCGACAATCCGGAAGTGTTGAAACAGCAGGTGCAGTCGATCCCCATGAAGCGCGCCGCCAAACCGGAAGAGATCGCCGATGTGGCGGTCTTCCTTGCGTCTGAACAGGCACGTTATATACATGGAACGACGATTGTGGTGGATGGTGCGTTGATGTTGTTTCTGGGGCAGGGGGCTTAGCGATATTGCTGCGTCTGGATTATGCCCGGCGGGCACACCAAGTGCTCGATTGTCTCAGGCGACGAATCTTCGATCATTCTGGAAAAGTTCCTTTGCCGGACGGAAGGCGAGAGTATCAAGGATATGGGATGTCAAGCGACAGTGGGCTGATGTTAAATAGCGTTCTTGCGATTTATAACAAGTAGCCATCATGCCTATCGGACGCCACGGCAATCCGATTCACTCTTAAAAGAGAGATAACAATGTCCAAGAAACGTTGCTTCGTAATAATGCCAATCAAACAACAAGGCTCGAAGGAATTTGGGCATTTCAGAGCACTGTTTGACAATGTTCTAAAACCAGCAGTCGAGCCATACGGCTACGAGGTTACAAGAGCGGATGATGTCAAGAAAGTCGGGGCTATTACAAAGGACATCATCGTGCCTCTCGCCGAGGCCCAATTGGTTATTGCTGATCTCACAGAACTAAACCCAAATGTATTTTATGAACTGGGTGTGCGCCATGCGCTTCGTGGATTTGGAACAATTATGATTATGGACGAAGCGCAAACAACGATTCCTTTCGATATTACTGCTTATCGTGTCATCAAGTTCCAAAGCACTCTCGAAGGAATTGGCACACTTGGCAAAGAGCTATCCGCATATGTGCAGCAACTTGAGGCGGGGCCGATTACCGCGAGAGACAATCTCGTTCACGACTGGCTACCGTCGCTTCCTCTCAATGTATTGGAAAGCAGCCTCGGGTCGGAGGCCGGCGCGCTGCGCGCACAGATTCAGTCGATTCAAAAGGAATTGAAGAGCTACCAGGACAGATATGGGCTTCTAAGCCTTCCGGCCCAATCAGAAGCAGACCCGCTTTCTGTAGTCAGTGATGCGCTTAACGAAGCAAGACAAGGCCACCTCCCTGCCACGCTAGTGGATTCAGCTACCGACGCTGCGGACAAAGGAGACTTTACGGAATTTCTTAACAAGGTGTCCATGTTGCTTCAGGTTCGCACAACCAAGCCAACCCCAAAGCAATTAGTCAAATTAGTCTTCGCAGCAGCACAGCTTGGACTTGATGCTGTTGAGCACGCATTACTCGACCACTCACTCCGGCTACATCCGAACAATGCAGAATTGCGAAAGATTCGCCTACAAACACTTGCGCACTCAGACGATCGGAGTTCGCGAGAGAAAGGGCGGCAAGAAATGCTTCAAGACCTCGGAATGTCAGCCCAGGGAGACGTTGTCGAATTTAGCAAGCAACTGAGCGACGAAGATTTCCTAATGCTTTCAATCTTGCTCGACACATATCTTGAAGATGGCCTGATTGAAGATGCCAAAAAAATACTCGGCGCATTAATGGCCATTCATCCTGGCCGCTCAATACTATTGCGTAACTTTGCACGTATCCTGGCCCGAGAGGGAAAGAAGGTAGAGAGCTACCAGCATTACAAAAAAGCCCTGCTCGCTCGTGATTCAAATGATACGGCCGCAATATGGTTCGGCAATGCGCTTCACAATGCAGAGCGCCACATCGATGCTGCAGAGGTATATCTGATTGCTTGTATCAAAGACCCGAACGACCCTCGGGGGTTCTTCCACTTTGCCGATGACATGTCGTGGGCTAGACATGAAGATGAAGCATCATCTCTGTCTCACGTACGATCACTACCCGATATATATGGCGATTGTAAGTCCGTAATCGCCGCAGCGTTGGTTGCAGGGCTTTCATGTGGGTTTGCGTTCACTGAGCATGCTGAGCGGATCAAGAATACGGCAAAGCGAATCGATATTGATATCGAAGACTTACAGTCTTATTGTGACAACACTTGGGGTGTTCCACAGGATCGCGCAGGTCGAATTGTTTTTGCCAAGAAGAATCTTGAAATTCTCCGTAGCGCGGTTACGGATCCTGCACAAGAACTGCTGGAGTGATGGCTGACCCTGCGGTCAACCGGACCTCGCGCATAAAGCCGCGCGAGGTCCGGTTATCTTGAACGTTTAGATTGAAAAGGCAATGGTCGTGGACGGAATTTCAGGTCGCGTCGTAATAATGCTCGCGTCCGAGATTGTCTCAGTATGGCTTCTCTGGAGGCTCTGGCGATCTGGCGAGCATGTTTACTTGAAAATCGCTTTGTCTTTGTTGGCCCTAATTCCTGTTCTCGGGCCTTTCCTTGTCCTTTGGATTTCCAAATTTCCTGATGCCCAGCCCTTAGCCATGCAAGATAGATACAGGGGCTCCGACGTAATGGACCGTTGGAGACATGTGTGGGAGGAAAAGGATCCCATTAAACGTGAAAAACTTTGGCGGGAAATGATGGGCGTCGATAAAGGTGAGAATATCTAGCTCAAAGAGGTAAGCTGGTCGAAACCATACAAAGGAGAGTGAAGTTGATCCGAAAGATCGCAACCGCCGCCGTTTACGTGGAAGACCAACAACAGGCCGTCGAATTTTGGACCAGGCAGGTTGGATTCACGATCCATCGCGAGAAGTCGATGGGCCCGCAGGCGAGCTGGATTGGGGTGGGACTTTCGTGTGCGGAGTCATGCCTCGTGATTTAACCCAAGTCGATGATGAATGACTGGGCGGAACGCAAGCCCTCGATCGCGTTCGAATGCGACGACATCCAAAAGACTTTCGAGGATTTGCAGGACCGTGGGGTTCAATTTACACAAGAGCCGAAGGCAATGCCTTGGGGAGCGTTTGCCATCTTCCTGGACGGCAACGGGAACTGGTATGGATTGCGCGAGGCCGGCTGATTTTTCGCCCGTCCCGGATCCGCATTGCCACGTAATGGACATTTCAGGAGAAGAACATGAAGAAAACCGATTCGACCGAGACCCAGCCGGCATCTGAACTGATTGACAAAAGAATCGCCGACCTCGGAGACTGGCGCGGGGAGACCTTGAGCAGGATGCGCAAGCTCATCAGGGAGGCGGACCCGGAGGTCTTGGAGACATGGAAGTGGATGGGCACTCCCGTTTGGGAGCACGACGGGATCATTTGCACCGGCGAGTCTTACAAGTCGGTGGTCAAGTTGACCTTCCTGAAGGGAGCTTCATTGGAGGACCCGACCAAGCTCTTCAACTCGAGCCTCGATGGAAACGCAAGGCGCGCGATTGACATCCGTGAGGGAGAGGAGATCGACGCGGATGCGTTCAAGGCACTCATCCGTGCTGCGGTTGCCCTCAATACGTCCGCCGGGAAGGCAAAGACAAGACGAGCGAAGTAGGCTACTTGTCCCGTGCCGTAGAGGTGTAGTTGCAGCGACATTGGCGGCCTGCAGGAGCAAGGCCGCATTCTTCAGATTCCCCGGATTCTTCTCAAACCGACGCCGGGATATGGTTCAACGCCGGATTATTCGGCGGATTCAGGATGCACCGAGTACCCGCCGGGTCGTAGATATAGGGCACGCAACCATTGCAGTTGGTACAGCCGGACGCGCGCACTCCACCGGTACGGAATTTGTTGACCAGCCCCGTGTCGTGGATCAGCGCACGCGCCATCGCCACGCAATCGAAGCCTTCCCGCATCGCTACCTCCGCGTCTGCCAGCGATTTCACGCCGCCCAGATAAGCCAGCGGCATCGAGACCGCCGCGCGGATACGGCGCGAATACTCGAGAAAGTACATGTTACGGAAGCGGAGATCTTTCGGCGTATTCAGCGAAGACAGCTTGATCAGCATCCGGGCCAGCGGCTTGTCCTTGAGCACCTTGCCGAACTCTTCCTGGTTCATCGGGCTGCCGAACATGAACCAGGTCGACTCCATGTTGCGCCCGCCTGAGAGCACGAGCAGGTCCGCGCCAGCGGCCTCGAGCGCCTGCGCAGTGACGATGCCGTCTTCTACGGTGGCGCCGCCGGGCACGCCGTCGGCGACATTGATCTTCGCAATCACCGCTAAATCCTTGCCGACAGCCTCCTTGACGCGCGCAAGGACCTGCGCGGGAAAACGCACCCGGTTTTCCGCGTTGCCGCCATAGCGGTCTTTGCGCCGGTTGCTGAGTGGGGAGATGAACTGATTGAGCAGGTAGCCGTGCCCCATGTGGATTTCGACGGCATTGAAGCCTGCCGTGCGGCACAGCTGTGCCGCATCGACGAAATCCTGCGCGATCAGTTCCATGTCAGCTTCCTTCATCGAACGCTGGAACAGATTCCCCTGCATCATTCCGGCCGGATTCAGGCCGCTTGACGCGCTCGGCGTCACGAGGTTGCCCGGCACCTGGGTAAACGATCCGCCATGCGTGATCTGTGCAGAGATGGCGGCACCCGCCTGCTGGACCTCGTCCGCGAGGGCGCGTAGCTCGGGCAGGATGTCCTGCCGCAGCCAGATCTGGTTGGCCAGGGTGCGGCCGGCGGCGCTTACCGCGAAATAGGCGACGGTGGTCATACCGACGCCGCCTTCGGCAAGATCGCGATGATGCTTGACCAGCGCCTTGCTCGGGGCGCCGTTCACGCACATGCCTTCATTGGCACCCGACTTGATGAAGCGGTTGCGCAGCACGAGGGGGCCAATGCGCACAGGATCGAACGGCGACACGCTCATGCGATGCTTGCTTCGTCCCAGAATGCGCGCAGATGAACGATCTTGCCCGCGTTGTCGAGCTTGAAATTCTCCAGGATGCGAATCGCGCAGGGCGAGCTGCCTTCGATCGCGATATGGAGCGTGAACTGTACCAAGGCTTCATTCCCGCAGACGACCAGGCGATCCAGTACCGGATGGAAGCGAATCGGCACCGACTCGGTACGCTTCCAGAATTCGAACAGCGCCGCCTTGCCGACGATCGGCGCAGTGCCCACCGGATCCTCGAACACCGCGTCATCGGCGAACGGCTCGCCGCGTGCCTGCGCATCGTTGGTTCGCCAGCTGTCGAGATAGCCGTAGACAGCCGCCTCGACCTGAGCGGTGCTCACCCCGGCCTGGATGCTGCCGAGGAGTTGTTTCATCATTGTCTGAATCATGGCGCCCTCCCCCCCGAATATCAGCGCGACGTATAGCCGCCGTCGATCACGAGTTCGGCGCCGGTCACATAGCGGCCGGCATCCGACACCAGGTAAAGGATGCCGGCGGCGATATCCTCGGGAACGCCGACGCGCTGCATCGGATTGAGCTGCGCCATGCCGGCGAACACCTGCTCGAGCGGACCGAGCTTGCTCAGGGCCTCTTCCATCATCGGCGTGCGGATGAATCCCGGGTGGATCGAGTTGGCGCGGATATTCTTGGTGGCATACAGTTGCGCATCGGTCTTGGCCATCAGGCGGACCGCGCCCTTGGAGGCATGATAGGCGGGTACGTCGGGGCCGCCGACCAGACCGTACATGGACGACACGTTGACAATCGCGCCGCCGCCGGCTCGTTCCATTGCAGGGACCGCATACTTGGTGCAGAGGAAGGTTCCGGTCACGTTGATGCGCATGACGCGCTCCCACTGCTCCAGGGACAGCTTGTCGGTGGGCACGTTGTCGCCGTCGATGCCGGCATTGTTGATGAGGATATCGAGCCGGCCGAAACGCGATTCGACTTCCGCAAGGACGCGCTTCACGGCGGCTTCGTCGCTGACGTCCAGTTTCCAGAAGGCGGCGGCGCCGCCTGCGGCTTCGATTTCGTCGACCGTCTTGCGGCCTTCCGCTTCGAGCAGGTCGACGACCGCTACCTTCGCGCCCGCATTCGCCAGCAGTTGCGCGGTCGCGCCACCAATGCCGCGGGCACCGCCGGTGACGACCGCCACCTTGCCGTTAAGAGAAAACAGACGTGCTACTTGATTCATGATCTAGTCTCCGATTGCGCGACTGACGTCGCTGTTTATTTGAGTGGCTACAATTGATTTCATAATCAAAACATGTAACGTTGAATTAGAAGCCTCGCTTCCAACATCTCATATCATCTCGCGCTCATACCGATCATACTTCTAGATGAATCACACTGAGATCGCAATGAGCATTGCAGGACCTGACGCGCCTTCACTCGAACAGAACGTTATGCATTTCGAGCCTATCCCAGTAGGGATAGGCTCTTAGCCAACTATTTATCGGCGGCTTTAAATATCAATCCAACTGTCAGGTACTTTTACCGTTAGCGTAACAACCGGTAAGGTCATGACTTTTTCCTGATTCCAAACAATCAAGTTGGCCAGCGCGTAGCGCCAGGATGTGGCGACGCGTTGTCGCACATGGCGCAGGCCGCGTCAGCGCGCCCGTTTGAGATCGAACAGGAAATCCAGGCACATGCGGTTGAAGGTGTCGCGGTGCTCGACCATGACCCAGTGGCCGCAGCGATTGACGAGAAGCATGCGCGCATCGCGGCAGTGTTCCATCAGCTTCATCGCGCCGGATACCGGATTGAACATGTCTTCCGTCCCCCAGAAGCCGAGGACCGGGCACGCGATCTCGTGCAGCCTGTCCGTCATGTTCGGCACGCGCATGGTCGACAGAACCGTGGTCGGCTGCTCTTCGCATACACCCATCCGTTCACCGAGCAGCGCATCGGTGACGATGGCAGGGTCGTGTACCAGCAGCGTCATCAGGGCGCGCATGTTGGCGCGATCGAGCTGGCGGCCGGTAAACAGCGTGACCATTTTCTGGATGCCCTCCATCCGGAAGTAGGTTTCCCGGTCCTCGACGCCGCCCGGCGCCATCAGGACCAGGCCGGTCACATCCGCCGGATGATCGAGTGCGTAGCGGATCGCGATGGCGCCGCCGAGGGAGTTGCCGACCAGCGTGCAACGCGTCACGCCTATCGTCTTGAGGAACTGGTGCAGCGCATCGACGAAGAATTCGAGAATGTACGCGGCATCTTCCGGTTTCGACGACAGCCCGTAGCCTGGAAGGTCGGGGACAATCACGTGCAGCCCGGATTCAGCGAACACCGGAAAGTTGCCCTTGAAATTGCTGTAGCCGCTGGCACCGGGGCCGCTGCCGTGAAGGAATACGACCGGACCGGCCCCCGCGGATGCCTCGCCCGCCTCGTGGTAATGGATGGTCATGCCGTTCTTGAGCACTACCTGCTTGCCGAAGGGGATCGGGAGATCTCGGGTCATGTCTGCGCCTGTCCGTTTGTCATGTTGCGTCGATCATGGCAAACACGGTCTTGCCTGCCATCGTCTCTTCAGACTATGTGGACAGCAAGCCGTTTGCCTACCATTCATGACATCAGTGCGAACAGACGATGGAGAACAGTATGCAGGCAAGCTTCAAGGACAAGGTGGTGCTCGTTACGGGAGGAACGCGGGGAATCGGACAGGCGATCGCCGCCGCCTTTCTCGGCGAAGGGGCGCAGGTGGTGGTATGCGGACGCCGTGCGCCGGAGCAGCCCGTGGAATGTAACGGACGCGATGCCGTCTTCATGCAGGTCGACGTGCGGGATACGGAACAGGTGAAGGCCATGGTCGACGGCATCGTCGAACGCTTCGGCCGGCTCGACATTGTTGTCAATAATGCAGGCGGGAGCCCGCCCGTCCTGGCGGCGGACGCCTCGCCTCGCTTCCATGAATCCATCGTCCGCCTGAACCTGCTCGCGCCGCTCGATCTGGCGCAACGCGCCAACGCATGCATGCAGCGGCAGCCGGAAGGCGGCGTCGTCCTGTTCATCGGCAGCATCAGCGGGCTGCGTCCGTCGCCCGGCACGGCAGCATATGGGGCTGCCAAGGCGGGTGTGATCAGCCTGGTGCGTTCGCTGGCGATAGAGTGGGCCCCAAAAGTACGGGTCATGGCACTGAGCCCGGGCCTGGTCCTCACCGACGACGCACGCGAGCATTACGGCGACGAAGCAGGTCTGGCGGCAGTCGCTGCGACGGTTCCTGCCGGCCGCCTTGCGATGCCCGATGATATTGCCGCCGGTTGCCTGTTCCTTGCCTCGCCTGCTGCGGCACATGCCACAGGCAGCAACCTCGTGATGGATGGTGGGGGAGAGCGGCCGGCATTCCTGGCGGCTGCGGAGGCGGGGGGAAGGCAGTAGTGGTCTGGCACACCGCAATTTCCCAGTTAGGCCTGCAGGCGGGCACCGACGGTTAAACTGGCAATGTCTTTTCCCCGTCGTTCCCGCGGAGGCGGGAACCCATAAGCCGGTCGATAGAACAATCTCACCATGGGTTCCCGCCTTCGCGGGAACGACGGGGAAGCGTTGCTGGCATGCCGCCATATCAGCCCGCGTGCAAGCGCAATCCGAAAATCAAAACGTGACGGACTACTAGGCCTTCCTTCTCACCCCGGTCAGAACTCCGGCACCTTGACGACGTACTGACTGGTCGGCAGCACATCGATCTTGTCGAAATCGATGAAGCGCCGGCAGCTCTCCATCATTGCCTGCAGATTGCGCTGGAACTTTTTTTCATCGCCGACGGCATCAAAGAATGCCATCGGGTCCGTCATTGCTGCTGCCGGGAAGCATTCCTCGACAATCGCGTCGTAGGAAGGAGCGGCGTACGACAGCGGACGGACAACGACATTCTGCACGTACTGGAAGTTGTCCTGCGTGTCGATGGCCACCCGCGTGTGCGAGTTGTGCCAGACATCCAGCCATGCTTCATGGGTGAGGCGGGGCGGCCGCTTGAGGAAGGCGAGTTGCGAAAAGCCGGCGGTGCGTTCGCCGGCTTGCGCCGGGAACCGCGTGTTCCGTATCGGTTGCGATTCGGTGACGAGGTAGCACGCCATCCGTTCCACCTCCGCCTGGACAGCCTCGTCAAAGGGCCGGCGGAACTCGGCATTGCTGGTGTCGACCCAAAGCGACACCGCGCCGTGCATGTGCGGCAGCGTATTTGCCTGGCGCAGGCCGTCCGCCGGGCGGACTGCATCGTCCGCGACGTTGACCTGCACGCCGCGTGCGCCCAGCGATAGCAGGCGGTCGGCGAGCGAGGTGCGAAGGCGACGCCCGAACGACCCGGCATCGCTGTCCGCTTTCCGCCAGACGACATAGATGATCTTTTCCATCGATATCCTTTTTCAGTTGATCGAAGTGACGACCCTTATTTGAACGCCAGCATGTCGATGAACGACTGCTGGTTTTCCGCCACGATGCGGAAGGTCGCGGGCGCGTACTCGGCGGCACTGATGACATAGCCCTGGTAGCTGCCGTCCTTGCTGCCGCATCCGGAAAGAGTGATGAACAGGGGCAGGACGCCGGTGATGCCGGATTTGCTTTCGATCGTGCCGCTCACCTTGCAGCCGGTGCCGGCCGGGGTGATGGCGCCATCGCCGGCGACGGTGAAGCCGCTGACCTTGTTGTCCTGGTCGATTGCCGAATAACTGCCGGCCAGACCGGAGAGTGTGATTGCGGTCGTGCTCACCGGCCGGGTTGCGCCGGCTTCGACGCCGAGCTGCAAGGACGCATCCAGCGCCGGAACGCGGCGCAGCGTGTTGCGCTTGATGTCGTAGTACGCCGCAACCGGACGTTCATCGCCACCGCTTGCGAGCAGGACACCATTTCCCTCGGCGTCCAGGAACGCCTCTCCGAAACTCCCTGCAGGTTCACCGGTGAGCAGCACGCTGTTGGCCCCGGAGGGAAGCGTGGCATTCAGTACTGCGGATGCCCCGCCGTCTCCGCTGCCGCCGCAGCTGGAGAGCAGCGCCAGCGCGCCCGCGCAAATCAGGATTCGCGAATTCATTGGCGCCTCACTGTGCAATGGCATTGAGCTTGATCCGTACCGCCGCTTCCGGCGCACGGTCGGCCTGATGGTTGACGCTCAGCACGGTGACGGCGACCGCTCCGGCCTTCACGGTGTTCTGCTCGGATGCCGGGTCGGTGTCGTCGAGCACGGAGAGATTGGCCGGTTTCGTTCCGCCGATGTACAGCGTGACGCCGGGGAGGGCCGGTGCGCCGCCCGGGATGTAACTGTTAGCCATCGCGTTCTTGGAAAGGTCGGAAACGAAATACGGCGTGGCGCTGCTGGCAATGCCTTCCTTGCTGAAGCGGATCGGCAGACCGGCAGCGGCACCGGGCGTGAATTTCGGCATGTTCACATTCAGGCCGATGCCGACCGGAAGAAGTTTTCCGCCTGCGGTTGCACGCTGCTTGTCCAGCTCGGCGACGATGCGCACCACGATATCCGCGTTTTCATATTCGACGTCGCCTGCCGCCAGCTTGTCATGGGAGCGGTAGGTGGTGGGCGCCTCGGCACTGGCCGCGATCGCCGGGATGCCGCGATTGATCGCAATCAGGGCCGCGTTGACCGTACCGGAGCCGTTGTTGATGATGCCGGTATTGTTGCCGTAGTTGATCCCCGAGATCACGAGATCCGGGCTCTTGCCCCACTTCGCCTGCGCGGCAACGTCGATCCCATAGAGAACGCTCGCCACCGGCGTGCTGTCCACGTAATGCACATCGGTATTGCCGGGCATCGTACCCACACCTGGGGAGCCAGCCTTCACCGCGCCGGCACGCGAGTCGCGCGTCATCGTCGACACCGGGCGCAGGAAGTTCAGCGCGCCGCCCTGGCCGCTGTTGTCCTGCGCGGGAGCCGAAATGATCACGCTGTGCCCGGCAGCCTTCAGCCGTTGATAAACCGCATGGATGAACGACGCTTCGAAGCCGTCATCGTTGGTGACGACGATATTGAGTGCCTGCGCCGGAGCGGCGACAGCGAGCGTGAACGTAAGGGATAGCAGGGTTGCCAGCTTGTGAGGCTGCATGGATTGTCTCCTTGTGAGGTGTTGTAGGGGATTCCGGGAACCGGGTTGCCGCTGTTCTTGCATGACGCGACCGGCCGATGCTTTCATGGGCGTGAGGGAACGACATCGTCCAAAAAGACTAGAGCGGAATCTACTCCGTATGGCCGATGAGCCGCCGCCCCATCGCCAATACGCTCCTCCCCGGGGCGCCGTCCGGCGCCTGCAATCACGACATGGAGGAGAAATGGCGCGTTTGACGGGAAAGACGGCCCTGGTGACCGGGGCCGGACAGGGAGTGGGACAGGGGATTGCTTATGCGCTGGCGGCCGAAGGCGCATCGGTTGCGGTAGCAGGACGAAGCCTCGGCAAACTGGAGGTGACCTGCGACGAAATCCGCCGGCGCGGGGGCAATGCGTTTGCAGTCGAATGCAATGTCCGGGATGCGGCGTCACTGGAAAGATGCGTCGCGAGCATCGTCGCGCATTACGGCGGATTGCAGATCCTCGTCAACAATGCCCAGGAAGCCCCGCTGGGCGAACTCCTTTCCATTACAGAGGAAGCGCTGGTGGCGGGATGGGAGTCGGGGCCGCTCGCCACCTTCCGCCTCATGAAGCTGGCCTATCCCTATCTCAAGGGTGACGGCTGCATCGTCAACCTGGCGAGCAGTGCCGCCGTGCGCTGGGACAGCAGCACCTATGGCGCCTACGCGGCGGTGAAGGAAGCAACGCGGGCATTCAGCCGCGCGGCCGCCTGCGAATGGGCCAAGGATGGCATACGCACGAACGTCATCATGCCGCACGCCAAATCGCCTGGCTTGGTCTGGTGGACCAATACCTTTCCGGAAGAAGCGGCCGCCTTCGTCAACAGCATTCCGATGAAACGCATCGGCGAATGCGAAGAAGACATCGGACGTTTCGTCGCCATGCTGTGCAGCGAGGACTGCCGCTACGTGAACGGCCAGACGATCGCCGTTGATGGCGGGCAAGCCAATCTCGGGTGAGCCGGCCGCGAGTAGTCCGTTTAAACGATGTTCCGAGATCAACAGCATTCGATACTCGGCTTGCACATCACGGAAAGAAGTGTGCGCAGGTCCGGCATGTTTGCGCCCGACCGGACAACAACCACAACGCCAATCTCAATACAGAGGAGAACACCATGAAACGTAATCGACCGGCCGATGCGCCGCTGCGCCTGCGGCGCATTGTCCAGGCAGTGCTGGTGGCCGCATGTGCGCCGTCGGCGCTGGCCGCGACCACCTTGCAGATCGACGACAGCATCACTTTCGACTATGGCGCAACCGTCAATTACGGCCTCGGCATGCGCATGTCGTCGCCATCCGCCGCTTTGGTCAACGGACCGCTGGGCGCGGCGGGTCTGCCAACCACCATCAACAGCGACGACGGCAACCGCAACTTCGCGCGCCACAGCCTGACCACCAATCGTTTGAGCATGCTGCTGGAAGGCCATCTCAAGCGCGACAACCTCGGCCTGTTCGTGCGTGGCAGCGCGTTCTACGACGATGTCTACAACCGGAGCAACGACAACAACTCCCCGGGCACCGTCAACAAGTCCGGGCCCGCGAATGAATTCACCAAGGGCGCGCGTGATTACGAGGGCCGGCGCGCACGCCTGCTCGATGCCTATGTGTACGGCGATTTCAATGCCGGCGACACCCGCCTCAACCTGCGCGCCGGTAACCATGTGGTGCAATGGGGCGAGTCGCTCTACTTCCCCAACATCGCCGGTGCACAGGCACCGGCCGATGCCACCAAGGCCAACGTGCCGGGCGCCGAAGTCAAGGACATCCTGCTGCCGACCGGCCAGGTTTCCGGCCAGTGGTCGGTGAGCGACAGACTCAGCTTGCTCGGCTATGTCCAGTATCAATACCGGCCGACCGAACTGTCGCCCGCCGGCAGCTACTTCAGCATGGCCGACATGATCGGACCGGGTGCCGACCGCATCTATACGATGGCCAATCCCTTGCTTGCCGATCCGGCGAGCGCCGCCTTGCCGGGCCTGCCCATGGCGCTGACCGCGATGCGTGGCCCCGACATCCGTCCCAAGGACAGCGGCCAATGGGGTCTCGGCAGCCGGTTCCGCATCAGCGACAGGACCGAGCTCGGCGCCTACCACCTGCGTTACCACGACAAGAACCCCAGTGTCGTGACGAATCTCGGCATCGCCACGCTGTATCCGGGCAATGCCACCTTCGGCATCCCGCCCATCACCTCCGCGGTACTGCCGGCGCAATTCCAGGCGCTGCCGGTCGGATACCAGATCAAGTACTTCGACAACATCAAGCTGACCGGCGCCAGCTTCTCGACGCAACTCGAAGGCGTCAGCCTGGCCGGCGAAATCAGCTACCGCGATGGCGCTCCGGTATTGGTCAACACCCTGCTCGGGCCGACTGCGACGCGTTCACGCTCCTGGCAGGGCCAGGTGTCGGCGATCCAGACCTTCGAGCGCACGCCGCTGGCGGATGCGATGACCCTGGTCGGTGAAATCGGCGTGCATCGTGTCAACAGCGTCACGCCGGTGGATATGGCGGGCATGCGCTTCAACCAGTTGAGCAATACGCGCTCGTCCTGGGGCTATGCGATCGCCTGGACGCTCAACTACAACAATGTGTTCAACGGCTGGGACATGGCGGTACCGATCAACTTCCAGCACCTGGTGCGCGGCATACCGGCGGTGGCGGGCAGCTTCGGCAGCCTGACCGGCGAGGGTGACAAGCGCCTGAGCGTGGGCACCACCTTCAAGTACCTGAACAACCTGGAACTCGGCCTTTCCTACAACGCCTTCCTCGGCAGCCCCGATGCCAGGCTGCGGCCGCTCGCGGATCGCGATTATGTCGCGCTCAGCGCGAAATATAGCTTTTGATGCAGCAACTTCTGATCCGGGCTTTACACACGGTTAACCCAATTCAAGAAAGAGGATGCACATGACACAAATGCTGTACAAGACTGCGCTGCCCATGCTGGCGGCGAGCGCGTTGCTGATCGCGACGCCGGTATCGGCGAAGCTGAACGCCGACGAGGTCAAGGCACTGGGAACCACGCTCACACCGATGGGCGGGGAACGCGAAGGCAACAAGGACGGCAGCATTCCGCCGTACTCCGGCAAATGGCTGGGCGTGCCGCCGGGTGTGAGCTACAGCGGCACCGGCAAGCACCAGCCGGACCCGTATGCGAATGAAAAGCCGCTGTTCACGATCACTGCGCAGAACATGGCGCAGTATGCGGACCGCCTGAGCGAAGGGCAGAAGGCGCTGTTCAAAAAGTATCCGGAGACCTTCCGCATGCCGGTCTATCCGACGCATCGCGACTTCCGTTACCCCGACAAGGTGTATGCGAACGTGAAGGAGAATGCGGCGCAGGCGGAAATCATCGAAGGCGGCAATGGCGTCAAGGGCGTGTTCGGCGGGCCGGCCTTCCCGATTCCCAAGACCGGCATCGAACTGTTGTGGAACATGCTGTCTTCGGCGAAGGCCGCGACCGAGATCGCGATCTACGACCAGGCGGTGGTTTACCCGGACGGCAATATCGCCTGGGGCAGGGTGGACTACAAGATCTATGCCGGGGTGAACGACATGAACCTGTCACGCAAGACATGGGACGGCAAGTCGGATCAATTCAACGTGCTCACGCTGCTGCCGGAGCGGGAGAAGGGCTCCATCATCGTCGGCTACGGCTATTGGGATTATGTGAACCATCCGCGCCAGGCCTGGCAATACAACCCCGGCACGCGCCGCGTGCGGCAATTGCCGAGCTTCGGTTTCGATATGCCTCAGGGCCCCGGCGGCTTCCGTACCGTGGACGACGACCGCCTGTTCAACGGCTCTCCGGAGCGCTACGACTGGAAGATTGTCGGCAAGAAGGAAGTATATGTGCCCTACCACGCGTACAAGATCAACGATCCGAAGATCAAGTACACCGACATGCTGACCAAGGGACATGTCAATCCGGACGTGATGCGTTATGAACTGCACCGCGTATGGGTGCTGGAAGCAAACCTGAAGCAGGGCGTGCGCCACCAGTATGCCAAGCGCGTGTTCTATGTGGACGAGGATACCTGGAACGCCGTCCTGGTCGATAACCACGATGCGCGCGGCCAGCTTTGGCGGGTCGGCATGATGAACTTCTACTATGCCTATGACCTGCAGGGCTATCACGCCGGCGCGTCGCTGTACCACGACCTGCTGTCGGGCGCCTACATGGCGGACCGCCTGATCAATGAGCAGAAGAGCGCGCCGCGCATCAACACCGGCGAGCTGGATGCGTCGCACTTCACGCCGGACGCAGCGCGGCAGAAGGGCCTGTGATGTTGTACCGGCGCCGGCATCGCAGCCGGCGCCGCTTGTCTGCTCTCTCATCAGACGAAAGGAGCGGTGCGATGTCGATCGCATTGGAGGCGCGCCTGCGCGCGCTGGAAGACATGGAAGCGATACGAGCGCTGAAGGCGCGCTATTTCTTCAGCTGCGACAGCAAGAACCCGCAGGCGATACGCGCATGCTTTGCGCCGGGAAAAGTCCTGATCGATTACGGCGCAATCGGTGTGTTCCATGACCGCGATGCGCTGGTCGAACTGTTTACTCGCCTGGCCTGCCATGAACATATCGTCGAGATGCACCATGGCGTCAACCCGCAGATCGTGATCGACAGCGAGACAAGCGCGCGCGGCACCTGGGGCTTGCATTACCAGCAGATCAATACGGTCGAGAACAAGCTGACACAGCTCGGCGCATATTACGAGGACGAGTACCGCAAGATCGATGGCGCGTGGACGATCAGCAAGACGCGCTGCGTCGTGACATCGACGCTGGCGGTCGACCTGACGGAAAGCGCCGGCATCCTGTTTGCCGGCCGCGCCTTCGCACCGCAGGAGCAGCCATGACGGTCGAACAGCAGCTGCTGTCGGGGCAGACCTGGGACGAATTCTGCGACATCCTGAAGCGCGCGGGCAATCAGGTCCTGCGCCCGGAAGCGCCGTCCGATGCCTTCACCCGCGCCGAAGGCTACCGCTACCTGAGCCGCCTGCTGCGTGTCGCATTGGAAATGCATGTGGAATTCGCCGATCCGGATTTCCCTGGCTTCCTGATTCCCTCGCATGAAACCGTCAAGATCGGCGCCGACAATCCCGACAACCTGTACCAGTATGCGCGCCTGAACGGCAACAACGATTACCTGGTGCGCGGCCACCGCGGCAGCGTGTCCTACCTCAGTTTCGGCAGCCAGAAGGGCGGTTATGAAACCGACGGCAAGATGATCCAGACCGGCTTCATCGATGCGCCGCGCATGCAGTTCGATGCCGACGGCAACTTCGAACTGGTTCTGAGCCGAAATCCGCAACAGGGAAACTGGCTGCCGCTGGAAGCCGAGAGCAACGCACTGGTGGTGCGCCAGACCTTCCTCGATCGGCGCAAGGAAAAGCCGGCGCGCCTGACGATAGAACGCATTGGTGCGGACGCGGGGCCGCAACCGCTGGATCCGATGAAACTGCACAGCGGCCTGCTGAAGGCAGCGCAATTCGTCGAGAACACCGCGAAACTCTTCGCCGACTGGGCGCAAGGCTATCAGGCGCATGCGAACCTGCTGCCGCCGGCCGACCAGGCGCTGTGTCAGGCGGTGGGCGGCGACCCGAACATTTTCTATTACCACTCCTACTGGTCGCTGCAGGAAGACGAAGCGCTGCTGATCGAGATCGAGCGCGTGCCGGAATGCCGGTTCTGGAACCTGCAGATCAACAACTACTGGATGGAGTCGCTCGACTACCGCTATCACCGCATCTGCATCAACAAGCACAGCGCGCAATTAAATGGTGACGGTGGCGTCACGCTGATGCTGTCGCATGCCGACCCGGGTAAGCCGAACTGGCTGCAGACCGCCGGCCACCGCAATGGCACGCTGTGCCTGCGCTGGGTGGAGGCAAAGGAATGGGTGCATCCGGTGACCCGGGTGGTGAAGCTGGCCGAACTGAAAGAAAGGAAAGCACCATGAGCGATTTCGACATCGATACCCTGCTGGTGCAGGCAAGCGCGCAATGCGGCGGATTGAAGGATTTCGGCGACGACTCGTTCCGCCCCGCGCTGCAGGCGTTGCTGACGGCGCTGGACGGCGAGGCGAAGCTGTCGCCGATGGGACGGCAGCTACTGCGGCAGCGCATCGTCGAGATGCTGGTCAACCGTCTGCGCGTGGAAGACTATTGCAAGCGGAATCCGGAGATCCTGGACGAAGAAATCGCGCAACCGGTGGTCATCGTCGGCCTGCCGCGCACCGGCACCACGCTGCTGCAGCGCATCCTCGCCTGCGATCCGCGCTTCTATTCATTGGCCTGGTGGGAGAGCCGCTATCCGGTACCCCCAGCCGACGGGAACGACACCCGCATCGCGGAGGCTAAAGTGGACGTGCGCATGATGATCGAGGCGATGCCGCAATTGCTGTCCATCCATCCGCTCGATGCGGAACAGGCGGACGAGGAAGTAATGCTGATGGAGCATTCCTTCTACGGCGCGATGGAAGCCTATGCGCACATCCCCGCCTATGTGGCCTGGCGCGAGGCGCAGGACAAGGCGCCCGCCTACCGCTACCTGAAGAAGCTGCTGCAGTTCGTGCAATGGCAGAAGAAGCAGCGCGGCATCCAGGCGCAACGCTGGATACTGAAGACCCCGCACCACCTGCATGCAATGGACGCGCTGTTCGCCGTCTTTTCGGATGTAAGAGTGATCCAGACCCACCGTGACCCGCTGCAGACCGTTCCTTCGCTGGCCAGCTTCGTGCATACGCTGTGGCGCATCTACAGCGAGCAGGCCGACGCCGGCGCGGTTGGCCGGCAATGGAACCACCAGTTCGCGCACAGCTTGCGCAGCACCATGCAGTTCCGCGAACGCCTGCAGGAACAGCGCTTCCTCGATGTACAGTTCATCGATACGGTGCGACAGCCAATGGAGGTGGTGCGGGAGATCTATGCCTTCCTTGATGTGCCTCTGGATGCTTCGGTCGAGCGGGCGATGCAGCAGTGGCTGCAGCAGAACGGCCGCGACAGACGCGCGGTGCATGGCTATACGGCGGAGCAGTTCGGGCTGAGCGAGGTGCAGTTGAGGCGGGACTATGCGGCGTATCGCGAACGCTATATCGAAGCGGCGACGTAGAAGATCATACCTTTGCGCCACATTAGGCTGCTTGTATGCGGGCGCAGACAGTTAACTCAGCCATGCCTTTTCCCCGTCGTCCTCGCGAAGGCGGGGAAGGTGTACAGCAAGGTCAACCATCGATGCCCGCCCTCGAACGAATGTTGCAAATAAACCATATACCAATCAAACAGGAGACAACAACCATGCTATTGAAAGACAAGGTCGTGCTGATATCCGGCATCGGCCCCGGACTGGGCGTGAAGCTCGCCGTGGAAGCGGCGCGCGAAGGCGCACGCGCGGTGGTGCTGGCGGCGCGCACGCAATCCAAACTGGACGACGCGGAAAAACGCATCGCCGCGCTCGGTGTCGATTGCGAAGTGCTCAAGGTCGCCACCGACATCACCGACCGAGCGCAATGCCGCAAGCTCGTGCAGCAGGCGAGCGAACGCTTCGGCCGCATCGACGGCTTGCTCAACAGCGCATTCATCCATGGCAATTTCCCGGAGCCTATCGAGTCGGCCGACCTGGAAGTGTGGCGCTCGGTATTCGATACCAACCTGTTCGGCACGATGACGCTGACGCAGGAAATCCTGCCGCAGATGAATAAGCAGGGCGGCGGCGCGATCGCGATGATCAATACCGCCGCCGCGCGCCGGCCGTTTCCGGGCGAAGCCGGCTATGCGGCGTCGAAGGGCGCGCTGGCGGTCGCGGTGAAGTACCTCGCCAAGGAGCTCGGCCCGCACGGGGTGCGCGTCAATTCGGTGTTCATGGGCTGGATGTGGGGTGAACCGGTGCAGGGCTATGTGCGGCATGCGGCGGCAGAACACGGCATTCCGGAAGAGCAGGTCATTGCCCCGATCGTCGCCAATATCGCGCTCGGCCGCATCCCGACCGACGACGATTGCGCGAAGGCGGCGCTGTTTCTTGTTTCGGATTACGCGAATGCCGTGAGCGGCGCATCGCTGGATGCGAACGGTGGCGAATACATGGGTTGATATAGGGAGAAAATGCATGAGCAAAGCGGAAAATCTTGTCACCTCAATCAAGGTGGAAATCGACGCGCCGGCGTCGCTGGTATGGGAAGTGCTGACCGACTTCGACCGTTACGGGGAGTGGAACAGCTTCTGCCCTGGATTCAAGACCAGCGGCAAGGTCGGCGATATGGTCTACATGCAGGTGCGCATTCCGGGCATCGACCTGGTTATCCCGGTCAATGAAACCCTGGTTGCCTGGGAGCCGGAACGCCTGCTGTCCTGGGAACAGCGCCCGACCGAGGAGAACAAGGATGCGGCGCGCCGCGACCAGTACATCGAAGCCCTCGGCCCGGAGCGTTGCAGCTATTTCACTACCGACCTGTTCCTGGGTTTGAACGCGGACAAGATCATGAAGGAGCATGGCGCGTGGGTGAAACAGGGTTTTGACCAGGTTGCGCGCGACGTGAAGCAGCGCGCAGAAACACTGCATGCGGAACGCAGGAGGAGTTGATGATTTCGCCCCTGGTTGGCGGATCTTGCACCTGGCCGGGGGGGGCTTGGCACTGACAGCCGCGCCTTTATGCTGTTTGCGCGCGCTTATGCACCGGTTGGCAGCTTCCGCATGCCGCCGGTGGAAAGCCGTTGATCTTCAGTAAGGTAACGGGGGCACCGCTTGACGCCAACGGGCTATTGACGTTTGAGGGCGGGTTTCGGCGATTGATCCGGCCATCTCTCCCCCCCCCGTCGTCCTCGCGAAGGCGGGGACCCATAAGCCAGGGACTCGAACCGACTCACTATGGGTCCCCGCCTTCGCGAGGACGACGGGGAAAGGACATTGCTGAAGCAACCTGCTGTGCCCGCACACAAGCGCGCCAATGTGTTGCAAAGATATGTGCATACCGTAGCGCCAACGAACGAGAATACATGGGGTGAGTGTTGGCTGCGCCTCCGGCATGCCGGGGCGCAGCTTTTTTTCAGCCCGCTGCGTAGCAGGCGTCAAAGGCGGCGACGAAGCTGTCAACCCCGGTGTCCGGCAGATGGTTGATTCCGCCGGCCGACTGCCGCCCGCCGCCGGTCTCGAAGCGCCGGCAGAAGTCCGCGGCGCTACTGGCGGCCGCGCGCGGCGTTCTCACACTGACGCTGAAGCCGCCGCCGGATTTGGGGGACAGAATGGCAAGCGCCTGACCAGGGGCGTTGCGGATGCGCTCGTTCGCCAGCACGCCTATCGCCCGTCGAGCCCAGGCGGCGTCCGGCATCAGCAACACCGTCGCGCCCGCACGTTCACGAAACGGCTCGAGACGTCGGCCCCGGTCCATGTCTTCCCGGTAGCCGGCCACAAGCGCCCGGCAGACCGGAGATCCGGCAGCGAATTCGGCCGGATCCGCAAACGGCAGCATCTCCTGTGCAAGCGCGGCCGGATCGACATGGAGATCGGCCACGCTTTCCCCGTAGGCGTTGTAGTTCAGGCAGGTGCCAAGCTGCTCGAGCGTCGCCGTGGCCTCCGTCGACATCCCCATCGCGCGCGCCATTGCCTGCGCCACCGACGCCAGATTGTCACCGAAGGCAGCCGTAATCGCCCAAGCCTTGAACCGGCCGCCCACGTGACGGTCGACGAGGATGCTGGTGCACACGTCCGCGCTTTCGTCGATATGCGCCTGCAGCGCGGGGTGGGTGGGGATGTCGCCGGCGAAGTGATGGTCGAAGTAGCGCACGGACGCGCCGGCCTCGAGCAGGCGTTGCAGCCCGGCACGGTTCTGGTCGAGGGAGATATCCAGCACGGTGACCGTGTCGCGGGCTTGCGCCGGGACGCGTTCAAGCAGGTGGATATCGCGCTTGACGCCGGTCACGAGCATCGCGTCACCGGGGGCGGCAAGCCGGAGCTGCTGCTGCGCGCACAGGCCGTCCGCGTCGCCGTTGAAGGCATACCATTCGGTCATGTCACGCCCCTTTCGCGGAGATACGCAATCACCGCATCGGCCGACTCTTCCGCCGTCCGATACATCGTATCGAGTCTGATCTCCGGATTTTCCGGCGCTTCGTACGGCGAATCGATGCCGGTGAAGTTCCGCAGCTCGCCGCGCCGCGCCTTCTTGTACAGCCCTTTCGGGTCGCGCTCCTCGGCCACCTTGATCGGTGTGTCCACGAAGATTTCGACAAACTCGCCTTCCTCCACGAGTTCGCGCGCCATCCGCCGCTCGGCGCGGAAGGGGGAAATGAACGACACCAGCACCACCAGCCCGGCATCGGCCATCAGTTTTGCCACTTCGGCCACGCGCCGGATATTCTCGACGCGGTCGGCGTCGGTGAAGCCGAGGTCCTTGTTCAAGCCGTGCCGCACGTTATCGCCGTCAAGCAGGTAGGTGTGCCGTCCAAGTGCGTGGAGCTTTCTTTCCACGATATTGGCGACTGTCGATTTGCCCGCTCCCGACAGGCCGGTAAACCATAGGATGCACGGCTTCTGCCCCTTCAGCTTTGCATGGGCTGCCTTGTTGATGTCCACCGCCTGCCAGTGGATGTTCTCGGAGCGCCGCAGCGCGAAATGCAGGATGCCGGCGCCGACTGTATTGTTCGTCAGCCGGTCGATCACAATGAAGCTGCCGGTATCGCGGTTCTCCGCATAGGGATCGAACGCGAGCGGGCGGTCGACATGCAGGTTGCATACCCCGATGTCGTTTAGCTCCAGGGTTTTGGCGGCGATGCGCTCCATCGAGTTGACGTTGACCTTGTGCTTGAGTGCCGCGACCGTCATGGATGCGGTACGCGTACCGAGCATGATCAGGTAGGGGCGTCCCGGCAGCATCGCCTCGTCGCTCATCCAAACGAGTGTCGCCTCGAACTGGTCGGCTACGCCGGGCGGCGCATCAGCTGTCGCGAGCACGTCGCCGCGGCTGACGTCGACCTCGTCCTCCAGGGTGAGTGTGACGGATTGCCCTGCGACGGCCGCATCCAGGTCACCGTCGCGGGTAACGATACGGGCAACTTTCGTCACCTTGCCACCTGGCAGGATCCGGACACTGTCTCCCGTCCGCACGGCGTCGCCGGCCACCATGCCGGCGTAACCACGGATATCGAGATTGGGGCGATTGACCCACTGGACAGGCATGCGGAAAGGGCGGTTCGACGCCATGTTGTTGCCGGGCTCGACCGACTCCAGGAAAGACATCAGTGTCGGTCCCTGATACCAGGGCGTATGCGCGCTCCTTGTCGTCATGTTGTCGCCTCTCAGCGCCGACAGTGGGATGGTCGTGATCTCGTGCAAGCCCAGTTCCCTGGCAAAGCTGCGGTACTCCTGATCAATACGATCGACGACATCCCGCGCGTAGCCGACCAGATCGATCTTGTTGATGGCGAGCACGACACGACGGATGCCGACCAGGGACACCAGATAGCTGTGCCGGCGCGTCTGCGTGAGAACGCCTTTGCGTGCATCGATCAGGATGATGGCCAGGTCGGCGGTCGATGCGCCGGTGATCATGTTGCGCGTGTATTGTTCATGACCGGGCGTATCGGCGACGATGAACTTGCGGCGAGCGGTCGAGAAGAAGCGATAGGCAACATCTATGGTGATGCCCTGTTCACGTTCGGCGGACAGGCCGTCAACGAGGAGAGCGAAATCGAGTTCTCCGCCCTGGGTTCGCATTTTCTTCGAATCGGCCTCGAGCTGGCTCAACTGATCGTCGAACAGCATCTTCGATTCATAGAGCATGCGGCCGATCAGGGTGCTCTTGCCGTCGTCGACGCTGCCGCAGGTGATGAAGCGCAGCAGGTCCTTTCCTCCATGAGAGGAGAGGCTGTCCTCGGTCTCCGTGTGCGCTTGTTCAAGGATGGTCGTCATCAGAAATATCCCTCCTGCTTCTTCTTTTCCATCGAAGCTGCGTTGTCGTGATCGATCAGCCGTCCTTGCCGTTCCGAGGTACGGGCAATCAGCATTTCGTGGACGATCGCGGGGAGCGTGTCGGCATCGCTTTCGACGGCGGCCGTCAGCGGGTAACAACCGAGGGTGCGGAAGCGCACCTTCTTCTGTTGCGGGACTTCCCCCGGCCGCAGCGGAAAGCGTTCGTCGTCGACCATGATCAGCATGCCGTCGCGCTCGACGACGGGCCGTTCCTGGGCAAAGTAGAGCGGCACAATCGGCAGGCGGTTGACCTCGATGTATTGCCAGATGTCGAGTTCGGTCCAGTTTGAAAGCGGGAACACCCGGATGCTCTCGCCCTTTTGCTTGCGCGCGTTGTAGAGCTTCCACAGTTCGGGCCGCTGCAGCTTCGGATCCCAGCGGTGCTGGCTGGAACGGAGAGAAAAGACCCGTTCCTTGGCGCGCGACTTTTCTTCATCGCGGCGCGCGCCGCCGAAGGCCGCGTCGAAACCGTACTTGTCCAGCGCCTGCTTGAGGCCCTCGGTTTTCCAGACGTCGGTGTGTACGGATGAGCCGTGGGTGAAGGGATTGATATTGTCGCGAACGGCATCCGGATTGACATGGACGATCAGGTCCATGCCGGTCCGTCGTGCCGTCTCGTCGCGAAATTCGATCATCTCGCGGAACTTCCATGTCGTATCGACATGCAGTAAAGGGAAGGGTGGCTTGGCTGGATAGAACGCTTTAAGTGCAAGATCAAGCATCACTGTGCTGTCCTTGCCGATCGAGTACAGCATTACCGGGTTGTCGCATTCAGCAACCACCTCCCGCATGATGTGGATGCTCTCCGCCTCGAGCCGCTGCAGGTGGGTCAACATCGAGTCTCCTTGTGGTTTGTAATTCTTTGCATCGTGTTGCGTGCTTTCCGTTGATGCTGCCCGCACATAAGGTGGGCGCTCATCGTCCAATTGGACTAATGAAGCGCATTTCCTGCACGGTCACACCTAGTCCGTTTAAGCGATGCCGCGCCGAGAATGAGGCTCGATACTTCCGCACAAGGGAGGCCGGCAGGTAGCGTGCTGCGCGTCCGGAAAATTTTTAGGAAAGAGCACATGAAACGATTGCTGCACAAACTGGCGTGGCCGTCGGTCGCGATGACGGCCTTGCTGGCCGTGGCACCTGCATCGGCAAAACTGGGCGCGGACGAAATCAAGGCGCTCGGCACCACGCTGACACCAATGGGCGCAGAGCGAGAAGGCAACAAGGATGGAACGATTCCGGCGTACTCCGGTAAGTGGCTCGGTACGCCTCCCGGCGTCAACTATCGCGGCGCCGGCGCGCACACCCCGGATCCGTACGCAGCCGAAAAGCCGCTGTTCGTAATCACCGCGCAGAACGTCGCGCAATATGCCGAGCGACTGACCGACGGCCAGAAGGCGCTGTTCAGGAAATACCCGGACACCTTCCGCATGCCGGTGTATCCGAGCCATCGCGACTTCCGCTATTCGGACAAGGTGCTCGCGAACGTGAAGGAGAATGCCGCGCAGGCCGAAGTCATCGATGGCGGCACGGGTGTAAAAGGCGTCTATGGCGGACCGGGTTTCCCCCTCCCCAAGACCGGTCTTGAACTCGCGTGGAACATGCTTTCCTCGCCCAAGGCATGGAACGAAATCGCCGTGTTCGATCAGGCGGTGGTGTACCCGGACGGCAAGATGGCATGGGGAAGGGTCGATTACCGGATGATGTCAGGCGTCGACAACCAGAAGGCCAGCCGCAAGGATTGGGACGGCAAGGCTATTTATTTCAATGTGGCGACCATGCTGCCCGAACGCGAGAAAGGCACGATCATCGTCGGCTTCGATCACTGGGCGTTCTCGACCCGTCCGCGTCAAGCATGGCAATACAACCCCGGTACCCGCCGTGTTCGCCAATTGCCGAGCTTCGGCTTCGACATGCCGCAAGGGCCGGGCGGCTTCCGTACCGTCGATGACGACCGCTTGTTCAATGGTTCACCCGAGCGGTATGACTGGAAGATCGTCGGCAAGCGCGAAGCCGACATCCCCTATCACGCCAACAAGATCAACGATCCGGCCGTCAAGTACGCCGACATGCTGACCAAAGGGCATATCAGCCCGGATGTCATGCGCTATGAGGCGCACCGGGTTTGGGTCCTCGAGGCGACCCTGAAGTCCGGTGTCCGTCATCAGTATGCGCGCCGTGTGTTCTACATCGACGAGGACAGCTGGAACGCGGTCATGGTCGACAACTACGACGCCCGCGGCCAGCTTTGGCGCCAGGGGATGATGAATTTCTATTACTCCTACGAGCTTCAGGGTTACCACGCGGGTGTCGCTCTCTATCACGACCTGCAATCCGGCGTCTATCTGGCCGACCGTCTTGTGAATGAGCAAAAGAACGCGCCGCGCATCAACAGCGGCGACCTGAATCCATCAATGTTCACGCCCGATGCCGCGCGGCAGAGCGGTTTGTAAGGGGGCGACATGGATGACAAGACACTGGAACGCGCCGGGGACGCGCTGTACGAGGCCTGGCTGTCGCGGCATGTCATGCCGCCATTGTCGGCATCGATGCCCGAGCTGACCATTGACGATGCCTACCAGATCCAGAAACGCATGGTGGCGCGCCGCATCGCCGAGGGTGAAAGCATTATCGGCAAGAAGATCGGCGTCACCAGCAAAGCCGTGCAGCAGATGCTGAATGTGCACCAGCCGGACTTCGGCGTGCTTTTGTCGGGCATGCAGTACGACGATGGCAGCGCCATCCCCATGTCGTCGCTGATCCAGCCGCGGGCCGAGGGGGAGATCGCCTTCTTCCTGAAGGAAGACCTGCGCGGGCCGGGGGTGACGCCGGAGCAGGTGATGGCGGCGACGAAGGAAGTCGCGGCGTGCTTCGAGATCGTCGATTCACGCATTCGCGACTGGAACATCCGCATACAGGACACGGTGGCGGACAACGCGTCATGCGGCGTGTTCGTGCTGGGGCAGGAGCGGGTGAGCCCGCAGAGCGTCGACCTCGAACTATGCGGCATGGTGATCGAAAAGAATGGGGAAGTGGTTGCCACCGGCGCAGGCGCCGCCGCCCTTGGGCATCCCTCCCAGGCGGTCGCCTGGCTGGCGAATGAGCTGGGCGCGCGCGGGATCGCGTTGAAGGCCGGCGAACCCATCCTGTCCGGCTCGCTTGCGCCCCTGATTCCTGTCGTTGCCGGGGATAGCCTGCGGGTGCGGATTGCAGGCATCGGCAGCTGCAACGTTTCATTTTAATAAGCAAGACTACGCGGAGATTTCATGGAAAAGATCAAGTGTGCCCTGATCGGACCGGGCAACATCGGCACCGACCTCCTGGCCAAGTTGCAGCGCAGCCCGGTGCTTGAACCGGTATGGATGGTCGGCATCGATCCCGCCTCCGACGGTCTGAAGAAGGCGCGCGAACTGGGCATCAAGACCACGTCGGATGGTGTCGACGGATTGCTGCCGCACGTGAAGAAAGACGGCATCCGGATCGCCTTCGATGCGACGTCCGCCTATGTCCATGCCGAGAATTCGCGCAAGCTGAATGAACTGGGCGTCATGATGATCGACCTGACGCCGGCCGCCATCGGCCCCTACTGCGTCCCGCCGGTCAACCTGCGCGAGCATGTCGGCAGCAATGCGATGAACGTGAACATGGTCACCTGCGGCGGCCAGGCGACCATCCCGATGGTGGCAGCGGTAAGCCGCGTCCAGAAGGTCGCCTACGGGGAGATCGTCGCGACTGTATCCTCGCGCTCGGTCGGCCCCGGCACCCGCAAGAACATTGACGAATTCACGCGGACTACCGCGGGTGCGGTCGAGAAGATCGGCGGGGCGCAGAAGGGCAAGGCCATTATTGTCATCAATCCGGCGGAGCCCCCGCTGATCATGCGCGACACCATCCACTGCCTGACCGTCGATACGCCGAAGGCGGCCGAGATCGAGGCATCCGTGCACGCGATGATCGCCGAGGTGCAGAAGTATGTTCCCGGCTACAAGCTGGTCAACGGTCCGGTCATCGACGGCAATCGGGTGTCCATGTACATGGAAGTGGAAGGGCTGGGCGATTACCTGCCGAAGTACGCGGGCAATCTCGACATCATGACCGCGGCAGCGGCCCGCACCGCCGAAATGTTTGCGGAAGAGTGGCTGTCCGCCAATGGCCATCGCGCGCAGTGAACCACCGAATTGACGAGGGAACCAATATGACGCTCAAAGGCAAAACGATTACCGTCCACGACATGACCTTGCGGGACGGTATGCACCCCAAACGCCACCAGATGACGCTGGAACAAATGAAATCCGTCGCCTGCGGTCTGGACGGGGCCGGGGTGCCGCTGATCGAGGTGACTCACGGCGACGGGCTCGGCGGCAGCTCGGTCAACTACGGCTTTCCCGCGCACACGGACGAGGAATACCTTGGTGCCGTCATTCCGCTGATGAAGCAGGCCAAGGTATCCGCGCTGCTGTTGCCGGGCATCGGCACCGTCGACCATCTCGAGATGGCGCATGGGCTCGGCGTCCATACGATCCGCGTGGCGACGCATTGCACCGAAGCGGACGTGAGCGAACAGCACATCAGCATGGCGCGCAAGATGGACATGGATACGGTCGGCTTCCTGATGATGGCGCACATGAACACGCCGGAGGGCCTGGTCCGACAGGCGAAGCTGATGGAAAGCTACGGCGCGAATTGCATCTACATTACCGACTCGGCCGGTTACATGCTGCCCGGCGATGTCAAGGATCGACTGAGTGCAGTGCGGGGCGCGCTGAAGCCGGAAACCGAACTCGGCTTCCACGGTCACCACAACCTCGCGATGGGTGTCGCCAATTCGATCGCGGCGATCGAGGCGGGCGCAAACCGTATCGATGCTGCCGCGGCAGGCCTGGGAGCGGGCGCAGGCAATACGCCGATGGAAGTCTTTGTGGCCGTATGCGACCGCATGGGCATCAAGACCGGCGTGGACGTCTGGAAGATCCAGGACGTGGCGGAAGACCTGGTTGTGCCGCTCATGGACAGCCTGATCCGCATCGATCGCGATGCGCTGACGCTGGGCTATGCCGGCGTGTATTCCTCGTTCCTGCTGTTTGCCAAGCGTGCGCAGGCAAAGTACGGCATTCCCGCGCGTGAACTGCTCGTGGAACTCGGCCGGCGCGGCATGGTGGGTGGGCAGGAAGACATGATCGAGGATACCGCGCTGACGATGGCGCGGGCACGCAAGGCGGCATAGTAGTCCAAATGCGCGATGTGACGACGGGACGCATTCCCTAGCATGGTCCGGGTGCCGGCATGGCATCCAGCCAGCCGGTCGTCGACATCACTATTCAGGAGATATACATGGGGGAAAGCGGGAAATTGAATGCCAGCCGCTCTGGCAATGCGAAACGCGACATACGCGTAGTCGTCATTGGGGCAGGGATGGCCGGCATCCTGAGCGGCGTCAAGCTGCTCGAGGCCGGGATCAAAAACTTCACTATCTACGAGAAAGCGTCGAAAGTCGGCGGCACCTGGCGCGAGAACACCTACCCGGGCCTCAATTGCGACGTGCCCGCGCACTCCTATACCTATTCCTTCGAGCCCTACCCCGAGTGGAGCCAATTCCTGGCCTGCGGCGCCGAGATCCGGGAGTATTTCGAGTTCGTCGCGAAGAAGTACCGGGTCGATGAAATGATCCGCTTCAATGAGGAACTCGTCCATTGCGAGTACAAGGACGGCCGCTGGAATCTCGAAATGAAGAGCGGCTTGCGCGACCAGGCCGATATCGTGATCGCCGCCACCGGCGTGCTGCATCACCCCAGCTATCCCGCGATCAAGGGGATCGATTCCTTCCGCGGCACGCATTTCCACAGTGCCCGCTGGGACCACAGCGTTCCCCTGGACGGAAAGCGGATCGGCATTATCGGCAATGGATCCACCGGCGTGCAGATCGTTTCCGCGCTCGCCGGCCGTGCAGGCAAGTTGCATCATTTCCAGCGGACGCCGCAGTGGATCTTCCCGGTCGAAAACTCTGTCTTCAGCGAGGAACAGAAAGCGGCATTCCGCAGCGACCCTGAGCTCCTGCACCGGATGCAAAACGAGGAAAATTACCTCGCCAACGTCGAACGTTTCACCAATGCGGTGACTGACACGAATTCGCCAGAAATGCTGGCGATCCAGGCAATCGTGGAGAAGAACCTGGAAGACAGCGTTGCCGACCCTGTCCTGCGCGAGAAACTGCGCCCTACCTATCGCGCCGCCTGCAAGCGCCTGATCTATTCGCCGGACTACTACAAGGCAATCCAGCATCCGCGATCCGAACTCGTCACCGAGCGTATCGAGTGCGTGGAACCGGAAGGCGTGCGGACCGCCGATGGCAAGCTGCGCGAACTCGATGTACTGGTGCTGGCAACCGGTTTCAAAGCAGACCAGTTTATGCGCCCGGCAAAGGTCATCGGACGGGACGGCGTTTCGCTGAATGACGTCTGGGCGCAGCGCCCTGTGGCCTATCTTGCCGTGACGATTCCGCAATTTCCCAACTTCTACATGCTCAACGGCCCCTCCGGACCGGTCGGCAATTTCTCATTGATCGATATTGCGGAACACCAGTGGAACTACGTCTCCCAACTGATCGAACTGGTAAGGGGCGGGGAGTGCGCCGAGGTGGAAGTCAAGCAGGAAGCGATGGCGGCCTATGAGAAGTTGCGCGTCGAGACAGCGAAGAAGACGGTATTCGCCTCCGGCTGCAAGAGCTGGTATCTCGATGCCAACGGTGTGCCCAACACCTGGCCGTGGTCCCAGAAACGCTTCTACGAAGCGATGCAGGCGCCCAAGCTTAAAGACTTTGTACTGCGCGCCTGAGCTGGCGTTATGCAGGAACGTGGGGCACACCTCCGGCTTGCCCCACGTCTTGCGCCGCCCGTTTTATCGCAACTTGATTGAAAGACCCATGGGTCATGGCTTCGGCAAACTTCCTACTCCAACAACTCATTGAACTATCCAGGGCCGCGAACTGGAAGATGGCGACCGTGCGAGGCAAAGCGGGATTGCCTAAACCGGTCGGCCATGCACCGCATGAATCGGCGCAACGATCCGGCCTTCTCAAATGCATCGCCGAACGGCGCGCGCGTGGAGAAACGTTTTCCTCCATCGCCGCAATGCTGAATGAACGGGGATTGCGAGGACGGAACGGAGCGCGGTGGTACTCGGCGAGTGTGCGTGAGTACCTTAAACGCAACTCCTGAAGCAGGACGAATGTTTCCGATGGCTGCATGTCTTCGAGTAGGCAGCGCGAGCGAAAGTAACCGCGGGTGTCACGCCGCCGGAGCAGGATTCCTTTCCGGCCCCGGAGGCGTCCACTGATAAAGCCAGGTCTCCGACAGTGGTTCGCCCCCGGCGGCGATATAGGCACGCAGGTCGATTGGGGTGGTATGACTGTCGCTCGGGCGCAGGTCGAACATCAGCCGGTAACCGCGGACATGCTCGAGCGGCCGCGCAGAAGCCAGTTCCACCTGGCCGCGCGAGACACTGATGACAGGCGTGACCTTCGCATTCTTGCCGAGCAGCTGGAGATTGTCGCCGACGAAATCCACCACGAAGCGCCAGGAGAAGTATTTGCGCTGCTGGCCGATGACGCCGCCGATCCCGGTTCGGGTAGCGAATACCGTAGCCAATGGCGACTGCGCAGGCAATCTGCGGCCCCAGTGCATGCGGTAGGAATAAAGCAGTTCTTCCCCCGCTTGCGGCTTTCGCTCCGGGTTCCAGAACGCCACGATATTGTCGAAGGTCTCATCGACGGTCGGGATTTCGACCAGCTGGATCGATCCCTTGCCCCAGCCCGACTTGGGCTCGATCCACAGGCTGGGACGCCGGTCATAGAAAACGCCGTCGTCCTGGTAGTGACTGAAATCACGGTCCCGCTGCAGCAGCCCGAAGCCCCGCGGATTCTCATCCTGGTAAGCATTGAAGAGCAGTCGCGCCGGATTGGTCAGCGGCCGCCAGATCCATTCGCCGTTCCCGCGCCACATCGACAAGCCGTCGGAGTCATGGATTTCCGGCCGCCAGTCGTTCGCCGCAGCGATCTGCCTGTCGTTTTCCCCGTATTGGAACATGCTCGTCAGCGGCGCAATCCCCAAGCGTTCGATGGACTTGCGCGGATAGAGGGCTGCATCGACATCCATGGTCAGCGTAGCGCCGGGTTCGATGTCGAAGCGGTAGGCGCCGGCGACACTGGGCGAATCAAGCAGCGCGAAGACCACCATCCGGCTTGCATCCGGCTGCGGCCGCTCAAGCCAGAACTTGGTGAAGACAGGGAATTCCTCCGGCCGGTCCATGCCGCAGTCAACAGCAAGCCCGCGCGCCGATAGCCCGTACTGCCAATCGGAGCCGACTGCACGGAAATAACTCGCGCCGAGAAAGGCAGCGATGTCCCGCGTCAGGTCGGTATGGAAATTGATGCGGAAACCGGCAAAGCCGAGATCCTTCGGCAGACTGCTCCCGCGCAAGCCACTCTTGCCGTAGTTGAACATGCCCGGGTTATAGGCGATTTCACGCGCCTGTCCATTGACCACCTCATGGATCTGCACCGGTGTCTTGAAGAACAAACCGAGGTGGAAGAAGCGAGCCTCGAAGCGGTCACGTTCATCCGCCCACAGCGCATGATCGGCGCGGTACTGGATCGCCTGGTACTGGTCCCAGTCCAGCTTCTCGACCTCTGCAGGCAATTTGGCGGTCACAGGCCGATAGGCGGTACCGGCAAGGTGGCGGGCGTGTCCCTTGAGCCAGGCGTAATCGAAGGGACGGGCATCGCCCACGAATGTGATCGGCCGCGCGCGCGCGGCGGCGAGCAAGGGCGAAATCGGCAAACCTGCTGCGGCAAGAGCCGCAAGGCTCCGCAACATATCGCGTCGCTGCATTTCTTCTTCCTTATGCAAGAGGCTCGGGTGAGCGCGTGACGATCGCCGGGCAAGGGAAATGAGCGATCGAAGGCTGGCGCGATGCCGGTGGAGGCGATGATGCCAGGATGCACGTCTGGCTACGCAGCGTGAGCCGCGCATCCGATGGTGCAGACGGTTAACGACGGAGCCGTAACCCTCCGCTGCAGAAAGTGGCTGCGTCCTCGGTGCGCCTGGCGTTGATTGTCATCGGAAACGCGCGGGTGCCAATTGTGTCACATCAATTTATTGCAAACGTTTGCTGCATTACCTGTGCCACCGCCAGCACATTCCCCAGGCGCTTGTTATCCACCATCGCGTCCTGGTCAACCTCCGTAAGCGGAATAAATCGCATAGCCCTGTTCGTATCTTCCGCACCATCAGAAAAGCCGCAGCATTTTCCTTTTCCTGGAATCACTATTCCGCCTTTTTGTGTCGTGCCGGCACCGGCTTTCGGTGATTTGTTTCACAAGTGCAAAGTTAGATTTGTGCATCTGGCGGAGATGTGTAAAGGCCCATCGAGGCCAGATGTTTTCTGATCCGCTTATGACCGCTACCCGCTGGCAGACAGCTGGAAACCTTGCTATCCGCGCATCCGGCGCAGTACGTCATCTCTGTCCGTCGATTCGTTCGCTGTCAGGATGGCAAACGCTGTAGAGCATGAAGGCGACGATCGCGATATTGAGCACCAGCGAGACGAGGCCGACCCAGGTGACGCGCTCGACCAGTTCGAAAAGCTCGAAGGGAATGTAGATGCCGCCGCTTGCGGCGGCAAACCATTTCGCCCACGGACGAGCCTGCCAGAGCCCGTATGCCTCGATGAAACGCACACACGCGTACAAGCCGGCACCCGAGGCCAGAAGCTGAAGACGGCTGTCGGTCAGTTGCTTCGCAAGATCAAGAAAAATGCGCGGATACCCGGACGCGGGATTGAGGTGGGCGTGGGCAACCAGGTTCTCGGCGAATCGCTGGAGATCGTGGTGGACCAGCGCCAGCAGACCGACACCTGCCAGCAGGACGAGAGCGCCTTTGGCGGCTTCGATCAATGCGATTGTGCGCAGTGCCTTGGATAAATGCATAGGCTATGCAGGCTTCTTTCCAGACTTGCTCATTGCGTTGTTCGACAGCTCGTCAGCGCCCTGGATGCTCCCGCTCGAACACTCTCTCCGCCTTCTCGATATGTCTCAGCAGGACATGGGAAACGAGATTGATGCCGATGCCGCCGAACGTCGCGGGCAGGAGATAAAGCGCTACCGACAGTTCGGACAGGAACACGACATCGTCGGAAAGAGACGGGGTAGATTTCGCCGCGTTTGCCATGCTCTGCAGCAGGAATACATCCAGCCCGGCGATCACCACGAGGCATATTCCCAGCAGGAGTGAGGTCTTGGGCGACACAGCTCGCTTGACAAGCAATACACCGTAAATGATCACGGGGACGACGAACGAGAAGAGGACAAGGGCCCAGAATCCCAATTCTGCGAAGACGGTTGTTTTCATGCGAATTGCTGTTGGTAGATGCATTGCCGCGCATCCTGCGCGGAAACGAGTCGCGGCCGTCCTGTCTAACCGGACAGGGCGGCTGCAAAACTACACTATCTATTCTGCCGGATATTGGAGCCAGGCCGATGCCAAGGGATCGGGATCATGCGGAGGGCATGGTAGCTTATTCAGTCTTTTTATGCAGCGATGGAAAGTCGTGACGCGCAGCAGATCATTTTTCGAAAAGTCAGAATCGCCTGACATCGGCTGTCGTACTTTTGCGTCAGCAGAAATGACGGCAAGAAAAATTCTGGCCCCGCATTTATATTGCATGCCGTGTCGGCATACTGCAGGAAATCCGCTCTAACAACCTGACAGTGCACCCGGCAAATGCATGTGCCGGCGCTTGGCCTATCATGGAAAAGTAGCAGTAGATCCCAATACGAAACCGGCTGAGTCGAGATGAGCGAGTCTAGGGGTTCCCCTTTGGCAAATCTCGGGCAGGACGGGGGACTGACCCTCTACCGGAGATGCGACGATGACGGCGGCTCCGTCCTGGTGCTGGCGCCGCTGTCGGCGTCCCCCCCGCCGTCAATCCTCAACCGCCTGGAGCACGAATATGCGCTGCGCTCGGTGCTCGACCCGGCCTGGGCCGTGCGGCCCCGCGCCTTGGTGCGCGAGGCGGGCGAGTTCCGGCTGCTCCTCGACGACCCCGGCGGCGACCTGCTCGCAAGCCGGCTGGATCAGGCTCTCGACCTCGACGCCGCCTTGCCGCTCGCGTTCGCACTGGCCCGCGCGCTCTGCCAGGTCCATGCCAGCGGCCTCATCCACAAGGACGTTTGTCCCGCCCATATCCTGGTCACGGGCGTAGCCGACCACCTCGACCGCCTCGTCCGCCTGACGGGGTTCGGCCTGGCTTCCCGGCTGCCCCGGGAGCACCCCGCCCCCGAGCCGCCCGAAATCATCGCCGGCACCCTGGCCTACATGGCGCCCGAACAGACCGGGCGGATGAACCGCTCGGTCGATGCGCGCAGCGACCTCTATGCGCTGGGCGTCACCTTGTACCAGATGTTCACCGGCGTGCTGCCTTTCACCGCGTCCGAGCCGATGGAGTGGGTGCATTGCCACATTTCCCGGCGGCCCGTGCCGCCCGCCGAACTGCGTCCCGGCATACCGGCGGCGCTGTCGGCCATCATCATGAAGTGCCTGGCCAAGACCGCAGAGGAACGCTACCAGACCGCCGCCGGACTCGTGGCCGACCTGAAGCATTGCCTGGCCGAATGGCAGGCAACCGGAAAGATCGTGCCCTTCAAACCGGCACGTCACGACATCCCCGACGTCCTGCGCGTGCCCGAGAAGCTTTACGGCCGTGAGCGCGAGGTCGGCACGCTGTTGGCCGCCTTCGAACGGGTAGTGGCGTCCGGCCAGCCGGAACTGATCCTGGTCTCCGGGTATTCAGGCATCGGGAAATCCTCGGTGGTGAACGAACTGCACAAGGCCATCGTGCCGCCGCGCGGCCTGTTTGCCGCCGGCAAGTTCGACCAGTACAAGCGTGGCGTCCCGTACGCCACGCTTGCGCAAGCTCTTCTGAGTCTTGTCCGCCCACTCCTGGGACAGAGCGAGGCAGCGTTGGGCCAATGGCGGGACCGCTTCCAGGAGGCTTTGGGCCTGAATGGCGTGCTGATCGTCAATCTCGTCCCGGAGCTCGAGCTGATCATTGGAAAACAACCGCCGGTTTCAGATCTCTCGCCCGACGAAATGCAGGCGCGCTTCCAGACGGTGTTCCGGCGCTTCCTTGGTGTTTTCGCCAGGCCGGAGCACCCGCTTGTGCTGTTTCTCGATGATTTGCAATGGCTCGACATGGCGACGCTCGACCTCCTCCAGCATCTGGCCACGCATCCCGACGTCCGGCACCTGTTTCTGGTCGGAGCCTACCGGGACAATGAGGTCAGCCTGAGCCATCCGCTCATGCGGATGCGAGAGGGGATCGTCAAAGCCGGACGGACCATCCATGACATCGTCCTGACGCCGCTGGCCGCAGACGACCTCTGCCGTCTCGTCGCCGACACTATGGGTTGCGACCCGGCATGCGCCGAGCCATTGGCTACGCTGGTGCAGGAGAAGACCAGCGGCAATCCGTTCTTCGCCATTCAGTTCATTTCCGCCCTGGCCGACGAAGGCCTCGTCGCATTCGACCCCGATGCGGGAGCCTGGGCCTGGAACCTGGCGCGCATTCGGGCCAAGGGCTATACCGATAACGTGGTGGACTTCATGGTCGGCAAGCTCAGCCGCTTACCCTCCGGCACACAGGAAGCCCTCAAGCAACTCGCCTGCCTGGGCAACAGTGCGGAACTTGCCCTTCTCAGAATGGTTCACGGGACATCGGGAGAGGAAATTGATGCGCACCTCTGGGAGGCCGTACGCGCGGGACTTGTTTTCCGCCAGGAAGACTCCTACAAGTTCCTCCACGACCGTGTTCAGGAGGCCGCCTATGCGCTCATCCCCCCGCCACTGCGCCCCGAGCTTCACCTGCGTATCGGTCGTCTTCTGGTAGCGGGCATGCATGAAGAGGAGATCGTCGAGAAGGTCTTTGATCTCGTCAACCAGTTCAACCTCGGACTGCCGCTGATTTCCGATTGGAAGGAAAAGCAGCGTGTGGCGGAGCTCAATCTCGTTGCCGGAAAGAAGGCCAAGGCGTCGACGGCCTACAGTGCCGCTGCCAGCTATTTCTCCGCTGGCATCGCATTGCTGGGCGAGGCGGGGTGGCGGAATTGTTACGCTTTGGCATTCGACCTGTCGTTTGAGCAAGCCGAGTGTGAGCTCCTGCGTTCGAACTTCGACGTGGCCGCGCAGTGCATCGAGGAGTTGCTGGGCAGAGGACAGTCGAAGATCGACCGGGCGGAAGGCTATCGTTTGCGAATGGTTCTCCACCTGATGCAGGGAAAAAATCCGTCGGCCGTTCGCACCGCGCTCGAATGTTTGCGGATGTTCGGCATGGCTTTGCCCGAGTACCCGACGCAAGGACACGTACGCGAGGAGTACGACATCGTGCTCAACAGCCTGGGTGAACGATCCATCGCCAGCCTCATCGATCTGCCTTTGATGGATGACCCGGAGATGCGGGCAGTCATGAACATCCTGTCCGCACTGTGCCGTTCGGCCTATTTCACCCACAGCCATCTCTGCCGGATGACTGCCTGCAGGATGGTGAACCTGTCGCTGCAACACGGCTCCAGCGAGTTCGCCGTCATTGGCTACGCCTGGATGGCCATTCAAATCGGCCCCATCTTCCATCATTACAAAGTGGGGGAGCAGTTCGGCCAGCTGGGTATCGACGTCGCCGAAAAACATGGGTTCACCGCGCAAAAAGTGGGAGCGCAGTTTTCGACGCAGATGGCGGTGTTGTGGACGCGGCCGATCGATACCGCCTTGGCCTGTCTCGATGCGGCCATACGGGTCGCCGAAGAAACAGGTGAAAACATTTATGTCTGTTACAGCCTCGAACATCGCCTGACGGACCTGATCGCCCGCGGAGATCCTCTTGACCAGGTCTGGTCCGAGTCGGTGAAAGCGCTGCATTTCGTTCGCAAGATCAAATTCCGCCATGTCATCGACATCATCTCGAGCATGCAGCCTTTCATTCAAAGCCTGCGTGGCCGGATGGATGGCGATCCAATCCTGGACGAAGCCGCGATCGAACGCAGCGTGCAGGAGGGCGGCATCGCCGTCGTCATTTGCTATCACTGGATTCTCCAGGTGCAGCGACACTTCCTTCTCGGGAATGCGGAGGCGGCGCTTGAATTTTCCGCGAAGGCTGAACCCCTTCTCTGGTCGGTCCGCTGCCACATCCAGTGGGCCAATTACTGCCTCTACCATTCGCTCGCGCTCGCCGAGGTTTTCCCAAAGAGCCAGAAGGAACGGCAAGCGGACATGCGCGCGGCGCTGACGGCGCATCTCGACGCGCTCAAGCAATGGTCGGAAAGCTGTCCCGCAACCTTCCAGAACCAGTACCAGATGGTGGCTGCCGAGATGTCTCGCCTCGATGGACGGGAGATGGAAGCCGTGCGGCTCTACGAACAGGCCATCCGTTCGGCGCGTGACAACGGCTTCGTTCAGAACGAGGCATTGGCCAACGAGCTGACGGGCCGCTTCTATCTCGGCCTCGGCATCGAGACGACCGGCTTTGCCCATCTCAGGAACGCGCGCGCCTGTTATGCCCGGTGGGGCGCCGGCGGCAAGGTGAGGCAGCTCGATGCGCGCTATCCGCAACTGGCCGTACGCGAGCAGTCCCTTGCCCAGGAGACAATCGGCTCGACCAGCCGTCAGCTTGATGTGGCAGCAGTGATCAAGGCATCGCAGGCGATCGCCGCCGAGATCGAACTGCCCCGGTTGATCGAGGCGCTAATGAGAATCATCCTGCAGAACGCCGGGGCCGATCGCGGGCTGCTGTTTCTCCCCCGCGGGAAATCCTTCGAGATCCAGGCGGAAGCCTGCGCCGGGAACGGCACCATCGAACTCAAGCTGCGCCATGCTCCCCTGGCCGAGACGGAATGCTCCGAGGCCCTTGTGAACTACGTCATCCATACGCGCAAGAGCGTCATCATCGACGACGGGGCTCGACCTGGTCCGGCCTGGGAAGGGTCCGCCTATCTGCGTCTGAAGTCGCCACGTTCGGTGATGTGCATTCCCCTGCTCACGCAGGGCAGTATGGGCGGCGTGCTCTATCTGGAAAACAGTCAGGCCGCCTATGCCTTCCCCCCGGATCGGGTAGCGCTGCTGGAGATGCTGGCGGCGCGAGCGGCGATCGCACTGGAGAATGCCCGTCTCTACAGCGATCTGCAGGCGCGCGAGGCCAGGATCCGCCGGCTGGTCGAGGCCAACATCATCGGGATCATGATCTGGGATGTCCAGGGCCGGATCACCGAAGCCAACGACGCCTTCCTTCGCATCGTCGGATACGACCATGACGATGTCGCTTCGGGTCGCCTCAATTGGACCGACCTCTCGCCACCGGAATGGCTTGATCGGGACCGGCGGGTTTGGTTGCCGGAACTGCGGAAAACCGGACGTTTGCCCCCCTTCGAGAAGGAATACTTCCGCAAGGATGGCAGCCGCGTGCCGATCCTGATCGGCGTCGCTACCTTCCCCGACGCACAGGACCAGGGCGTCGCCTTCGTGCTCGACCTGACCGAGCGCAAACGGGCCGAGGCCGAGCGCCAGGCGCGGGAGGCGGCGGAGGCCGCCAACCGGGCCAAGAGCACCTTCCTGGCCAACATGAGCCATGAGCTGCGCACCCCCCTGAACGCCATCCTCGGCTACACCCAGCTTCTCAAGCACGAGCCCGCCATGAGCGAACGCCAGGCCAGCGGCCTTGACACCATCGAGCAAAGCGGCCGGCACCTGCTCACCCTCATCACCGATCTCCTCGACCTCACAAAGATTGAAGCCGGCAAGTTCGAACTGTGGCCCGAACCGCTGAATCTCCCGCTTTTTCTGAGCACGGTGGCCGACATCGCGCGGGTACGCGCCGAGGAAAAGGGCCTGCTCTTCACCCTCGCGACAGCACCGGATCTGCCGCACTCGGTTCTGGCAGACGAGAAGCGCCTGCGCCAGGTGCTGCTCAACCTGCTGGGTAACGCAGTAAAGTTCACCGATCGCGGCGAGGTGAGCCTGCGGATGGAATGCCTCGCCCACGAGGCCACGACTGCGACCGCGACGCTGCGCTTTACGGTGAGCGACAGCGGCGTGGGCATCGCCACCGAGGAACTCGAAAGCATTTTCCAGCCCTTCGAGCAGGTCGGCGCCCTGGACCGCCGCATCGCCGGCACCGGCCTGGGGCTCTCGATCAGCCGCCAGCTGGTACGCCTGATGGGCAGCGATATCCTGGTGGACAGCATCCCCGGCCGGGGCAGCCGCTTCTGGTTCGATCTCACCCTGCCGTCTGTCGAGGCCGGAGCCGGGGCCGCCGCCCGCCTCGCGCTGCAGCGCGTCGTCAGCTACACGGGGCGGCGCCGCACCGTGCTGATCGTCGACGACGTGGCGAGCAACCGGGCGCTGCTCGCGGATCTGCTGAGCGGCCTGGGCTTCGACATCACCGAGGCGGAGAACGGCGCGCAGGCGCTCGAGCGCGCACAGGCGGCGCGTCCCGACTTGGTGCTGATGGACCTGGTGATGCCGGTGATGGGCGGTGCGGAGGCGATCCGCCGCATCCGCGCGCTGCCCGACTTGGCGCAGGTGCCGGTCATCATGCTTTCCGCCAGCACCGAAAGCAAGGCGCGGGCTACCTCTCGGGAGATCGGGGCCGATGTGTTCCTGCCCAAGCCTGTTGAACAGGAGACGCTGTTGCAGAAGATCGGAACGCTCCTTGGGCTCTCCTGGATTCATGCGGAGGAGGCCGCTGCGGACGAGCCCCCCATGTTGCTGCCGCCGCGCGACGAGCTGGAGGTGCTGCATGAGCTGGCTTGTCTCGGCAACATGGATAACATACGCGCCTGGGCAGCGGGCCTCCTCGAACGTGACGAAACCTACCTGCCCTTCGCCGAACGCCTGCAGCGCCTGGCTGCAGCCTATCAGTCCAAGGCCATTCTGGCGCTGGTGAAGGAGGGACTGCTGGCGGTTGCCCAGGATCGCGAGGAAAGCCGGTGAAGTTCTTCACGGGTCAGCGTGAACAACCGGCTGCCTGGATGGAGCGTAGTGCCCACTCTTACACGCATCTTTTCTCGGAAAATCAGACCCATAGCGCCAGACCCTCGTAGTTCCCTCCCTTTCAAGGGGAGGAAGATCCTCACTTCGAAACAACGAAATGTGTATAAGAGCGAGAGCACAGTGGGAATCCAGGGGGCATGCCTAGGGAGCGCTTCCCCGGACGCGCTTCGCTTCTCGAGGCTACAAATGCTGAAGAATCATCTATAGCTTTTCAGGGAGAGAGAAGGGAAAAGGAGCGAGGTAAAAAAACGACTGATCCCACGAAGGGATGCAGGCGCGAAGGAGGCAGGGAAGGAGACGATTCCCCGCAGGAAGAGATTTGCGCGCTTAAGCTTGTTTATGCAACGCCGCCCTGGGACAGGTACTTGATTTGCATGTAGTCGTCGAGGCCGTAGCGGGACATCTGCTAAAACAACCCTGAATTCACACTACTTTTTCTTTGGAGTTAAAGATGAATCACGCGCCCGACCTGTGCATTTTCGAGGAAATCGTCAAGCAGGCGCCACTGATGCGCACCGTCGTACACGCCATTCAAATGGGAGCCTGCTTGAAAACCGTAGCAAGCGACGTGAGCTTGGTGCGAGGAGTGAATGCGTACGTAAGGCTCGTTGAGCAGCGCAGTGTCGGGATCACGTTGCGCCGTAATGTTTCAAACAAGTTTTTAGATGGACGCAAGCACTGAAATTGAAAAAACGCTTGGAACGACATAAGGCTTGATAGCTTGACAAGCGAACCGTCGAAGTTAACAAACGTTTAAAAATGCTTGCTGGCATAAACCGTGGAGCTTTGGTATCGTTGTTTCCATAAAGAAACAGCGATACTGCAACTGATGCCGTCTTTGCTCCAGCCGACGTACAGTCTTCCCCTTGTCTTTGCTGCACTTTGCATTGCAACTCTGGCCTCCTATACGACGCTGGATCTCGCGGGCAGGATTTCTGCGCTCAGCAAGTCATCGCAGCGACGCTCGTGGCTGGCAGGCGGGGCGGTGTCAATGGGCCTCGGCATCTGGTGCATGCATTTTGTTGGCATGCTCTCATTTTCGCTGCCAATTCCTCTCGGCTATGACTTCAACATCACAGCAATTTCGCTGTTGATTGCGGTACTGGTTTCCTACTTTGCCCTTGACATAGTTACGCGCGGCGACCTTTCAGTTGTGCGCCTTGGAATAAGCGGTACCTTGATGGGAGTCGGTATCTCGGGCATGCATTACACCGGCATGGCGGCAATGCAGATGAATCCTGGGATTCGATACAAGCCGCTCATCTTCGCACTATCCATCCTCATCGCAGTCGTGGCTGCCACTGCTGCGCTCTGGATCGCATCCACCCTGCGCAGCAACAAGATCAAACGGGTATTCCTGTGGCGCGTGGGAGCGGCATTGATCATGGGTTGCGCAATTGTTGGCATGCATTACACCGGGATGGCAGCTGCCGAATTTCCTGTCGGCTCGGTGTGCATGGCTGCCTCGAGTATCAGCACGAACTGGCTGGCCATCACGATTGCCGGATCAACGTTCAGCATTCTGACAATCACGCTGGTTTTGTCAGTGCTCGATGCGCGCCTGCAAGTGAAGACGACTGCCTATGTGCAATCGCTCAAGAACGTGAATGAAAAATTGCAGCACCAAGCCATGCATGATGCGCTGACCGGATTGGCGAATCGGGTGTTACTGTTTGAACGCATTCAGCTCGCTATTGATAGCGCCGAACGGACAAACAAGAAGTTTGCCCTCTATTTCATTGACCTCGACGGCTTCAAGGCGATCAACGACTCCCTGGGACATGCGGCAGGCGACTGCGTGCTGAAAGAACTGGCATCCCGGCTCAAGAACGCAGTGCGCAAGGAAGATATCGTGGCGCGCCTGGGCGGCGACGAATTCGTTGTCATGGTAGGGAATATTCCGGATGCTGGCATGGCGAGCCATATCGCAGAAAAGTTGTTTGAGTGTTTCAAGACTACGCTGATTCCGGACCAGGCCAGCCTACCCATATCGCCGAGTATCGGTATTGCACTCTACCCGGACGATGGCATGACCGTGGATGATCTGATCAACCATGCAGACGCTGCAATGTATGAAGTCAAGACAAGCGGTCGCAACAACTATCGCTTTTTTGAAGCTTCAATGAACGCGGCGATGAAGCGGACAATTGAAATTCAGCGCAGCTTGTCTGCAGGGATAGAGAGCGGCGAATTTTTCGTGCAGTACCAGCCGAAGTACGACTGCATCAATGACCAGATCTTGGGCGCTGAAGCGCTACTGCGCTGGAAGCACAGCACATTGGGGCTCATCTCGCCGGCCGAGTTCATTCCCATCGCCGAACGCTCGGGGCAAATCATCGCTTTGGGCAAATGGGTCATTGATGACGTATGCCGGCAGATGCACGCCTGGCAAAACGCCGGCTTGAAGCGGCTCAAAGTGGCGATCAACCTGTCGCAGATCCAATTGCGTTCTTCAGGCATTGTTGAGGATATTCTTGGCATCACTGCGAAACATTGCATTAGCCCGTCCATGTTGATGTTCGAGATCACGGAGACGGTGGCCATGCAGGATGCGGAAGCCACCATGGCTACCATTAGGCATCTTCAGGATGCCGGATTCGAGCTTGCCATTGATGACTTCGGTACGGGGTACTCCAGCTTGAGTTACCTGCAGCAATTCGGCGTACAGCAAATGAAGGTAGATCGCAGCTTCATCAGCAACCTGACAACGGATGAAAAGGGACAGTCGATTGTAGCGGCGATTATCCGGCTGGCACACTCTCTCAATATGGAAGTGGTGGCGGAAGGCGTGGAAACCGAAGCGCAATTGGCACTGCTAAAAGAGCTGAAGTGCGATCAGACCCAGGGATATCTGCTTGGTCGCCCAATGGACGTTTCGGAACTTATTGCACTCATGCGCCTTCCGTCGCAATGCTCTGCTGACACCGGCAAGGAGTCTGACCTTCCCGCTGAGATGGGGTAATCCGCCGATTTTGCGGAGCCCGGTTCAGCGAGCATGTCGATGGACTCCGCCCGATTTGCAAGATAACGATTCACTTTCTGCTCGTTGGTTAAGATTGCACGTATCTATTCGGCCTACTGTCGAGCGTTATGCCGCCCTGGCCATGACGCAATTCGCGCACCGGGATCCCGATAGGCTGACGGTCTCGCGGGCTACTACGCTTGACGGATTCTCTCGGGTGCCGGTCCCGACCTGTTGAACATCAGTCGTTCTTCATCTTCGCAACCCTTGACGAGTCAATCATTGTTCATTCGTTTTGCCGCGTTCCTGGCACTCAGGCAGGCGCGTTCACCGGGGAATATGCCTTTCCGTTAGCCAGTAATGCCCAGATCATCCGGGCCGTCTTGTTGCCAGACGCCACTTCGTCTGAAACTGACGCCGGCCAGCGTTTATGAAATGGGTCCTGCGTCGACAAAAGCAGCAGCTTCGATATCGCCTTCTTGAGCTCAGCGTGTTCGCTCGATTTGACGATTGAACCGTCGCCAAGCCGGTTTCGGCAGAATTCGCTAATATATTGCGCTTTATTTCGAGACTTCGTTTGTGTCGCAGTGGCATAGGCGGTGAATGCCGAATACTTGTAGAGTGAACCAGTACTATGCATGAGTCTTTATGCGACTTGATTCAACCGGACTTCTCGAAAAGAAGCACGTTTCAGCACAGGCCGACGGCAGGCGTTATTGCAACCGTGCTTTGCCTTGCTGCTGCGCCTGTACTGGCAAAGAATGAATTGTCTCTGGGTGCCAAGATTGATGACCGGCTTGTGCACACAGTACAGAAGAATGAAACGCTGTCGGATATTGCGGCGCGATTTACGGGTCGCGTGTCGAACTGGCGCACGATCGGAAGATTGAACCGTATCGACAATGACAGGACCATCCCGGTTGGAACGCCGGTCCTGATTCCAGTACGTCTGTTGCCAGCCAAGCCTGCAACCGCCAGCATTGTGTCGTTGGTCGGAGATGTGCAGATTCAAAGGAAGAGCGACCAGAGCTTCAAGGCGACTGCCGGTGGATTCATCATGGAAGGCGACCGCCTGACGACGCAACGGAACAGTCTGGCATCGATCAGTCTCGACGACGGCACGCGAATTACAATAAGGCCGGATACCAGCGCCGTTGTGCGACGCCTGCGTATAACGCCGCATATCAACAAGTCCACAGCACAGTTTTTTCTAGAGCGCGGACGCATCGAATCGCATGTGCCCGTGGTTCCCGGCAAGGGACGCCCGGACTACGAAGTTGTGTCACCAATGGCCGTATCCAGTGTACGCGGTACTGCATTCCGTGTTGGTTACGACGAGCGTCGCTACTTTAACGAGACACTGAGCGGCACGGTCGCTGTCGGCACGGGCAAGGGCAAGGGAAACGCGCAGCGTCTGGTTGGAAAGGGCTTCGGTACTGTCGTCGAATCGGGACGAATCAACGCACCGGTCAGCTTGCTCGATGCCGCAGCACTTCAAGACGGTTACCAGTCGCAGGACAAATTGCCCGTTGAATTTTCGTTGATGCATAAGGACGCCGCCGCATTTCATGTCCATATATCGAAGGATGTAACGGGGGCTGAGATCATGCAGGCTGCTCAGGCTGTTGCTGCAAAGGGAGCTGCGACCGCAAGACTAGGCGAGCTGCCGGACGGCCGGTACTTTGTCCACTACAGCGCCGTGAGCGCATCCGGATTGGAAGGTATGCCTGGTGTCGCATCGTTTCAGTTGAACGCGCGGCCTTTTCCTCCGCTTGTGTTGCATCGGGAAAGCCGGTTTCAGGGAAATCATCCAGGAGAAGACGTCGCTGTGACGATGGAATGGTCGCTGCAGGACGGTATTTCCGGTTATCGGCTTCAAATCGCGAACGATGCGGGTTTCCAGTCGCCATTCTTCGATCGTTCAATCGAAGGCCAAACCGGTCGTTATGCCGGAAAGCTGCCGCCGGGCACCTATTATTGGCGCGTTGCATCGATCTCTTTGTCCGAGGGGGCGCCCGACCAAGGGCCGTTTGGCGATGCTCAACTACTGCAAGTGCTGGACGGGCAGGCCGCGCCAGCGATAGAGCAGACCGACAGCGAGATGCGCTTTCGTTGGCGTGGAGGAGCCGGCCAGAAGTATGTTTTCCAGGTCTCGGCCGATCCTGAGTTCGGAACACCGACGATCGACCTCACCGTTGAATCGCCGATGGCTTCCCTGTCAGGGCTTGCTCCCGGTACTTACTTCGCACGGACGCGCAGTTTGTACAGTGACGGTTTCATCGGTGCTTTCTCGCCGCCTCAGAAGTTCGTCGTGCCGCTCCATTGGCGTTCCGTAGATGGCTCGACATGGCGAACCGAAGCCGGACCTATCGGTCCTGAATTTGACCGGTAGTCGAACGAGAGGCAAACATCACATGCCACATGCCGAACCATCGCATCGTTCGTCCCTTGAAACTGAATGGCGTGTATTTGCCATACTGATGTTGTGCATTGCCGGATTGCTTGGCTACCTTGTCAATCCCGGCAGTTCAGCCAACATGGCATATGACATGTTGATGCGGGCTACTCCGCAACGGCAGATGGACGATATTGTCATCGTGGCTATCGATGACAGCAGCATCGATACGATCGGGCGTTGGCCTTGGCCGCGCAGAACGCATGCACGCTTGCTCGATATTCTGACGGAAGGCGGCGTGCGCGCAGTGGGATTGGATATCCTGCTACTCGAACCGGGACGCCGGCAGGACGAACTGAACGACGACGCCTTGCTTGCCGCTGCACTGGCGAAAAATGGACGTACTGTATTACCAGTAGTACTTGAACACGGGACTTCCCATTCGCGTGCTGCATTACCGTTGCCAGCACTGGCCCTGGCAGCGGCTGGCCTCGGCCATACACACTTCGAGTTCGACCATGATGCGCTGCTGCGACGCGTCCATTTAACGGAAGAGGTTCCAAACGGTATCTATGCCCAGTTTGCGCTTGCAATACACGAGGTGGGGCTTGTTGGCCCGAGCGGCGTAAATCCAAGCGAGGTGACGTCACACGGCGCCGGAGAGAGGCTGGCCCGGACGCACGTGATGAACATTCCATTTGCGGGGCCACCCGGTCAATTCCGCACAGTGTCGTATCGGGACGTTCTGTCAGGGCGGATAGCGCCGGCATTTTTTGCAGACAAATACGTGCTGGTAGGGGCAACCGCTGCCGGCTTGGCGACGATCGTTCCAACGCCGGTGACGGCAGGTCACAAGGGCATGACGGGTGTTGAGGCCAATGCCAACGTACTCGCCGCATTGATTGGCGGTACCCGGATCAGTGATGCGACAGGCTGGCAAACTGGTTTGTTCGGGCTCATCGCAACGCTATTGTCGCTATTCGCGTGTCGGTACCTCTCCCCACGACGGGCGCTGCTGGCCACATTGATGTTGGGCGCAGCTGTCCTGTTCATTACATTTGTCGCATTCAGGTCAGGCGTCTGGCTGCCACCGGCAACGGCAATGCTGATGGTGTTGATCGTATACCCATTGTGGAGTTGGCGACGACTGGAAGCAGCATTGGCGTTCTTGAACGAAGAGTTTTCCCAACTCAATCGTAGCACTAACATCGCCTCAGGCAGTGACGCGCGTCGGGTCAGTAGCGGCGATACGGATTTCTTTGATCGCAGAATCGCCGAGATGCGTATAGCCGCGGATAGGGCACGTGGTCTGCAACGATTTCTCGCAGATAGTCTGGACAGCATGCCAGACGCTGCCTTCATCCTTTCGCCGCAAGGCGATGTCCTGATGTACAACAGGGTAGCCAGGTTGTATCTCGACATACCGAGTGAAGCTCCTGCTTCCGCGATATCGCTCGAGACAGCATTTACCCGCATTTCTATGACCGGTTCAAACCATGGGAGACCGGCAGGTTGGACGGAGACGCTGCTTTCGACAAGAGACGGCGGCATGGTGGAGATCGAGGCGCGCGACACTGAGGGCAAGGAATTTCTGGTCAAGTCCACGGCATCCAAGGGGGCAAATGGACACACTCTCGGATGGATCGTGTCGCTGGTCGATGTGACGACATTGCGCGACGCCGAGCGGCAGCGGGATCAGACGTTGCACTTCATTTCGCATGACATGCGGGCGCCGCAATCGTCGATCCTCGCACTGCTGGAGCTGCAAAGGAATCCGCGGACTGCGTTCTCTCCTGAGGATTTCCATGCTCGTGTGGAGAAGCTGGTGCTGTCGACTCTTTCGCTGGCGGATGATTTCGTGCATCTTGCGAAGGCAAGGTCGGCTACCTACCACCTACAGGATGCCGATATTCATTCGATGCTTGCGGATGCCGCCGACGATATGTGGGCTCTCGCGCGTGGCCGCCGGATCAAGGTGACGATCGATGTCCAGGCTGGAGGCGACTGGGTCTATGTCGACCGGCCATTGATGGTCCGTGCAATCGGCAACCTCTTGTCGAATGCAATCAAGTTCAGTCCGTCAGGCAGCGAAGTGAGGTGCATAGCACACACCGTTGGCTATGCCAACCGTAATTACATACATTGCAGCATCGAGGACGACGGCGATGGCATTCCGGAGTCAATGAGAGGCCGGATCTTTATGCCATTTCCGCAGCGGCAAAAGTCAGGTCGCGACGGGGTGGGCCTCGGTCTCGCTTTCGTAAAGATGGTCGTAGAACGACATGGCGGTTCGATCAGCTTTGAAAACCGTGCGGGAGGCGGCTGCACATTTACGCTTGTGCTTCCCTGCGTCACCGATTCATTGATAGTTTCGGGCCTGCGTCAGGATCTGGCGGTATGAGAACAGGAGTTTGAGAATGAAGATTGCCGTTCTAGAAGATGATCCGATGGAAGCAGCGCTGATTCACCAGACAATGGCAGGCGCTGGACACCATTGCAATGTGTTTGGCGCCGGCGCCGCACTCATCGATCGGCTCGGTCGCGAAGCGTTTGACCTTCTGATTCTCGATTGGAATTTGCCAGACATGACGGGCGACGAGGTGATCGGATGGGTACGCCGCCACTTGCCGGCGACGGTAGTCGTCATGTTTCTGACCAGCCGGGCACTGGAAGAAAACGTGGTCGCCGGGCTCATGGCCGGGGCGGACGACTATATGACCAAACCTGTTCGCCAAGCCGAGTTGGCCGCTCGTGTGCACGCATTGTCGAGGAGGGGGCGTCATCTGAGCGGCGAGGGAACCGAAACGGGGTCTGCCGCGACAAGCCTGGAGACAGGGGTTTTCAAATTCGATTTAGTGCTGAAAACTGCTTCGGTGCGGGGCAGGCAAGTCGAGTTGAAGCCAAAGGAGTTCGAGATCGCCGTGCTGTTATTCCAGAATGCGGGGCAGATCGTCTCGCGTGAACAGATCATGGAGTCTGTCTGGGGACGTGAACTGGTGACGACGTCGCGTACCATCGATACCCATCTTTCACAGGTTCGGACCAAGCTGCAACTCAATCTTGACAACGGTGTGCGCGTCTCAACGATTTACACGATCGGATACCGGCTTGACGTTGTTGCTTAGATGGATGAAATATATGCCTCCTCGGCTGGCGTCTCTTGTATGCACACTACAGCGGCAGTCGTGCAGCGGCTCATCCTGATCGGACCGATTTCGTTACAATCCTGAAACTCATTTCATAAACGAAGTCAGTACAGGCGCCCCCGGCGTGAGCGGTGTGTCACGCGTCGTAACGTGTCCCTTCCTAACCGAACACTCCACCTTCCTAATGCATAGCGGCCCTCGGAGCCGTGCATAGCGAACGCAGCCCGAATTGATAAGTGTCAAATTTTGTTAATTCGGCACTTCGGCTATCCCGTCAGTGAACGGTCGTTTCTATAATCCCGTTTCCTAATTCCAACATTGCGAAAACTGCAGTGCTTGGAATCCGAATAACGGTTGCGTCCCTATTTGCTATTCCCCTTAAGATGCGTGCCAACTCTCGCTTGACGTCGAGCCTTCGAGTCATCGTTTCATTGTTTGTGACTTTGGTGTTTCTGCTTGGCGCCGGGCAGGCCAATGCCGCGCTGGACGTGTCGATGAGCATTTCACCGACCTACCAGAACCCGATCTATCCAGGTGATATCACGTCCTTCCGGATCACGGTCACCAACAGCAATTCGGGGGCTCCAACCACAAACGTGGCATTCACGAATACCATGCCGGTTGCCATCACCGTGGCTGGTGCGGGCCTGACCTCGTACACCTGTACGGACGGTGACGGGAACAACGTGGCGACGCAAGGGGCGGTGACCGCGACTGTCGGCAGCAACGTCATCAGCCTTGCCGGCGGCAGTGTGCCCGCCGCCAAGCCGAGCGGAGCGAGCGGCAAGTGCGACATCGATGTTGAGGTCACCTCGACGGTCAAGAACCAGGTGCACACCAACACCATACCCGCGGGGGGCGTGACCGGTAATGATGGGGCCGCCGTTCAGAATGGGACGCAGGCGCAGCAATCCATCACGGTCAACGACCTGAACGCGCCTTCCATTTCCAAATCGTTTTCGGCATCGACGGTTGTGAAAACAGACCAGACCGTCAAGCTCACGATCACCATCAGCAATGCCAATAACCTGACCAAGGACTTGCCCCTCAACGGTGCCGGCGACACACCGGCCTTCGCCATTCGCGACGTCCTTCCCTCGGGACTGCAGGTTGCCGGCACTCCGGCGGCCACATCGAATTGTTCGGCGGGCGGAACTGCTCCTGCATTCGCACCGTCTGCGGGTGACACGACATTGACGGCGACAGGAGGCACGGTTGCCGCCGGGGGAACCTGTACGCTGACGATTGATCTCGTCGGTACCGACACCAACAATACCTATAGCAAGTCGGTGACCAACACCATCAGTCGCACCGCCGACTTCGGCAACAAGCGCGGACTCGTTCCTTCGTCGGATGCAACGGCCAACCTGCAGATCCTGTCCCTCCTGCGCGTGACGGAGGCATTCAGCCCGACCACGGTCGCCGCCGGCCAGCAGGCGACGCTGACGATTACCCTCACCAATGCGAGTCCGATCAGCACGCTGACGCTGACCAACTACAGCGACAACCAGATCGATGACGACACCAATGCCGGATTTGGCCTGGTCGTCAACAATGTGGCGACCACCTGTACCGGCGCGACCGCATCCGCCATCAACGGCAATGCAGGCATTTCCCTCACCAACGGTACCATAGCCCCCAGCAGCAGTTGCACGATCACGGTTACCTACACCGGCAGCGTTGAAACGACCGGTGTGCCGAAGGCATTCACAAATGCGATTGCGGCAGGCGATTTCGGCACGACCGATGCGAGCATCTTCAGCCAGGCTGCGTCGCACAGCGTTACCGTGGTTGACCAGCTCACGATCGGCAAGGCAGTCACGCCGACCACGGTCGCGCCGGGAAATCCGGTCAGGTACACCATTACCGTCAATAACTATTCGGTTGCCGCGTTGAGCAACGTGCAGATCACCGATGCCTTGCCCGGCGGCATGGTTGCCCTGCCGAGCAGTCCGGCAGCTCCCGCATTGTCCGGAACAGGATGCGTCGGTCTGACCCACGATATCCCCGCTCTGCCCGCGACGACAACTACGCCGCACTTCACCATTGGCACCTTCCCGGCGGGTACCGGCCCCAGTCCCGCGACGTGTACGGTGACATTCTGGGCGATGCCGCCGACGAATGCCGCAACAGGCACTCAGTTCAACAACTCCCTGGGAGCCGGCAGCGTCCGCAATGACGGCGGCACCGGCGGGATCGCGAACAACGGCAGCGCGAGCTCCGGCAATACGACCATCGCTTCGTCGGCCACGGTTGGCAAGATCTTCAGTCCGGCCTCGACCTTCGAGGGAACGATCTCGCAGCTGACGGTGACCTTCACCAATATCACCGCGCAGACCGTCACTAACGCGAGCTTTACGGACAACCTTCCCATTGGCTCGACCGGGCTCCAGCTCGTCGTTGCCGACCCGGCCAATGCCTCGAGCACCTGCGCGGGCGCGACCGTAACCGCCACACCGGGAGCATCCTCCGTGTCCATGACCGGTGCAACCATTCCGGCACGTGCGAGCAATGGAACTGGCGCGAACGGTAGCTGCACCCTCAAGGTCAATGTAATCGGCGCCGCGGGCAACTACACCAACAGCCTGCCGGCCGGTGCGTTGTCCGGTACCCAGACCTATGCAGACGGAACGACCGCCACTGTCAACAGCCCCGGTCCCGTCACCGCCAGCCTTACCTATTCGTCCGCGCTCACGAGCGGGAAGTCGTTCTCCCCAGCCACGATCAACTCCGGCGGCAAGTCGACCGTCACCGTCCAGCTCGGTAATGCCGGCAGCGGGACCTTGAACAACGTCAGTGTGACTGATCCGCTCCCTGCCGGCATGGTCCTGGCCTCGCCGCCGAATACCTACACGACTTGCGGCGGCACACCGGCAATCACGGCCGCAGCGGGAGCGAATAGCATCAGCATGACTGGCGCCGTCATTCCTGCCAGCGGGAACTGCAACTTCCTGTTCGACGTGACTGCAACCGGCGGCGGCAACTGGGTCAATACCATCCCGGCCGGCAACATCACGGCAACCGGCGGCGTCCAGAATGTCGCCGCGGTGACCGCGACGCTCAACAACAGCTCGGCAGGCACGGTTTCGGTGACCAACAACACCAATCCCAACTCGCTGACCGCACCGGGCGAAGTCAGCCTGCTGACCATCAATATCAGTAACACCGGCACGGTCACGCTCAACAACCTGTCGCTGACCGACTATTTCACCGACAATGGAACTGCAGGCGGAGCAGCGACCGGGATGGTCCTGTCCACCTCGCCGAGTGCGGCAACGACCTGCCCGGGCGGCGTGGTGACGGCAAGCGCGGACGGCACGAGCGTTTCGCTTTCAGGCGCAACGCTTGCGGCAGGCAATAGCTGCACCGTCACCGCCAACGTTACCCTGCGCACGACGGGCACCGTGCAGAACACGATTCCTGTCGGCGCGATCAGCACCAGCCAGGGCATCAGCAATACCACGCTGACCGTGACCAGTCTCTCGGCAGGCGCGAATATCGGCGTTACCAAGCGCTTCCTGCCGACTGTCATCAAGCCGGGCGAGCGCTCGCGGCTGCGCCTGACCTTCATCCATCCGGTTGCGTTGCCGCTGACGAACCTGGCAGCAACGGACAACCTGCCGGCCGGCCTCACGGTTCCTGCGGGTGCCAATCCGACCACGACCTGTACCGGCGCAAGCTTTACCGCGCCGACGGCAACTTCGGTCACATTGAGCGGTGGCTCGCTTCCCGCTGCGTCGGGCGGCGTAGCGTCGACCTGCTATGCCGAGATCGACGTGACCGCTGCAGTTGCCGGCACTTACGTCAATACGGTGGCTATCGGCGGCGTGACGGGTACCATTGGTGGCGGCTCGGCGAACAACCCCGTTGCGGCATCGGCCACGCTCGAAGTGCGCAATCCGGTGACCATCACCAAGGCTTTCAACCCGCAACAGGTATCTCCTGGCACACCTTCGGCGCTGACCATCACGCTGACCAACCCCAACAGCATTGCACTGACTAACGCCGTCCTTCAGGACAACCTGCCGACCAACCTGACCGTTGCGCTGACGCCGAATGCCTCGACGACCTGCGGCGGCGTGGTGACGGCAGCAGCATCAGCGACGTCGGTCGTCCTCACTGGCGGCACCATACCGGCAAACGGCTCCTGCAATGTAAAGGTGGATACCGTCAGTAACATCTCCGGCATTTACGTGAACACCATCCCGGCGGGCAATCTCGCCACCCAGCAGGGCGTCACCAATGAGGATCCGGCGACAGATACGCTGCGCGTGCTTGAGCCGCCGACCGTCAGCAAGCAGTTCAGCCCGACCTCGATTCCGTCCGGCGGCACCTCGAAGCTGACCATCGTCCTCGGCAACAGCAACAGCAGCGCGACAACGCTTACGTCCAACCTGGTCGATACCTTGCCGACCTCCCCAGGCCCGATCGTCGTGGCTGCTACGCCGAATGTCGTCAAGACCTGTCCGGGTACCGTCACCGCAACGGCAGGCTCAGGGACAGTCACGTATGCGAACGGCTCGCAGATCCCGGCGGGTGGTTGCACCATCAGTGTCGACGTTACCGGTACGACCAACGGTGTCCATGCCAACTTCATTCCTGCCGGCGACCTGAAAACCACCTTCGGCAACAGCATCCAGCCGGCCAACGCCAACCTGACAATCAGCCCGCTCGGCTTCATCGCAGGCAAGGTCTTCAAGGACAACAACGTCACGCCGAACGGTACGTATGAGCAGGGCACGGACACGCCGATCTCTGGCGTGACAGTGACATTGACAGGCACCGATTACGGCGCCAACGGGGTCGCGGGCGGCGGCGACGATGTTGCAGTGAACCTGACGACAACGACGGATGCTCTCGGCAACTACGCTTTCACCAGTCTCAATCCGGGCTCCTATACGGTGAGCGAACCGACGCAACCGACTGGCACCAGCAACGGCATTACAACGGCCGCGGCTGTCGCCGGAGCAGGCGGGGGAACGGCGGGTACTGCGACCGGAACAGCTGTTGTGCCCAGTACGATCTCCAACATCATCCTGCTCAAGGACGGTACGGGAGTCGTGTCGACCTCCTCGAACAACAATTTCGCGGAAGTCGTTCCTTCGTCGATTTCAGGAACGGTATTCCTCGACCAGAACGACAACGGCACGCAGAATGCAGCCGATACCGCCATTTCCGGGGTGGGCATCGACCTGCTCAATGCTGCCAATGCAGTCGTGGCAAGCACGACGACCGACGCCAGCGGCAACTACAGCTTCACCGGGCTGGCACCCGGCACCTATTCCGTGCGCGAACCGGCACAGCCGGCCAATACGGCCAACGGCAAGGCGATCGCCGGGGCGGTCGGCAATGGCGGCACAGCCGGCACTGCCACCCTGCAAACCGTCGTGCCGAGCGCGATCACGGGCATCACCCTGCCGCCAAACACCAGCAGCACCGGGAACAACTTCGCCGAGGTGCCGGCCGGCCGCCAAGTCTCGGGGCGTGTCTTCATCGACTTCAACAATGACGGCGTCTTCAATGGAAGCGATACCGGCATCGGCAGCTATTCGCTGACCCTGACCGGCACCGACTTCAATGGCCTGGCGGTCAACCAGACGGCGACAACGAGTTCGGATGGCCGTTACGTCTTCTCCGGCCTTGCCGCCGGTACGTATTCGGTCACCGAGCCAACCCAGCCGTCGGGTACGCTCAATGGCCTCACCATTGCCGGCAGCACCGGCGGCATTGCGTCGGCTGTCGCGGTCGTGCCATCGACGATTACCGGCGTTGACCTGACAGGCACGAACACCATTTCATCCGATAACAACTTCGCGGAAGTTCCGGCGCCGGCTCCGCCGACCACAGCCAGCATTGCCGGCCGTGTCTATATTGACGCCAACGACAACGGCACCCTGGATTCGAGCGAAACCGGGATCGCGGGCGTACTTGTCCGTCTGACGGGGACAAGCTCGGCATCTGCTCCCGTCGACGTCACCGTCTCAACAAGCGCCGATGGCAGCTACATCTTCACCGGCCTGCTTCCGAGCAACGGTAACGGTTATACGATCAACGAAACCCAGCCTGCAGCGTACACCGACGGGAAAACTACCGTGGGCGGGAATGGCAATGGAATCGCTACTTCGCTCAAACCGGTTGCCGCTGGTAACACGGATGTGATCGGGAAGATTGTGCTCAATGCAGGTAACCAGCTTACCGGTTACAACTTCGGCGAAAAATCGGCGGGCAACACACTGTCCGGCTTTGTCTACGTCGATGCCAATGACAACGGCATCAAGGAGGGCGACGAAAAGGGCATCAATGGGGTCACGGTCCGGCTCACCGGGACCACTGCCAGCGGGGACACCGTCAGTGTCATTACGACGACAGCGGCCGACGGCAGCTACAGCTTCACCAACCTGCAGCCGAGCAATGCGGCTGGCTATACCATCACCGAGATCCAACCTTCCGTCTATGCAGACGGCCGCACCAGCATCGCCAGCGGCAACCCTGGAGCGGCGAAGGTTGGCAAGCCGTTGGCAGGGGGCGGCAGCGACACCATCGAAGGCGTCGTGGTGGCTAACGGCTCTACGCTGACCAATTACAACTTCGGCGAGAAATCGGTGACCAACATGATCTCCGGCTTCGTCTATGCCGACAAGAACGACAACGGCGTGAAGGATGATGGCGAAGATGGCATTGCCAAGGTCGTGCTGACCCTGACCGGCACCGACGTCAACGGCAACGCGGTCAAACTCACGACGATCAGTGGATCGGACGGCAGGTTTGGATTCATCAACCTGAAGCCGAGCAATGATGCGGGTTACACCATCGTCGAGACGCAGCCGCCCGGCTACCGGGATGGCAAGACTACCGTCGTGTCCGGAAACCCTGGCAAACCGGACAGCAAGAAGCCGGCGGGCGTGGGCAACATCGATCGCATTTCGGGCGTGACGCTGAAGGAAGGCGTCAGCCTGGACGGCTACCTGTTCGGCGAACTGCCGGTGCCGCAACTCAAGCCGCCCATCGTCAACGGCTACGTCTGGCTCGACCGCTCGCATAACCGCGTCCGTCCTCTCGACGGCTCGCAGCAAGGCATGCCCGGCTGGACCGTCCAGCTCAAGCAGAACGGCACGCTGATCTGCACTACACATACGGACGACAACGGCTTCTACCAGTTCGACAACCTGCATTGCCCGGGATACGAGATCAGCGGACTGCCGACCGGTACCGGGTTCTCCATCTCGTTCAGCAAGGACGGCAGCAACCTGCCGGCTGTGCCCATGTCAGGTGGAAACCGTGGCGAAGTGCCGTCGACCGGCGGGCAGATCAACAACATTACGCTGCATCCGAGCGACCAGGTCGTCGAACAGAACCTGCCGCTCGACCCTGCCGGCGTCGTCTACGACTCCATCACCCGCAGGCCGGTGCGCGGCGCCTCCGTCACCATTTCCGGACCGCCCGGTTTCAATCCGGAAGTCCACCTGGTCGGCAGCACTGCAGCTCACACGCAGGCCGTAGGTGACGATGGCATGTACCAGTTCCTGCTGCAGAACGATTTCCCGACGGGTGTCTACACCCTGACGGTGGTTGCTCCGGCTGGATACCTGCCTGCACCCTCGACGCGGCTTCCTGCCTGTAACGGCGCGCCGGTTGTCGGTCTGTTCCCGACCCCCGCACTCGTCCAGGCAAGTGACACCGCACCGGCATTGTCGGTGACGCAGCAGCTCGATCCAGCAGGCTGTGCGGGCATGGTGCCTGGCGGTGCGCTGACCACGCAGTACTACTTCGGTTTCCACATCACCAATGGGGGCTCGGCGCCGATCCTGAACAACCACATTCCGCTCGATCCGGTGGGGGCGGGGTCGCTGGTCGTGACCAAGACGACGCCGATGGTGAACGTAGCGCGCGGCGACCTGGTTCCGTACACGATCACCGTCACCAATATCGACACTCGCAACTTCACCGGTGTCGGCGTGCGCGATCAAATGCCACCGGGGTTCAAGTACCGTGCCGGCAGTGCCCGCCGCAATGGCGTGCCGGTGGAGCCGACAGTGAACGGCCGCGTGCTGACCTGGCCTGCACAGTCCTTCGTGCCGCAGGAACGCCATACCTACACCCTAGTACTGGCGGTAGGCGCGGGCGTCGGTGACGGCGACTACGTGAACCAGGCTTTTGCGGTCAATGGCGGTGGGGGCGTGATGTCGAACGTGGCCACTGCGACTGTGCGCATCGTGCCGGACGCCACCTTCGATTGCCCAGACATCATCGGCAAGGTATTCGACGACGCCAACGCCAACGGCTACCAGGATCAGGACGAGCCGGGTATTCCTGCCGTCCGTGTGGTGACGCCGCGCGGCTTGCTCGTGACTACCGACTCGGACGGACGCTTCCATGTGCCTTGTGCCGATATCCCGAATGCGGACCGCGGATCGAACTTCGTCATGAAGCTGGACGAGCGGACCTTGCCCTCGGGCTATCGCGTGACAACCGAGAACCCCCGTGACGTGCGCGTCACGCGCGGCAAGCTGGTCAAGCTGAACTTCGGTGCGACCATCCACCGCGTCGTCCGCATCGAGCTCAACGGCAGTGCATTCGAAACGGACAAGGGCATCCTGCGTCCGGAATGGAACAAACAGATCGATAACATGATTGAGCAACTCAAGACCCGGCCTTCGGTGGTGCGAATCGCCTATCGCCGCGACGGCGAATCCGAAAGCCTTGCCTCCGGCCGTGTGAATGCACTGCGCGACGACCTGCACAGGCGATGGCGAGAACTCGACGGGAAGTACACCCTCGTCATTGAAGCGGAGGACGCACAATGAAGACCGTACTCCGTAAAAAACGCCTGGTTCTCCTGATCGGCACCATCGGCCTTGCCTGCGGAAATGCACCCGCGCAGGATGACGTTCAGCAGGGCAAGCGCGGCAAGATGATCGACCGGAGCAATGCGATCGACATGCATGTTCCGGCCAGCAGCGAAACCGAATCGCCGCAGTTCGCAGGCTTGCCACCTTCGGGACTCACGCTCGGCGAGCGCAAGCAGATGCTGGAAGCTGCTCCGCCGGAAGGCAATGCGCGCCAGGTCGTCAAGATCGAGGACGAGCTCAATGCAGCCACGTTCGACTCGGGCCGCGCGGTGCTGCTGCCGCCGGCGCACAAGATCCTCGACGAGCTCGTCGACCGGGTGAGGGGCAAGACGAACATCCGATTCCAGATCGTCGGACACACCGACAACCAGCGCATCGCGCCGTCCTTGCGCAAGATCTATCCCGATAACCAGGCGCTGTCGGAGGCGCGCGCGCTTGCCGTCGCGGCCTACCTGAAGACGCGGCTGCAATTGTCTGCGGATGCCTTTGCCGTGGCCGGCATGGGCGAACGTGTGCCCGTGGCGGACAACGACACGCCGGAAGGCATGGCGAAGAATCGGCGAACCCGCATCCGGATATGGTTCGAGGATGCTGCTTCGGCACTGCCTCCTGCTCCGTCAAAATCCGTCGAACGCACTGTATCTCGCGATGCGTGCGCCCCCGGCGACCTTGCCAATCTCCCGTTCTCGATCAGCATCGACGGCGCGCCTATGGGCGGCGACACGGTGCAGCGGGAAGCGGACCGCCAGCGCTGCGTCGATGTCGCACTGGAAAAGTCAGATATCCAGGTCAAGTACGATCCGCTGAACGTTGCGCCCGCATTGAACGTCTGGGCCTTTCCCGGAACTGCCGTACGGAGCCGGCCGGCCGCCTTCGGTACCTACACCAACTACGCGTGGTGGCTGCGCAAGGCGGAACTGCGCATCTTTGCGAAAGGGCAGGGCACGCAGGAAACACCGCTGGCCGTCATTCCGGTCGACATCGGCGGCACCGTCGAGTGGCAGGCGCCAGACAATGCACCGGACGAGCTCGGCTTCCTGCTGCGCGTATACGATGAGAAGGGACGCTTCGACGAAACCGCGGTCAAGCCGTTGCGCCTGCTTGACCGTGCCGAAGTGGAGACCTTGCGCGACCGCGCGGCACGTGAAAAACTCTACGGCTGGGGCGAGAATGCACTGAAGGTCAGCAATATTCCTGTCGCCGGCGGCAGCGTTACCATCAGCGGCGAAAAGATCAAGCCTGGCCGATCGGTCAAGGCGATGGGCGTGGGCGTTCCGGTGGACGCCAAGGGACGCTTCGTCATGCGGCAGATCCTGCCGTCCGGACCGCATGCGGTGGAAGTGGCAGTGCGCGACGAGCAGGGCGCCGAGGCGCTATTCCGCCGCAACCTGTCGATCGCAGACCGCGACTGGTTTTATGTCGCGATGGCCGACCTGACCGTCGGTCGCGATCGCACGCGTGGGCCGGCGGCACTGGTCACCGCCGACACCTCCCACTACGAGAACGAAACCTGGGTCGACGGCCGCGGCGCTTTCTACCTCAAGGGCAAGATCAAGGGAGAATACTTGCTGACGGCAAGCGCCGATACGCGGGAGCAACCACTCAAGGACCTGTTCAGCAATTTCCAGAGCAAGGATCCGCGCTACCTGTTGCGTCGCATTGACCCGGACAAGTACTACCCGGTCTACGGTGACGACGCCACGATCGTCGATGATGCTCCGACGCAGGGCAAGTTCTATGTCCGCCTGGAGAAGGGCGATTCGCATGTCATGTGGGGTAATTTCCAAACCGCATGGACGGGCACCGAGCTGACGCAGTACACCCGTGGTCTCTATGGCGCCAACGCTTTGTGGCACGCCGCCGATGTCACCTCGTACGGCGAAAAATCGACAAGCGTCAACCTGTTTGCCGCCGAACCGGGTACCCTGCAGTCGCGCGAAGAATTCCGTGGCACAGGCGGTTCCCTGTACTACCTGCGCCGCCAGGACCTGACGCAAGGTTCCGAACGGCTATGGGTGGAAATCCGCGATCGCGATTCCGGCATGGTCATCCAGCGCAACCTGCTGGCGCCCGCACAGGATTATGAGATCAATTATCTCCAGGGCCGCGTCACGCTGCGTGCACCGCTGCCGTCCACGGCGGATGGCAGCACGCTGGTCCAGACCTCCAGCCTGAGCGGCAACCCGGTCTATCTCGTGGCGACCTATGAATACGTGCCCTCGCTTACCGCCGTCAGCGGCAGCGCCGTCGGCCTGCGTGCCGGCCACTGGTTCAATGACAACCTTCGGGTCGGGGCATCGGTCTATCACCAGGGAGATTCGAGTTCGGATCAGGATCTGAAGGGCTTGGACGCAACTTTCCGCTACAAGCCTGGCACGTGGGTAAAGATGGAAGTTGCCCGGTCCTCCGGCATCGGCTCCAGCCTGTTGACGTCCAGCACAGGCGGCTTCGAATTCAACCAACCGATCGCGAGCGCCCAGCGCGCGGACGCACAGCGTGTCGAGGCGGCAGTTGACTTGTCCGAAGTGAGCGACGGCATGAAGGGCCGGGTCACCGGCTATTGGCAGGATCGCGATGCAGGATTCTCGGGGCCGGGTCAGGTACTGCCCACCGGGGAAGCGGTTCGCCAGACAGGGCTCGCCGCGGCAGTCCCGGTCAGCGAGTCTGCTGAAGTCGCTGTCAAGGCAGACGAGCGCGACGCGACCAGCCAGAGCATGCGCGCGATGGAAGCCGCGGTGCGGCTCAAGGTCGCGCCGGAGTGGGGGGTGTCGGCCGGCCTGCGGCATGATGACCGGGAAAATGCGGCATTGGCGGCAAATCCGACGGCGAGCTCCATCCTGAACCAGGTAGGGAGGCGTAACGACGTGATCGTCCGGGTCGACTATCGTCCACTGGCAGACGAGCAAGACGAGACGACGGTATCAACCAGTAAACCGGCAACGACGGGAGCGGCACCGGTCTTGCCCGCCGGCTCATCCAACGGTCCGGTATCTGCTTTGGTGCCTAAACCGGCAGCGACTCCGCTCGGCAGCGGGATCCGTCCGACTGCCGATCCGGCGACCGTCGCCGGCGTCGCCGGCGCACGCGTACCAGGCATGCGTTACGAGCGGTGGGACATGTACGGATACGTCCAGCACACGCTGTCGCGGAGCGGCACCCGTTCCGACAACGACCGCGTCGGGGTCGGCGCAGGCTGGCAGGTCAGCGACAAGCTGCGTGCCGGTGCGGAGGTGTCTGCAGGTTCGGGTGGCGCGGGCGGCAAGCTCTCGACTGACTATCGCATCTCGGATCGCAGTGACGTCTATCTCGCCTATGCGGTGGAAACGGAAAATCCGAACGTGAACTACACCGGCAGACAGGGTACCTTGACGACCGGCACGCACTATCGCCTGACCGACCAGGTGGGCCTCTTCGGCGAGACGCGCTGGTCCAACGGGGCCGGACCGCAGAGCCTGACCAATGCGTTCGGCGTGGATCTTGCGCCGAATGCGGAGTGGACGACCGGGATCAAGATGGAATTCGGCACTCTGTCCGATCCGCTCGCGGGCGACTTGCGTCGCAAGGCAATCGGCCTGTCCGCATCGTATTCCTACGAAAAAACGAAGTTCACGACCGCGCTCGAGTTCCGTGACGATCGCAGCAGCAGTGTCGGCACGGTGGCCGGCACCTGCAGCTCGCCATCGCTCGCCGTGCCATGCGTTCCAGCAGCCGGCATTAACAGCCGCAAGAGCTGGCTGACGCGTAACAGCCTCGGCTACCAGGTCGACCCGGCATGGCGTCTGCTCGGCAAACTCAACCTGTCGCGCAGCGTGTCGAGCCAGGGCGCGTTCTATGACGGCGACTTCACAGAAGTCGTGATGGGTGCTGCTTACCGCCCCGTGGACAACGACCGCTGGAACGCGCTCTTCAAGTACACCTACTTTTACAACCTGCCGTCTTCCGGGCAGATCGACAATGGATTCGGCAGCCCGCTCGACTACACACAGAAGAGCCACGTGCTGAACGCCGACTTCATCTACGACGTGCGGCCGTGGGTATCGGTGGGCATGAAGTACGGTGTGCGTCTGGGCGATCTTCGTCCGTCGAAGACGGCCGGCGACTGGTTCTCCAGCCGTGCGGACCTGGTCGTGCTGCGGGCGGACTTCCACTGGGTGCGCGAATGGGATGCCGTCCTGGAGTGGCGACGACTGAATGCGCGTGAAGCAGGGGATGCACGTTCGGGCATGCTCGCTGGTCTTTACCGTCACATCGGGCAGCATGCGAAGATCGGCGCCGGCTACAACTTCACCGACTTCTCAGATGACTTGACCGACCTGTCCTATCGCAGCCGAGGGTGGTTTATCAACGCCTTGGGGAGCTTCTAGCGAAACTTATCGACCGCGCCCCTTTGCACCGCGGACCATTGCAACCGATTCCGTAAAGCCTTGCCGGCGGAACGCAGACGCACCAATAACCGGTTGACTTGGCGTTTGCTCAAACCCAGCCGACTGGCAGCAATTGCGGCCGGTAAGTTTCCATCCGCCACCGCCTGCAGCGTCTTGAGGCGGTCGACTTCACGCATGCTCATGGTAATGGTCTCGGTCGCTCGGGTCATAGCGCGCCTCCCAATGCCAGACGGGAAAGTGTCAAAGCCACCTTCAAATGTCCTCCTGCCGGCAAAGTTGAAATGTCCGCTTTTTAGGGTTTCATAGGTTTTAGCTTTTCGGGTTTTCAAACCGTAACGCAGCCGCGACAGCGGAACACCTGCTCAAACTGACTTCCTTAACACTTCACCGACCTTTGTTTGTTGCGCAGCGTCGATCGCGACTTGCAAGTCCTGTTCATTTAACTGGCGTTGAGATTTCTTGCCCGGCTTTGCCTTGACCGGAATTGGTCCCAGCCCCTGATTGGCCCGGGAAGGTGCCGACAGGCTGCGCCGGCTGTCCCGCTGCTCCTGCATCACCTGCACGACCGCCAATACATGCCCCAGACGCTTGTTCTCCACAATGACTCCCTGGTCCACCTCCGATAACCGGTCATAAATCGCATAGGGAAGGGCAGTGCCGTCGGCCCGTAATTCAATGCTGTCGAACAGGTAGTGTGCCAGCCAGTCGTAACGCACTGTCCGGTTGTAGCGCTCGATGTAGGCATTCTGCTGTGGCTTGCCGGGTTGAATAAACTCGACATGAATGCCACGCCGATTTGCCCACGCCATCAGTGCTGCGCTGACGTATTCGGGGCCATTGTCACAACGTATCCGATCCGGCCGGCCCCGCCATTCGATGATGCGCTCCAGAGAGCGGATCACGCGCTCGGATGGAAGGGAGAAATCCACTTCAATGTCCAAGCCTTCGCGGTTGAAGTCATCGATCACATTGAACAACCGAATGTTGCGGCCATCTGACAGTTGGTCATGCATGAAGTCCATCGACGACACCTGGTTGAGTGCCGTTGGTTCGGACAGCGGCTCGGGTTTTTCTCGCACCAGTCGCTTCTTCGGTTTGATGCGCAGGTTCAGTTCCAGCGCCCGGTAAATCCGGTAGACACGCTTGTGATTCCAGCCATAGCCTTTAACGTTGCGCAGGTACAGGAAGCACAGGCCGAAACCCCAGTTGTGCTGGTTCGCCGTCAGACGTATCAGCCAGTCTGCAATCCCGCTGTTCTCTGAAGACAGCTTTGCTTGATACCGATAGCAGGTCTGGCTGATGCCAAACGCCTGGCATGCCATTCGAATGCTGACAGCCTTGTCTTGCACCGCCCATTGCGCCATCTCGCGTCGCCGAGATGGCGCTACCACTTTTTTGCAGCGCCTCAGCGACGATCTCGGCCTTCAAGCGCTCTTCGGCATACATCTTCTTCAGGCGACGGTTCTCTTCTTCGAGTTCCTTGAGCCGCGCCATCATCGAGGCGTCCATGCCGCCGAACTTGCTGCGCCAGCGGGAAAACAGCGCAGAACTCATGCCGTGTTCCCGACACAGTTCCGGGACCGGCGTGCCGGCGTCCGCCTGCTTAAGGATGGCGATGATTTGGCTTTCCGTCGAACAGACTCAGCAGACGTTGGCATTGCTGAAACTCCTGGCTTTGGGCCAAAAAGACATTGAACGCGGCGAATTCATGGACGCGGACGACTTCTTTGCTCAAATGGACAAGGAATTGGCTGAATGACGTATCGTGTTGTCCTGCTGAAGGGCACCCAATCCGAATTACTCGATCTCGTCACAAATTACCTGGTCCCCAATTTCGGTGCACAAGTAGCGCGCGAGAAGTATGCCGCAATAAAGAACTCTCTCAATTTGCTGAATGAGAACCCGCGCTTAGGGAGGTATGTCCCTGAACTTGAGGACACTGGATTTGAGCACTTCCGTCAGATGATTGTTGAAGACCTCAACAAAATCATTTACCAAATCGACGACGAGAAGCAAACCGTCTACGTACATATTTTTTGCCCGACGAGACAAGACTTCGAGACGCTTCTTCGAAAGCGCTTGTTGAGAAGTAACCGCTGATCGCCACAGCACTCTGAAGCGATCGCTCAATGATTTGAGTGCCGTAACCGATTGATTTTTATAGAGAAGGACGCATACAACGGAAAGATTACTTCACTGAACGACGATAGATGCGCGTTACTCATTGACAACTTTGAAGTAATTATTCAGTCAACGAATATTGTCGAAATTTGTGAACTAATGTTTCGTACAAGGCCGCTTCTTATGTCAGGATCATGCTTCCACGCTGCGTCAGCTTCATTCCGGCATAAAGAGCTAGTCCGCCTCGACGCCACTTGGGTTTACAACCAACTGCTCGAAGCGACGTGTTGACCTACTCTTGGCATGGCCGGCCCAATATTGCACTGCCTTAAGAGGTTTAGATTTATCGAGTTGACGTACCAGGAATGCGTTGCGAAGAACCTGTGGACCACTTCCTCCAACTGTAAAAATCGGTTCTTCATTCTCTTGGCCCTCAATAATTGCGCGAACCTTTCTGTATAGGCTTGACGGGAGCAATTTCCGTCTTGTGTTCTCGCCATCGCTACGGCCATCACTTCTTCCAGAGATAAAAACGATTGAGGTATCCAGATTGAAATCTTTTCTTACTTCAAGCCATCGCCGAAGAGGTTCTCTTGCAAAAATAAGGATCGGTGCTTTTCGTGCAGGTGTCTTGCCATATGCCGGTATGTCGATATACGACGGATCGTCGTCCAGCACAATCTGATCCATTTGCAGATTCAGCAGCTCACCTTCAGCGAGTCCACTCCCTGGAATCAATAGGAGCATTGCGCGATCTCGAATTTGCCGCCATGTCGTTTCTGGACATGCTAGTACGCGACGAACGAATTCATCCATTTGTTTCGTAGACATTATGGCTGGCGCATGTTGGTTTGGCGGTCTAGATATGTACGAAGAGGCGTGGGCACAGGGATTTTCGTATAAATAAGCACCAATCTCGATCAAATGCGAATAGATCGCCTCAAGCAAAATTAGGTACCGATACTTTGTACCCGTCTCGGCATCGCGCGCACGGTTATCACATACTTCCGCTTCAGCCCGACGGGAGGTTTGACTAAGACTTAATAGAAAGCGCTCTACGACTACGTGGTCGGTCTCTATTACAGAAGAGTTCGACATCGCAAGGAACTTGAGGAACCGCCCCCACATTGCAGCGAATTGCCTATTTGATCGACGAGAATATGGCTTTCCATTTGACATCAGACGTCTTGATTGCCATTCGAAGAAAGCGTCTTGAGGATATTTGCTCCAATGTTCGGCGAGCTGTACGTCATATTGAGTAGGCTCTGTGTCGTCCGATGGTATGGCACTCTCTACTTCCTGAGACACAAGGCCAGCAATCGTGACATCAAGGCAGGGCGATCTATACTCTGATATTGAATCTGCAACCGTCTCAATGTCATGCGCTAACTTCGAAAGATAGCCTCGAGCCTCTGAAAGAATCGTTGCCTCTATCTTGTACGCGTCGGAATCCTTACTGTCAGCCTTATTCACCGATACATGCAATTGCGTATCAAACGAGAATACGCTTCCAACCCAAAGATTATTCTGCGTCAGGGATGCCGATTTTGGCTGCTCTGGAAGTTCTGTTGCATGGGGCAGCTTTTTTGCAGTGACTTCGATTAATTGCTTTGCTTGGTATAGCCGCTTAAATGCATCCTTGTCTATGAAATAGCTCATCTCCTTAATTTTCAGTTGTGAACATATTCTTTCCGAGAAGACCTGAAGGAATTCATCCAGCAATCCACGAGGCTCAAGATAGGGAGCAAGTGCCAAGAGCGAGAGATACACAAGTTGTTGACACCACGCGGGAACTGTACCGGTTTCCTGATATTGATCGAGCAATAGAATCGTATAAAAAGCAATACCATCCAGCTCTGATTCAAGGGGAAGTTGCCGGTTATCCTTTATCGGAGCATTCGAACTATTTCCACTTACGTGGTCAAGCAGCTCGATGCCTCGATACAGCACTCGACGTTGAATATCCGGCCCAAGACGCTGAAGTTCCTTCAATGCGCAAATGGGGTGCTCACGTTCACGTAACAGATCCCATAATACGTGCTCATAGTCATACAAAGTCCCCGAACATGCGGCATTGACCCGTTCTAGAAGGTTCCTACGCGGGCAGCAAACTCCCTTCATGTATCTCTGAAACCGCGGGTTGTAAGAGTCCCTGCCTTCGGCGTCGATTCGCGGCGGACCGAGGCGAAAACGCAAATTCATCGTTTTCGGATTCGATATGCCAGAACTAACGACGATGTTTTGGAACCAGTACTTTGTCCGCAAGGGATCGACCAAAGGATCCCGTTTATACCGCCGCTTTGTGGTTTCTTTCATGGCCCTCAGATTTTCCATGCGATAGCGCCGAAGACAAAAATCGCTTATCACAGTTTTACAAAAAACGCCAGAAACAAATTAACTATCCAATTTGTTTCTGGCATTTTCACTATTGATCGCTACGATGACAAGGAAGTGTGACCATGCGAAACCAACATGAACGCTCCGAATATTGACTTTGGGAAACAGCTAACTGAGGAACTTACTGCACGGTACGGCCCGCTTATCGGGGGAAAGGACTTGCAAATGGCATTGGGTTACTCGACAGACGCCGCCTTCAGGCAATCAATCGCGAGAAACACGACTCCGATTCCGGTTTTTCGGATTGAGAATCGAAAAGGAAAATTTGCACTGACCAAGGACCTGGCGGAATGGCTTATGGCCAAACGGAGCTCCGTCATGGCAAGCGACAAGAACAACTTCGGAAAAGAGGAGAGAAATATGAGCGACTAGAGCAATATAAAACTCTAAGGCGCAAAAGAAAAAGGCCATGAGGCGGCAACCTCATGGCCTTTTGCTGCGAGCCCAAATTGGACCTGTTACGCCTCCAGTTTGGTTGATCACTGCCCCTTTGTCAATGCCGGAAGTCCGTCGCGATCGTCCGGCAGGGGTATCTTTGCGCCCTCTATTCACAATGTACGGTGCTGTCACGCTCTGTCACAGCAGGCGGTCAGCCATTACTGGAGAAAGATTATGATTCCGGCAACTCTGCCACTAGTCCGTCACGCCCATTCACGGCGAGTATCCATCCATTCTGATATCAAGGCGCGACAAGGACACCTAAGTAACCTATGGGTGTTCGATTCACCTAAGATCAATCGCCGTTTTACCGTTCACGGCGATGTCAATTTCATGCACCTGGTCTTGCTCGAGGGGGACGTAAACGTCGTTTCATACGATCCGGCCCCACAACCTGTGTTTGCGGATATCGAAAACGACAAGGTGCAGACCTTCCTTGACGCCATCGTGTACTTTCGTGATGGGCACGAAGAATGGTGGGAATTCAAGCGCGCAGCCGATGCTGGCCCGACAAGACGCGGACGAGCAAAAAGGCAGCTATCGGCGCAAGCACAGGCGGCAGGTGCTGCTGGAAAAAAATATGTCATCAAGACCGAGCGCGATCTGGAAGGACGTAGCTACGAGTTCGATAACTGGTTGCACCTATGCGCAATGATTACCCGCGCACGCGGCATTGCTCATTTTAAGGAATCTGAGCTGCTGCGACAAAGGCTTTGTGCGCACGACTACGCTAACGTCGGCATGCTGCTACAGGAACCCAACATCGATTCAGGATTGATGCTTTCCGCAATAGCGAGCGCATTACAACAGGGACACGCTTACGCGGAATTACAATGCGAACTCCTTGGGACACATACCACTTTGCGCAGGAGGCAAGCATGACTGCCACCAATGTGCACTCGTTAATCGGCCCCGAGATGCGGGACTTGAGCAAATGGCCAGTCCCGGATCTGCTTCCCGGGGACCAGGAGCTAAGGCTGTTTGAGCGACGTAAGCAAGCCGTCGAAATGTACGTCGAGGGCTGCAAGTTTAATGAAATTCGTACGAGAACAGGGTTCTATCGCGGCGAAGTCATTCGCTTAGTTAAACGCTGCGTGACTGTGGATCACCTTGGCCGGATTCATGGCTTTTACGCACTAGTCCCCGGAGTCCGAGTCAAAAAATACAATCGAACAGCTGGTCATGTCTTTAGTGATGGCCTCTCGAAAGGAGGCAATGCGGGCATGCTTACTCAGATCATGCAACGCTTTCCTGAGGTGGCGGAGTCGGTGGAAAAAGAACTCTTGAAAATGCCCGTCGAATCGCACGTGCATGAAGCTCGAGCCTCATATAAGACCTTACATAAGCGGTTTCTGCGCGACCTTGAATCCAAGGGCTTGACCAGCCGCGATTGGCCATTTAGCACACGATATCGTGGATATCGATCTTTTGTAAATTACTGCCATAACTTGCGGGAACGGTACCTCGGACGGTGGATTGCTGCGCGCTCGGGTAAGGAAGCAAGCCGCCGCTCAGGACTAGGTCAAGGATATACCCCATTAATTCCGGTTCTGCGTCCTTATAGTGCCGTTCAACTCGATTTTCATAAGATCGACGCTGCTTCAATCATTGTCATATCCAACCGGTTCGGTAAAGAGTTTGAAATTCCAGTCGCGCGCTGGCACGTTGGGATATTAGCTGACGAATACACGCGTGCAATCCTCGGAATATACATCTCGTTGGAGCCGACCCCAAGCGGAGACTGTGTGCTTGAGACAATTGTTTCTGCACTCAGATCAGACGAAACAGATCCGCAGAGCCCGGATTATTCCTTTGTTGAAGACGGCAAGATTGTAATCCACCAGCTTATTCCAGAACTGCGGTTTCAGGGGTTTGCGGTACTCAAACTCGACAACGCATGGGCGCATACCGCTGTTGAAGTCTATAACAACATCATTAGCACTATCGGCTGCGCTGTGAACTTCGGTCCCGTCCGTGCATGGTGGTGCCGGAATCTGATCGAGAACATCTTTGGCAAAATGACTCAGCATGGTGTGCAGCGCCTCCCTTCGACGTATGGCACCGGCCCGAATGACACGCGGCGTGACGCCCCTAACGAGCAAGCGGTTAAGTACCGCATCTTACTTAGCACGCTCATTGCCATCGTCCTGGCCGAAGCACGTCGTCACAATCTCAGCCAGAGTGAGGCACTCGAACATTGCAGCCCAGAATTCGCACTTCGCGCCGCTCTCGAAAAACCAGCATTTGGGCTGTTTCCCCAGCCGTTGCCACATGCAGCGCAGGACGATATCCGCCTGCTAATGCATGTCGAAGAGCGGATTATTCGAGGAAATATAAAAAAACATGTCCGGCCACATATTCAATTCGGCCGTATGCGGCATACAAATCCCCAGCTCGCAAGACAATATCACTTGGTTGGAAAGAGGGTACTTGTTTACATCCACCGGCAGAAGCCATGGATCATGCGGGCGTGCTTGCTTGATACCGGGGAAGATCTTGGTCTGCTTTCTTCTCCACGCCGTTGGTCCACATCCAAATATTCGCTCCGGACCCGGAAGTTGATCAGTGCCGCGGGACTTGCCGAATCTTATCAGGATCTATCTGTTGACTCTGTTGAAAAGTGGGAAAAAAAGGCCAAAAAGTCCCTTCGTGGAAAGCGAAGAAAGGGGGAGCGCAGGCCTACCACGGCATTGTTAATGGCGAAGGTTACTCGCGAGGCCGTGAACAAAGATGATGCTAAGCGTTGCGGAACTGAGATCGATTCATCCCATAGTTCGATGCGTACATCACAACTAGCGCCGCCAAAAGATCCATTCAACCTGGGATCACTACCGACCTTACATCACCGCCGACAGTAAGAGACTTCAATACAGGAAAGTAAATCATGTGCAATATGGAAAATCAATCATGGGATTTGCTTGACCCGTCAGTCAGAGCAAAGCTCTTGGGTACGCATCCGCTTTTCGATGGCAAGACAATCGTCATGACGCCGGCAATCAACAATCTAAACAAGTTGATCAGGCGCGCCGCATTGCTCGGCGAGAAAGGCTTATGTTTTTCTGCAGCGAGTGGCATCGGTAAGTCCGTGGCACTTGTTGCGGCAAAGGCATTCCTAGGAAGAGAAATGAAAGGAGTCCCTGTCATCATACATTCATTTCAAAATAACCAAGCGCCATCCATACGCGGGTTTTATAAGCATTTTCTTAATAGTGCGCAGCATGCTTCTACAAAAGGGGAAACGGCTGAGCTTCGCCAACGGCTCTCGCAACGTTTCATTGACAACGCGTATTGTAGTGACCGGAAAATGGTCGTGCTTCTGGTAGATGAAGCGCAAGCAATGAAAACCCAGGATCTCTTATTCCTGAAGGACCTGGACAATGACCTTGTTGCAGCTGGCGCGCGTCTGCTTCCTGTTTTCATGGCCCAAGAGCCTGATTTCTCTGAAATACGTAAGAGGATATACGCTGAAGGCAGGCTTGATTTGATCGGGCGCTTTTTAATGAGGCCACTCAAATTCGAAGGATTTCGAACGCTGGATGACTTCCGTATCTGGTTCCGTGATATTGATCGTAACGAGTATCCCTTGGGTTCAGGATGGACATGGACACGATTCTTTTTTCCCGAAGCCTGGGAGAACGGATTTCGCATGGAGTACGAAGCAGACAGGTTTTTTGGCGTGCTTTCCAAGGCTGTAGGAATGCGCACGCGAGACGAGATATGTGCTTCGCCGGCTCGCCAGATTTTTCTCGCTGTTAGAGCTTTTATGCTCGACAACGCCGGCTTCGACGCGCCTCAGATGCGACTCGATGAGCACGCGTGGAGCAGCGCCTTGGAGTACGCGAGGGTAGAAGCAGCAGCGGGACTCATAAACGAAGATTCCGATATTAATGATGACTGGCAGGTGACAACATGACATGTCATCGACGAGAGACTTGGAACAGCGCTTCATGGCCACCATTGCCGATGGAATCCAGCTTTAGTGCAATTGCCCGCCTAGCCTGGATGAATGCGGCGACATACGCGACTTTGCTTCCAATATTAACAAGCTCCGGCCGCCGTTCGACTCAAGGACGATCGTCGCATATGCCTTTATGGATCGATCCTTCGCATGTGCTTCAGCATCTTGGCTGGTCACTTCCGACTCAAGCTGAACTGGATATAGCACAATACTTCGGCAACCAGATCGACCTATGGTTCTCGTCACAACTGAGAATCTGCCCGCTTTGCGTGGAAGGCAGCTATCACAGTGTCTGGCACCAGTTCATACCTTTGACAATTTGTCCCATGCACAATTGTGCGCTAATAACGCACTGTCAGAACTGCACCGCGCCTCTACCCTCAATTAAACTTGGTAGCCATGTGATTAACACGCATTTTAGGTGCGCTCATTGTCGCAAGCCGATCGCCGGAGTATCGCCGTCATTCGATGCTTTTCTTGATTTTCGCGTGATTGCGCCTCAGCTTGATCAAGTTTTTTCTCCCTTCACCAACTGGTCGCAACATTATCGTGACGCGACTCCAGCTTTGCAAAGGACACGTGAAGTTAATGATGTCAAACACTGGAGAGAAAACCCGGCGGCGGCAGATTTGCTCCGTAGTTTTTGTTATGCGGAGCATCCTTGGTCTGACATCTGCTCCCCACCTATCTACCGAAACCTGTCAGTTATCGCATGTCGCGTTGGCTCCAAGTCGCTTGCGAATGAACTAGGCCATTATGAAAACAGTATTCCACGCTTTTCCTGCCACGCCGTTTACAGAGCAACATTGAGAAGACTACAAACTTGGATTATTGGACGTCGTATCGAGTTCAGACATAAAGTCGATCAAGGAAAAGCTGAACGACTTCATATGATGAAAGGTCGGTGGAACGAGGTTGACATACAGGCGTGGACACCTAAAGAATTGGCGTACATGCTGCTACGCTATCGTGAGCACGGTGGCCGGCAATGGGAAGTGCGCGGTGATGTGCGAAGCGCAGTCCATGCTCAACAATTGGCAAGAGTATTTCATGGACAGCCCATTTCGTGTAGGGCGGAGTTCCGTGTGCGAGTATTGAAAGACTACGTCGGATTGTTTCATCACCTGACGGGGCGATTCAGGCACCGTTATCGATTTATTCCCGACATTATTCGTAGTTCGGCGTCCTACGTACTCACTTATGAAGAACTAGATCATCATAGAACTCGGGCCACGGCCATTATATTTCCTACAATTCCAGATTTTCCGCTGCGGAGTTTTGGTGGGGATAGTGCGATGAATTTGCTTGATTTAGTGGGCGAACGGCATAACGAGTGCAGCAGCGTGGCATCGCCTCAGGCATGTGATTAACTTTCATTTCAATGCATATACACAACGAAGCAATCAACGCCGTTCATCAAGAATTCGAGATTCGCCTAGCGGACGCCACGGATGAAGAGCTTTCCGAGTTTCTCGCATTAGTGCGATGGCTTGTAAGACTCTATGAGTCTGGATACGAGTTGGGACATCCACTCTTCTTGGTGGTGGACAACAGCATCTTGCAGGATTTCAAACAAGGGCATAAGCGTGGTCGCGCTATACGCGCACTGGCTTATATTGCCCTTTGCAGATTTATCGCCCTGTGGAGCGATCGAAAGACGTGCCTAGCGTTATCGCCGATGGCGGTCTACGAGGCCGGCGGAAGGAAACCTGCAGATTCAGTTGCAGAAGCGTGGGAACGCTTCGAAGAGGCAGGCCAGCTCTTGGCAGAGACGGAGTTGCCGGTGACAGGTGTCCGATTCACAGATCCGAAAATGTTGTATGAAAGCCTGCTGGATATTCATGACGATGCAGACTATCTCGCGGTTTTTGCAGCTCAGATCGAGGAAATGGACTGGCGCCACGACCTCCGAATGGGGAATCTACTTCGAATTCCTCACAGTCTCGCAATGGAATACATTCCTGGCGACATGCCGCTTAAGTATTTCAATCCGTTCTACGTCACTGATGTTTTTTCCAGTCGGATCGAGCTGCGCATTGCGAAGCAATCGGCAGAGATAGGGAATGTAAAGCCAGTTACCGCCGGCTCCTTTTCAGTCGCAATGGACAAATTGATTAAGCTAGAGAAGAAGGGTGCCCTGAAAGGACTAGGTGATCTCGACCTATTGCAAATTTGTGACATCAGGCGACAGTATCACCAGAAACAAGACTATATCTTCCTTGGCCAGACGTACGACCGGGGCTTGGCTGACGTAATGAACCAGCATCACGTCTACTCATGCAGTGCGTCAGCTAAAGGGGGGGAGCCTGATACAGATGAACAAATCAGGAAAATGGTCCAACTGATGTTTTCCAAACCATTTCAGGAAATTGATCGCACCCGTGAACAAATCCAACCAAGAAGCAAGGAATTCCTCGGTTGTATTTTCGACGTGTGTGCGAACTTGTCGAGACGGCGCCAAGGGTAGCAACCCTAGTTTTTCTTGGAGCGTTGCACCTCTTGCTCTACGAGAGCAAGCATGGTTGAAGGTTGAGTATTGAGCGCCTTCGCGAGCTTGAAGATCACTCGAATGGTCGGTTGATTGACCCCACGCTCGATCAGGCTGACAAAATTCCTCTCGATTTCGGCCTCAAAGGCAAGCTGCTCCTGAGAAAGTCCTGCTTCCTTTCTCAAGCGTCGCAACACCTCTCCAAAAATGACCGCTGGGTCCAACGATAGCTCCCAATATATTGGGAGAAATATCCGTCTTGCGGTACTATTTCGTCTTCACAATATATTGGTAAAGACGCCTCGCGGACGTGGTTTAGCGACGTAGCAAGCCACTTGCCGCGTATTCATGCATGGAAAAAGAGAGGGGATATGGGCCACTTATTCACGCGACTCACGCTCGTCGTTGCGGCGATCGCGCTTTCCGGTTGCGCATCCACGATCACGAAGAATGCGGTCAGGGAGGTGGATGCCGCCGATATCGCATACGGGAGGGTATTCAAGGTGTCTGACGCAGATACGAGCGAGAACCGAGCGGTCTGCACAAAGTACCAGAACCATCCGCCTTCAGTAAGCGTATGTCAGCATTTGCATGACTATGACGTCGCAATCGCTTATGTGATGCACCTCGGGCGTTTTATTCAATACGGCGTTCCGGTGCCGAAAGCAGACTATGTCAAGAAGGGATACTTCGTTGAATTCAGTCCGAGTAGCCATTTGGCGTCTTATAGGCGAATTGCCGCGAGAGAGGATATGGATACCTGCAAGTGGGTCGGCGTCAGTCCCGATTTCCTTAATGGTCGCGCAGGGATTTTGACTGGCTTCGTTGCCGGTATGCTCATCATCCCAGGTGCCGTCATGCTTGCGAGTGACTGGCAAGACGGCGGGGTCGAGTGTGAAGGCTGGAGCTATAAGGTGTTTGCCGAGAGAGCGAAGGCGGCGGTACCCAAGTAACGCCGCGCGTCCTCGTCCGCCCCACCTTCCTAGTCAGCGGAAGAAAAGAGTCGTGCCGTCTTCAGCGTTATGCCTACCTTTGACACCTCAAGTGTTCCTCAAGAACAGTTTAGACTGCGTCAACGCCGTGGGGGCAGGGCTTAATGTTCAACATTATGAGCATAATGTCTGGCGGCATTATCGGTCGGTGCGGGATATGGAAGACGCGGTGAGTATTGCGATGCCTACGAGCGGGCGGCTACCGGGTTCCGATGCAAACCGGACGTTCAAGGGACTAGCAATCGGGCAGTAGCCGGCCAAGAGCAGTCATCGGAAATAAGCTCATGATGCTGGAAAGCAGCCATATGCCCGATGGTAAGGACATATATCTTGTCCTTCACGGTTTAGGATGTGACATAACTTCGCCCCTACCTTTCAAAGGCTACCCGTTGCCCTCGCAAAGGACATCTGGCGCAAGAATGAATACGAGGCGCGTTCAGTTCAATATACATGGCTCATGACTTCAGCCATGTAATCTGTGTCGTTCTCCCCATCAGGAAATCTTCATTGACTGAAACAACTTCGCGAATGTAATCCCACAGCGCCTTCACGCGTGCGAGCTCCCTGCGTTCCGGCGGCGCAACTAGCCAGAACGTGCGCGTGATATCGACCTTTTCGGGCAATACAGGGACCAGTCCATCAATGACACTTCCCAAGAAGCATGGAAGAACTCCGATTCCCAAGCCAGCACGTACTGCCTGAGACTGTGCAATGACGCTTGTACTTCTCATCGACGGCTTGAGCGCGGGAAGCCATTTCGTCAATGAGAACTGCTGCGGCGAAAAGATGAGGTCATCCACATAGTCGATCCAGCGATGGCCCACAAGATCATCAATGCTCATGATCGCGGGATGTTGCTGCAGATATTCTGGCGCCGCGTAAGGCTGCAAACGGTACTTCGAAAGCATGCACGTGACAAAGCTGTTCGCGCTCGGCCGGTCTATCGCCACCGAGGCGTCGGCTTCGCGCTTTGACAGATTCAGCGTGCGCGGCAGCGGCAGGACATCGACAGTGATGCCCGGGTGCTTGACGCAAAAGTGCGTGAGCTGCGGTGTGAGAAAAAAGGTGCCGAACCCTTCGGTGGCACCCAACCGGATTTCGCCGGACAGCGCGACATTGTCGCCGAAAACGTTCGATTCGACGGCGCTGAGCGTACCTTCCAGCTTTTCGACATGCTCAAGCAACCGGTGCCCGGCACTCGTCAGTTTGTGTCCTTGCGAGTTTCGCTCGAAAAGAATCGAGCCGATATCTTGCTCCAGCTTTTGCAGGCGTCTCGAAATCGTCGATTGACTCATCTTCAGCGCGCGGGACGCTTCAAGCGCTGATTGTGATCGTGCAACACCCAGGAAGATTCTGAGGTTATCCCAGTCGAATTGGTTCATCGCGCCTCCTCGTTATGCAATTTTGAATAGCCAGCTTGCATTTTATGATAAACCAAATGCAAAAATGATGACGTAAGATGTTTTCAACCGGCTGGCTTTTCAAAATCACTCACACGAGGAGGCATCGAATCATGAGCAGCAATATCGGGCATTTCATCGCAGGACAGGTGTATTCGGAGTCGACTTCGCGTACCGGTCCGGTCTACAACCCGTCCACCGGCGAGGAAATCGCCCGTTGTGCATACGGCACCCGTTCCACCGTTGACCACGCCGTTGCCGTTGCAACGCAGGCCGGGCAACGCTGGGGCCGGGCATCGCATGCAACGCGCCAGGCAGTGATCTTCAAATTGCGCGAACTGATGATCGCCAACATGGACTTGCTGGCTGAAGTCATCGGACGCGAACACGGAAAAACGATCCTGGACGCGAAAGGTGAACTTGGGCGTGCAATCGAAGGCATCGAGTTCGCATGTAACGCACCACATGTTACTAAAGGCGAATACGCGAACAACGTCGGCGGCGACATCGACGTGTTTTCCGTGCGCCGACCGATCGGCGTCGTCGGCTGTATCACGCCATTCAATTTCCCGATCATGGTACCCGCAGTCATGATGACCATGGCGGTCGCTGTCGGCAACAGCGTTGTCTGGAAGCCGTCGGAAAAAGTGCCGAGCGCGGCACTCGAATTTGCTCGCCTCTGGAAAGAAGCCGGCTTGCCCGATGGCGTCTTCAACGTCGTGCAGGGCGACAAGGAAGTGGTCGATGCGATTCTCGAGCATCCAGGTATTGCCGGCGTGAGTTTCGTGGGTTCGACCGGCGTCGGCGAATACGTCTATCAAAAAGGGACATCGCACAACAAGCGCGTGGCGGCGTTCACCGGTGGGAAGAATCATATGGTGGTGATGCCGGATGCCGACCTCGAGGCCGCGGCGAGTGCGTTTGTCTCTGCCGGCTACGGCTCGGCAAGCCAACGCTGCATGGCCGTGTCACTGCTCCTGCCCGTCGGCACGGAAACGGCAGAACGTCTGCGTGAGATCCTGATTCCCAAGATCCTTGCTCTGAAAGTCGGTCCGTACAACGACGCCGCTGCGGATTTTGGCGCGGTCGTGTCGCGTGAATCGAAGGCTTCTGTCGAGCGTGCAATAGCAAGGTGCGTGGAAGAGGGCGGCGACATCGTGATCGACGGACGCCGGATCGAAGTGGCGGGGCATCCGAACGGCTACTATCTCGGCCCTACCCTGTTCGACCACGTGACGACTGACATGCAGTTGTACAAGGAAGAAGTGTTCGGTCCTGTCCGGGGAATCATGCGGCCAGCGACCTTTGATGAAGCGATCGCCATCACCAATCAGCATGAGTACGGCAACGGCTCGGTCATCTTCACCCGCGATGGCAAGTCCGCACATCGCTTCATGATGGAAATCGAATCCGGAATGATCGGCGTCAACGTCCCGGTCCCGCTTCCGTCTGGCTTCTTCAACTTTGGCGGTTTGCGCCGCTCGAAATTCGGCGAAGGCCACCTCTACGGACCGGACGCGGCACGCTTCTATACGAAGTTCAAGACGGTCTCACAACGCTGGCCGGAACCCGACGAGCAGGCGTTACCGGTTTCGCTGGCATTCAATCCCAGCGCGTAACCAAGGAAATCGAGCAGCCGCCCCCAAGGGGTAGCGACGAAGCGCGCGGGACGGCATGCGCCCGCGTGATACGAAAGGAGACATGATGAAAGCTGTAGTAATCGTTCCCCGGGATGGCGAACAGAGACCCACACTGGAATATCAAACAGTTCCGGATCCCACCTGCCAGGCAAGCGAACTCCTGGTTGCCGTCAAGGCAGCGGGTATCAATCGCATTGATCTTGCGCGCTCAACGGCGCATGGCGGGCCGGCCGCCGGCAAGCCGCTGATCGCCGGACTGGAAATGGCGGGCGACGTGATTGCAACCGGCAGCGGCGTCTCCGGGTTCAAGGCTGGCGACCGGGTAATGGGCATGACGACCGGCGCCTACGCCGAGATTGCCGCGATCGATCATCGCGTCGCCATCAAGATCCCGGACTCGCTTTCCTACGACCAGGCGGCAGCCATTGCAACCGTCTATCCCACCGCTCATAACGCCCTTGTCACCAATGGGCAGTTTGCCGCCGGGAAGACGATCCTGATCCAGGGGGTGACATCGGCAGTCGGCATTGCGACATTACAGATCGCGAAGGCGCTCGGCGGCGCAACCGTCATCGGGGTCGCCAGACCCAATCCGAAAGCCGACGCGCTGGCCGACCTCGGACTTGACCGGCTTCTGATCAGTGGAACAGACAATATCCCTGCCGAAGTGTCGCGCCTGACTGATGGCAAAGGTGTTGACGTCGTGATCGATATGGTCGGGGGAAGTGCACTTGCCGACAATCTGGAAGCGGTTGGCCTGGGTGGCCGCATTGTCAACGTCGGCTGGATGGGTGGCGCAACGGGTGAGATCAACCTCGACAACCTGGCGCGCAAACGCGTCTCGTTGATCGGAGTCTCGTTTCGCACACGCACGCTTGAGCAAAAGGCTGAACTGTTTTCTCAATTCGTACGCGACATCTTTCCTTTGCTCGAGGCCGGCACCCTGCGCCCCATCATCCAGGCAGCGTATCCGCTCAAGGATGCATTGAAGGCGCAAGACACCATGGCATTGGACCAGCACCTTGGCAAGATCCTCCTGCACCCCTGAGCGGCTGCAGTGCAATCCACAGTTTAACGACATCAAGGAGATATGATGGAAATCGGATTCATCGGCTTGGGGCATATGGGCGATCCCATGGTGCGCAACCTGCTGAAGGCTGGAAAGTCCGTGCGCGTGTACGACACTTCTGCTGCCGCTATTGGCCAGGCGGTCGAGCAAGGCGCCGCGGCAGCCTCGTCGGTCGCCGAGCTCGCGGCGACGGCGGATGTGATCATCACGATGCTGCCCACACCGGCCATCGTGCGCGGTGTCATCGCCGGCCCGGACGGTGTTCTGGTGCATGCGAAAGCCGGCGCGCTCGTGATCGACTGCAGTACGAGCGATCCGCGTACTGCAGTCGATCTGGAGAAGATTGGCGCGGAGCATGGTAAAACAGTCATCGACGCGCCGGTATCCGGTGGCGTGCCGGGCGCGAAAGCAGGCACACTGACGTTCATGGTGGGCGGTTCCGAACCCGCTTTCGAGGCTGCGCGGCCGATTCTCTCCGCGATGGGCAAGAACATCGTGCATTGCGGCGCAGCTGGCAGCGGCCAGGCTGCGAAGGTTTGCAACAACCTTCTGCTCGCCGTTTCGACCATTGCCGTATCCGAGTCGATGTGCCTGGGCGTCAGCCTTGGCCTGGACCCCAAGGTCCTGGCAGGCATCATCAATACCTCTTCGGGGCGCTGCTGGGTATCCGAAAACTATAACCCGTATCCGGGTGTCCTCAAGGAAGCACCTGCGTCCAACAGCTTCTCGGGTGGCTTCGCTACCGATTTGATGATCAAGGATCTATCCCTTGCCCTGGATGCGGCGCATGGGACGGGCCAGCCGCTTCCGATGACAGCCATATCCAAGCAATTGTTCCAGATGGCGAGCCTCCAAGGTGACGGCGGCAAGGACATCTCTGCCATCGTCAACATGTTCAAGAACCAGTAGTTCCAATTACAAAAACCGGAGAGAAATGATGGAGACCAAAATGAATAATTGCTTCAAACGTTCTGCAATCGCGCTCGCCTTGGCCGCCGCATGCACAACGGCATATGCCCAGCAATCGAGGATTTCCGATGACGTGGTGAAGATCGGGATCTTGACCGACTTGTCGGGGACCTATTCCGAATTTGCGGGTGAAGGCGCTGTCACTGCTGTGAGGATGGCGATCGAGGACTTTGGCGGCAAGGTTCTCGGAAAGCCGATCGAAGTGGTGGTCGCCGATCACCTCAACAAGACCGACGTGGCCTCGACCAAGGCACGCGAGTGGATCGACACGCAAAAGGTGGACGTCATTACCGACCTGACCAATTCGTCGGTTGCCATCGCCATCACCAAATTGGCCAGGGAGAAGAACCGGATCGCCATCGTCAACGGCGCAATGACGGAACGGGTAACCAACGAAGATTGCACGCCCAACAGCGTGCATTATGTCGCCGATACGTATGCATTCGCCTACGGAACCGGCAAAGCGATGGTCGACCAAGGAGGCTCTTCCTGGTATCTGCTGGCAGCGGACTACGCATTCGGTACGCTGATGCTCGACAAGCTGTCGAACGTGATTACCACGAATGGCGGCAAGGTCGTTGGTTCCGCAAAACACCCGCTTGCCGCGTCGGATTTCTCTTCCTTCATTTTGCAAGCACAGAACTCCAAGGCAAGTGTGATTGGGCTCATCAATGCCGGTGGCGACATGGTCAACGCCATGAAGACTGCTCAGGAATTCGGGCTTGGGAAAGGTGGCAAACAGACTTTGGTTGGCTTGGCGACGACCATCACGGACATCCATGCGATGGGACTCAGTACCGCGCAGGGGTTGGTACTGACCACGCCGTTCTACTGGGATGCCAACGATGAAACCCGGAATTGGTCCAAGCGCTATTTCGCCAGGATGAAGAAAATGCCGAACATGGTCCACGCCGGCAACTATTCGTCCACGATGCATTACCTGAAGGCGGTCCAAGCTGCGGGCACCGATGATGCCAAGGAAGTGATGGCAAAGATGCGCGAGACACCGATCAACGATTTCTTTGCCAAAAACGGCAAGATTCGTGAAGACGGCAAGATGGTGCACGACATGTACCTGATGCAGGTAAAGGCTCCTAGCGAGTCCAAATACCCTTGGGATTATTACAAGCTCAAGAAAGTACTTCCGGCGAACACTGTCACGATGCCGGTTGAACAAAGCAAATGTGTGCTGCTTAAGAAGTAGCACCTGAGCGGCAGCCTTCTGCGAAGGCGCGGGACAGCAGGCAGGCGGGATGCGCGAGGACACTCTGTACTAATCCCGCCTGTGCAAGGATCCCGAGGCATCCGCTTCCTCACCCGATCTGGCCGGCGATTGCGCGATTTTTGCCGGCCCCATTCCATTACAAGCGAGAGGTAATGATGACAGATGTCATCCTGGAGACCCGCGCCCTGACAAAGGAGTTCAGGGGATTTACCGCTGTCAGCGGTGTCAATCTGAAGGTAAATCGTGGCGACATCCACGCATTGATCGGCCCGAACGGAGCGGGAAAAACCACATGCTTCAATCTGCTAACAAAATTTCTCAGCCCGAGCTCTGGCGAGATTTTGTTCAATGCATACCCTGTTACATCATTGAAGCCGGCGCAGATCGCACGGTTGGGCATTATTCGCTCGTTTCAGATTTCCGCTGTATTCCCCCACCTGACGGTTCTGGAAAACGTGCGCATTGCGCTGCAGCGGGCGCTCGGGAACTCGTTTCATTTCTGGCAAAGCGAACGCAGCCTCAACCGGTTGAATGAGCAAGCCGCCAGTTTGCTCGGTGAAGTGGACCTTGAACATTTCGCGAATACGCTAACAGTGGATCTGCCTTACGGCAGGAAGCGTGCACTTGAAATCGCGACAACGCTTGCCATGGATCCGGAGCTGATGCTGCTCGACGAACCGACCCAGGGAATGGGGCATGAGGACGTGCATCGAGTGACGGAACTGATAAAAAAGGTGTCAGCCGGGCGAACCGTGCTGATGGTCGAGCACAACATGAGCGTCATCTCGGGCATATGCGACCGGGTCACCGTACTGCAGCGCGGTGCCGTCCTCGCCGAAGGAACCTATGCGGAAGTATCGCGCAATCCCCAGGTGATGGAAGCCTACATGGGAAGCGCAGACAACGCATTGGAAGGAGGGCACGCATGAAAGACCATGCCATCGAAATTTCAGACCTGCACGCGTGGTACGGGGAGTCCCACATTCTTCACGGTATTGACCTCAACGTTCGCCACGGAGAAGTCGTTACCCTGCTGGGCAGAAATGGTGCCGGCCGCACCTCGACATTGCGCGCCATCCTGGGTCTGGTTGGTGCGCGTTCCGGATCCATCAAGGTCAACGGAATCGAGTCGATCAACCTGTCGACGCACAGGGTCGCTCATCTCGGCATTGGTTACTGCCCCGAAGAACGGGGAATATTTTCTTCCCTCAGCGCGGAGGAGAACCTGCTTCTCCCGCCGATGGTCGGCACAACGGGCGGCGGCATGTCGGTCGAAGAGATTTATGCAATGTTCCCGAACCTCCATGAAAGGCGCTCGAGCCAGGGTACGCGCCTGTCGGGAGGCGAGCAGCAAATGCTCGCCGTCGGGCGAATCCTGCGCACCGGCGCGCGCATTCTGCTTCTCGACGAGATCTCGGAAGGACTGGCACCGGTCATTGTGCAAGCGCTGGCACGCATGATCAGTACGCTGAAGAGCAAGGGGTACACGATCGTGATGGTCGAGCAGAACTTTCGATTTGCGGCCCCCCTGGCAGACCGGTTTTACGTGATCGAGCACGGGAAGATCGTCGAGCACTTCACGGCGGATGAACTCGAGGCGAAAAAAGCCGTGTTGAACGAATTGCTCGGTGTCTAGAGAGGCTGAAATGACTGACTTATTCGGAATTCCAATGCCGGCATTGATGAGCCAGCTATTGATCGGCCTGGTCAACGGCTCCTTCTACGCCATGCTTTCACTCGGACTGGCGGTGATCTTCGGGCTGCTCAATGTCATCAACTTTGCGCATGGCGCACTCTACATGCTCGGCGCATTCCTCGCCTGGATAGGGTTGAGCTACCTTGGTCTCAACTACTGGATCATGCTGATCGCGGCGCCTGTGCTCGTTGCCGTCTTTGGCGTGGTCATCGAGCGCACCATGCTCCGCTGGTTGTACAAGCTCGATCATCTTTATGGATTGCTCCTGACGTTCGGCATTACTCTGGTGATCGAGGGCCTGTTCCGGTCGATCTACGGTGTCTCGGGCCAGCCTTACGCGGCTCCGGCCGAACTGAGCGGAGCGCTGGATCTCGGCTTCATGCGCTTGCCCTTGTACCGCGCCTGGGTCGTCGTCGCCTCCATGACCGTATGCCTCATGACGTGGTTCGTTATCGAGCGAACCAAGCTGGGCGCCTACCTGCGGGCCGGGACGGAGAATCCCAGGCTGGTGGAAGCGTTTGGCGTCAATGTGCCGCTCATGGTCACGCTCACCTATGCCTTCGGCGTGGGCTTGGCTGCGCTGGCTGGGGTCCTCGCCGCCCCGATCATCCAGGTCTCGCCATTGATGGGATCGAATCTGATCATTGTCGTCTTCGCCGTCGTCGTCATCGGCGGCATGGGTTCGATCATGGGCTCGATCCTGACGGGTCTTGGATTGGGCGTCATCGAAGGGTTGACGCGCGTGTTCTATCCGGAACTGTCGGCAACCGTGGTTTTCATCATTATGGCTGTCGTTCTGCTCGTTCGTCCGGCAGGCCTGTTCGGCAAAGAGAAATGAGGATTCCTGACATGAATACGAAAATGCGCTACGTCTTTGCTTTGGGTGTGTTGTTGGCAGCGCCACTGGTGGTGTATCCGGTATTTCTGATGAAGCTTCTCTGCTTCGCACTGTTTGCCTGCGCCTTCAATTTGCTGGCCGGCTTCACAGGCTTGCTATCGTTTGGTCATGCGGCCTTCTTCGGCAGCGCAGGATATATCGGCGGCTATCTGTTGCGCGAGACGGGAGTCCCCTTCGAGATGGGCCTGATTCTGGGGACGCTCACCGCGGCACTCGTGGGGTTCGTTATGGGCGCCCTGGCAATCCGCCGCCAAGGGATCTATTTCACCATGATCACCCTGGCACTGGCACAGATGGCATATTTCATTTTCCTCCAGGCGCCGTTTACCGGCGGCGAGGACGGTATGCAGAGTGTTCCGCGCGGACGGCTTTTAGGCGCAGTTGATCTGTCCAATGACATGACGATGTACTACGTCGTACTGGCGATCTGCATTGGCGGTTTTGCCGTCATCGCGCGCACCGTGCATTCGCCGTTCGGCCAGGTAATGAAGGCAATCAAGGATAACGAGCCGCGCGCCATATCCTTGGGTTATGACGTTGATAAGTACAAACTTCTTGCCTTTGTTCTGTCGGCGGCTCTTTCCGGATTAGCCGGGATTACGAAGACGGTCGTGTTGGGATTTGAAACACTGACGGATGTCCACTGGGGATTGTCAGGCCTGGTCGTCCTCATGACGCTGGTCGGCGGCTTGGGTACTCTCACGGGACCGGTCGTTGGGGCCATTGTGATCATCGCGCTTGAAAATAGGCTGGGCGATCTCGGCGACTTGATGGCACGACTTACCACCATCGAATGGTTCCGTAGCCTTGGTGAATCGGTCACGATCGTCACAGGACTTATCTTTATCGTTTGTGTACTCGCATTTCGTAGGGGCATTGTTGGTGAGCTCGCAGGCGGTTCGCTCAAGTGGACGAAGCGACAGCGGTCTGCTGTTGAAAATCCGGTTATCAAGCCAGTTGCAGAAACGTCGTAATTGCTTAGTGGTCCGTCACCCCACCTTTCTACGCGTCGTTACCAGGTTACAAAATATGTCCTCTTGCAAAAATCCGGTTTACTCCGCATTCATGTTAAGGCAACTGGTTGAGCTTACTGAAGCAGTGAGAGGACGCCAATCGTCCTGGCGGAGTGAAGGGCCGCTCAAGTTTGCAAGAGGGAACAACACTTATCGCCATCATTTGGACGAACAACTTCTATCCGAATTGACGACCCGGCGGGCGCATGGCGAATCCTATTTCGCGCTGGCAGTGGATCTGAATCGTCGAGGGATACGAGGTCCGCGAGGGGCAAGGTGGTACATGTCGACAATTCGCGCTCTCCTTCAATGCCAATGTCGAAATGAAATGGCTTGTTGAACCGTTAGTTGTTTGTGGTTATGCGGACTAATTATTTTTTGCTCAATCCGGCGAAAGCGCATCTAGTGTCCTGAGTCATTAATTCGTTGAGATAGAAAAGTGATGCAATGGGCGTCAGGTGCTGTCGCACGTCGCAGCGATAGCGGGGTCCCATCGCGAGGACGGGCGGCGGCGCATGGCGTTCATTTCATCGCTTTTCTTCAACGAATTAATGACTCAGGACACTAGAGTGCGCAAAACATATTCGCGGCGAGCTACGTTCCACCCGCCGTAGATGCGGCAAGTTGACATCAAAAACCATCGAGGAGACAAACTTGGACACAACCGTTTTTCGTTCACACCATCCTATGCGTTTGCGCCGGCTCGCGCTGGCCGGGCTGCTCGCGGCGAGTATGGGTTCGGCCTTGGCGCAAGCGATTCCGACTGCCACGCCCGAATCCGTCGGCATGTCCCGGGAAAGGCTGGCGGTCCTCACCCAAGCAATGAAGCAAGAGGTCATGCAAGGCCGGCTGCCCGGCGCGGTGGTGATGATCGCGAGAAATGGCAAGCTGGTCTATTCCGAAGCCTTTGGCAAACTTAACAATGCATCGGGTGGCGACATGAAGGTCGACTCGATCTTCCGCCTTTATTCGATGACAAAGCCGCTGGTTTCCACTGCACTCATGATGTTGGTCGAGGAAGGCAAGGTGCAGCTCGTCGACCCGGTCTCAAAATTCCTGCCTGCATTCAAGAACCCTATGGTCAGCGTGCCCTCGATCGATCCAGTGACGGGGGCCGTGACTTACAAGATCGTGCCGGCCAACCACGAGCCAACGATTCAGGATTTGCTGCGCCACACTTCGGGCATCGCCTATGGCGAGATCGCCGCCAACGCGCCGGTGCGGGAGGCTTACCTCAAGGCCAAGGTCTTCCAGACAGCCATTCCCTTTGATGCACGCGGGATGAGCCCGACCGAAATGTCGGAGGGCGTGGGTAAGGCGCCACTGGCGCAGCAACCGGGTACGACCTGGGAATACTCCCTATCAGTCGATATCCAAGGCCGGGTGGTAGAGGCAGTCAGCGGTCAGAGCTTGTCGGACTTTATGTCCGATCGGATCTTCAAGCCGCTCAAGATGACGGATACCGCGTTTTACGTGCCTGCGATCAAAGCCCCCCGTCTGGCCGAGCCCTTTTCGAAAGACCCGCAGACCGGTAAGCCCAACGTCGTCCTGATCGATGTTTCCAAGCCGCCCGCCGATGAATCGGGTGGGGCGGGCGGCGTGGGAACGGCGGGTGACTACTTGCGCTATTGCCAAGCCATGCTCAATGGCGGTCAACTCGATGGCGCGCGCATCCTGTCTCCCGCGACCGTGCGACTCATGACATCCGATCATCTGGGCCACACCATCAACAACACAAGCAGCATCGGGCAACTTCTCCTTGGCACTAACGGCTACACCTTTGGCTTGGGCTTTGCGGTACGTCAGCAAGACGGTATGGCCCCTGTGCATGGTTCCGCCGGTGAATTCATGTGGGCCGGCTTTGCCGGAACCTTCTTCTGGGCCGAGCCTAAAGAAAAGCTGTGTGCGGTCTACATGACACAGTCGCCGGGCGCCTTGCGGACCAGCTACCGCCGCCTGATGAAAAGCCTAGTGTCTCAGGCCATCGTGAACTAACGTGACGCGCCAGCCGTGGTTTCAAGCAAGCACCCGGCAAGGGCAAAAATTGTGGGATTGAACGTGTGATGCGGATACGGTAGGTGTTAAGCCTTGATTGCATCTAAACGAAAAGCGATTCAAAAGGAGGCCATTGTGAAGGTATTTCAAGTAGAGGACGACTGGACGTTGGATAACGTACGTATTGGTGAGCGACCAAAGCCAGAGCCAGCGGCAGGTCAGGTACGCATAAAAATGACAGCATCCGCCCTTAACTACAGGGATCTCATCATTCCTCAACGCGGCTACGGCAAGCGCATGCAGGAGTTGCCGTTAGTAATGCTGAGCGACGGCGTCGGCACTATTGATGCAATAGGGCCAGGCGTGACACGTGTGAAGGCAGGAGACCGGGTATGTCCGATTTTCTATCAGAGCTGGATTAACGGTGAGCCGCATAACGAACGTTTCCGATTTAGCCTTGGCTGTGAGCAAGATGGGACGATGGCCGAGTATCTTGTGCTGTCTGAAGAGGGGGTGTCTCTGGTTCCAGAGCATCTCTCGGACACAGAAGCCGCCACGTTGCCAACGGCTGCCGTTACCGCATGGCGTACGTTGGTCACCGAAGGGAAAGTAAAGCCTGGGGAGACTGTACTTGTACAGGGTACAGGTGGAGTTTCGTTATTCGCACTGCAGTTCGCGAAGATTCTGGGCGCAAGGGTCATTATCACCTCTTCCAGCGATGACAAGTTGGCACGCGCACGCGCATTGGGAGCGGATGCAACAATCAACTATGTCCAGGACCCGCAATGGGGTATTCGCGCCAGGGATATTGCCGGAGGACGGGGCGTCGACCATGTTGTTGAAGTTGGAGGAGCCGGTACTCTTCCACAATCTCTGCGTGCGGTTCGCACAGGGGGAACGATAAGCATGATTGGCGTTCTGGCAGGATCCGATCTGTCGGTACCGCTCGGTCAGATTGTCACTCGCCATATTCGCCTGCAAGGCATCACCGTCGGCAGCCGCGATGACTTCGAAGCGATGGCCGCGGCTGTATCTCTGCATACGCTACGGCCTGTTGTCGACCAGGTGTTTGCCTTTGACGAACTGCGCGCAGCACTCGAATATATACGAAGTGGAAAACATTTTGGAAAGATCTGTATCCGGCATGCCCTTACTTGAAAGCGTCTCGGAGCAATACGTGCAGGGAAGCCTATGCGCACCTTCAAGCGCTACGGGCTGCGTAAGGTCAGTTATTCAGACAGTCAAGACAACTCTGAACGACGTCGCTCCATATTATCCCTCGCAATAGAAGTGAAGTCCGAAAATGCTATTACCCCATGAATTCAACGCCATGCTCGAAGCATTGCGACGCGATATGCGCCGCGAAAGCGAATTCGCTGCAATGGACACGCACGACGCAAGTTGGCATATAACGAACGCACGTATGGCAATACGTCTTCTCGAAACCCTGAATCCGAAGCGCCGCCAAGAAACAACTGCCAAAGATCAATCATGGACAATTCCCGAACTCGTCAACTGATCCGAGCTTGGCTCATGCAGCGCAGGGCACACCCAGGCCCACTGCCACCTCCCGAGGCCATTCGTAGTGCAGTGGGTTGGGGATCGGTCAAAGAAACTGATCACTGATCTTACGCACAGAGGAGCGTAGCAGGTTGTCGATTGTCCACGAGATAGGGGTGAAATCATGGACAAGCGGCAATTGGAGTTGTACACGGACTATCTGATCAGCAACTACCGAGCAGCACAGGCATATTGAATCTGGCATGCAGCGATTTGACTCTCGATGGTGAACAAATCATGGCGATCTATCACAACCGGTGAAACGTGGAAGTGTTTCATAAATCACTCAAATCCAATGCCGATCTGGCGAAGTCGTCGACGCAAACGATCACCACGCAAGGTAACTATGTGTTCATGTCGATTGTCGCCGTATTCAAACTGGAGTTCCTGAAAACGCAGCACCAGTTGAATCACTTCGCCTTACGCGCAAAACTATGGATCGAGGCCACTCGACATGCCTATGAGCAGCAACAGGCGCTGCGCGCTGCGTAAGCTCAGTTAACCATAAGGAGAGGTAAAACAACAAATGTTTTGGAGAAATTTATTGTCAGTGGATTGTGAAGTGAAGCCTGCCGCGGGAGATGCTTGAGGGTTGATTAACTCGTGGGCACCTGCTGAGAGGGATGGTTCGGTCTATGAACACAGTTCGTTGTGTAATTATCTTTTTCTAGTGAGACCTGGTATGAGAATCCTTGCACATGCATTAAGTATTTTCGCTTTTCTTTCAATTACGTTATCGCCATATTCTCAAGCGGCAGAGCGTGGTACCGCAGATGAGGCAATCGCAATGGTGAAACGCGCTGTGGCACTGATTAAGGCAAAAGGTAAAGAAGAGGCATTCGCCGAGATTAATAACCTCAAGGGCGCATTTATCGACCGCGACTTATACGTCTCCGTTCTGGATGAAAAGGGTGTGATGCTCGCTACTGGTGGAAATGCGAGGCTGATTAATAAAGATTTGATCGACTTGAAAGACACAGACGGCAAATTCATCATTAAAGAGCATATCGATATGGCGCAAAAGAGAGGAAGCGGCTGGATCCACTACAAATGGATAAATCCCACGACCAAAGCAATTCAATCAAAGTCGACCTACGTCGAAAAACTGGAAGATCTCATCATCACATGTGGAATTTACAAGTAAATAGGAAAGCAGGCGGAATATGCGCCGCTCACAGAAGTGATTATCACTAATCAGTATCTAAACGGTGAAGTGATCCGCCTAAGAGGTCCGAATCTGTCAGTTTTCCTCAAGGTCGCTGTCGGAAATTGCCTTCCGGTCCGCTTGCGCTGCAATCGAAACGATCGAGGAGCAGGATCGTGTCGTCAAGCAGCCGGCGTTCTTCCGGTGTCTGTACCAGGATGAGCCGTCGCCTGGCGCGCGCGTAGCTGTCACGGATGTCGATCACCATGCAGTGGCAGCGATCAGCTCGCGCCGGGTCGATCATCAGTGCTTCCGGAATCGACAAGCCGAATCGTGCCGCCAGCGCGATGCGCGCCATCAGTACTTGCGGAACCTTGAACGCTTGATTGGCCAGTTGCCGCTGTGCGGCCAGTGCCCAGGTCGCGGGAGTGGCGCGGGATGCGATCTTTTGCAGCAGCGGCGCAGCGGAGACGCAGCCTTGGGCTTCCGCTTTCCGAAACCAGTAGACTACCTGCACATCTTTTGACGGATCGTCCTTGCGGGTACGCCAGATCCAGTTGCCAAGCGCCTGTTGCGCCATGCAGTCTCCGCCTTCCGCCGCCATGACCAGGTAGCGATACGCGTCTTCCAGGCTGCGTTGCGAGAACTCGGGTTTCAGGTAGATCCGCGATATGGCGTACCAGGCTTGCGCCGAACCTTGTTCGCCGGCGCGGCTCAGCCAGGCGATCGCTTTCTTGTAATTCACCGTGCCGGGAAGCAGGTTGTTGCGCTTACCCGAGGTATCCATCCTGGCCAGCCACAAGCCCCAATGCAATTGCGAATCACGGTCTCCCGCTTCCGCAGCCAGCAGCAGAAAACGCTTGGCTTCCTGCTTGTCGCCGTCGGGACAGTGCATGAGTACACGGGCACAACGCGCCAGGAGCAAGATTTCTTCCCTGGTGAATATGTTGTCCTGCATATGCGGTCAGCTCGCAGAGGACCTGCGTGCGAGGTCGCGTGCCAGCGGCTGCGACCAGCGCAGGAAGGCATTGTAGTCGGCAGTGGCGGCCCAGGCGCGCTCCGCAAGCGCATAGCGTGCGGCAACAATGCAGGCGTCGGCCGCGGAGGTTGCCCATTCCATCGATACGGCAACCTTGCCCTTGAGCGGTTGCGAGGCTGCGGCTGTCTCTGACGCATCACGTTCCTGCTGCTGCGCGAGCATCCACTGCGCCTCTGGAATACCGGCTTGTGCCACGGTACGCAGCACATGCATGGCCTTGTTCCGCATGGGGGGAGTGATTGCCGAACCGTCCAGCGCCTGCACGATCTGTGCAAACACCAGTCCTGCCTGCATCTCGCCGGCGTCGAAAGCCTTCTCGTACCAGATTGCCAGTTGCGGCATGTTCCCTGCCTGCTGTGCGACGGCAAATGGAATGTGCCTGCCGATCAACATCCACGCATCGTCGACGTGCTGGCGTGCCGCGCGGTCGAGCCAATGCAATGCGGTGGCGAAGTTCTGCGGCAGACCATCGCTGCCGAATAGATAGTGCCGGCCCAAGGCCAATTGGGCGGCAGGGTCGCCAGCGCGCGCAGCGCGGATCAGCTGCAATTGTCGTCGGTTTGCCATGATGTCCCTTTCTTGTTCACCTGTTTCGCGACGACCAATGACGTTACTTCTGGGTGAGATTTTCAGGCGAGTCCGAACGACTTCCGCAGGCTTGCATCGACCGGGCCAGCAGGCATGAAACGGCGCAATTTACGCAACAGGGATGCCTGTCCGGCCGGGGTGCGACGCATCCGCCACGCGCCAAGCGCTGCTTCGACGATCGTGTTTGCCACGCCATCGGGGGCGGGCGCGCCGCTGACACTGTCGGCGACGGCGCGCGATGCGAGGCTGCGTTCACGCTCATAGGCCGCGATTGTTGACTTTGCATGCGGCGAATTGACGTCCAGATTGGTCCTGGTATAAGCCGGTTCGACCAGCGTTACGCGGATGCCGAACTGGCGTACCTCATGATCCAGAGTTTCAGACAGCCCTTCCACGGCATGCTTGGACGCCGAATAGAGCCCCATGTACGGGGCGGGAAGAAAGCCGAGTACCGAACTGACATTGACGATCCTTCCAGAACGCTGTGCTCGCATGTGCGGGAGGACTGCCTGTGCCGTGCGCAGGATGCCGAACAGGTTGGTGTCGAACAGGGATGCGGCCTCGGCAGTCGAGGTTTCCTCCACCGCGCCGACGATGGTCACTCCCGCGTTATTGACGAGCACGTCGATGCGCTTGGCGCGGGCGATGATGGATTGGATTCCAAGCTGAACGGAAGCATCGTCGCGCACATCCATCTCGACAAGCTCGACACCGGGCAATGGGCTCGCTTTCGCGATGCTGCGTACGGTGCCGAATACCTGACAACCCCGCTTGGCAAATTTCTCTGCGGCGGCACGTCCGATGCCCGACGACACGCCGGTCACAACGACAACGATCGATTTCGACATGGCAGTTCCTTTTGAAATAGGTGAATAGGGATTAAGGGCAGATCAGCGGCGCGATGAGCCTTGCAGGGATACTTTCCTTGTACCTGCTGCGCGCAGAGTCGAGACGAATGCTTTGGCCAAGCCCCCGACTGCCCTGGTGATGGGGGCCACGTTGCCTTGACTGTCCATTTCATTTGCACTCTGGCTATCGTTGCCGGGCCTGATCTTGAACCAGATGGCATACATGGCCGGCAGGAACACCAAGGTGAGAATCGTCCCGGCGAAGGTGCCGCCAATCAGTGTGTAAGCGAGCGTCCCCCAGAACACCGAATGGGTCAGCGGGATGAAGGCCAATATCGCCGCCAACGCGGTCAATATAACCGGCCGGGCACGCTGCACGGTGGCCTCGACGACGGCATTAAACGGATCCAATCCCTCCTGTTCGTTATGGTGGATCTGCCCGATCAGGATCAGCGTGTTGCGCATCAGGATTCCCGACAGGGCAATCAGGCCGACCAGTGCATTGATGCCGAAGGGCTGCTGGAACAAGATCAGCGTCGGCACCACACCGATCAGGCCCAGCGGACTGGTCAGGAAGACCATAACCATCGCGGAGATCGAGCGCACCTGGAAGATGATGATGAGCAGGGTGATCGCCAGCATGATGGGGAACAGAGGCAACATTGCTTCCGTCGCCTTGCCCGATTCTTCGATGGAGCCGGCCTGTTCGATGCGATAGCCGCCCGGCAGCTTGTCCATGATGGGCTGAAGCTGCTGGCTGATGGCGGCGGACACGTCCGGCGGCTGCAAGCCCTCGGCAATGTCGCCCCTTACCGTGATCGTCGGCATGCGATCGCGCCGGCGCATGATCGGCTCTTCCGTGCGCACCTCGACCTTGCCCACCTGCGACAGCGGGATGCGCTGCCCGCTGGCGCCGGTCAGGGTGAAGTCCGCAATCCTGGCCGGATCGAGCCGCGTGTTGCCGGCCGACCGGGCCACGACCTGCACCGTGCGGATGTCTTCGCGCACGGCAGTGAGAGGCACACCAGTGAGGAAGAATTGCAGTTGTTGCGCCACGGCGCTGGAGGTCAAGCCCACGGCCTGCAAGCGGTCCTGCTGCAAGGTGAAGTGCAGCGTCGGTGACCGCGTGCCCCAGTCGGTGTTGACCGTGCGCATCATTGGACTGGCATCCATGACCCGCTGCACGTCAGCGGCGATCTGGCGCAGCTTGTCCTGGTCTGGCCCGGTGATCCGGTAGGCGACCGGGAACGGTGAAGGGGGACCAAACACGAGTTGCGAGACCCGCACCCGCGCCTCAGGAGCGAGGCCCTCGGCGATCGCCTGGCGCAGCCGCTGTTTCAGCGCCTCGCGCTCGTCCTGGCTTTCGGTCCGGACCACGATCTTGGCAAACGATGGATCGGGCAGTTCCGGGTTCATGGCCAGATAGAAGCGTGGCGCGCCTTGGCCAATGTAGGCCGTGACGATCTTTGCTTCCTCTTGTTTGGACAGCCATGCTTCCACCTTTGCCGTGGCGGCGCTGGTCTGAGTGATCGAGGTCCCATAGGGCATCTGTACCTCGACCAGCACTTCCGGGCGGTCGGAGATCGGGAAGAACTGTTTCTTGACCACCGCCATGCCGAGCACGGCCACGATGAAAAGACCCATCACCGAACCGGCGATCAGCCACTTGCGAGCGATGACGCGCTTGAGCACCTGGCGGAAGCGGTTATAGCGTGGCGTATCGTAGAGCGCGTCGTGGCCGCCTTCGACCTTTTTGAGGTCGGGCAGCAGCTTGACGCCCAGGTAGGGGGTAAACACCACGGCGACCACCCAGGATGCGATGAGGGCGATGCCGACGATCCAGAACATGTTGCTGGTGTATTCGCCTGCAGTCGAACGGGCGAAGCCATTGGGCATGAAGCCGACGGCCGTGACCAGCGTGCCCGAGAGCATGGGCGCCGCGGTATGGCTCCAGGCATAGGCGGAGGCGGCGGTGCGGCTGTAGCCCTCTTCCATCTTCACCACCATCATTTCGATGGCGATGATGGCGTCGTCTACCAGCAGACCCAGCCCCAGGATCAGGGAGCCCAGGGTGATGCGGTCGAAGTTCTTGCCGGTCGCGGCCATCACCACGAAGACGATCGCCAGCGTCAGCGGCACGGCCGCAGCGACCACGATACCCACACGCCAGCCCATGCTCACGAAACACACCACCATGACTACCAGCAGCGCGGCGAAGAACTTGACCATGAATTCATCGACCGCCGAGCTGATGTTGACGGCCTGGTCGGTGACCTTGGTCAGGCCCATACCCAGCGGCATATCGGCGTTGATCGCACTGACCTCTTTATCGAGCGCCTTGCCCAGGTCCAGTCCGTTCCAGCCGTCGCGCATGACGATGCCCAGCAGCAGGGCGGGTTCGCCGCCATTGCGGACCATGAACGTCGCCGGATCTTCATAGCCGCGCTTGACCGTGGCGATGTCGGACAGTTTCAAGGTGCGGCCCTGCGCCACGACCGGCGTATCGCGGATCTTCTGCAATTCATCGAAAGCGCCGTCCAGGCGAATGAATACCTGTGGCCCCCTGGTTTCCACGGAGCCGGCCGGCGTGAGGGCGTTCTGGCTATGGAGCGCGGCGAACACGTCCTGCGGGCTGATGCCCAGCGTTGCCAGGCGCTCGTGCGAGAACTCGAGATAAATACGCTCGGACTGCTCGCCCACGATGTTGACCTTTTTCACGCCCGGCACGTGCAGCAGCCGCTGACGCAGCGTCTCGGCGTCGCGCACCAGCACGCGCTGCGGTTCGCCCCTGGCCTTGAGCGCAAATAGGGCAAAGGTGACGTCCGCGTATTCGTCGTTGACCATCGGCCCGATCACGCCGGGCGGAAGCTTGTTTGCCTCATCGCTGACTTTCTTGCGGGCCTGGTAAAACTCCTCCTGTACTTCCGCAGGTGGCGTGCTGTCGAGCAAGGACAAGGTGGTGAAAGCCAGGCCGGGCCTGGTGTAGGTCTCGGACCGGTCGTACCAGCGCAGTTCCTGCAAGCGCTTTTCGATCTTCTCGGCGACCTGGTCCTGCATTTCCTGTGCCGTGGCGCCGGGCCAGGCGGTAACGATGGTCATCACCTTGATCGTGAAGGCGGGGTCTTCTGCCCGCCCCAGTTTGAAGAAGGAAATGACCCCGGCCAACGAGATCAGGCAAATCAGAAACAAGGTGACGGACCGCTCGCGCACGGCGAGCGCCGACAGGTTGAAGCGACTTTCGCTCATGGCCGCACTCCAACGGTTGCGGCAGCAGTAGTGGCAGCGACTTGGCCAGCGATCCGTACCTGCTCGCCTTCGCGCAGCAGGTGCGCGCCGAGTGCGACTATCCGGTCGCCTTGCTTGAGTTGACCGGCGATGTGCGCGCCATCCTCGTCCAGGCGATGGACCGTGACCGACCGCCAGGAAACCTTTGCCGGCTCGCCTTCGATGACCCAGACGCCCGGTCCCTTGCCAGCATCGAACAGGGCGGCAATCGGTACCCGCAAGCCGCTTTGCACGGCGGACTGCGTCTCCGGGATCTGGATGGCGACGGTGGTGCCCAATGGGGCGTTGGATAGCTCTCCAGACAGCACATACCGCGCCTCGAAGGTGCGGGTCAATCGGTCCGCGGTATCCGAGAGCTGCCGGAGTCTGGCCGGAACGGTTACGCCTTCTTTGCCAAAGAGCGTGGCTTGACCGACCGAACCGACCGCAGGGCGCAGGGTTTCCGGCAACTGGATCACGGCTTCGCGGCGGCCGGCATGCGCCACACGTACCACGACCTGTCCTGCGTTGACGACCTGGCCGGGTTCGGCCAGCGTTTCCATGACGACGCCATCGGCATCCGCCACCAGCTCCGTATAGCGGCTCGCGTTACGCGCCACTTCGGCCTGGGCTTCGGCCGCGTTGAGCTGGGCTTTGGCGGCATCGGCTGCGGCCTTGACCTGGTCGTAGGCGGAAGCCGATATCGCGCCGGTGCCGCGCAGGTCGCGGTAGCGGGCTTCATCCTCCGCCGTTTGCTGCGCCCGCGCCCGGGCGGCGGCGACCGCTTCCTGCTGCGCATGCACGGCAAGCTTCAGGTCGACCGGGTCGATCCGCATGAGCGCTTGCCCGCGCTTGACGGTTTGCCCGGTATCCACGAGCCGTTCCAGCACCTTGCCGGCGACCCGGAAGCCCAGATCGCTTTGCACCCGGGCGGCTATGGTCCCGGTGAATGACCGTGATGGAGAGACTGCACCCTGGACGGCGGCCACACGCACCAGCGGGGCCGCGGTGCGTGGATCGGAGGGTGTTTTTTCGCCGCAGGCGACCAGCGCCAATGGCAATACAGAAATGACGGCAGAGAAAAGGAGGCGGCGCATAGAAATCCCGTAATGGAACCAAAACAGGATTTCATTGTGATACTAGTGACCAAATAAGTCAATAGTCACTGCCGCATTGTTCGATATGCCGCGGATTCATGGCGACAGGCTGCGCAGCACCAGGCTGGACAGCCGGGCTGGCGCTTCGTCGGTGGAGTCGAGGCTGTACTGCAAGAGCAGCGGATTGAGGTACGGCCGCAAGACCAGGTGAATTGCTGCCGCCGTCTCGTCGAGCGGCGTCTTGCGCTCGAACTCTTCCGTCTCGCGCCCCTGGCGCAGGATGTCCTGCAGCATTGCCTGGATGCGTACCTCAAAGGTGCGCACCGCCTCCCAATTCCCGGCCGCAGCCGAGGCTGCAATGTCATGGAGCTTGCGATTCTCAAAGAACAAGCGAAGGCTGGACTCGACGGCCGTCTTGAACATCCGCCGCAGCTTCTCGGGCGGGCGGTCAACTGCGTCAATGGCCGTTCTGATATCCGTTTCGATCTCGTGCAGACACGTTGCGCAAATCAGTTCGCCGATGGCCTGCTTGGACTCGAAGAACTTGTAGATATAGGCCTTGGAAAAGCCGATGGCCTTCGCAAGATCGGAGACGGTCGTCTTCTCGTAGCCGTACAGGCGGAAGTGTTCGGTCGCTGCGGCAACGATCTGATCGCGCACTTCGTGATCGACGGGGCCTCGGACTGGGCTTGGGGAAATGGTTGCTTTATTCATGTTCAGCAGCTTACCTCGTGTCTTCAATTTACACAACGAGTGACCATTTTGTGATATAGTCACTTTACACCTCCCATTTCACTTCGCGGAAGATGCTCATGCTAAAACGTACTCTCTTCATGTCAGTCGTCGCCAGTCTTGCCGCCGGTTGCGCTGTCGGGCCGGATTACATTCGACCCGACACGCCCATGCCGCATCGCTACCTTGGTCAAGCGGCAATTGAGCAACGGCATGCCAACGCCACCGCCGACTTCACTGTATGGTGGGAGGGCTTTGGTGACCCGCAACTGACCCGCTTCGTCAGGCTTGCGCTGGAGCAGAATCTGGATCTCGCGCAGGCGTCCGCTCGCGTCGCCCAGGTGCGCGCCGGACTTGCGGCAGCGAATGCCGCGCTACTGCCTTCCGGCAACGTCAACGCCCAAGGTGCCCGGGCCTACCAGTCGGTTGAAACGCCGCTGGGACAAGTCTTGAATTCAACACCAGGGTTCGACCGGTATGGCAACGCCTACGAGGCCAATCTCGGCATAGGCTGGGAGCTGGACGTATTCGGCGGTTTGCGTCGCGGAAGGGAAGCGGCGCTTGCCGAGTATCAGGCGTCGGAGGCCGGTGCGGCGGCGACACGACTGGCGGTGGCGGCGCAGACCGCCGACATCTACATCAGCATCCGTGGACTGCAAACGCGCCTTGACGTTGCTCGCACTCAGGTACGGACGCAAGAGGAGCTGCTCTCAACGATCAATCTGCTTTACGGCAAGGGGCTGGCCGCCGAACTTCAAGTACGGCAGGCCGAGGGGGGGCTCGCCCAAGTGCGGGCATCCGTACCGGTCCTCGAAGCGGGCCTGGATACGGCCATGAATGCGCTGGACGTGATGCTGGGCAAACCGCCTGGAACATACCGGGAGGAGCTGGCTGCCAATGCCGGCGCCAATGGTGGCATTATCCCGGCCGCTCCGCGGATCGCATCCACCGGATCGCCGGGTGATTTGCTCAGGCGCCGGCCCGATCTGATCGTGGCTGAACGCCGCCTGGCTGCGTCGAATGCGCGTATCGGTGTGGCGATCGCCGAGTATTACCCCAAGCTCTCCTTGAGCGGACTGATCGGCAGCGCGACAACGGTTTCCGGCGGCAATCTGTTCACCAGCGGCGCAAGTCAGGCCGCCGGCGTGCTGGGCCTGCGCTGGCGCCTTTTCGACTTCGGTCGCATCAATGCGCAGATCGACCTGGCCAAGGGCCAGGAAGCCGAGGCGCTGGCCGCTTATCGGCTGGCGGTGCTGCGTGCTACGGAAGACGTGGAAAACGCCTTCTCGACCCTGGTAAAACGCGAGGACCAAGCTGGCATACTCGCGCAGGGCATGGCCTCGCTCGGACGAGCGAGAGATGCCTCGTTCGCGGCGTACCAGAAAGGTGTCGTCAGCCTGATCGAAGTCCTGCAAGCCGACGAGAACCTGCTGCGTGCCGCCGATATGCGGGCGCAAGCGCAAACCGAATCAGCACGCGCGGCGGTCGCGGCCTTCAAGGCGCTCGGCGGCGGTTGGCAATCCCGGGAATCGGAAGCAGTAGCGATGAGATAAGCGCAGGTCGTGCCAACGGATGCGAAGGAGACAGCCTGAAACTTCGCCGCCTGCATTTAAGGACTGAGAGGGCGAAACGGAGCGAGATGGTACTCCGCAAGCGTGCAGGCGAATCTTCGGCGGCACTCAACCGCCTGAATTGAATAACCGCATGTTGCCATACAACGTTGGTTCGACCTCCCCAATTACGGAGTAGCACGTTTTCGCAAGACGTGCGATCGGCGCCTCGCTATCTTGTCCAAAAAAGTAAAGAATTCGTAACAACAAACGAAGAAAGGTAGAGGGGGCAACGCTCACGATGCAGGCACTTGACGTGGATCTGCCACCGAACTTGGATCCACTGAACAACTGAGGTTGATATGCAACATTTCTCCGATCTTCTAGCCTTTGAAATGGAATCGCTACTGAACTCTCTACGTCGTGACCTTCGCGAACAGGAGATAAAGGCGTTGTCAGATCCCGATAACGCATTCCTCTATGGACAGAATGCAAGGCAAGTCAAGCGGCTTCTGGAAGCGCTTAACCCGCGCAATCCTTGTCGCGCCTCGTACGATTCGGCCCGACTTTCACCAATCGTTGAATTGCGCCGGGACTGCCGGCAAGCAGAAGCTTCCGAGCACGCATTTGTATAAAGGCACCCCACTGTAGGGCCCACCGATATCGGACGACCACCTTACATGCGAATCGAATTTGTCGAGGATTGTCACGATTGATGCAGAAGCATCTTCCGTCTCAGAGCGGTTTTGCGATTCAGCACATCGCTATGAGGAGGAAGCGGTCGTTCAGGATCAAGCGGCGGCTCTGTTCGATGAGTGGCTTTTCCAACTGGCGACGGAATAACCGACCCGAATTGCCGAAATAGGATGCGGCACCGGATTTCTGACGCGGCGCCTGTTCCGCTCATGACCAGGTGGATTCCTGAACGGCAATAGCCAATTTCCACAAGCGCTGTTCCGGAGACGCTGCTAGCCTTTAATCCAGCACGCCTTATCTCCATCCCCTGCAGTGCCGTCCAGCGGCCGCCTGCATTGGCGCAAACTTCGTCGAACACCATCAAGCGTAAGAGGTTACTTACTTTGCCTTTGCCTGCTTCTGCTCCTGACAGGGTGCCCCTTCATTCCCGTGTCATTTCGTTCAAGGGTTATCGACGCGCTGATGGCCTTTGGGACATCGAAGCACATCTGCTGGATGTCCGATCACACGATGCAGAGTGGCCGGGCGGGCGCCGTGCGGCCAATGAACCCATTCACAGCATGCTCTTGCGGATCGCAGTCGATGGCACAGGAGTAATCAAAGAGATCGTAGCCTCGACTGACGCCTCGCCGTTTGAAGGCGTGTGCGGCGGTATCACGCAGCGCTATGCCGCTTTGGTTGGAACACGAGTCGGGGCTGGATTTCGTCGACGTGTGCAGCAACTCGTCGGCGGCCTGAATGGATGCACCCACATGACTGAGCTCCTGATCGGCATGGGCACGGCCGTGATTCAGACATTGGCTGGCGAAATATCGGTGCCGGAAGACCAAAAACCCTTCAACCTTGACGGGTGTCATGCCCTCGATACCTCCGGCGATATTGTAAAAAAATACCATCCCCTCTGGTATCGACCGCGCTCTGATCCTGCCTCGGAATAAAGGACGGTTCGTTCAAGAAAAAGTGAATGTCGCCGCCCAGCAGCGTATTCGGGAACCGCGCGGCGGTAGCAGATTGACGCAAGACGGCTCGATACTCGTCGCATATTGTTCAGTCATCTGTCTGGACAGCGTTCCTGCGATCTTCACTGTCGTTATGCTCCCTCGGAGAGGATGCCGATAGCGGATGGCGAAATCGCGCGTCCCCAGAAGAAAAAACGCAGGCGGCATGCAAACCGTTCATGCAATTCAGGAGACTCAATTGTTACTCTTTCAGCTCATCATATCGGGCGTGGCGTTGGGGTGTATCTACGCGCTGATCGCCCTCGGCTTCGTTCTCATCTACAAAGCCACGGAAACCGTCAATTTTGCCCAAGGCGAGCTGATGATGCTCGGCGCGTTCTGCGGGCTGGTGCTCATCCAGATTGCGGGTTTGCCGTTTCCCGTCGCGATCGCCATTACCGTGGCAGGCATGGCCGGCTTCGGCGCCTTGCTCGAACGCGCGGTCATCCGGCCCATACTTGGCCAGCCGCAATTCACCGTGGTGATGCTTACCATTGGCGCAGGCTACGTCACCCGCGGCCTGATGACGATGGTGCCGACGCTGGGGACCGAGACGCACGCGTTCCCGGTTCCGTACAAGGGCGTGGTGTGGAACATCGGCGGCGCCGTGCTCAGCGCCGAGCAAGTCGTCGTCATCATCGTGACCGGGCTGCTCTGCGCCGGCCTGTACCTGATGTTCAAGTACAGCAAACTGGGCATCGCCATGCAGGCGTCGTCACAGAACCAGCTCGCCGCCTATTACATGGGCATTCCCGTTAAACGGCTGAACGGCGTGGTCTGGGGGCTGTCGGCTGCCGTCGCGACGATTGCCGGCCTGCTGCTCGCCCCGATCACCTTTGTCCACGTCAACATGGGCTTCATCGGACTCAAGGCCTTTCCTGCCGCCGTGGTAGGCGGCTTCGGCAGCCTGCCCGGTGCGATTGTAGGGGGACTGATCATCGGCGTCGTTGAGTCGCTCGCAGGTTTTTATCTTCCCGAGGGATTCAAGGACATCGCCGCATACATCGTTGTCCTGATCATGTTGATGGTGAAGCCGAACGGCCTGTTCGGCGACAATTTGCGCAAGAAAGTGTAGGGCGAGCCATGCGATTCCTGTTCAAGACCGAATATCAACAAGACATCAGGCTCGTCAAGCATGGCGGCCAGGCATTCTGGTACGGCGCGCTGCTGCTCGTGCTGGTCGCGGCGCCGGCGGTCCTGCCGAGCTACTGGGTGTCCCAGCTGTCGTTCGTGCTGATCTATGCCATCGCGGGGCTGGGGCTGATGGTCATGGCCGGGTTCACCGGATTGCTGTCGATCGGCCACGCGGCCTTCCTCGGAGTGGGTGCATATACGGCCGCCGTCCTGGCTGCCGCCGGCATGCCGCTGCCGGTATCGCTGTTGGCGGCAGCCGCGCTGTCGGCCGTAGCCGGCGTGGTGATCGGCCTTCCTGCGCTCCGTGTGAAAGGCATTTACCTCGCCATCGCCACCCTGGCATTCGGCTTTATCGTCGAGGAGGGAATGGCGCGTTGGGAAAGCGTCACCGGCGGCAACAACGGCAAGGTGGTCAAGGCTGCCAGCGTGTTTGGCTTCCCGCTCAATACGGAGCAGTCGTTCTATTACGCGTGCCTGGCCATCTGCGTGTTGGTGACGCTGGGCGTGCTGAACCTGCTGCGTTCGCCCACCGGGCGTGCTTTTGTTGCGATCCGCGACTCGGAGATCTCCGCGCAGAGCATGGGTATCAACCTGGCCCGCTACAAGACGATGTCGTTTGCGTTTTCCGCGGCGCTGGTCGGCATCGCAGGGGCGCTGTATGCGCACAAGCTGCGCTTCATCTCGCCGGAGCAGTTCGGGATCCTGCAATCCATCGACCTGCTGCTCCTGGTCGTTGTTGGCGGGCTCGGTTCGGTGCACGGCGCTTTCCTTGGGGCCATCTTCCTGATCACGATGCCGCAACTGATTGCGCTGAGCAAGGACTGGTTGCCGCCGGCAATTTCCCAGGCGGCAGGCATGCAGGCGGTGGTGTATGGCGTCGTTCTGATGGCTTTCGTGCTATTCGAGCCGCAAGGGCTGTACGGCCGGTGGATGAAGATGCGAACCTACCTTGAACTCTTTCCGTTCTATCGCCGGGGAATGTTCAAGAGGCAGAAATCCTTTCAGAAATCCGAACGCCTCAAATGATGGAGCCGCTACCGATGTCCAACGTACTCTTATCCGTCAAGGACCTGTCGGTCCATTTCGGCGGCGTGCGCGCCGTCAACAACGTCAGCTTCGATGTGAGGCGCGGAGAGGTATTCACGCTGATCGGTCCGAACGGCGCGGGCAAGACGACCGTGTTCAACCTCATCAGCCGCATCTATACGGCGACCTCGGGAAAAATCACGTTCGACGGCCAGGACCTGACCTCGACCGCGCCCGATGCCGTCGCCGCCCTTGGGATTGCGCGGACCTTCCAGAACATCGAGCTGTTCGAGCACGCCACCGTGCTGCAGAACCTGCTGATCGGCTACCACGCGCACCGGACCTCGGGCTTCTGGAGCGACCTGCTGTTTACGCCCCGGACCCGACGCTCCGAGCTGGCCGCGCGGACCAAGGCCGAAGAAGTGATCGAACTGCTGAACCTGCAGCATTACCGCGATTCGCTCGTTGCCGGCCTGCCTTACGGCACGCGCAAGGTGGTGGAGCTCGGACGCGCGCTCTGTTCCGGGCCGAAGCTGATCCTGCTCGATGAACCGTCATCCGGACTGAATGTCGAGGAAACCGAGGATATGGCTTGGTGGATCCGGGACATCAAGGATGAGCTGGGCATCACAGTCCTCATGGTCGAGCACGACATGACGCTGGTGTCGCGCGTGTCCGATCGAGTGCTCGCGATGAACCAGGGCGAGGTGCTCGCGCTGGGCACGCCACGCGAAGTCCAGTCGCACGCGGGTGTTGCCGAGGCTTACCTTGGGACGATCGATGATGTATCCAATCTGAGGAGGGTGGCATGAATGCAGCCATCGAAAACACGGTGCTCAAGCTGTCTAACGTAGAGAGCGCCTATGGCCCGGTGAAAGCTATCCGCGGCGTCAGCCTGAAAGTGCGCATGGGAGAAATCGCGACTGTCCTGGGCTCCAACGGCGCCGGCAAAAGCACGATCCTCAAGACGATTTCCGGCGTGCTCGATCCGACCAAGGGCAATGTGGAATACCAGGACACCGATATCACGTCCTGGGATCCGGCCAAAATCGTCCGCCAGGGAATCAGCCATGTGCCGGAAGGCCGCGAAGTCTTCCCGCTGCTGTCGGTGCGCGACAACCTGACCATGGGCGCGTTCACGCGGCAAGATCGGGATGGCGTGGCGCGCGACATGGAGATGGTGTTTTCCTATTTCCCCATCCTCAGGGAGCGTGCTGAGCAGAACGCAATGCTTCTCTCTGGCGGACAGCAGCAAATGCTGGCCATTTCCCGCGCGCTGATGGCCAATCCGGAGGTGATCCTTCTCGACGAACCCAGCTTGGGCCTGAGCCCGAAACTGACGAAGGAGATTTTCGAGATCGTGGTCCGGATCAACCGCGAGCGCGGGACTACCATCCTCCTGGTCGAGCAGAACGCGAACATGGCCCTGAATGCGGCGGACTACGGCTACGTGCTGGAGAACGGCAGGATCGTGATGGAGGATACCTGCGAACGCCTGCGCGAGAAGGAGGACATCAAGGAGTTCTATCTCGGAATGAAGGATGCCGGTGTACGGGGTGAACGGCGCTGGAAGAAAAAGAAGACCTGGCGCTGACCGCCGCCAACGATAACCAATACGAACATGACGGGAAACCACATGATGCACGCATCCAATCACGTCCAGCTGGCGCCTTTCGATACGGTACCGAAAATGTTTTGGCACTTTGTCGCAGAACGCGGAGAAGCGCCCATGATGCGCCAGAAAGAGTTCGGCATCTGGCAATCGTATTCATACCGGCAGGTCGGCGAGATCGTCACCGAAATCGGCGCCGGCCTGATTACCCTTGGCTTCGAACCCGGTGAGGCGATCGCCGTCCTTTCCAACACCTGCAAGGAATGGGTGTGGTCGGATCTGGCCGGGCTGAGCGCGGGGGGCGTGGTCAACGGGATATATCCGACCGATTCGGCAGCGCAGGTCGAGTACCTGTGCAATGACTCGAACGCGGCATTCCTGTTCGTCGAGGACGACGAACAGCTCGACAAGTATCTGGAGGTTCGCGAGCAACTGCCACGGGTAAGGCAGGTGATCGTGTTCGACATGGAAGGCCTGTCCAAACTGGACGATCCGGCCATCCTCAGCCTGGACAGCCTGCGGGAACGGGGACGGGCTTACCTGAAATCCGATCGCGACATCATCAGAAAGCGGGTTGCCTCGCGTACTGCAGCCGATCTGGCGGTTCTGGTGTACACGTCCGGAACGACCGGCAAGCCGAAGGGGGCCATGCTCTCGCATGCCAATATCCTGGCGTCGGCGTCGACCTTGCTTGAGTTCATTCCCTGCAATGAACGCCGGGAACGGGTCGCCTTTCTCCCGCTGTGCCATGTGGCGGAACGGATTTTCGGCGCGTACTACTCGATCCTGTCGGACGCCCGGATGAATTTCGTCGAAAACCCCGAAACCGTTTTCGAAAACATCCGCGAGATTCAGCCGGATATCTTCTTTGCCGTCCCCCGCATCTGGGAAAAGCTGTATTCGAGCGTAACGATCGCCCTGAAGGAGGCGACGCCCCTGGAACAATGGGCGTACAACAAGGCAGTGGCGATCGGCAAGGAAGCCAGCAGCTACCGCGAACAATGGAAGCCGGTGCCGCCGCTTGTGAAGTTGAAGGAGTGGCTTGCCCGCAAGCTGGTGCTCAACAATGTCCGCCGCATGATCGGCCTGAACCAGGCCTCGCTGGGGGTGACCGGCGCGGCGCCGATTTCGCCGGACCTGATCCGCTGGTTCATGGCGCTCGGCATCGAGATGTGCGAGCTGTGGGGCATGACGGAAGTGACCGGCGCCGCGACCTGCAATCCTGCGGGACGGGCGAAGCCGGGCAGCATCGGCATCGCCCTGCCGAGCACGGAAGTGCGCGTGTCGGACCAAGGCGAACTGATGGTTCGCAGTCCGCAGGTCTTCATGGGCTACCTGAACATGCCGGAAAAGACGGCGGAGGTGCTCGTGGACGGGTGGATGCACACCGGCGACGTCGGGCGTGTGGATGAGGATGGCTACTTCTACATCACCGACCGCATGAAGGACATCATCATTACCGCCGGCGGCAAGAACATCACCCCTTCCGAGTGGGAGAACCAACTCAAGTTCAGCCCGTATGTCACCGATGCGGTCGTCATTGGCGACAAGCGGCCTTATCTCAGCTGCCTGGTCATGATCGACCAGGAGAACGTCGAACAGTGGGCGCAGGAACGCAACATTCCGTTCTCGGACTATCGTTCCCTGGCGCGCAGCAAGGAAGTGATCGAACTCATCGGCCAGGAAATCCAGAAGATCAACGCCCAGTTCGCGCGTGTCGAGCAAATCAAGGAATTCCGTCTGATCGAAACGCAACTGACGGCGGAGGATGAGGAAATGACGCCGACCATGAAGCTCAAGCGCAAACTGGTCAATCAAAAGTATGCGGAGCTTATCGAGTCGATGTACACATCGAAGGCGGCGTAGTCCGGCATTGACCGGCTTGTCCGGTTTGTCCGGCATGGCGCCGCGATTCGCTCTTTTGCGATCGAGGGACGAATGCGCTTCGCGCGTAGGGCCGAAGCGCACCAGAATGGCTTCTTACTATTTCTTTTCAAAATGAACGAATTTCTGCATAGCCGCAATCTCGATTTTCTTCTTTATGAATTTCTTGACACGGAATCCGTTCTGCAACGGTCCCGTTATCGCGAGCATTCGCGGGAAGTGTTTGATTCCACGCTGGAGACAGCCCGCAATATCGCCGAAAAATACCTTGCTCCGCACTACCAGAAAGGCGATGCGCAGGAGCCGGTGTTCGAGGATGGCGGCGTCCGTCTGATCGGCGAAACGAAACTCGCGTGGGATGTGGTTCGCGATGCAGGCTTTCTGCGTGCGCATTGCGACGAAGAGGAAGGCGGACTGCAATTGCCGGAAGTGATATTTCGCGCCGCGACCGCCTATTTTCATGCCGCCAACGGGCCGACGACCTGGTATCCGTTTCTGACGGTCGGGGTAATCAACCTGATCCGGGCTTTCGCTTCTCCGGAACAGAAGACGCGCTACCTGGAAGCGCTGATGGAAGGACGCTTCGCCGGCACCATGGCGCTGACCGAGCCGGGCCAGGGCTCGGCGCTGGCGGATATCAAAACCCGCGCCGAACCGCAGGATGACGGTACGTGGCGCCTGTTCGGGCAAAAGATGTTCATCTCGGCAGGGGAACATGACCTGTCGGACAACATCGTCCACATGGTGCTGGCCAAAACAAAAGGGGCGCCGGCCGGAGTCAAGGGAATTTCCTTGTTCATCGTGCCCAAGTTCCTGGTCGACGATGATGGATCGGCCGGCGCGCGCAATGACGTGGCGCTGGCAGGCCTGCTGCACAAGATGGGCTCGCGCAACACCAGCTCCACCGTACTGAATTTCGGCGAAAAGGACGGCGCCATCGGTTATCTGATCGGCGGTGTCGGCAACGGGATGGCCTGCATGTTCCGCATGATGAATGAGGCACGTATCGGCGTCGGCATGAACGCTGCTGCGCTGGCCAACCGGGCTTATCTCTATTCGCTGGACTATGCGCGCAATCGTTTGCAGGGACGCCTTGCATCCGACAAGGACCCGCAGTCACCCCAGGTGCCGCTCGTGGCGCATGCAGATGTGCGTCGCATGCTGCTGGCGCAGAAGGCGTATGCGGAGGGCGCAATGGCCCTCTGCCTGTATGCGAGTTCGCTGTTCGAGGATGAGCAAACCCATCCTGATGCGGACCAGCGCGAGCGCGCCGGCGCACTGTTGGGATTACTCACGCCGATTGTGAAGTCATGGTCGTCGCGCTATGGATGCCAGTCCAATGAGCTGGCAATTCAGGTTCTCGGCGGCGCCGGCTATATCCGCGAACACCCGGTCGAACAGCTCTACCGCGACCAGCGCCTCAATCCCATCCACGAAGGTGCGGAAGCGATCCATGGCCTCGATCTGCTTGGACGCAAGCTGCCATTGCGTGATGGCGCAGCACTGGCACAACTGGAACAGGAGATCCGGCGCACGATCGCCGACGCCGAGCCGGTACTTGCCTTGTTCGGTCTCGCGCGCAATCTGGCTCTGCAGCTTGATTCCGTGCTGGATGCATGCCGCAACCTGGTTGCCCTGGCACGGAAGGATCCTGATCTCGCGCTCGCGAATGCAACGATTTTCCTCGACGCTTTTGGCCGGATAACCGTGGCTTGGCTATGGCTGAGGCAAGGCCTGGCGGCGGCGCGTGCTGTCGATGCGGAACCGGTCAAGGAAGATGTGGACTTCTACAAAGGCAAGCTGCAGGCTGCGCGCTACTACCTGGAGTGGGAACTGCCGCAGGTGGAGCACTTGTGCACGCTGCTTTCCGGGGTCAATCGTGTTCCGTTCGATATGCAGGATGCCTGGTTCTGACCTGGTTCTGATCATCCCGGCTAGCGCGGCGACAATGCACGCAGGCGCTTATGCAAGGTCGAACGAGAAATGCCAAGCGCCTGGGCGGCCCGCGTGACATTGCCGTCGACTGATTCCAGCACGCGCCGGATAGTTTCGAATTCGGCCATCGCCAATGGTTTATCGATGACCTGATCGTCGTTGGCGTCGCCGGTCAGATTCAGCTCCCGCTTGAGTGTTTCCGGCAGGTCGGCAGTACTGATACGCGCCCGGTCCCCGGCCAGCACTGCCGAGGCGCAGATGGCGTTGCGCAGCTGGCGGATGTTACCCGGCCACGAATAAGACGCGAACAGAGCGAAGACATCGTCTTCCAGTTCGAAGGCGCCATTGCCTTCGCTGCATTCCAGCAGAAAACGCTGCACCAGGTCTTTGAGGTCGTGCCGTTCACGCAAGGGTGGAAGACGCAGCAGCAACCCGTTGATGCGATAGAACAAGTCGTTGCGGAACTTGCCCTGTTCGACGGCCTGGGACAGGTTCCGGTGGGTCGCGCAGATGAGGGCGAATTCGACGGGTATCGGATGCAACCCGCCCACAGGGGTGATCTGCCGTTCCTGCAATACGCGCAGCAATCGGGTTTGCAGCACCAGGGGCATGTCTCCGATTTCGTCCAGGAACAAGGTCCCGCCATCCGCTTGGGCGATTTTTCCCGCGCTGCCGCCGCGGCGGCCGCCTGTGAATGCGCCGTCGACATAACCAAAGAGCTCGGCCTCGATCAGACCTTCCGGAATCGCTGCACAGTTGATCGCCACAAGCGGCTTGTCCGCGCGAGTCGAACCGAGGTGGATGGCTTTGGCCATGACTTCCTTTCCGGTTCCGCTTTCGCCTTCAAGAATCAGGGGAACGCCCTTGTCGACAGCCCTGATCCCTGTCTTCAGGACTTCGGCAATTTTGGGATCCTTGTCAAGAGGCAGGCCCATGCCGTCTTCATTGTGGAAATTGTGCCGTTCGCGCGGCACGCTTCCTCTCGATGCAGCCACCTTGGTTGTCGGAGCTTGCGATTGGCTGGCATAAAGCAGGAATCCCCGGGTATCCCTGACCGAACGGATTTGATTGGCGGCGCCGGGATCAAGCAGCAAGCGTTTCCATTCGGCGGATTCAAACAGGCGCTCTGCAGGTACGGCCTCGTGGCCTCGCGTATCCAGGCCGAGGAAATGTCGCGCTCGCGCATTGAGCAGACAGGTTTGTGTCGATTCATCCAGTGCAATCAGGCCTTCATGGGCCGTGCCTGCCAGATGGGGGTCTGGATTGAGGCAGATGATGGTTCGTCCGGAGAGCTTGCGCATCATGTCGTTCTCAATCCTCCGGGCGGTCCATCGGAGCATGTCGACGGCCCACACGTCCAGCCCGGCGCCGACATGTGTCATATCGAGTACTCCGGCAACGGTGCCATCGGGGGAGTGAAAGGGCACGGCAGCGCATACAAGGGAACTCAATTCATGCAGGTAGTGCTCGCCGCCCGCGACAGTCTGACAACTGCGCTCGGCCAGTGCGCAACCTGCGGCCGATGTCCCGATGTCCGCCTCGCGGACGGAGCGGCCTAATTGCAAGGCAGCCTGGAGAATCTTTGGCGCGCCCAGTTGGCACCCGACGCCATGGACGATCATCCCGTCGGCACTGATGCAGAGAACGACCCAGTCGGGAGAAGAGGGCAGGCTCTTGTGCAGTTCCTCAATCGGCAAGCGGGCAATGTCTACCAGGTAGCGATGCTGCTCCAGGATGCGCCTGGTGTCGGATCGTCCCGGCGCGGACGTCGCAATCACCGAGTCAGTCGGTCGCAAGCCGAGCTGGCTGGTGCGGGCCCAGGAGTTGAGCACGGTCGTCGGAACGGCGCCGTCGGGAACCGTCTGACTATCAAGGAATTGCTCAAGGGAACGTCGCATCGGAGGCTGTAGTGCTGGCATCGTTTATCCCTAGTTCATCACACCCGCCAAATGCTACGCGCGCACAGCACAAAGTCTTGCGTCAAGTGGCTACAGTGCATTCGGCTTCATTACATTGGACGGCTTGGGACGATCGCCGATTTACCGTGCGCTGCCATGCATATTGTGAACCTGGCGTCGTGCAGACTTGCGACAGTGTCTGCGGACAGTGTCCGCAAGATGCGCCAACGAAAGCGGGAGAAACCAGTTAAAACCAGCCGAAATCAATGAATTCGTGGATGGCATGGAACGTGCGAGGTGAGCGCACCACAGACACCTTGGAGTTCCCCTCTATGACGACACATCACGCTCCCGGAAATCTCGATCCGCAAATGGCGATTCCGGTCCTGCGATCCGGGATGCCGGTCACGTTTTCTCTCACCATCGGCGGTTGCACCCATCATTCGGCGAACCTGGCTCAGGTCTGCAATCCGGCCACCGAAGAACTCGTCGCCAGTCACCCGTTGGCGACTGCGGATGAGGTGGAAATGGCCGTAACGGCGGCCAAACGCGCGTCCGTGTCATGGGGGAAGGCGCCGTATGCCGATCGCCAGCATGCTGTCGCCGCGCTCGGGCAACTGGTGATCCAGCATCGTGAGACGCTGGTGAACCTGCTCGTTGCGGAGCAAGGCAAACCGCGGGCCGATGCGGAATGGGAGATTGATGGAGCGGCCCACTGGTGCTTGCAAATGTCGGAACTGGAATTGCCACGTGAGGACTTCGATATGGGCGGCGGCCAACGGGCATTTACCAGGCATGTTCCGATCGGCGTGGTCGTGGCGATTGTGCCCTGGAACTTTCCTGTCCTGCTCGCTATCTGGAAGATCGTACCCGCGGTCCTCGCCGGCAATGCGGTGGTGTTGAAGCCGTCGCCGCACACGCCTCTGACCACCCTGCATCTTGGCGTGCTTGCTCAGAGCGTTTTTCCGCCCGGGGTATTGAACACTATCGCGATTTCCGATGATCTGGCACCAGTGCTGGTGGAGCATCCGGATGTTGGCATGATCGCGTTCACCGGCTCCACGGAGACGGGGAAAAAGGTGATGCGTGCCGCGGCCGGTGGTATCAAGAGGGTCTCCCTAGAACTGGGCGGCAACGACCCGGCTATTGTGCTGCCCGATGCGGATATCGAGGCCGCAGTGCCGGCACTGTTCTGGGCTGCGTTCCGAAACAGCGCTCAGTTCTGTATTGCCACCAAGCGGTTGTACGTGCATGAGTCGATCTATGACTCCTTTTGCGACGCGCTGGTCCGTTATGCCAAGACGGTCAAGGTCGGCAACGGTATGGAGCCCGATACCGGTCTTGGCCCGCTTCAGAACCGTATGCAGTTTCTCAAGGTATGCGATCTCATCGAGGATTCGCGCAAGCAGGGGCACCGTTTCCTGTTGGGAGGCACTGTTCCCAAGCGTGCGGGCTATTTCGTGCCCGTTACGATCATTGACAACCCGCCGGACAACGCGCGCTGTGTGGTGGAAGAGGCATTCGGACCGGTGCTGCCTGTGCTGAAGTACAGCTCCATCGACGAGGTGGTGCAGCGTGCCAACGCTTCTCATTACGGGCTGGGTGCGTCGGTCTGGGGGCGCAACGCCGAAGAGGCGCTTGCCGTCGGTCAGCGCATCGAGTCTGGCGTCGTCTGGATCAACCAGATTCACGTACTGACCCCGAATGTCCCGATGGGGGGGATGAAGCAATCGGGTCTCGGGGTCGAGAACGGCGTGCTGGGGCTGTCCCATTACTGCAACCTGCAGACCGTTGTTTACCGGGAGGGTACCTGAGCAATTGTGTGTTTTAACGCTGCCTGCGGATTGCGCTGTGGGCAGGAAAGGCAGCAACCCAAGACAAGGGCTGCATTTAAAAAGCTGGAGGAGAAGTGAATGAAAAGAATCTATAGGGCAGCCGCCCTGTTGCGGCGTGGCGCTTGTATTCCCGCGCCTTTGGCAATGACGGCCTTGGCCGCCAGTTTCGGAGTTCCAGCCCACGCCGGCACCATAGATCTTGGCGACGGGATGGAAGCGATCTGGTCGCTCAATGCATCGCTGACGAGCGGTTGGCGCGCCAGCAATCCCGATCCCGAACTCGTGGGTATCGGAGATGGCGGCAACGCATCCGCCTATACTGGATCGGCCACCCGGAACTTCAAGAAGGGCGACAACTTCACGACGCTGTTCCGGATTGTGGGAGATGTGAATCTGCGCAAGGGTGATACGGGCGTTTTCGTCAGGGCCAAGGCGTGGGACAACTACCGCCTCAGCAAGCAATCGGTGCCTTTCGGCGCGCCGACCAATGGCTTCACGCCCGATACGCGGCTTGACGACTCGGAGTTCGACACCAATCTGTCAAAGTTCAAGGGTGTGGAATTGCTCGACGCTTACGTCTATTCCGGATTTGACATCGGTGACGACGTTCAGGCCAAGATCAAGCTGGGCAACCACGCCGTCAACTTCGGCGAGAGTTTGTTCGTGCCGGGCGTGAATCAGTACTCGGTGTTCGACGTCAACGCTTTGCGCCAGCCGGGCACCTTTCTCAAGGAAGCGATCCTGCCCGTTCCTCAGATATCCGGCAGCGTCGGACTGCCGGGCAACGTATCGGCCGAAGCCTTCTATCAGTTTCGCTGGAAGCCTACCAGCATCGACGGTTGCGGCACCTATTGGTCGCCTGCTACCGCCTTGAATTGCACCAACGGCAAAGCCCTGGTGGCGAGTGACGCAGCGGGATCATTCACCTCGTTTCAGTACGCCAACGGCGTACCCGCGCTGGGCGGGCTGAACTTCAACGTCTCTCGCAGGCCCGACAGGGAACCGTCCAACAATGGCCAGTACGGCTTCACGTTGAAGAAGAACGTCGAGTCCATCGATACGGAATTCGGAGCCTATTTTGTCAACTATGCGACGCACATTCCCTACCTTTCCGCTGTACGGGATCTGAATACGGTCCCGAACTCGATCTACTATGCCGCCGCGCCGCTAGGTTCCATCTACTGGGACTACTCGGCCAGAAACATCAAGGTGGCCGGTCTCAGCGCGTCAACGGTACTGGGCGGTTGGGCCGTCGCCGGCGAGGTGTCCTACACCAAGGACTTCCCTGTCCAGGTGAGCCCGGTGGACTTGTTCCTCTCCTTTGCCGCTCCCAATGGCGCCGGCGGGGTTGGCGTCGGACCCCTGGCGAGCCGCTACGGGTCCACGGCCGCACCGATCGGATCGGGCACCGACCTCAGCGGTTACGATCTGAAGAACAAGACGCAAGTGCAGGCGTCCACCATCAAGATCCTCTCCAACGTGCTGGGTGCGTCCAGCGTGACTCTTGTGGGTGAGGTGGCTGCCCAGCATTGGAGCGGCATCGGCGACCCATACACCAGCGTTCGTTATGGCCGGAGCTTCGAATACGGTGCCGCCCAGCATGCAAGTCTCGGCGGTGCTTGCGCCACGACTAATGCCGCCAACTGTACCCAGGATGGTTACTACACGTCGAATGCCTGGGGTTATCGCCTGCTCGCAGAACTGGAGTATCCCGGCCTCATTACCGGCATCAACCTGAAGCCGCGCCTGTTCTTCTCCCACGACGTGAAGGGCTGGTCCGCCGACGGCATGTTCTCCCAGAACCGGCGCATCGTCAGTGTGGGCGTACGGGCGGAATACGCCAAGCGTTACTACATCGACCTCAGCTACACCAACTTCAACGCGAATGCCCGATTCGACAGCTTCCATGACCGCGACTTCTACGGCATGGTGCTGGGCGCCAGCTTCTGACTGCATACAAGGACAACATCATGAATCGATTTTCTCAAACCAAGATAACGCTAATGGTCCTGTTGCTTTTAACCGTGCCTCTGGCACAGGCTAAAATCCCGGCCGACCAGGTGGAGCGGCTCTCCAAGGATCTGACGCCGGTTGGCGCAGAGCGCGCCGGCAACAAGAGCGGCACGATTCCTGCCTGGGAGGGCGGTCTTGCCAAGGCGCCCGCAGGCTTTGACGCCAGCCGCGGCTGGATCGATCCCTATGCCGCGGACAAACCCCTGTACGTGATTACCGGCGTCAACGCGGAGCAGTACAAGGATAAGCTCGCCCCCGGTCAGCTGGCTTTGCTCAAGCGCTACCCGGACTACAAGATGGAGGTGTATCCAACTCGCCGCACGGCGGCCTATCCGGCTGCGGTGTACGAGAATGTGCGCAAGGAGGCCGCAGCGGCCGAAACCGCCAATGACGGCAACTCCGTGGTCAACGTGTCTGCCACCACCGTGCCGTTCCCGATTCCGCGCAATGGGGTCGAGGCGATCTGGAACCACATTTTTCGCTATCGCGGCATCACCGTGAACCGCACCGTCAGCGAATTCCCTGTTCAGCCGAACGGCGCCTTCACGCCGGTAAAGCGCGAGGAGGACATCATCTTCACGCTTGGCATGACGCCGCCTGCGCCGGGCATGCTGTTCTATTACCGGACCCAGTTCAGGGCGCCGTCGAGCATTGCCGGCGAGATGATCCTGGCCCACGATTTCATCGATCAGTACACGAAGCCGCGTGCAGCCTGGGTCTACAACCCGGGCACGCGGCGCGTACTGCGGGCGCCCGAGATCTCCTACGATTCGCCGCGCCAGGGCCTGGACGGGTTGAGCACCATCGACGACTATGACGGCTACAACGGTTCTCCCGATCGCTATGAATGGAAGCTGTTGGGCAAGAAAGAGATGATCATCTCTTACAACAACTACAAGCTCACGGACAAGAGCCTCAAGTACACCGACATCGTCAAACCGGGTGTCCTGAACCAAAGCCTCGTACGCTACGAAGTACACCGGGTGTGGGTCGTGGAGGCCCAGCTGCGGCAAGGCAAGAGCCACATTTACGGCAAACGCGTGTACTACCTGGACGAGGACTCCTGGCAAGTGGCGCATGGCGACCTCTACGACGGACGCGGCGAGTTGTGGCGCGTACTGGAACAGTACGGGGTCCAGTACTACGATGCGCCGGCGTTCTGGCTGGCCGGTTCGTCCCAGTACGACTTGCAGTCCCGGCGCTACGTATCGAGCGGACTGGCCAACGAAGAAAAGCCCATGCAGTTCTCGGTTCGCCTGAAGGCCTCGGACTTTTCCCCTGATGCCCTGCGCCGGGCTGGCAACTGATCGATGGGAGCGTCCAGCATGCGAGTGCAAGCCGGAGTACCGCGAGGAACGCGGTGGGGCGCCGTCATGGTTCTGGCGTCGATGGCGATGTTTTGCGTGGCATCCCAGGCGGCGCCGGTTGCGGTCACGCTCGACCTGCTGGCGACGCCGGCGCCTGTCACCGGGCGTCCGGCACGCAAGATGCTGCTCGACGTGGCACGCTGCGGCCGGCAGTTGCTGGCGGTGGGCGAATTTGGCTTGATTGCTGGTTCTGGCGATGAAGGCAAGACCTGGCGCCAGATTCCCGCGCCGACCTCGGTGATGCTGACGGCGATTTCCTGCGCCAATGAGCGTGTCGGTTGGGCCGTGGGGCATGACGGCGTGATCCTGGCGACGACTGACGGTGGCGCGCATTGGACCAAACAGCTTGACGGTGCAGTGATCAACCAGCAGGTGCTCGACGCAGCCAAAGCGCGGCTGGAACAGATCCGCGCTTCAGGCAGCCAGTCGCAACAGAATCGCGACCTGCTTGAGCATGCGCAAGACCTCCTGGCCGATGCGCAGGCAGCCGTCGCTGCAGGGCCCTCGCGGCCCTTGATGAGCGTGCGCTTTGTCGACGCCCGGACTGCTTTTGCCGCAGGCTCTTATGGACAATTGTTGCGGACCTTCGATGCCGGGAAGACATGGACCTACATCGGCGACCGCCTGCCCAATCCCGCTGGGCTGCATCTGAACAGCATCGAGCTAGGCAGAAACGGTGAGCTCTACATCGCGGCGGAGGCCGGCGTGATATTCCGTTCCCGCGACCAGGGGCAGACCTGGACCCGGACTGATGTGGGCTACAGCGGAAACCTCTATGGCGTGGTGGCGGCGCCGGCAGCGATCGTCGCCTATGGTTTCCGCGGCCATCTGTTCCGCTCCGCCGACGGCGGCACGACTTGGCAGCCGGTCGCCAGCCCCTCCGATAAGTCTGTTGTTCATGGCGAAGCACTGGAGGGAGGACGTATCGTGCTGGCGACGCAAGAAGGGGAGCTCCTCTCCAGCAGTGATGGCGGGCGGAGTTTCGCCGTCATGCCGCAGAAGGTGCCGCTTCGCAAGCTGCGCAGCTTTTCCTTCGACGCCGACAAACGAGCAGTGATTGCTGTTGGCGTCGGTGGCGCTTCGTCCCTAACATTCGATTTCCCCGAAAAATGAACCGTGATCCTGTCGACCTGGCCGCAAAAAAACCTGTCGAACGCATCGCCGCCGCTTTCGAGCGCCAGCTGTTCGCGCATCGTCCCCTCTGGCTGCTTGTGTTTGCTGTCTTATCGTTGTTTTTGTTATGGCAAGCTCTGCAGCTCAAGCCGGAAGCCAGTCTGAAGAAACTGGTACCGGCGGGACACCCCTACGTCCTTAACTACTTCCAGTTCGAGAACGATTTGCGGCCTCTGGGAAATACCATCCGCATCGGTGTGGAGACGACCCAGGGCGACATCTACAACCATGAGTATCTGGATCTGGTCAAGCAGATCACTGACGAGGTGTTCTACCTTCCTGGCATCGACCGCGGCAACCTGCGTTCCCTATGGACGCCGAATACGCTGTGGATCGAGGCATCCGAGGACGGGCTGCGCTCGGGGAAAGTGATCCCCGCCGACTTTGCCACCTCCGCCCGAGGTGTAGACGAAGTACGCGAGAACGTAGGCAAGGCCGCTTTGGTTGGAAGCGTGGTGGCCAATGACCATAAGTCCTCGACCATCTTCGTTCCGCTGCTGGAGACCGACCCGGACACCGGACAGCAACTGGATTACGGTCTTTTCTCGCAACGGCTTGAAGAGCAGGTGCGACGAAAATTCGAGAAGCCCGGCATACGTATCCACATCGTCGGCTTCGCCAAGCTGGTAGGCGATCTGATACACGGTGCCCGCGCCATCGGTTTGTTCTTCCTGCTGACCGTCCTGCTCACCACGGCACTGGTGTTCGTCTACTCGCGCTGCTGGCGCAGCACCCTTGCCACCATTGGCTGCTGTCTGCTTGCCGTGGTGTGGCATCTTGGCTTGATGCGTTTGATCGGTTTTGGTCTGGATCCGTATTCGATCCTGGTACCCTTCCTGACCTTCGCCATCGGTGTTTCTCACGCAGTGCAGAACATCAATACCTACGCCAGCGCCAGCTGTTCAGGTGCCGGCAAGATCGACGCTGCCCGGGCTACCTTCCTGCTATTGTTCGTTCCCGGATCGGTGGCGTTGCTTTGCGACGTGGTGGGTTTCTCTACCCTGCTCATTATCGACATCGGGGTGATCCGTGAACTGGCCATCAGCGCCAGTATCGGCGTGGCGGTGATCATCTTGACCAAGATGTTCCTGCTGCCGATCCTCATGTCTTATGCGGGCATGTCTCGCGCTGGCCTGAGCATGGCGGAACGGCGTCGTGACAGCAAGCACCGTCTGGCGGAGGCGCTTGCCTCCCTGACGACTTCCCGCCGTTCGTGGATTGCACTCGGTTTGGCAAGCGTTGTTGCCGTATGGGGTTGGACCACCAGCAGGCAGCTCCAGATCGGAGACCTCGATCCCGGTGCGCCGGAACTGCGGGCGCGAGCCCAGTACAACCAGGATACCGTATTCTTCGGTGAGCACTATTCGACGAGTAACGATGTATTTGTCGTCATCGTCAAGACGCCGTCTTCCGAGTGCGGTTCATATGGGGTGGCATCGGCTGTGACTCGGCTTCAATGGGCGCTGGAGGAAACGCCGGGCGTGCATAGCACCGTTTCTCTATTCGATTGGATGAAGCAGGCTATCGTCGGCAGTTATGGCGGCGATCTCAAGTGGGCAACGGTGACCCGCAACCGCTACGTCTCCAACGCGGCCCACAAGACCATCCCCCAATCGTTCTATAACAATGACTGCTCAATGCTGCCAGTCATCGCCTATCTGAATGACCACAAGGCGAATACCTTGGACGGGGTGGTCAGAACTGTCGAGGCATTCCGTGCTGCCAATCCGACCACGGAGTTGGAAATCCTGATGGCAGCCGGAAACGCCGGCATCGAGGCAGCTACCAACTCGGTGGTACGCAAGGCTTGGATTCCCATGTTGGCGCTGGTGTATGGCATTGTTGCCATTCTGCTGTTGCTGGAGTTCCGCTCGATACGGGCTGCCGTCTGCCTGCTGGTGCCGCTGGTGATTACCTCCTTGCTGTGCGAAGCGGTCATGACTTCTCTTGGCTTGGGCGTCAAGGTCGCCACCTTGCCCGTCATCGCATTAGGCGTGGGCATTGGGGTCGATTACGGCATCTATCTCTACAACCGCCTGGAGGCCTACCTTGAGCAGGGCCTGTCGCTGCGCGACGCTTACTTTGAAACCATGAAGACCACCGGCTTGGCCGTGGCCTTTACGGGCATCACGCTCGCTGCCGGGGTGCTGACTTGGATCTTCTCGGAAATCAAGTTCCAGGCCGACATGGGAATACTGCTGACCTTTATGTTCATCTGGAACATGGTGGGCGCAGTGGCCCTGATCCCCGCAATCGCGGCGCTGCTGCGGGTCAAAGGGCCGCAACAGCCATGCGCAAAACAAAAAATATGATTTCAGGATGGGAATTGTTATGCATGGAAAAGAGCGTTTTGACTATGTGGTGGTTGGCGCCGGATCAGCAGGCTGCGTCATTGCCAGCCGTTTGAGCGAAAATCCTGCTGTCAGCGTTTGCCTTATCGAAGCCGGGGGGGCGGACAAGAGCGTACTGATCCAGGCACCGGTAGGCGTGGTTGCCATGCTGCCGAGAAAGATCAACAACTGGGCCTTCGAGACCGTGCCACAACCGGGTCTTAATGGCCGGCGCGGATACCAGCCGCGTGGAAAGACGCTGGGCGGGTCAAGTTCGATCAACGCGATGCTGTACGTGCGTGGACACCGATGGGACTATGACCACTGGGCAGCCTTGGGTAACCATGGCTGGTCCTACGGCGATGTCTTGCCCTATTTCCGCATGTCGGAACATAACGAGAGTTACGACAACGACTATCACGGACGTGGCGGACCACTCAACGTGGCGGAGATTTCGCAACCCAGCAACCTGAACCGTGTTTTTCTGAAGGCGGCTCAAGCGTCGGGACTCCCTGCAAATCCGGACTATAACGGATCCGATCAGTTCGGTTGCTTCATGTACCAGGTGACGCAGCGCAATGGCGAACGGTGTAGCGCCGCCAAGGCATTTCTGACACCGCACTTGGCGCGGCCAAATCTCAAGGTAGTGACGAATGCCGTGACCCGCCGCATCCTGTTCGATGGCCGTACCGCTATCGGTGTGGTAGCCAATGTCGCGGGTGAAGACCGCGAGTTCCTGGCTCGCGCCGAGGTGGTGTTGAGTGCCGGCGCCTTCGGGTCGCCGCAGATTCTCCAGCTTTCTGGCGTCGGATCCGCGGACGGTCTGCATGCCATGGGTATTCCCGTTGTCCATGCATTGCCGGGCGTAGGCCGGAATCTGCAAGACCATATCGACTACGTCTACAGCTACCGTGCGTCTAGCGATACCGAAACCTTCGGCATCTCTGTGCGTGGCGGTTTGCGCCTTGTTCAGGCTGTCCGCCAGTGGCGGCGTGAACGCCGGGGCTTGATCACTTCGCCGTTCGCGGAGTCAGGTGCATTCATCAAGAGCCGCCCCGATCTCGAGGTTCCGGACCTGCAACTGATCTTCGTCCAGGCGATCGTCGACGACCACGCCCGGAAGATGCACTTGGGCCACGGGTTCAGCTGTCACACCACCTTGCTGCGACCGAAGAGCCGGGGAACGGTATCCCTGGCAACGCCCAGCCCCTTTGACGCTCCGAGGATCGACCCGTGCTTCCTGTCCGATCCAGAAGATCTCCGGGTGCTAACCATCGGCGCCGGTCTGCAACGGCGCCTCCTTGAATCTGCACCGTTCGAGCGATTCCGCGGCGAAGCCGTCTACCCGCTGGATCAGAACGATCCCCTTGCCGTGGAAAAGGACATTCGTGATCGAGCGGACAGTCAGTACCATCCGGTTGGTACGTGCAAGATGGGTAATGACGACCTGGCGGTGGTCGATGATCAATTGCGCGTTCGCGGTTTGCGTCGTCTCCGGGTCGCTGATGCATCAATCATGCCGACGCTGATTGGGGGCAATACCAATGCGGCCTGCATCATGATTGGGGAAAAGGCTGCGGACTTGATAAGGGCCAATGCGTGACGCGATAGATGATTGAGTTCGGCAAGAGTCAACAGATAGGTTAAAGAAGGAGACAAAATTGAAGGTCGACGAGATCAATGCCCAAGGTGGCATTATCGGACGCAAGCAGCGTGGTCGTAGAAGCCAATGCATTGTCAAGGCACACGCATGAAGGCGCCACATCGCATGCTCGATGCTGCGTCCAGACGCCACGTGACCGGTGGCGAAGTCATCGGCACGCGCGAGTCGGGTGACATCCATGCCTGGCGCGGTATTCCCTATGCCAGGGCGCCCATCGGAAATTTGCGTTGGCGTGCGCCGCGTCCTGCCATACCGTGGAGCGGTGTATTCGAGGCCCGCAGCCATGGGTCGATGGCACCGCAATATGCCGATCTGCTCGCTGCTGCGCCGGCGCGGCAACGAGGTCGGATCGTGGGTGACGAGAACTGCCTCACTCTCAACATTTTTGCGCCCGCGTTCGAGTCTCGCGCTGTGCCGGGCGCCGGCCAACGCCGCCCGGTAATGGTATGGATCCACGGTGGCGCCAACTGCGTGGGCACGTCGGCCACTTACGACGCGGCACGCAACTACGCGAGCCACGATGGCCTGATCGTCGTCACAGTCAACTACCGGCTCGGCGTGCTTGGCTGGTTCACCCACCCGGCCTTGCTCGAGGCCGACGATGCCACACCCGAGGAACGCTCGGGCAACTTCGGCACCCTCGACCTGATTGCCGCATTGCGCTGGGTGCGAGACAACATCGCTGCCTTTGGCGGTGACCCCGACTGCGTGACGATTTTCGGAGAATCCGCTGGCGGGCAGAATGTGTTGACCCTGTTAGCGAGCCCGTTGGCCAAAGGCCTGTTCCATCGTGCGATCGCGCAGTCGCCGGTGGTCGAGACCTTCAGCGTCGAGGAGGCGGTGAATTGGCGCGACGACCCACAACCCGGCCATCGCGACAGTGCCCTCGAAGTGACGGCGCGGCTGTTCGTCGCAGAGGGCTTGGCCAGCGACCGCGAAGCTGCGAAGAAGCATCTCGCGACTCTGCCTGCTGCAGAAATTGCGGCCTTTCTGCGCTCGCTCAGTCCGGCCCGGCTGCTGAGCATTTTCACACCCGGTAGTGTGGGTCTCTACTGGGGACCTCGCCCAGTGCGTGACGGCGTGGTACTACCGCGCAAGCCGCTGACCGAGGTCTTTGCCTCCGGCCAATGGAACAGCGTGCCGGTAATCCTGGGTAGCACTCGCGATGAGTACAAACCTTTTATAGCTGACAAGCCTGAGCACTCGCGCATGCTGCTGGGCAAGCTGCCGATGCTGCGGGACCGGCGTGCTTACCTTGTCGAGGCGGAGTACATGTCGAATGCCTGGAGGGCACGGCATATTGACGCCCCTGCTGACGCCATGCTGGCAGGCGGAAACGCCGACGTTTGGAGCTACCGCTTCGATTGGGACGAGGCCCCTGCGGTACCCTTTATTCGCCCCGACCTGCTGCTCGGCGCCGCGCACGGCATGGAGATGGCCTTCGTCTTCCGCGACACGGTGGGCGAGCTCGACATCTTCGGCGTCAATACGCCATTCAACCGGTCCGGCCGAGCCGTGTTGGCCCAGGCAATGGGTGATGCCTGGACATCCTTCGCACGCGACGGCGTACCGACGTTACCAAGCCACGAATGGTTGCGTCGCAGTCTCGACGCGGAAAAATCCGACTGCCTGCTTTTCGACACCGAGCGCGATGGTGGTATCCGCATGATGCGCATACGTACGGATATGGCAGCTGTCAAGCAGGCGCTCAAGAGCGATGCAGCGGCTGAGCCCGCTACGCTGCGATGTCGCATCTACGCTCGCCTTTTCATATGGAGTCCGCTGTTCGCAGGCCACAGCGATGCATCCGAGTACGAGCGTTGGTGTCGCGAGTTCGGATGTACCGTTCCGGCCGTTGAATTCCGACCACGAGTCGAACTCTGACCAAACCCTGGCGGGCGTATTTGCTGGAATCGCTCTGGCAGGCTGTTGAAAAACGTAGCGAGCGAGCTGAGATTGGTGCCGAGAAGCGCAAGCGTACGCGTAGTACGCTGAGCATCACAGGCACCAAGATCGGCTTGCGCAGTAGTTTTTCAACAGTCTGCTAAATGGCCATTTGCCGTGCGGCGAGATCCTTCAGGATTTCCTCCGACCCGCCTCCGATCATCATGACTTTCACCTCGCGGTAAATGCGCTCGCTCATCGTGCCGCGCATGTAGCCCATGCCGCCAAGGATCTGCACCGCCTGGTCCGCGCAGAATTGCATCGCTTGCGTCGACACGACCTTTGCCATGGCAATACGCGCCACAAGGTGGGAAGGATCATCGCACTGGTGCTCGATGCGGTATGCAAGGTCGTATACCAGCGCGCGTGCGGCGTCGATTCGCATCATCATGTCCATCAGTTTGTGGCGGATAACCTGGCGTTGGGACAAGGGTTCGCCGAAAGTCTTGCGTTCGCGTGCCCACGCCAAGGCTTCGTTGAGGCAGACCTGCGCAAAGCCCACCGCGTTGGCCGACATGAACAGGCGCTCTGAGTTGAAGTTCCCCATAAAGATGGAGAAGCCCCTGTTTTCCTGTCCGAGAAGGTTCTGTACCGGGACGCGGCAGTTATCGAAGTGCAGATGCGCTGTGTCGGATGCCCACCACCCCATCTTCTTGAGTTCGGTGCGCGTGAGTCCAGGTGTATTGCCCTCGATTACCAACGAAGAAACGCCGCCGGCGCCGCGATTGCCGGGGTCGGTACGAACCGCCACTGTAAAGTAGTCGGCGCGCATACCGGAGGTGATGAAAGTCTTTTCGCCGTTGACGATATAGTGATCGCCGTCGCGTACCGCCGTGGTGCGCAGGCTGGCTACGTCCGAACCGCCGGAGGGCTCCGTTACAGCCAGGGCCATGATCTTTTGCCCGGAGATGACGGCGGGAATAATGCGCTGCTTCAGTTCGGGACTGCCCGCGGCGACAACGGGCGGCAGGCCGATTGTGTGTGAATTCAGCGAAGCTTGCACGCCTCCCGAGCCGCATCGCGCAAATTCCTCGGCAACAATCAGCTTGTAAAACACATCGACCGGCGTACCGCCGTACTCTTCCGGATAGCCAAGCCCCAACAAACCGATTTCAGCGGCCTTCCCATACAAGGAAATGGGAAACTCGCCGGCCTCGTCCCATTCGTTGACAAAGGGGGTGATCTCGTTGGCGATGAAATCACGCAGCGTACTGCGGAACTGCTCGTGCTCGGGAGTAAAGTAGTGGGGGAGGGGCATTGCGTCGAACATGCTCATTGCGGCTCCTGTACGGTGTGTGTGCACCAATGCTAATCAGATGCTGCCTCCCGGTCTTGTGCAAAGCGGCTGCCCGAGGCGGGATCCGGCTCACTCGCTGGTGCGTTCAACGAAGTCGGGAAGGGGCGGTTAGCGATGTTCTAGATGTACCGCTGCATCTTTGATTCAGCTTCAGGCGGCTCGCCCGTCAGAATGGCATCAGTGATGTAGCGTGGAACAATGCAGGGGCCAGAGCCTCGGATTATTCCGATCTCACAACTCGACGTTTTCCGAACTGATCTATCTTGCGCTGCATGAGGTAGATCGTGCGCTTCATCGAACGCCATTGCCTTGATCGTTTCGGCGCTTACCGCAGTGTTCAGGCGGAGATCAATTCCATGAACATCTATTGTCTTTAGTCATTAATTCGTTGAACAATTAGCCACTCCATATGTCTGGCTCTCGGGATGAGACAGGAGAGCGAGATGAGACGAGGAAGACGGCTGCCAGAGTTGACGTTGACCGTAGAAGAGAACAACCGCCTGATCGAATGGACGCGACGCCGCAAGAGTGCGCAAGCACTGGCGCTGCGCGCCCGCACCGTGCTGGCATGTGCGCATGGCGAACGCAACGGCGAGCTAGCCAAGCGTTTGCACGTGACGTTGCAAACTGTGGGTAAATGGGGCCGTCGGTTCATCGATCTGCGCCAGGACGGTCCATCTGAACCAGACTGCGGTGGGACGCATTTGGCGCGCCTTTGGTTTGCAGCCGCATCGCCAGGAAACGTTCAAGCTGTCCACCGATCCGCTGTTCATCGACAAGGTGCGTGACATTGTCGGCCTCTATCTGGTGCCGCCCGCACGCGCCGTGGTGCTGTGTGTCGACGAGAAATCGCAGATCCAGGCGCTGGATCGCATGCAAATGACTCAGGACACTAGCGTTTCGGTGCGATATCGGTGGCGTTAAGACTCTTGTTTCTCGGGCTCAAAAGACACTTCTTGTGCAGCCACCGCTTGTAGGCAGAACCGGACGATAGCCGCTGCGAAGCTATGGCGTTCGCCTTCGGTCACAACAGTATCAGAGCCAAGTGGCCCAACCAGGCCTTCAAAAAGGCATCCCACCATGCACGCTGCTGCTGCAGCAACATGCTGAGAGGGAAACTCCTTTGCGCGGATGCCCTGGTCAATGATCGTTTCGAATACGCGGGCGAGGGCTCTGTGGTACTTCAGCCGTGCCGCCTCGATTTCGGGATCCACTGGTTCTGCGACTAACGCATATGCAAGGCGCCTTCCGCGAAGCGCCCGGCTTGCGAACGTCCACGCGGCGCGCCCAAGCCTTTCCTTGGCAGGCCCATCGGCCATTGCCACTCCTGCGACCACGTCGACTTCTCGTTGTGCAACTGACGCCACTATCTCAACCATCAGTTCGTTCTTGGATGGGAAGTAGCGGTAGAGGGTCCCAATTGCAATCCCAGCAAGATCGGCAACATTTGACATTTGCGCTTCGCGAAATCCGACCTGTGAGACCAAAGTCCTGGCTGCTGCCAGGATAAGTGGGCGCTTTTCAGGTCCGCGGTGTCTGGTCCTTACAGGGAGGGCGGATGGAGTCGGATTTACTTGCTTTTCCTTCATGTTTTTCCCTGTATGTATCGATGTTTCATCTTGCTTGATTATGCATGAAGCCCCGCCAAACCGCTATCCGAATTCATACTTCTGTAGAATTGCGATTCTCATTAACGCTCTTTGCGCCGGTCGAAATTGCCTATTGCGGCTTAATGTGGCGAGAGCATCCCGCGTAATAATGTCAAAAAACCCGTTGACATAAGCGAATCTGAATTCTATTATCAATAAAACGATGATTCTTTTTATGTCTCAAGAAGGACGTGCGACATAGCTGAGAATTCGCTAATCAACGAAAAGGAGACCGTAATGGACCTGAGCACTGGTTCTGCCGATTTGGCGCGCGTCAATGCACTCCTCGGTCAGTATGGCGATCCCGCCGCCAATGTCGCTTATCTACTTTGCGACCGACATGATCCGAACTCCGTGGCATACAGAATCGTCGACAGCAATCTTGCTGTTGATGTCATGACATACGGGCAACTGAGGCAGGAGTCCGAAATATTTGCAAATGCATTGAGGTCGCTTGGAGTTGCTCAGGGTGATCGGGTGGCCACCCTGATGGGTAAGAGTCGCGATTACTTGGTTACCTTGCTGGGAATCTGGCGCGTTGGTGCAGTTCATGTTCCGTTGTTCACTGCCTTCGCTTCACCAGAAATTGCTACACGGCTAAAGGGCAGCCGTGCAAAGGTGGTTGTGGCAGATGGTGTTCACGTCGAAAAACTGACTACGCTTTCCGCTGATCCAGGTATCCGACTCGCCGTCGTTGTTGCAGGCGAAGAGTCTTACTCTGCCGAAAACGAGGTGGGCGAGTGCTACCGGTTCGGTGACCTGATGGCAAAAAATGTCTCGGGTGCCGATGCGGCGACCGTTGGTGGCGACGCGCCCCTCATTCAGATTTACACATCAGGTACCACTGGCAAGCCGAAGGGCGTAGTTGTGCCGGTACGTGCCATAGCAGGTTTTCATGGGTACGGCGAATTTGGCCTTGGCCTGAGGCCGACTGACATTTACTGGTGCGCCGCTGACCCGGGATGGGCATACGGTCTCTATTTCGGAATCATCTGCTCATTGGCGACCGGCGTTTCGAGTGTCCTCCTGAAGGGCGGCTTTTCTGCAGCTAACACACTCAATCTCCTATCGCTATGCGAAGTGACGAATTTTACCGCCGCGCCGACGGTATATCGCTCGCTACTCACTTCTGGTGTGACTCCGCCCCCAGGACTGAAGCTGCGTTGTGCATCAAGTGCCGGCGAGCCTTTAACGCCGGAGGTCAACCAATGGGCTGTTAAAGCATTGGGCGTCGAAGTCGCAGACCACTACGGCCAGACCGAGGCGGGGATGCTGGTTAACAACCACCATCATCCCGACCTGAAACGTCCGATCAAGGAACGGTCCATGGGGATCGGCATGCCGGGATGGAAGCCGGTAGTGATAGATCAGTATGAGGACGTCTTGGTTGAAACAGGGCAGGTTGGCCGAGTCGCGCTTGAACTGAGTGAAAGTCCTCTTGCCTGGTTCAAAGGCTATTTTGAAGATCCGGGTAAAAGCGCAGAAAAGTTTGCAGGAAACGGCCGTTGGTACTTGACCGGTGACTTGGGTTACGTCGACAGCGACGGGTACATCCACTTTTCGTCAAGAGCGGACGACGTGATTATCATGGCCGGCTACCGGATCAGCCCGTTCGAAGTCGAGTCCGCACTACTGACCCATCCCGATGTTGCCGAGGCAGCCGTTATTGCTGCGCCAGACAAAGTCCGCGGGGAGGTCCTCGAAGCCTACGTTGTTCTGAAAGGCGGGATCGCCGCGAATCCTCATCTCGAGGAGGAGCTGAAAACCTGGGTCAAGCGCACTTATGCGGCGCACGCTTACCCGCGCCAGGTGCATCTTGTCCAATCCCTCCCTAAGACGCCCAGCGGAAAAATCAAGCGGTTTGTTCTTCGGGAATTGCGCGCTGCAGAGCTGAAAGCGCTCGCTGAAACCAAGAGCGCGGCATGAGAGCGGAATCTTCAACAAGTGTCGCAGGCCGACCACAAGACAAAGATGTACCGATGCGAAAGAACATATCTGCAGTTGATGCCATTGTCCGGCGGCGTTCGGTTCGCCAGTTCCTGTCGACACCAGTGCCAGAAGCGCTGGTCCTGGAAATCCTAAATATCGCATCGCGGGCGCCGTCGGGAACGAACATCCAGCCTTGGACCGTTCATGTGGTCACCGGTAATGCCCGCGAGCGAGTCAGTCTGGCGGTATCAGAGCAGGCGCTCACCGGGAAACGGTGTCCGGAGTACGCGTACCTCCCTGAACAAATGGTCGAGCCCCACATATCGAGACGCCGCAAGCTGGGCTATGAGCTGTACCGCTTGTACGGAATCGAGCGCAACGATATGGAGGGGCGCAAGTGGGCCGAGATCCGGAATTTCAATTTCTTTGGCGCCCCCGTAGGAATGTTCTTTGTTATGGACCGATATCTTACTCAGGGTTCGTGGCTGGACTGCGGCATGTTCATGCAAAACGTCATGATCGCTGCCCAAGACTTTGGACTTGAGACATGTCCACAACAGGCCTGGTGCGACTATGGAGAGATCGTTCACGCAAGCCTGCACATTCCCCCGTCTCAAATCATCGTCTCTGGCATGGCCATGGGCTACGTCGACGAGTCGGCGAGCGTCAACTTGCTCAAATCGGAGCGAATCGACGCAAACGAATTTGCAGTGATTCACCGGACATAAGGCACCGCGCAGGAATAATTCGCACAATTTTGCTGGCCGTAGCGGGCGCGCTGTGGAGTTGCCCGCCGCTAGCAGTACTCGTACTGCGTCGTGGCGTGCGCCCCCACATCGCATCCCGCTACGACCGCCAAATTGCACGAATTATTCCTGCGCGGCGCCTAAAAAGCCGGAGAAAACAGGTTAATCGATATCCAAAGTGCAGCGGTCCGTTCACGGCCGATGGCACATTCAAGAAGACGTCTAAGAGGAGCAAAACATCCATGATCCCTTCGATCAAGAAAACGCCGGTATATGTCCTCGCAGTCCGGGCGCCGCTGCAAATCCATCAATGCAACTGAAAAGAGGTCGCCAATGAAAACGGTTGACATTACAAAAGCAATGGATGGCACGACATTTCCACGGCTAATGCTTCGAAACGCGCAGCAGCGGCCCGACAGGCCTGCCATTCGGGAAAAACATCTTGGTATCTGGCAGACGTGGACCTGGGAAGAGACAGCAGAGGAAGTGCGCGCACTCGCATGCGGACTTGCGTCTATTGGCTTTAAACGTGGTATGAAACTGGGAATCATCGGTGACAACCGACCCCGACTCTACTGGTCGATTGCTGCCGCTCAATGTCTTGGCGGCGTCGCAGTACCGTTATACCAGGACGCACCCGCTGCAGATCTCGCGTATGTCTTGCAGGACGCGGAGATCGGGTTCGTTATCGTCGAAGATCAGGAGCAGGTAGACAAGATGCTTGAAATCAGAGCTGGGTCTGTCAACGCAAATGGTCTGCTCGAACACATCATTTACGACGATCCGCGTGGGATGCGCAATTACGCTGCACCTGGACTTACTTCAATCGACGAGTTGCAAGCTGCGGGGCGCAAGTACGACAAGGAGAGCCCGCACTTCTTCCTTCAGGAAGTCAGCGCAGGACAGCCAGAGGACGTCGCGGTCATCATGTACACCTCTGGAACGACAGGAAAACCCAAGGGAGTCTGCCAAACGCATGGTGCTTTCATCTTTGCTGCCGCTGGTTCCCTCGCCTTTGACAAGCTGACAGAGAAAGAGGACGTTCTCTCATATCTTCCCATGGCGTGGGCTGGCGACCACCTGTTCTCGTTCGCAGAGTCTATGGTCGGAGGGTTCACCGTGAACTGCCCGGAATCGGGTGACACAGTGATGACTGACATGCGCGAGATCGGGCCGACATTCTTCTTTGCGCCACCGCGCGTATTCGAGAACATGCTGACCACGGTGATGATCCGGATGGAAGATGCGAGCAGCTTCAAGCGCAAGATGTTCCATCACTACATGGACGTGGCACGTCGCGTCGGCGCCGACATTCTGGACGGAAAGTCAGTTGGCTTGCTGGACCGTCTCAGCTATGCCATCGGCAATGTCCTCGTCTATGGGCCCTTGAAGAATGTGCTTGGACTGTCGCGAGCGCGAGTGGCGTATACCGCCGGAGCAGCGATCGGTCCCGATCTGTTCCGCTTCTACCGCTCCATCGGCGTCAACCTCAAGCAGCTCTACGGGTCGACCGAGACTTGCGCATACATCTGCCTTCAACCAGACGGCAATATCAAGCTGGATAGTGTCGGCCTCGCAGCCCCAGGGGTAGATGTCCGACTAGCCGATAACGGTGAGGTATTGGTGCGTTCACCAGCGATGTTGAAGGAATACTACAAGCGTCCTGACGCCACCGCCGAGGCAATCGACAGCAACGGCTACTTCCACACCGGCGACGCCGGCCTCTTCGACGAGGAAGGCCACCTGAAGATCATCGACCGCGCGGCTGACGTCGGCAAGATGAACAGCGGCGACATGTTCGCTCCCAACTACATCGAGAACAAGCTGAAGTTCTTCCCCTTCATCAAGGAAGCGGTCGCCTTCGGTGATCAGCGCGACATGGTGTGCGCCTTCATCAACATCGACATGGAAGCTGTCGGCAACTGGGCGGAACGCCGAGGAATTGCGTACGCCGGCTACACCGACCTGGCCAGCAAAAACGAAACCTACGATCTGATCGCCGAGTGCGTGGAGAAGGTCAACGCCGACCTTGCCACCGAGGCGATGATGTCGGGCACCCAGATCCATCGCTTCCTGGTGCTGCACAAGGAACTCGATCCGGATGACGACGAACTGACCCGTACCCGCAAGGTGCGCCGCCGCTTCGTCGCCGACAAGTACAAGGTGCTGATCGATGCACTGTATTCCGGAAAGATGTCGCAATACATCGAGACGCAGGTGAAGTTCGAGGATGGCCGCAAGGGCATGGTCGCGGCCGACCTGCGTATCGTGGATGTGAAGACCTATGATGCACTGAAGAAGGCGGCCTGACATGAGTGAAAATCGCAAAATCGGCGACGTGATCCTGGACCTCAGGAACATCTCGCTGTCCTTCGGCGGCGTCAAGGCGCTCACCGATATTTCCTTCGATGTGCGCGAGCATGAAATCCGCGCCATCATCGGCCCCAACGGCGCCGGCAAGAGCTCGATGTTGAACGTGATCAACGGCGTGTACCGGCCGCAGCAGGGCGAGATCATCTACCGCGGGCAGCACCGCAAGGACATGGATACCTATGCCGCAGCCAAGAGCGGCATCGCACGTACCTTCCAGAACATCGCGCTGTTCAAGGGCATGTCCGTGCTCGACAACATCATGACCGGCCGCAACCTGAAGATGCAGACCAACTTCCTGCTGCAGGCGCTCTACTGGGGCCCGGCGCAGAGGGAAGAGATCGCGCACCGCAGGAAAGTCGAAGAGATCATCGACTTCCTCGAAATCCAGCACATCCGCAAGACGCCTGTCAGCCGCCTGCCGTACGGCTTGCAAAAGCGCGTCGAACTCGGCCGTGCGCTCGCCGCGGAACCGGAAATCCTGCTACTGGACGAACCGATGGCCGGCATGAACGTGGAAGAGAAGCAGGACATGTGCCGCTTCATCCTCGACGTCAACGACCAGTTCGGCACCACCATCGTGCTGATCGAGCATGACATGGGCGTGGTGATGGATATCTCCGACCGCGTGGTCGTGCTGGATTACGGCAAGAAGATCGGGGATGGCACGCCGGATGAGGTGCGGAGCAATCAGGATGTGATCAACGCCTATCTGGGCGTGGCGCACTAAACCGCCTCCCCTCTCCCGCAGGCGGGAGAGGGGCCGGGGGTGAGGGCGGACGCCAAGTCCGAGAACCGCAATCTCTCTTGCGAACACCCTCACCCCAACCCTCTCCCGCCCGCGGGAGAGGGAGCTGGACAAGGAACAGAACAGGGACAACACATGGAACTCAGTTTTTTCTTCGAAGTTTTGATCGGCGGCCTGCTTGCTGGCGTCATGTACGCGCTGGTGGCACTCGGCTTCGTGCTGATCTACAAGGCCTCCGGGGTCTTCAATTTTGCGCAGGGCGCGATGGTGTTCTTCGCCGCGCTCACTTGCGTCGGCCTGATCGACAAGTTCGGCGTGCCGCTGTGGGTCGCGATCCCACTGACCATGGGCGCGATGGTGCTGCTCGGCTTGGCTACTGAACGCATCGTGCTCCGTCCACTGGTCGCGCAGCACGAAATCACGCTGTTCATGGCCACTATCGGCCTGACCTTCTTCGTCGAGGGTCTTGCGCAGCTGATCTGGGGCTCACAAGTCCGCCGACTGGACATTGGAATTGAAGACGTGCCGATCATGTTTTTGCTCGACAGCTTCAACATCTCGATTTCGCAGTTCGACGTTGCAGCCGCGGGCATATGCGCAGTGCTGGTGACCGGACTTGCGCTGTTCTTCTCCAAGACCAAGATCGGCCGTGCATTGCGCGCTGTCGCGGACGATCACCAGGCCGCGCTTGCGGTGGGCATTCCGCTGCAGCAAATCTGGGGCATCGTCTGGGCCGTCGCCGGTTTCGTCGCGCTGGTCGCCGGCCTGCTGTGGGGTGCGCGTAATGGCGTGCAGTTTGCGCTGACCTTTGTCGCACTGAAGGCACTGCCGGTGCTGATCCTCGGCGGCTTCACCTCGGTGCCGGGCGCGATCCTCGGCGGCCTGATCATCGGCGCATCCGAAAAGCTGGCAGAAGTATATGTCGGACCGATGGTGGGCGGCGGTATCGAAGGATGGTTCCCGTACGTGCTTGCGCTCGTGTTCCTGCTGGTACGTCCAGAAGGCTTATTCGGCGAGAAGATCATTCGAAGGATTTGACGTCTCTCCTCTCAACTGGGAAGAGGAGAAATTGGGTGTTAACGCCCTTTTGGACAACGAATAAGGAAGCAAACATGTTTTACCGTGAAGCAGGTCAATTCAAACCCACTTATCAGGCCGACGGCCGGATTTTCCCGATTCGGCAGGACCGCATTGGTATCTACGCGATGCTCGCATTCGCTTTCCTGATAGTGCCGTTCATCGCGTCGCCTTATGTATTTTCTGCGATTCTCATTCCTTTCCTTATTTTCGCGCTGGCTGCGCTTGGGCTAAACATTCTGACAGGCTACGCCGGCCAGCTCTCACTTGGTACCGCGGCCTTCATGGCGGTCGGCGCATTTGCCTCGTACAACTTCGTGCTGCGCATTCCCGGTATCCCGATCCTGGTCGCTTTCATCCTCGGCGGTCTGTGCGCGGCGATGGTTGGCGTCGCGTTCGGTCTGCCGTCGCTGCGCATCCGCGGCTTCTACCTGGCTGCCGCCACCCTGGCGACACAGTTCTTTGTCGTGTGGTGCCTGACCAAGATCGGCTGGTTCACCAACTACAGTTCTTCGGGCGTGATCACGGCGCAGGAAATCAGGATTCTCGGTTACGAGTTCAGCACGCCGGGCAGCAAATATCTGTTGACACTGTCGATTGTCTGCGTAATGGCGCTATTGGTGAAAAACATGGTGCGCAGCAATGTGGGACGCTCCTGGATGGCCGTGCGTGACATGGACGTGGCAGCAGAGGTGATCGGCTTCCGCCTGATGCGCACCAAGCTGCTCGCGTTCGCTGTGAGCTCGTTCTATTGCGGCGTGGCCGGCGCGCTGTATGCGTACGCCTACCTCGGCACGGTGGAGCCGGAAGCCTATAGCCTGGACCTGTCCTTCCGCATCCTGTTCATGATCATCATTGGCGGCGTGGGCACCATCATCGGCTCCTTCTTTGGCGCAGCCTTTATCGTGCTGTTGCCGATCCTGCTGAATATCATTGCCCATACCTTCGGGCTCCCGACGTCGGTTGCGTCGAACCTCGAACTGATGGTGTTCGGCGCACTCATCATTTTCTTCCTGATCGTGGAGCCGCACGGCTTGGCCCGCCTGTGGCAGATCGCGAAGGAAAAACTGCGGTTGTGGCCATTCCCGCACTAATTCAACCGGATTCCGGATAACTGATACCCGTTGTCATCGCTGTCTAATAATAGGAGGAGCAAATGAAGTTGTTGAAATCGATTCTGGTGGGCGCCGCTGTAGCCGGTACAGTCGGTGCCGCCGCCGCACAGGAACAGTACATTCCCTTACTCTCGTACCGAATTGGTCCATACGCCGCGGGGGGCTCCGGTTTCTTCGGTGGAGCAATTGACTATATGAATCTGGTCAATTCAAAAGGCGGGATCAACGGTGTGAAGTTGGCCTGGGACGAGTGCGAAACCGAATACAACGCGGCGCGTGGTGTCGAGTGCTATGAACGCCTCAAGTCGAAGAGCGGGGGCGCCGCGCTGGTCGAGCCCATGTCCACCGGCATTGCTTACGGCATCCTCAACCGCGTGCCGAAGGACAAGGTTCCGATGACGACGATCGGGTACGGACGCTCCGATTCGGCCAACGGCAAGGTTTTTCCTTACGTCTTCCCGCTGCTCAGTAATTACTGGTACCAAGCTGCCGCGATGATCGCCTACCTTGGTAGCAAAGAAGGTGGCGTCGACAAGCTCAAGGGAAAAAAGATCGTGAGCCTGTACCACGACTCGGCCTACGGAAAGGAACCCTTCCCTGTTTTCGACGCGCTGGCGGAGCGCCACGGTTTCGAACTGGTCAAGATCCCGGTTGCGCATCCCGGAAACGAGCAGCAGTCGCAGTGGCTGCAGATTCGCCAAGCCAAACCGGACTACGTCATTCTCTGGGGTTTTGGTGTCATGAATCCCGTCGCACTGAAGACAGCACAACGTAACGGCTTCCCCCGTGAGCGCATTATTGGTTCCTGGTGGTCTGGTTCCGAAGAGGACGTCATCCCGGCAGGTGATGCTGCAAAGGGCTATGCTGCGATGACATTCACAATGTCCGGCAACTACCCGGTCGTTGACGAGATCCGCCAAAAAGTCTATGCCGCAAAGCGAGGCAATCTCGATGATGAAGGCCGTATTGGCTCTGTCTATCACCTGCGCGGTATAGCAGCCGGCATCCTTTGGGTCGAGGCAATTCGAGTAGCACAGGAAAAGTTCGGCAAGGGCAAGACGCTGACCAGCGAGCAGATCCGATGGGGGCTGGAGAACCTTAACGTCACCGAAGCGCGCCAGAAAGAACTTGGCGCACAAGGGATGTTTGCTCCCGTACGCACATCCTGTGAAGACCATACCGGAACAGGCGCTGTCAAAGTCCAGCAGTGGAGCGGCAGCAAGTGGGTTCCAATTACGAGCACATGGGTCACCGGTGACAAGGCCTTGATTAGCAAGCTCGTCGAAGAGTCTTCAGCGAAGTATGCATCGGAAAACGGCATTACACCCCGCTGCCTCAACTGACAAGCAGTCCTCCGTCTGCCGGGCCTGAACAATGCAAACTCACTCTTAGTTCAGGTCCGGCTAACCCTTCGGTGAAGCATCTAACGCAATGAAAACACCTCATATTTCTCCTAACGCGACGACTGCAATGCAATCGTATCTCTCGGTAAAAAACATCGAGGTAATCTACGACCACGTGATTCTTGTGCTGAAAGGCGTATCTCTTCAAGTTCCGCAGGGAAAAATCGTTGCCCTCCTGGGAGCGAACGGCGCTGGAAAATCGACCACGATGAAGGCAATCTCGACGCTGCTACGAGGGGAACGCGGTGATGTCACCAAGGGCAGTATCGACTTCGCGGGGGAGCGTATCGATCAACTTACTCCGAATGAACTCGTCAAGCGGGGTCTATCCCAAGTCATGGAAGGGCGCCATTGCTTCGGCCACTTGACTGTTGAGGAAAATCTGTTGACAGGCGCGTACACGCGCACGCTCTCTCGTGCTCAGCTCAAGGAACAGCTGGAGATGGTGTATCACTATTTCCCTCGCCTCAAGCAGCGTCGCACATCCCAAGCGGGCTACACATCCGGCGGTGAACAGCAGATGTGTGCAATCGGCCGTTCACTAATGGCCAAGCCGTCGATGATTCTGCTGGACGAGCCGTCGATGGGCTTGGCGCCGCAGATCGTCGAAGAAATTTTCGAAATCGTGAAGGACCTCAACAGCAAGGAGAACGTCTCCTTCCTCGTCGCCGAGCAGAACACCATGGTCGCGCTGCGCTATGCAGACTTCGGTTACATCCTGGAGAACGGGCGCGTAGTGATGGAAGGTGACGCCAAGGAGCTGGCGGCGAACGAAGACGTCAAGGAGTTCTACCTTGGCGTCTCCGGAGCAGGGCGTAAGAGCTTCCGCGACATGAAGTTCTATCGCCGGCGCAAACGCTGGCTCGCATAGCATAAAGACAGTCAATAACGATAGCGCGTGCGCTATCGACGGGCCCGATTTTGTCCAAAATTTTTGAAACACCCGACATTGGAGCAAGCAGTGTCCACCGCTAGTAAGGATTGCAACATGAACGAAATGCTGGATCCACTTGAGACCCGTGACCCGGAACAACGTGAACGGGATATGTTGACGAGGCTGCCGCAATTGGTCGCGCGGGCACAAACGGCCCCAGGGTGGGCGCGGATCTTGAGCGGTGTCTCGGCCGGTGACATAACGTCGCGAACGTCCCTGGCGCGCCTGCCCGTCACGCGGAAGTCGGACTTGAAGGATCTGCAAGTCTTGGATGCGCCATTTGGCGGGTTGACGACGACGCCGACGCCGGAGTTGCGGCACGTGTTCATGTCGCCGGGCCCAATCTTTGATCCGGAAGGACGATCGGAGGATTGGTGGCGCTTCGCAAGGCCGATGCGCGCGCTAGGCATTCGACGGGGGCATCTTGTTCACAACTGCTTTTCCTACCATTTCACTCCCGCTGCCTTTATGGTGGAAGGAGGCGCAGCGAAACTTGGCTGTGCCGTCATCCCGGCCGGGATTGGTCAGACGGAATTGCAGGTGCAGGCCGTCTCGTCTCTCAAACCCGACGCTTACATAGGCACACCATCGTTCCTGAAAATAATCATCGAAAAGGCTCGAGAGTTGGGCACGGATATCGGAAGTGTGCGTAGGGCGCTTGTTGGCGCGGAGGCCTTGCCGCCTTCTTTGCGCACTTGGTTGCATGACAACGGTGTGCCACATGTCTTGCAGTTTTACGGCTCGGCGGACGTTGGGAACATCGCCTATGAAACCGAGACCGATGGCGAAGTTAATCCTGGGATGGTGCTTGACGAAGACCTGGTTTTGGAAATCGTCAGGCCCGGCACCGGAGACCCAGTACCGGAAGGAGAAGTGGGTGAAGTGGTACTGACGTCATTTAACCCAGACTACCCATTGATCCGCTTTGGCACTGGCGATATGTCTGCAATTTTGCCAGACCGTTCTCCATGTGGCCGCACAAACACGCGTATCAAGGGCTGGATGGGACGCGCCGACCAAACCACGAAGGTAAGAGCGATGTTTGTGCATCCGGAACAGGTCGCCGAAGTGGTGCGACGCCACAGGGAAATCCTAAAGGCGCGCCTTGTTGTCACCGGAGAGATAGGCAACGACATCATGACGTTGCACTGCGAAGTTGATGATCCTTCTCCGGCATCGGGAGGACACATCGTTGAATCGATTCGAGACGTAACCAAGCTGAGAGGCGATGTGAAATTCGTCGGACGAGGCACGCTGCCCAACGATGGGAAGGTAATCGAGGATGCACGGAAGTACGAGTGAGCACGATGCATGACGAAATCTGAATTTGAAACAGTTGAATGAATTTCAAGACATTTGAAGTGACAAGAATTCGCAAAATCCTCGTCGCGAACCGTTCCGAGATCGCCATCCGCGTGATGCGGGCAGCGGCGGAACTCGGCATCCGTACCGTGGCCATCTACGCCAATGAGGACAGGTTCGCGCTGCATCGCTTCAAGGCCGACGAGAGTTACCTCGTCGGCGAAGGCAAGAAGCCGATTGCCGCCTACCTCGACATCGACGACATCATCCGCATTGCCAAGGAAGCGCACGTCGATGCCATCCATCCCGGCTACGGCTTCCTGTCGGAGAATCCGGACTTCGCGGAAGCCTGCGCGAAGAACGGCATCACCTTCATCGGCCCACAGCCGGACGTCATGCGCACGCTCGGCAACAAGGTCGCTGCGCGCAACGCAGCGATCGCAGCCGGTGTGCCTGTCGTGCCGGCCACCAGCGCACTGCCGCACGACATCGAACAGGCAAAGAAGATGGCAGCCGAGGTCGGCTATCCGCTGATGCTCAAGGCAAGCTGGGGCGGTGGCGGACGCGGCATGCGCGTCATCGAATCCGAAGCCGAGCTGCCGGGCCAGCTCGAAGTGGCTCGCCGCGAAGCGCTGGCCGCGTTCGGCAATGACGAGATGTACCTCGAAAAGTTGGTGCGCCGCGCGCGCCATGTCGAGGTTCAGCTGATGGGCGACACCCATGGCAACCTGGTGCACCTGTTCGAGCGCGACTGCTCGGTACAGCGCCGCAACCAGAAGGTGGTCGAACGCGCCCCGGCGCCATACCTGGACGAAGCAACACGGACCGCATTGTGCGAAGCGGCACTGAGCCTCGGCCGTGCGGTCAATTACACCCACGCCGGCACCGTCGAATTCCTGATGGATGCCGACACCAGCAAGTTCTACTTCATCGAAGTCAATCCGCGCATCCAGGTCGAGCACACCGTCACCGAACAGGTAACCGGCATCGATATCGTCAAGGCGCAGATCCGCGTGTCCGAAGGCATGGCCATCGGCGAGAAGGATGAACATGGCGCCGGCATTCCCGCGCAGGATGACATTCGCCTGAATGGCCATGCGCTGCAATGCCGTGTGACCACCGAAGATCCGGAGAACAACTTCACGCCCGACTATGGCCGACTGGTTGCCTACCGCAGCGCGGCCGGCTTTGGCGTGCGTCTCGATGGCGGCACCGCCTATTCCGGCGCGGTGATCACGCCGTACTACGACTCGCTGCTGGTCAAGGTCACCGCGTGGGCGCCGACCTCGGATGAAGCGATTGCGCGCATGGACCGCGCGCTGCGCGAGTTCCGCATCCGCGGCGTGTCGACCAATTTGCCCTTCCTCGAGAACGTCATCAACCATGAACAGTTCAAGTCGGGCCAGTGCATCACGCGCTTCATCGACACCACGCCGGAACTGTTCCAGTTCGCCAGGCGGCGCGACCGCGCAACGCGTCTGCTGCGCTTCATCGGCGACGTGGTGGTCAACGGCAATCCCGAGATGAAGGGACGCCAGGGTATCGACGGCATCCTCCCGGCGCCGATCCTGCCCACGCTGCACCGCTTCGAACCGATCCTGCCCGGCTCGCGCGACAAGTTCAAGGAACTGGGCGCGGAGAAGTTCGCGCAATGGATGAAGGAGCAGCCGCAGGTCTTGCTGACCGACACCACGATGCGCGATGCGCACCAGTCGTTGTTCGCCACCCGTATGCGCACCGCCGACATGCGTGCCATTGCGCCGTATTACGCGCGCATGCTGCCCAACCTGTTCTCGATGGAATGCTGGGGCGGCGCCACCTTCGATGTGGCGATGCGTTTCCTGAAGGAAGATCCTTGGGAGCGCCTCTCGCTGCTGCGCGAGCAGGTGCCCAACATCCTGTTCCAGATGCTGCTGCGCGCCTCCAATGCGGTCGGTTACACCAACTATGCGGACAACGTCGTGAAACACTTCGTCGAGCAGGCGGCCAGGGGCGGCGTCGACCTGTTCCGCGTGTTCGATTCGCTCAACTGGGTGGAGAACATGCGCGTGGCGATCGATGCGGTGCGCGAATCGGGCGCGCTGTGCGAAGGCGCGATCTGCTACACCGGCGACCCGTTCGATCCGTCGCGTCCGAAGTACAGCCTGAAGTACTACGTGAACATGGCCAGGGAACTGGAAAAGGCCGGCGTCAACATCCTCGGCATCAAGGACATGGCCGGCGTGTGCAAGCCGCATGCGGCACGCGAACTGGTCAAGGCGCTGAAGGAAGAAGTCGGTCTGCCGATCCATTTCCATACACACGACACGAGCGGTATTGCTGCGGCGTCCGTGCTTGCAGCGGTGGATGCCGGATGCGACGCGGTCGACGGCGCGATGGATGCGATGAGCGGGCTGACCTCGCAACCGAACCTTGGCTCCATTGCAGCCGCACTGCAAGGTACGGCACGCGATCCGAAGATGGACAAGCAGGCGATGTTTGCCATCTCGCAATACTGGGAAGGCGTGCGCCGTCAGTACGAACCGTTCGAGGCGGACATGCGCTCTGGAACGTCGGATGTGTACCGCCATGAAATGCCGGGCGGCCAGTACACCAACCTGCGCGAACAGGCGCGTGCGATGGGCATCGACCACCGCTGGACGGAAGTCGCGCAGGCTTATGCCGATGTCAACCAATTGTTCGGCGATATCGTGAAGGTGACGCCGACGTCGAAGGTTGTCGGTGACATGGCACTGTTTATGGTTGCCAACGACCTCACGCCCGAGGACGTGCTCAATCTGGACAAGGAAGTTGCCTTCCCTGAATCGGTGATCTCGCTGTTCAAGGGCGAGCTCGGCTTCCCGCCGGACGGCTTCCCGAAAGAACTCGAACGCAAGGTGCTTAAGGGTGGCGCCCCCATGGTCGGACGCCCGGGCGCGAACCTGCCGCCGGTGGACCTGACCAAAGCAAAGGAAGACGCGGAAAAGGCGGTCGGCCGCTCGATCTCCGAGCAGGAGGCGGCGTCCTACCTGATGTATCCGAAAGTCTTCCGCGACTATGCGGAGCATCGCCGCAATTACGGTGATGTGAGCGTCCTGCCGACGCCGGCCTTCTTCTACGGCATGAAGGAAGGCCAGGAAATCTCGGTGGACATCGACCAGGGCAAGACGCTGGTGGTGCGCCTGCAGGGCCGTACCGAGCTGGAGGAGGAAGGCCAGAGCAAACTGTTCTTCGAGCTCAACGGCCAGGCGCGCATGGTACGCATCGACAAGGTTGGCGCCGTCAAGCTGGTCACGCATCCGCGTGCGCAAGACGGCAACGCGAACCACGTCGGAGCGCCGATGCCGGGCATGATCGTGACGCTGGCGGTGAAGCCGGGTCAGAAGGTGGCCAAGGGCGATCCGCTGGTATCGATCGAGGCGATGAAGATGGAAACCATGATTCGTGCCGAACGCGATTCCTTGGTAAAGCGTGTATTGGTGAAGCCAGGTGAAGTCGTCAACGCCCGGGACCTCCTCGTCGAAGTCGAGGCATAGGATCAACGGGTTGCAACCTATCGCGGCAATCCCGCCAGCAGAGGATTCTATGAACATGGACTTGAATGCCTTGCTTCCCTCGGAGTGGGAATATCTGCTGGATGCCTTGCGGCGTGACGTCTAGGCCAACCGATTTCACGCAGCCAGTTCCACCAGCAATGGCGACCACTACGAGTCCAATGTGCGACGAAGTATTCGGCTACTTGAGGCACTGGGCCCAAGGGCTGCGAAGGAAGAGAACATGAGCAACGTTACAAAGAGGTGAATTGATGCATTAAGACCAGCCGTTCAGATTTAGCAGCGATAGCACGTATCAACTTAACTTAAGGAGCGCCAAATGAAGATCATGCTGAAACTTTTTGCCATCACATTATTTCTGTTTGGACAGTCGGGGGCGTCACATGCGGCTGGAACGGGAACGCCGGAGGAAGCCGCCGCCATGGTAAAGCGCGCCGTGGCGCTTGTAGGAAAAGTCGGAAAAGATGAAGCATTCAAACAGTTTAACGATCCGTCCGGACCCTTTGTTGATCGTGACATGTATATAGCGGTTATTGACGCAAAGGGAGTGATGGTTTCGCATGGCGCAAATCCGAAACTGATTGGCAAGCCGCTGATTGATCTCAAGGATGCGGACGGAAAACCGTTCATCAAGACGCTTGTCGACACCGCTCAGAAAAATGGAAGTGGGTGGGTGGATTACAAGTGGCCAAATCCCGTGACAAAGGCGATCGAGTCGAAATCCACGTACGTTGAAAAGCTCGGCGAGCTTACTGTCGCATGCGGGATCTATAAGAAGTAAAAGCGAGCGCAAGTGAATGTGGAACTGCGGCGTCTTTCGATGGTAGTGCCGACAGCGATCTTAGAGAGAGAAAGAAATTCATGCAGATTGAGAACAATGTATTTTTGATCACAGGAGGCGGTTCCGGTTTGGGAGCAGCTACCGCCCGCCTGTTGACGGAACTTGGGGGCCGTGTCGTGTTGGCGGATGTCAACGAAGACGCGGGCAGAGCCCTTGCGGAGCAACTCGGGAGCAAAGCACGGTTCGTTAGCACTGATGTGACTAGCGAAGCGAGCGCCAGGAACGCTTTTGCTGCCGCTGTTGAGATGGGTACCCTTCGCGGTTTGGTAAATTGCGCCGGCGTTGCGCCGGCCGAAAAAGTAGTCGGCCGCGACGGAGCTCATAAACTCGAATCCTTTGCACGCACCGTCAATGTTAACCTGATTGGCAGCTTCAACATGATCCGCTTGGCTGCTGAGATCATGTGTGCCTCCGAGCCTGATGCATTCGGCGAGCGCGGGGCCATCGTCAACACCGCCTCCGTCGCAGCCTTCGATGGCCAGCTCGGTCAAGCCGCGTATGCAGCATCTAAAGGTGGTGTCGTCTCAATGACCTTGCCCATTGCACGAGAGCTTTCTCGCTCGGGTATTCGCGTCATGACAATTGCCCCTGGAATTATGGAAACGCCAATGCTGCTAGGTATGCCGCCCGAAGTCCAAGATTCCCTTGGCAAGATGGTCCCCTTTCCGTCACGGATGGGAAAGCCCGCAGAGTACGCATCCCTGGTGGCTCACATCTTTACTAACCAATACCTGAACGGCGAAGTTATTCGCCTTGATGGCGCCATCCGGATGGCGGCCAAGTAAGCTCGCCCAATACCTATCGAACAAGCTATGAACCAAGATCCGATTGTCATTGCCTCCGTTGCCCGCACACCCATCGGAGGTTTTCAAGGTGATTTTTCCAACCTCACCGCGCCGCAACTGGGAGGTGTTGCTGTAAAGGCCGCCGTCGAGCGAGCCGGCATCTCAGGCGAACAAGTACAAGAGCTCGTCCTCGGCTGTGTACTTCCTGCCGGCCTCGGTCAAGCACCGGCGCGTCAGGCATCCATCCACGCAGGCTTACCGTTGTCGGTCGGCTGCTCCACTGTTAGCAAGGTATGTGGCTCGGGAATGAAAGCCACCATGGTGGCGCACGACCTGTTATTGGCCGGAACTAACGAAGTCATGGTGGCTGGTGGTATGGAATCGATGACGAACGCTCCATTCTTCGTCCCCAAGGCACGAGGCGGCTTCCGGCTGGGACACGGCCAGATTCTCGACCACATGTTCTTCGATGGCCTTGAGGATGCCTACTTTGACCGAGGACGCCTGATGGGAACCTTTGCTGAGGACTGTGCGGGCAGCTATGGATTCACCCGCCAGGACCAAGACGCGTATGCGATTTCATCCACAACTCGTGCTCAGGAAGCAATCAAGTCCGGCGCTTTTGCATGGGAAATCGCTCCGGTCACTGTCCCCACCCGGAAGGGTGACTTATTGGTCGAGCACGACGAGCAGCCCCCTAAGGCTCAGGTGGACAAAATTACAAGCCTAAAGCCAGCGTTCAGAAGGGACGGCACCGTTACACCTGCAAATTCAAGCTCCATCTCCGATGGTGCAGCAGCACTCGTGTTGATGCGCAGCTCGACTGCAGCAAGGCTGCGCGTCAAGCCGCTCGCTGTCATCGTCGGACATGCCACCCATGCCCATGAACCCAAGCTCTTCCCGACTGCGCCGGTCGGCGCTATTCAAAAGATGCTGGCCAAGGCCGGCTGGACAGTAGCGGATGTCGACCTTTGGGAAATCAATGAAGCGTTCGCTGTTGTAACGATGGCAGCCATGCACGACCTCGAACTCGACCACAGTAAGGTCAACATCCATGGCGGCGCTTGTGCGCTTGGCCACCCGATCGGCGCTTCCGGCGCCCGCATCCTGGTGACCCTGCTTGGGGCGCTGAAGAAGACTGGTGGAAAGCGTGGCATCGCGAGCTTGTGCATTGGGGGAGGCGAGGCGACTGCAATGGCTATTGAGATGCTCTAAAGACTCGTCGTCGTGAGCCTGGCTCGCTCGGACTTGGTCGCGGCCGATGCAACTGCCGATCTGATCAGAGTGCAAAAACATGTTTTCGGCCGCCGACGACTCGGGCGTGGAGTCGATTACGTATTACACGCGGGTGCGGCACGTTTAATTCCCATATCATTGTGGAGTCATAACCAATGAACTATGAAAATATCCTCGTCGAAACACATAGCAACGTGGGCCTGGTGAAGTTGAACCGCCCCAAGCAGCTGAATGCCCTGAATGACGCGCTGATGGACGAGCTAGCTGCGGCGCTTGGCGACTTCGAATCCGATGAGGGGATCGGCTGCATCGTCATCACTGGTTCGGAGAAAGCGTTCGCAGCCGGAGCCGACGTGCCGGCCATGCGTGGCTTGAGCTACATGGACGCCTACAAGGGCGACTACATCACCCGCAACTGGGAAAGGGTCAAGAGCTGCAGAAAGCCGGTTATTGCGGCAGTATCGGGATTCGCTCTAGGTGGCGGCTGCGAATTGGCCATGATGTGCGACATGATCTTTGCAGCCGATACAGCCAAGTTTGGCCAACCCGAGATCAAGCTGGGCCTGCTGCCGGGGGCCGGCGGAACTCAGCGCCTGCCACGGGCCGTTGGCAAGTCCAAGGCGATGGACTTGTGCCTGACCGCTCGAACCATGGATTCCATCGAGGCAGAAAGAGCCGGGTTAGTTGCACGAATCTTCCCGGCCGACCAGTTACTCGCTGAAACAATGAAGGTCGCGCAAATGATCGCCGGGTTCTCGCTACCTGTGGCAATGATGATCAAGGAGTCGGTGAACCGCGCATTTGAAAGCAGCCTGAATGAGGGACTGCTTTTTGAAAGGCGCGCATTTCATTCGGTTTTTAACCTCGAAGATTGCGCAGAAGGCATGAGGGCGTTCATCGAGAAGCGCGTCCCGTCGTTCAGGAATGTCTGACTTCTGCTGGCCAGCAAATTTTCCGTGGGATAGCTGTTAAGCGGTCTGCAGACGAACTGTTGCAGTTGGCCGAAAATGGTAATGCTGCTGCGGATCAACTCACCTTTGATGAGGCTGCTACCCGCCAGCGCTTGATTGACGCCATGCTCGTCTTCGCACATTGGAATGTAGGGAGTGGTGGCTCGTCGACTGAGGAAGTCGGACAGGAAGTCTTCGGCAGATCTCGATTTTGTTGCCAAGTTTTCGACTTTATTACGCGGTTTTCGACATTAATTGGGCAGAACAGCTGCACAGTAGTGAGAGGCGCCTGGGCAAGGCCAGGCGCCTCTCCCGTTTCGTGCTAATCGGGACCGGTGGATGGATAGCGGGGAAGAGTACGTTCTGCCGTCTTCTGGATGTGACGCCGCATCCTTGCTTCTGCTTTCGTAGGCTCGCCCGCCAGAATGGCGTCGGTGATGCCGCGATATTCGACGATCATTGCCTTGACATCGTTCTTGGTCAGGAACGCATAAAACTGGGTGCGGAACAGATGGACGCGGGGCAAGGGCATGACCCGGTTGAGTTCCTTATTACCGGCGATGTCGAACATAACCTGATAGTACCTGGCGCGCTGATCTAGGATGCGGTCAAGATCGTCGGACATGTCACAGTCCGTCAACGGCTTTGCAGCCGCCTCAAACCGCCGCCGGTTATTGCCGTGTTTAATTTTTTCGGCGGCCAGTCGCGCGGCAAGCCCAGACAGCATCTCAAGAACTTGCAAAAGATCCTGTGCATCTTCCGCCCCCAAGGACCTGATCACCGCGCCGCGATTGTGGATTAGTTCGATGACCCCACTGGCAGCAAGAATTTTCAATGCTTCACGAACGGTGCTGCGGCCGATGCCGAAGTCACGCATCAGATCCGGCTCGACCAGCCGCTGCCCGATCTGGTACTGGCGCCGGAGGATGCGTTTGCTGATTGCATCGGCAATCCGGGTGCTTGTGCTGGCGGCGGAGGAAGGGTGCTCGTTTGACTTGTCTGCTTGCTTGTCGGTGCGCATGGGCGATGCCTTGGTGTTGTGTCTTGTGTCAATCGGCTATTTCGGCCATTTTTCAAAAATATCACAAAATCGTCTGACGATCTATTGAATATTGTCGGACGATTTGTTTAAATGGCCGACATCGAATCTGTGGTGTGCCGTGATGTATGGACACACCTCCCGGCATGGACAGCGACATGGCAAAGATCTTTCTGGTACGGCATGGGCAGGCTTCGCTTGGGGTGGCGAATTATGACGAATTGTCTGCCCTCGGCGCGGAGCAGGCGCGCCTTCTTGGCGCATGGTGGGCGCGTAGCGGCCAGCGTTTCGACATCGTTGCCACCGGCCGGCTGCGTCGTCACCGGCAGACCGCGGAGGAATGCCTGCCGGCGCTGGCTGTGGGACGCGCACAGGGCACGCTCGTCCTTCCCGATGGCGGGTTCGATGAATACGACCAGCACGACATCCTTGGCGCGGTCGTGCCGGCCTTCCGGCGGCCCGAAGAATTGAATGCCGTGCTGGCCACGGACCCCGACGGTCCGCGCCGCGCATTCCAGAGGATCTTTTCCGCGGCGTTCGAGCGCTGGGTCGCGGGGCGCCACGACGGCGATTACGCGGAATCCTGGACGGCCTTCCGGGCGCGTTGTGTGGACGCCATCCTTGCCTTGGCCGCGCAGTGCGCATCGGGAACGAGTGCCATCGTCTTTACCTCGGGAGGCCCGATCGCCGCCATTTGCCAGCACCTGCTTGGTATTCCGGATGACAGGATTGCCGACCTGCATTTCTCGTTGCGCAATGCCTCCGTAACCAAGCTGCTCTTCCAGCCCGGACGACTCAGCCTGAGCTATTTCAACAGCGTGGCCCATCTCGACATCACCGGGCGCAGCAACGTGATCACCTACCGTTAAACAGGAGACGACTTGTGATGAATACTGACCTTACTCATCGCCTCGACGGCCGCATCGCCCTGGTCACCGGCGGCAGCCGCGGCATCGGTGAAGCAATTGCGACAGCGCTTGCCGCTCGTGGCGCCCATGTTGTGGTAAGCAGCCGCAAAGCCGAGGCATGCAAGGAGGTGGTGGACAAGGTCCGGGATACCGGCGGCAGCGCCGAGGCGCTGTCCTGCCATATTGGCGACCTAGAGCAGATCGAATCGACATTGCGACGGATCGAGGATGCGCACGGCCGGCTCGACATATTGGTCAACAACGCAGCAGCCAATCCCTACTTTGGTCATGTTGTCGATACCGATCCGTCGGCCTTCCAGAAAACTATCGACGTCAACATCCGCGGCTACTTCTTCACCACGAGCAAGGCAGTGCGGCTGATGGCGAAGCTGGGAAAGGGCGCGGTCGTTAACGTGGCGTCGATCAGCGGTGTCGTACCGGGGCCTAACCAGGGCATTTACTCCATCACCAAGGCTGCCGTGATTTCGATGACCAAGGTGTTCGCCGCGGAGTGCGCGGAAATGGGTATCCGCGTCAACGCGGTCCTGCCCGGCATCACCGACACGAAGTTCGCTGCCGCGCTGGTGCAGGACGAAGCGATGCTCGACCAGTACCTGCCCCGCGTCCCGCTGCGCCGTGTCGCCCGTCCGGAGGAAATGGCGGGCGCCGTTGCCTTCCTGGCGTCCGACGCCGCAAGCTACACCACCGGCGCCTGTCTGAATGTCGACGGCGGCTACCTGGTTTCCTGACTGGATTGCGAGGGAGTGCACGCATGAACAACGACCGCAGCATGGCACCCGCATCCGGCGGGCAAGAACTCGATACCGCCCGACTCGCGTCGTACATGGGCGAGCACGTCTCCGGGTTCGGGGGAACGCTGGAGGCGCAGCGCTTCAAGGGAGGGCAATCGAATCCCACCTATCTTCTTTCCGCCGGCGTGCAGCGCTATGTCTTGCGGAAAAAACCGGCAGGACATCTGCTGCCGTCGGCGCACGCCGTTGAGCGCGAATACCGCGTCATCACGGCGCTGTCCGCAACCGATGTCCCGGTCGCGCGGACGTTCTGCCTGTGCGAAGACGTGGACGTCATCGGCACACCGTTCTACATCATGGAATATGTCGACGGCCGGATTCTGTGGGATCCGGCCCTGCCCGGAATGACGCCAGCGGAACGCGCCGCTATTTACGACGACGTCAACCGTGTAGTTGCCGCTCTGCACAAGGTTGACCACCAGGCCGTGAGGCTGGGCGACTTCGGCAAGCCAGGCAATTACTTCGAGCGCCAGATTGCGCGCTGGACGAAACAGTACCGGGCGTCGGAAACCGAGCGGCTCGAATCCATGGAGCGCCTCATCGACTGGCTGCCGGCGCACATTCCGGCGTCCGATGAAACAAGCATCGTCCATGGCGACCTCAGGCTGGACAACATGATCTTCCATCCGACCGAGCCGCGCGTCCTTGCGATCCTGGACTGGGAACTCTCCACCCTCGGCCATCCGCTCGCGGACTTTGCCTATCACGCGCTGCCCTGGCGGCTGCGCTCCGACGAGTTCCGGGGCATGGCGGAACACGACCTGGCTTCGCTGGGCATTCCATCAGAGGCGGAGTATGTGCGGCGGTATTGCGAGCGGACAGGATGCCCGCCGGTGCCGCAGCACGAGTGGAATTTCTATCTGGCATACAGCATGTTCCGCCTCGCGGCGATCCTGCAGGGCATCCTGCGCCGCGCGATGGACGGCACCGCGGCCAGTGCCGAAGCGATGGAGACAGGCACGCGCGGCCGCCGCATCGCGGAGCTTGCATGGAATCAGGTGCAGGGAACGTATTCCTGAATGCGGTCCGGCAGGGCCGCGTCACGGCGCGGTCAACCGAACAATTCAACGCAGCAAAGACGATATAAGGACAATCATGGATCACTTGACACCATCGGCGAAGGTACGGGACCTGCAGAAGCGGCTGAACAGCTTCATGGACGAGCACATCTACCCGAACGAGGAGCGCTATTACAAGGAATCGAACGAGGGCGGGCCGTGGGCGGTCCAGCCCGTCGTGGAAGAGCTGAAGCCGAAAGCGAGAGCGGCCGGTCTGTGGAACCTGTTCCTGCCCGAATCGAAATATGGCGCGAGCTTGAGCAATCTCGAATACGCGCCGCTGTGCGAAATCATGGGGCGCTCCCACCTCGCGCCGGAGGTCTTCAACTGTTCGGCGCCCGACACCGGAAACATGGAGGTGCTGGCGCGTTACGGCACGCCTGAACAGCAGGAGAAATGGCTGGTGCCGCTGCTCGAAGGCAAGGCGCGCTCGGCCTTCGCCATGACCGAACCGGGCGTCGCCTCCAGCGACGCCACCAATATCGAATCGTCGATCGTGCGTGACGGGGAGGAGTACGTCATCAACGGTCGCAAATGGTTCACGACCGGCGCCACCGACCCGCGCTGCAACATCATGATTTTCATGGGGAAGACCGATCCCGACAATGCCAACCGCTATCTCCAGCAGTCGATGATCCTCGTGCCCAAGGATACGCCCGGCGTCACCGTCGTACGGCCGTTGCCCGTGTTCGGCTTCTACGGCGTGCCTGATCGCGCGGCCGAAGTCCTGTTCGAGAATGTCCGGGTTCCGGCGTCGAACATCCTGCTCGGGGAAGGGCGCGGATTCGAGATTGCGCAGGGCCGTCTCGGGCCCGGCCGCATCCACCACTGCATGCGCCTGATCGGGCTGGCCGAGCGCATGCTGGAAAAGATGTGCCGCCGGACGATGGGACGTACCGCCTTCGGCAAACCCGTTTCGGAACAGACCGTGACCCTGGAGCGCATCGCTGAATCCCGCATCCTGATCGACCAGGCGCGCCTGCTGACGCTGCATACTGCCCACATGATGGACACCGTGGGCAACAAGGTCGCCAAGGCACAGATCGCCATGATCAAGGTCGCGGCGCCGAACATGGCGTGCAAGGTCATCGACTGGGCAATCCAGGCTTTCGGCGGGGCCGGGGTGACAAATGACTTCGGACTGGCGGCCGCCTATGCCACCGCCCGGCTGCTGCGCATTGCCGACGGCCCAGACGAAGTCCATCGCAACCAGATCGGGAAGCTCGAACTCAAGAAATACCGCTAGAGCCGGCGAAATAGCCAGATTTCACAAGACCCGCTTTGCCGTCGGCTCTACATTGAATTCCATCATGCGAAAAGACCGTCTTTCCCTGCTGGAAATACGCGCTCCGCATGAGTGCTGGCGCTATAGCAACGGCAAGCGTCATCGGTTCACGCATAAAAACCTCTAGGAGACGAGACAAATGAACTTCACATGGAAGGCCTATCTTGGAAAGGCCATGGTGGCGCTGGTCGCTGCCGGCGCCCTGTTGCCGATCGCGCAGGCGCAGTCCGTCCAGGGCGTCACGAATACCGAAATCGTCCTCGGCACCCACCAGGATCTCAGCGGCCCGATCAGCTCGATCGGCAGCTATTTGAGGGACGGGCTGCAGCTGGCCGCCGACGACATCAATGCGGCGGGCGGCATCCACGGCCGCAAGATCAGGCTGATCGTCGAGGATTCCGGCTTCGACCCGAAAAAGGCAGTCCTGGCGACCCAGAAACTGGTCAACCAGGACAAGGTGTTCGCACTGATCGCCCCGCTGGGCTCGGCGCCGGTGCAGGCATCAATGAATATTGCATTGGAACAGGATGTTCCGCTGCTGTTCGCCGGGACGCCGGCCGACTTCACGTACAAGCCGTTTCACAAACTCAAGTTCGGCCTGGCGGTTCCCTATGGCGAACAGGTAAGGGCGATGACGAAGTACGCGGTCGAGAAAATGGGCAAGAAAAAGTTCGGCGTCTTGTACCAGGACGATGAAACCGGCCAGAACGTGCTGCGCGCGGTCGAGGAACAGCTGAAAGTTCACGGCATGGCCGTCGCCGAGCGGGCAAGCTACAAGCGCGGCGAGGTCGACTTCTCGTCACAGATCAGCCGGCTAAAGGCCGCGAATGTTGACGTAGTGGTACTGGGTACGATCGTGCGCGAAACCGCGAGCGCCAAGATGGAAGCACGCAAGCAGGGGTGGCCGGTGGACATGATGGTCAGCCAGGCCGGCATGTATGAGACCGTGATCAAGATCGCCGGCGAGGCCGCGGAGGGCTTGTATGCGATGGCCCAATACCTCCCGATCCGGACGCAGGAACAGACCCCGCAACTGCAGGCAGTGGTCAAGCGTTACAAGGACAAGTTCAACAAGGAACCGGATGATGGCATTGTCTACGGCTACCTGGCCATGTCCGTGTTCGCGGAGGGCGCGCGCAACGCCGGCAAGACGCTGACGCCGGACACCCTGGCGAAGGGGCTGGAGCAAGTCAAAAACTTCAAGACGGTATTTGCCGCCACGCCTGTCTCTTATGGTCCTAACGAACGCCTTGGCAGCCGGTCGGCGATCCTGACGCAGGTGAAGGGCGGGAAGTTTGTTCCGATCACCGGCACCCTCGACTACTGACATCATGCGCCGCAGAAGCGGCGCTCTTTGATCATGCCCATCACAATTCAAAGCGGCCAGTTTGCCGCACTTCCAAACGGGATGCGCCTTCATTACGCGTCGTCGGGAACGCCCGGCAAGCCGCTGCTGCTATTCGTGCACGGCTTCCCGGAGTTCTGGTACGAGTGGGAGGCACAACTCGGCCATTTCGGCCGTGACTACTTCGCGGTCGCCCCGGACCTGCGCGGCTTTAACCTGTCGGCCATGCCGGACGCCCTGGAGTCCTACAAGGCGAAGCATATTGTCGAGGATCTGCGGCTGTTCGCCGAACATCTGGGATACAGTCGGTTTGTCATGGTGGCGCATGACTGGGGTGGGGCGATCTCCTGGAATTTTGCACTGTCCCATCCGCAGTACCTGTACAAGCTGGTCAACATCAATTCGCCCCATCCTTATTTGTTCTGGAAGGCCCTGATGCATGACCCGGCCCAGAGAGCGGCAAGCGAGTACATGAACTGGCTCCGCGCGGAAGGGTCGGAAGCCGTGCTCGCGCGCAACGATTTCGCGTTGCTCGAAGCATTCATGAATGCCAAGGGACGTACCCCGATGCCCTGGTTTACCCCCGAGGTGCGCCGCAAATACCACGCGTGCTGGGCACGCGGCCTGACCGGTGCCGTCAATTACTACCGGGCCTCTCCGCTGCATCCACCCACCGCCGACCATCCCGGCCCGCTGAAATTCCAGCTGGCCGCAGAGGATTTCCGCATCCGTATTCCGGTTCGCGTGATCTGGGGCGAGAGCGACGTGGCGCTGCTCAATCCGTTGATTGCGGGGATCGAGGACCTCATCGACGATGTGAAAGTGGAACGGATTCCGGAAGGTTCGCACTGGCTCGTCCACGAGCAGCCGGACCGGATCAACCGCTTGATCCAGGGCTTCCTGGACGAGTAGGCGATCAAGTCTTCCCGCCGCAGCACGTTTTCGCAAGACGGCCCGCCCAACCCGCGGTAACGTGTCTCCCATGTGAAGCAATTCCCGGCATTAGAGGGTGTTATGAACTAGGGAAGGGGGCGCGCAGCCCCGAGAACCGGCCGAATGCAAGGCGCAGCGACGCGGGCGTGGTGGTTCCACGGCAAGGAGCTGCAACACGGCAGGCGGCCGGTTATCGGGGGTGCCCTCCGGGTTCGGTCGAGAAGGGACGCATCGCGTTGTTGCGACGCTTGCTCAGACGCCCAGTCTGAGCAAGCGCCGCGCCTGGCACTGCATCCCTTCTCGCCCGAACGCGCCCCCTTCCCTAGTTCATAACACCCTCTAGGCCGCGAACGGAAAATCAGGAGCCGTCATGGGACGTGTTGACAAACTTTTCTTGAACAACCAGGCATGGTCCGCGCGGCGGGTGGCGGACGATCCCGGATTTTTTGCTCGCCTTTCCAGGCAGCAGTCGCCCAAGTACCTGTGGATCGGGTGCGCGGACAGCCGCGTGCCCGCCAATGAAATCATCGGGCTCGACCCCGGCGAAGTATTCGTCCACCGGAACGTCGCCAATCTGGTTGTGCATACCGATTTGAACTGCCTGTCCGTGATCGAGTTCGCCGTCGATGTCCTCGGCGTCGAGGACATCATGGTGGTGGGGCACTACGGTTGCGGCGGCGTCGCACTGTCGCTGGGCGGCCGGCGCCCGGGCCTTGCCGACAACTGGCTGCGACACATCGATGACGTCCGCGATCGCCATAGTGCGCAGCTCGACGGTTGCGCAGGACACGGCGCCGCGCATGACCGGCTGTGCGAGTTGAACGTGATCGAACAAGTCGCCAATATCTGCCGAACCTCCATCGTGCAGGCGGCGTGGCAGAAGGGTAAGCCGCTGTCGGTGCATGGCTGGATCTACGGCCTTCACGACGGCTTGCTGCGCGATCTCGGGATGACGGTCTCGTCGCCCAAGCACCTGCATGAACGATATGAACAGGCCGTTCGCGCCTTTCCCTCTCACCATGATGCGGCGAGGCCGGCGGCTGCGTGCTGCGCTATTCGTGCAATTTGAATTTTTTTGGGGTCAAGACTGACGTTTACGTAAACGTCATTCTTTCCTGATTTGTTGACGACACTTTTGAAGATGACAAGAACATGATCCATTTGCCCGGCTTGACCTTTGACCATGGCGAAGACATCGCCGCGCTGCGCGAAACCGTGCAGCAGTTTGCGCAGGCGGAGATCGCGCCGCGCGCCGCCGAAATCGACCGCAGCGACCAGTTCTCGATGGACTTGTGGAAGAAGATGGGCGAGCTCGGCCTGCTCGGCATCACTGTTGGCGAGGAATACGGCGGCACCGACATGGGCTACCTCGCGCATATCGTCGCGATGGAAGAGATTTCCCGCGCCTCCGCTTCGGTCGGCCTGTCCTACGGCGCCCACTCCAACCTGTGCGTCAACCAGATCAAGCGCAACGGCACCGAAGAGCAGAAGAAGAAATACCTGCCCAAGCTGATCTCCGGCGAACACGTCGGCGCGCTCGCGATGTCCGAGCCGAACGCCGGCTCCGACGTGGTCAGCATGAAGCTGCGCGCCGACTTCAAGGGCGACCGCTGGGTGCTCAACGGCACCAAGATGTGGATCACCAACGGCCCCGACGCCGACGTGCTGGTGGTCTATGCCAAGAACGACATCGAAGCCGGCCCGCGCGGCATGACCGCCTTCCTGATCGAGAAGGGATTCAAGGGCTTCTCCGTCGCGCAGAAACTCGACAAGCTCGGCATGCGCGGCTCGCACACCGGCGAGCTCGTCTTTGAAGACTGCGAAGTGCCGGCGGAAAACGTCCTCGGCGGCCTCGGCAAGGGCGTCAACGTGCTGATGTCCGGCCTCGACTTCGAACGCACCGTGCTGTCCGGCGGCCCGCTCGGCATCATGCAGGCCTGCATGGACGCGGTCGTGCCTTACGTCCACGACCGCAAGCAGTTCGGCCAGCCGATCGGCGAATTCCAGCTGATGCAGGGCAAGCTCGCCGACATGTATTCGACCATGATGGCCTGCAAGGCCTATGTGTACGCCGTCGGCCAGGCCTGCGACCGCGCGAAGTCGCCCGAGCAGGTGCGCGCGCTGCGCAAGGATGCGGCCGGTGCGATCCTGTACTCCGCCGAGAAGGCGACGTGGATGGCCGGCGAGGCGATCCAGGCGCTGGGCGGCAACGGCTATATCAACGAATACCCGGTGGGGCGTCTGTGGCGCGATGCGAAGCTGTATGAGATCGGTGCAGGGACGAGCGAGATTCGCCGCATGCTGATCGGGCGCGAGCTGTTTGCCGAGACGAAATAACGGGAGCGCTCTGTGACTGTATTGACCACCAAACTGAATACCCGGGCGGACGACTTCCGGAGCAATGCCACAACCATGCAGGCACTGGTTGCAGACCTGAAGGAAAAGATCGCAAAGATCGCGCAGGGCGGCGGGGAAGACGCGCGCAAGAAGCACACTTCGCGCGGCAAGCTGCTGCCGCGCGACCGCGTGCAGATGCTGCTCGATCCGGGGACACCCTTCCTCGAACTGTCGCAGCTTGCCGCGTACGACATGTATGACGATGCTGCGCCTTCCGCCGGCATCGTCACCGGCATCGGGCGCGTCGCCGGCCAGGAATGCGTGATTGTCTGCAACGATGCGACGGTCAAGGGCGGTACCTATTACCCGATGACGGTGAAGAAGCACTTGCGCGCACAGGAGATCGCCGACCAGAACAACCTGCCCTGCATCTATTTGGTTGATTCAGGTGGCGCCAACCTACCCAACCAGGACGACGTGTTCCCGGATCGTAACCACTTCGGCCGCATTTTCTACAACCAGGCCAACATGTCGGCCAAGGGCATCCCGCAGATCGCCGTGGTGATGGGATCGTGCACTGCCGGTGGCGCCTACGTACCGGCGATCAGCGATGAATCGATCATCGTGAAGGAACAAGGCACGATCTTCCTCGGCGGTCCGCCGCTGGTGAAGGCTGCGACCGGTGAAGTGGTGAGTGCGGAGGACCTTGGCGGCGGCGATGTGCACACCCGGCTTTCCGGCGTGGTCGACCATTTGGCGCAGAACGACATGCATGCGCTGTCGATCGCGCGCACCATCGTTTCCAACCTCAACCGCAAGAAGCCGCAGCAGCTCGTGCTGCGCGAGCCGGTGCCGCCGAAGTACGACCCGCATGAGCTGTACGGCGTGATCCCGACCGATACCCGCAAACCCTTCGACGTGCGCGAAGTCATCGCACGTGTCGTCGACGGCAGCGAATTCGATGAATTCAAGGCACGCTACGGCACCACACTGGTATGTGGCTTCGCGCATATCTTCGGCATGCCGGTCGGCATCATCGCCAACAACGGCATCCTGTTCTCGGAATCGGCACTCAAGGGCTCGCATTTCATCGAGCTATGCTGCCAGCGCAAGATTCCGCTGGTGTTTCTGCAGAACATCACCGGCTTCATGGTCGGCCGCAAGTACGAGAACGAGGGGATTGCCCGCAATGGCGCGAAGATGGTGACCGCGGTTGCCACCGCGGCGGTACCCAAGTTCACCGTGATCATCGGCGGCAGTTTCGGTGCCGGCAACTATGGCATGTGTGGACGTGCCTATTCACCACGCTTCCTGTGGATGTGGCCGAATGCGCGCATCTCGGTGATGGGCGGTGAACAGGCAGCCAGCGTGCTGGCCACCGTCAAGCGTGACGGCATCGAAGCCAAGGGCGGCAGCTGGAGCGCGGAGGAAGAGGAAGCCTTCAAGGCGCCGATCCGCGAGCAGTACGAGCACCAGGGCCATCCGTATTACGCATCGGCCCGCCTGTGGGATGACGGCGTCATCGATCCGGCCGATACGCGCATGGTGCTGGGTCTGGGCTTGTCAGCCACATTGAACGCCGAGATCAAGGACACGAAGTTCGGCGTGTTCCGCATGTGATCATGGGAGAACGCAGATGAACTGGCAGACACTGGAACTGAAGAAAGACGCGGGCGTAGCCACCGTAACCCTGAATCGGCCCGAGCTGCGCAACGCCTTCAATGAAACCACGATTGCGGAACTGACCCAGGCGTTCAGTGAACTCGGCAACGACGCAGAGGTACGTGTCATCGTTCTTGCCGCAAATGGCCCTGCATTTTGCGCCGGCGCCGACCTTAACTGGATGAAAAAGATGGCCGGCTACACCCATGAGGAAAACCGCGCCGACGCGATGCAGCTTGCAACAATGTTGAGCACCATCTATCGCTGCCCCAAAGCGGTTGTGGCCAAGGTTCATGGCGATTGCTATGCCGGCGGTATGGGACTTGTTGCTGCCTGTGACGTCATAGTCGCTAGCGAAGCAGCGAATTTCTGCCTCAGCGAGGTTAGGCTCGGCTTGATTCCCGCGACAATCTCGCCTTACGTCATCAAGGCCATGGGTGAAAACGCCGCGCGCCGCTACTTCCTCACAGCGGAGCGATTCTCCGCACTGGAGGCGCAACGTATCGGTTTCATCCATGTGCTGGCCGATGCCGGCACGCTCGACACCGTGGTCGCTGACATCTTGAAAACGCTTGTGATGAACAGCCCGAACGCAGTAAGGGAGGCCAAGCGCTTGGTGCAGGATGTCGCCGGCCAGCTGCTGGACGAACGACTGATCGCCGATACGGCCAAGCGCATTGCCGACATCCGGAGTTCGGAAGAGGGCAAGGAAGGGGTGCAATCCTTCCTCGAAAAGCGCAAGCCAGGCTGGCTTGGGTAGCTGACAGAGGTTTGACCATGACTCAATTGCTCACCGCCAATTTCTTTGAGAATCCATACCCTTGCTATGAGGCGTTACGGGAAAACGGTCCAGTTCACTGGAGCGAAGAATTCTGTGGTGGCGCCTGGTTGTTGACAGATTATGAAGATGTTTCCTATGCGCTCTCTTCACCAAACTTTTCTTGTCTGCGTGCTGGAGGATGGGCCAATAGCGGTGATCAAGGAACGGGCAATCAACTTCGCCGTTTCAAGAAAATATTCTGCCGGTCTTTATTGTTTCTCGATGGGAGACAACATGCACGCTTGCGCAAGGCCACCAATGCGGCGTTCAAACCTGCATTAGTTCGATTGTTAAGGCCAATGATTACTGATGCCGTCGAGGCCTTGATCAATAAAATGGAGACGGACGAACAAACGGATTTTGTCGAATCTTTCGCCCGTCAACTACCCACAACCATCATTACCAGAATGCTCGGCGTGCCAGAGTCGGACCGTGCGCGCTTTTATCAATGGTCAGAGCAGCTTGCCCGATTTATCGGCGCGCCAACACCATCGCTGGAATTTGCGCTTGAAGCGCAAGACGGATTGCTTTCACTTGCTGACTACTTCCAGGAACTGATTGCGGAAAAAAGGGAGCGCCCCGCAGAAGACCTTGTCAGCGCCCTGATTGCCGCGGAAGCTCAGGGCCAAGTGCTGACGACCAAGGAACTGCTCGCGCAATGCTGTACGTTACTTTTCGCCGGATATGAGACAACACGCAACCTGCTGGGAGTCGGGTTGTATACGTTCTTGCGCAACCCTCGGCAATGGAAGTTGCTTCAGGAAGTTCCGTCCCTCATGTACCCAGCAATAAAGGAGTTGCTGCGCTATGACAGCCCGGTGCAATACACGGGAAGGAGAGTGCGTCATGAAGTTAACTTGCATGGAAAGACGCTGCGAAGAGGAGATCTCGTGATTCCGCTTATTGGCGCGGCGAACCGTGATCCGAAAAAATTTCGAGACCCGGAAAGATTCGACATCCAACGCAATGATGGTTGCCACCTGTCATTCGGCCATGGTTCCCATGTATGTATCGGTGCAGCCCTGACATATCTCGAAACCGAAATCGCATTTTCCGCCTTGATACGACATTTCCCGAACATCCGCCTGGTAGAAGACAAGCCCCGCTGGAGCAAAAATGCGGTCTATCGAAGCTTGTCAAGCTTAACAATCGCTGTGCAGGACGAGTGCCATCTCGTGCCGGCTTAGATATGCAGGGAACATGAAACCAGCAATTTTTTTCGCGTGCGAACACTGGTTCTATACCGTCATGGGAGAAAAGTGATGGAACTGCTGGCTTCGCTGGAACGGCAACTGGCCCAGCTCGATGCGCAAAATCTGCGGCGCAGGCGGCGCATCGCCGAGACACCGTGCGCGGCGCATGTGACCGTCGATGGCCGCAAGATGCTGGCCTTCTGTAGCAACGACTATCTCGGCCTGGCCTCACATCCGCGCATCGTGCAGGCGCTGCGCGAAGGCGCCTTGCGCTATGGGGCAGGCAGCGGCGCCTCGCACCTGATCAGCGGTCATTCACAAGCGCATGCCCTGCTCGAAGACCGGCTGGCACAATTCATGTCGCCTTGTATTGACAGTGTTGAGGCACTGACCTTTTGTACCGGCTACATGGCGAACCTGGCGATGCTAACCGCGCTGGCGGGAGGCGCCGAAGGCGAGATTTTCTCGGAGGTGCTCAATCATGCCTCGCTGATAGACGGTGCACGCCTTTCGCGTGCCAAGGTGCAGACCTATCCACACGGTGGAATCTCAAGTTTGCGTCGCCGGTTGGCAGCGAGCAAAGCGAAAAACAAGCTGGTGGTGACCGATAGTGTGTTCAGCATGGATGGCGACATCGCACCGCTGCACCAATTGCTGACCCTGTGCGAGGAATATGAGGCTTGGCTGGCAATTGATGATGCGCACGGATTCGGCGTGCTCGGTCGGCATGGCCGTGGGGTGCTCGAGCACCTCGGACTCAAATCGCCGCGCATTATCTACATGGGAACGCTGGGCAAGGCCGCAGGTGTCGGTGGCGCCTTCATCGCGGCGCACGCCACGGTGATCGAATGGCTGGTCCAGCGCGCGCGGCCGTACATCTATACGACCGCTGCACCGCCGGCGCTTGCGCATGCCCTGCTGGAGTCCATCGACATCATCGAGGGCGAGGAGGGCATGAAACGGCGTGCCCACCTAAAGGCATTGGTGGACGAACTCAAGTGCCGACTGGCTCTAAAGCGCTGGACGCTATTCGAATCCAGTACGGCTATTCAGCCCGTCATTATCGGCGCCAATAGCGACGCCCTCCGCGCGGCAGCAAGATTGGATGAGAATGGGCTATGGATACCGGCGATCCGTCCGCCAACTGTACCGTCCGGCACCGCGCGCCTGCGCGCGACGCTTTCAGCCGCGCACACGGTGGACGACGTGGCGCGCTTGGCCGGTGCCCTCAACGCACTTGAAAAGGAACTGGCGGCATGAGCATTTCCCGTCCACTACTTTCTTGCTTTGTTACCGGCACTGACACCGAGGTTGGCAAGATGGGGGGCATCCCGCGTCTTCCACAAGTTCGCCCGGCGATCGCATCTCAATATCCTGATCTTTCCAGCTTGCCGGAGTGGGCCTCACTTGAGCAGGCGTGTTCCATTGTTTCCTGTACCGAGGATCTTCCATGACGCTGCAAACCGTTACCTTCCGTTCCCTCCCGACTCCGGCCGAGAAGCGCACCATGGCAGCGCAGCGCTGGCCGGTGGAGAAGGTGCTCGAATTGTTCGAGCTGCCCTTCAATGAACTCCTGTACCACGCGCAGCGAGTGCACCGCGAACACTTCGATCCCACCGAGGTCGAACTCGCCACCCTGCTGTCTATCAAGACTGGCGGCTGTCCTGAGGATTGCGGCTATTGTCCGCAGGCCGCGCGCTATGATACCGGCGTCAAGGCCCAGAAGCTGCTGGAACTGGAAACCGTACTCGACGCCGCTCGCCGCGCCAAGCAGCACGGCGCGACCCGCTTTTGCATGGGTGCAGCCTGGCGCAGCCCCAAGGACCGCGACCTGGAACACGTCGAAGCCATGGTGCGCGGCGTGAAGGCACTGGGCCTGGAAGCCTGTGCCACGCTGGGCATGCTGGAAGACGGCCAGGCCGAGCGCCTGGCCGCGGCCGGCCTGGATTACTACAACCACAACCTGGATACCGCGCCCGAGTTTTACAACGACATCATTACCACCCGCAATTACGAGAACCGTCTCGACACATTGGACAAGGTGCGTAATGCCGGCATCAAGGTGTGCTGCGGCGGCGTCGTCGGCATGGGCGAGTCGCGCAAGCAGCGCGCTGGCCTGATCGCGCAGGTCGCCAATCTCGACCCCTACCCGGAATCGGTGCCGATCAACCACCTGGTGCAGGTGCCCGGCACGCCGTTGCACGGCCTCGACCCGCTCGACCCGCTGGAATTCGTGCGTACCATTGCGGTGGCCCGCATCACCATGCCGAAGGCGCGCGTACGCCTGTCGGCGGGTCGCCGCGAAATGGGCGAGGTGGTGCAAGCGATGTGTTTCCAGGCCGGCGCGAACTCGATTTTCTACGGCGACAAGCTGCTGACCACCGGCAATCCCGACGCGGATGCCGACATGGCCCTGCTGAACAAGCTCGGCATGAAGGTCAAGCACACGCAAATTGATGCAAAGCTCACAATGAATGCATAAATAAAGGAAAACTACGTGTTCACCAAAATCCTGATTGCTAACCGTGGCGAGATTGCCTGCCGTGTCGCCGCCACCGCATACCGCTTGGGCATCAAGACCGTCGCGGTCTATTCGGAGGCGGATGCCAATGCCAAGCACGTCGCCGCGTGCGACGAGTCCGTCCTGATCGGCCCGGCGCCCGCGAAGGAAAGCTACCTGCGCGCCGACAAGATCATCGAAGTGGCACTTGCCGCCGGCGCGCAGGCGATCCACCCCGGCTACGGCTTCCTGTCAGAGAACGAGGACTTCGCCGAGGCTTGCGCCAAGGCTGGCCTCGCCTTCATCGGCCCGCCGGCTTCCGCCATCCGCGCCATGGGCTCGAAGTCCGCCGCCAAGGCCCTGATGGAAAAGGCCGACGTGCCACTGGTGCCGGGCTACCACGGCGACACGCAGGACGCCGACTTCCTGCAGGAACAGGCCGACAAGATCGGTTACCCGGTGCTGTTGAAAGCCAGCGCGGGCGGTGGCGGCAAGGGCATGCGCATCGTCGACAAGAGCGCCGACTTCAAGGCCGCGCTGGAATCCTGCAAACGTGAAGCGATCAACAGCTTCGGCGACGACAAGGTGCTGGTCGAGAAATACCTGACCCGTCCGCGCCACATCGAGATCCAGGTGTTTGCGGACACCAAGGGCAACTGCGTCTACCTGTTCGAGCGCGATTGCTCTGTACAGCGACGCCATCAAAAGGTCCTGGAAGAAGCGCCGGCACCCGGCATGACGGCGGAGCGCCGCCGCGCGATGGGCGAAGCCGCCGTTGCCGCAGCCAAGGCGGTCGGTTACGTCGGCGCCGGCACGGTGGAATTCATTGCCAACCATGACGGCTCGTTCTACTTCATGGAAATGAACACCCGCCTGCAGGTGGAGCATCCGGTGACGGAAATGATCACCGGCACGGATCTGGTCGAATGGCAATTGCGCGTCGCCTTCGGCGAAACCTTGCCGAAGAAACAGGAAGAACTGACCATCCACGGCCATGCGCTGGAAGCGCGCATCTACGCGGAGAATCCGGAGAAGGGCTTCCTGCCGTCCATCGGCACGCTGCGCCACATGCACACGCCGGCAGCGGTCAACTTTGAGCTGGGCAAGGGCGTTGCCGGCAATGACCCGGCGGCCATCCGTATCGACTCCGGCGTGCGCGAAGGCGATGCGATTTCTCCGTTCTACGACCCGATGATCGCCAAGCTGATCGTCTGGGGCAAGAATCGCGAGGAAGCGCTAGCGCACATGGCGCAAGCCTTGTCGGAATACCAGGTCGTCGGCCTCGCCACCAACGTCGCCTTCCTCAAGCGCCTGGTCGAGAGCAAGCCGTTTTCCGGCGCCGACCTCGATACCGGCCTGATCGAGCGCAATCACGCCGAGCTGTTCCCGCCCGTGCCGCCGACCGTCTTGCCGGTGCTGGCGCTTGCTGTCGCCTCGCTGCTGGTGTCCGAGCAGAGTGCCGGCGCGGCGGCGAACGATCCCTGGGCCAGCACCAGCGGCTGGCGCATGAACACGACGCTGCTGCGCACACTGGACTACGCTGACGAGTCCGGCGCCTATCCGGTGACGATCGGCTACAACGAGACGGGCTGGTCGATTGCTCAGGGGGCGACGGTCGCCAACATGACGCTGGTGGAGCGCAACGGCAAGCACCTCGTCGTCAAGCTCGATGGCGCGGCCGTGCGCGGCACCGTCGTGCGCGACGGCGAGATGTTCCATGTTTTCACCGGCGGCGCCCACTACCCCCTGCGCTACAACGACCCGCTCGAGCATGCCGGCGAATCGGAAGCCGAAGGCGGCCGCCTGACCGCACCGATGCCGGGCAAGATCGTGGCTGTGCTGGTCGACAAGGGCAAGACGGTGGAGAAGGGCGCGCCGCTGCTGATCATGGAAGCGATGAAGATGGAGCACACGATCACCGCACCGGCCAACGGCACAGTCGAGGACTTGCTGTATGCGGTCGACGACCAGGTGACGGAAGGCGCGCAGTTGCTGGCGTTCAAGGCGGCGTAGGCAGTAACGAAGAGATGACAGGTTCCCTCCTCCTTGCAGAGGGAGGGGTAGGGTAGGGGTAGTGAGGTAACTTCAGCGCAGTCACATGCGCAGCCACCGCACCCCCATCCCAACCTTCCCCCTGGCAGTGGGAAGGAGTCCGCATGTAGAGCACTCACCGAAAGGGACCATCATGACCCTCCCCAGCAAAGTCAAAATCGTCGAAGTCGGGCCGCGCGACGGCTTGCAGAACGAAAAGGAAACCATCCCCGTCGAGGTCAAGATCGAGCTGGTCAACCGCCTGACGGACGCCGGCCTCGTGAATATCGAAGCGGTGTCCTTCGTGTCGCCCAAATGGGTGCCGCAAATGGCCACCTCGACCGAAGTCATGGCCGGCATCAAGCGCAAGCCTGGCGTGATCTACTCCGCACTGACGCCGAACATGAAAGGTTTCGAAGCCGCACTCGCGGCCAAGGCCGATGAGGTCGTGATCTTCGGCGCCGCATCGGAAGCTTTTTCGCAGAAGAACATCAACTGCTCGATCGCTGAATCCATCGAATGCTTCCGTGATGTCGCGCAAGCGGCGAAGCAGCACAACATCCGCCTGCGCGGCAGCATCAGCTGTTCCTTCGGCTGTCCCTACCAGGGCGAGGTGTCGCCGGAAAGCGTGGCCGACGTGGTGCGCCGCCTGAAAGACCTCGGCTGCGACGAGATCGACATTGCCGACACCATCGGCGTCGGCACGCCGCGGCATGTGCAGAAGGTGATGGAGCGCGCGGCGAAGGAATTCCCGATCGCGCAACTGTCCGGCCATTTCCACGATACCTACGGCCAGGCGCTGGCGAACATCTATGCAGCGATGGAAGTCGGTGTGTCGATCTTCCATTCGTCGGCGGCCGGTCTCGGTGGCTGCCCGTACGCGAAGGGCGCGACGGGTAATGTGTCGACGGAAGACGTGCTGTACATGATGAACGGCCTTGGCGTCGATACCGGCATCGACCTCGACAAGGTCGTCGATGCCGGCCAGTTCATTTCGCAGCACCTCGGCCGCAAGGCCGTGAGTCGTGCCGGGAATGCGATTGCAGCCAAATATGGATTTCTTTCACCCGCAGCCAATTGACGCAAGTTCTGTCGTCACGTTCGCATTACATTTTTCCTGACGTTGCCGTGGATGTACCACGGCAAACCTAACTCAGGAGCTGCAATGAGGGTAACCGGCAAGGTGGTCGTGGTGACGGGTGGCGGCAATGGCATTGGCGCAGCCATGGCACGCCGCTTCGCAGCGGAAGGTGCACGTGCTGTTGTCGTCGCCGATCTGGATGGTAGTGCGGCAATGCGTGTGGCGCAGGAAGTCGGCGGGCACGGCGTCGCCGTGAATGTCGCCGTCGAGGGAGACGTCAAGAAACTGGTCCTCGACACAATCGCGCTGTTCGGAAAAATCGACCTGTTCTGCTCGAATGCCGGCGTGTCGCTTGGACTTGGCATCGACACGCCTGACGCGGGATGGGAAAAGGCTTGGTCTGTGAATGTGATGTCGCAGGTTTACGCAGCACGAGCCGTCGTTCCGCACATGCTCGAACGCGGCGAAGGCTACCTGCTGCAAACCGCATCGGCGGCCGGCCTGCTTTCCATCTCGGACCCTTCCTATGCCGTGACCAAGCACGGTTCGGTCGCCTTTTCGGAATGGCTCGCGATTACCTATGGCGGAAATGGCATCAAGGTAAGCTGCTTCTGCCCGATGGGCGTGCGTACCAACATGCTGCTCGACTCGGTAAGCGAGACCGATCAGGCCGACTTGCTGGCGAATGCGGTCACGCCGGAGACGGCCGCCGACGCCGTAGTGAAGGGGTTGGATGAGGAACGCTTCCTCATCCTCACCCATCCGGAAGTGCTCAAATACATGCACCGGAAAGTCAACGATTACGACCGCTGGTTAGACGGCATGCGCCGCTACCAGCAGAAGTCCGGGTAGCAATTCGTCTTAGCCAGTTTGCGCAAGACAGTGCCGGCGGCGCCGCGTAAGTTGTGCACAACGATAAGGTCCGGGCGCGCGCGAAACCGCGCCTTGCCTGGTTCTCTTCGAATTTCCCGGAACCGAATCACGCTACCCTTGAGGAGACGCTTGCCAGATGAGGCGAGGCCATTGTCGCAGTGAATTCGCGGTTCCCGTACCGGGTTCTCGTCATGCGCTTCGCACGGCACATGCAGGACAGGCGAGCACTGCCAACAAGGTGCCGCCCGCAGCAATACCACCATTCAATCAGGAGAGTTGGACAATGAAAAAAACACTTCTCGCCCTTGCACTTCTGGGCACTTTCGGTTACGCCTCAGCGCAGTCTGCGATCACCATCTACGGTTCTTTCGATGCCGGTGTACGCAACTTGACCAATGTGGACGCGGCCGGCAACGACCGCTTGACCATGGGTTCGACGGGCACATCAATGTCGAACCGCGTCGGCTTCAAAGGCGTGGAAGACCTGGGCGCCGGCTACAATGCCCACTTCACGCTGGAGAGCGGCTTCAATTCCGGCACCGGCGCGCTCGACGCAGCCAACACCCTGTTCAATCGTACTGCCGCGGTTGGTCTCGGCAGTCCCTTCGGGAGCCTCGACCTCGGCCGCCAGTACACGGTGGCGTTCAAGACCATTGGGGTGTACGAGCCGATCTCGTATCGCTTCCCGACACTCACGTATGCCGTCCCGGCGTCGGCAGGCGTGCGTTACAACAACGACATCCAGTACAACGGTGCCTTCGGTCCGGTGACGGTGCGCGCGGAATACGCCCTGGGCGAACAGGCCGGCACTATCTCCGGCGCATCGGCCAAGGCGATCGGCGCCAGCTATTCAAGCGGCGCGATTGCCTTCGGCGGCGCCTATACCCAGCGCAAGCCGCTGGTCGGCGGCGCGTTCCGCGACAACAAGCATTTCACCGTCGGCGGCGCCTATACCGCAGGCGGCCTGCGTGCTGCCGTCGGCTATGCCGACGAAGAGCAGGAAACTGCCACTGTCGACACGACCAGCAAGTTTGCCTGGGGTGGTCTGAGCTATGCCATTTCGCCCGTCGTCAGCGTCAGCGGTGCGTATTACCAGAACAAGACGGAAACCGCTGGAGTGTCGGGCAAGCGAGACCTGTATATCCTCGCCGGCTACTACTCGCTGTCCAAGCGTACCAGCCTCTACGCTGAAGTCGACCGTTCCAAGTTCCGAGGCAGCCTCGTTGCATCGCCGGCGCAGACCGGCCAGACCGGGATCTCTGTCGGCGTCAATCATCTGTTCTAAGCAATCCGTAGTAGAAGGGGGGCATCACTGCCCCCTTCGCACTGATGAAAGAAACTTTTTTCAAGGAGACGAGCATGGGTTGGAAGACCAGCATCGCCGCACTCGCCTGCGCATTTGGCGCAATGGCGCAGGTGCAGGCGCAGGTACAAGGGGTAACGGACAAGGAAATTGTCCTCGGCGTGATCACGGATTTGTCCGGTCCGGTTGCACAGTATGGCAAGGAGGGACGCAACGGGATGCAGATGAAGGTGGACGAGATCAACGCCCAGGGCGGGATCAATGGCCGGAAGCTGCGGCTGGTCGTGGAAGACAATGGCTATGATCCGAAGAAGGCGGTCCTTGCCGCGCAAAAGCTGGTTACAAGCGAAAAGGTTTTCGCCGTTCTCGGACATCTCGGAACCGCCCCGAACATGGCTGTTTTGCCGTTCCTGATCGAGAACAAGGTATTCAATTTCCTTCCCCAGGGCGCTTCAAAGGAATTCTACGATCCGCCAAACCCGTACAAGGTTGGGCTGGCGCCATCCTACCGTTCCATGACGATCACTTCACTGAAGTATTTGCTCGGCAAGAAGGACTACAAAAAGATTGGCGTCTTGTACCAGGATGACGATTTTGGGCAGGATGTGCTCGCCGGCGTTGAACTGCAATTGAAATCGGCCGGGAAAACGGTCGCAGAGAAGGCGTCTTACAAACGCGGCGCAACGGACTTTTCCTCTCAGATGGCGAAGCTGAAGGCGGCGGACTGCGATCTCGTCGTCATCGGCGCGACTTTGCGCGAACTGGTCGGCTCAGTCTCCGAAGCAAAGAAGATCGGTTTCAATCCGACGATTCTCGCGACGGCAGCCGGCTATTCGCAACAGGTACCGGCGCTGGGTGGCAGGCCAATGGACGGAATCTACGCTTCGACATTTATCCAGTTACCCTACACCGACGATCCCAATCCCGCGGTGCGCGACTATGCCGCCGCATACATGAAGCGATTTGGCGAATCTCCCGGTCTTTACTCCATGTATGGAAATTACACAATCGACGCCTTTGCAAAGATTGCGGCCAAAGCCGGAAAGAATCTGACTGCCGAGACTTTCAATGCCGCCATGGAAGCGACCAGGCTTGAGCCCGACAATCTCGGCAACCCCGGCTTCGTTGTAACGAAGAATGACCGGCTGGCGGTCAAGAAGATTCGTGTGGTTCAGATTATGGAGGGCAAGTGGCGTTCGGTCAGCGACCTGATCGAAACGGCCGCGCACGCCAACTAAGGCATCAACCCAACCGCGCCGCTTCCGGAAACGGAAGCGGCGTTTTCACGCACAGATGGCTGATGGTTGAAAGCGGCGAAACCGGACACGAGCTTCGCCGTTTCCATTGCGGCCATCCTCATAACCGAGATATCGATGAACAGGAAGACGAGCATGGAAATCACTCCTCTCGCAGCAGGCACGGTAGGGGAACTGCTGTCCACTGCGACCGCACGCCACGGCGACAGGACCGCTTACATCTACGAAGGAAAACGGTATGCATTCCGTGAAATTGAGGCGGCTGCCGCTGCGTTTTCCGGCCGCCTCGCCGGTCTGGGGATCGGCAAGGGCGATCGTATCGCCGTCATCGCGCTGAACCAGATCGAATGGGTGATCGCGTTCTTCGCCGCGGCGAGGATAGGCGCCGTGATCGTCGGGCTGAACGTCCGTTACCGGGAAACCGAACTGGATTACATGCTTGGGGACAGCATGGCAAAGGCGGTGATCTCGCTGCCCGAGTACGGCGATTTCAACTACAACGCGTACTTTGCAGGCCGCCAGGACAAGCTGCCGCATCTGCGTCACCATCTCTACCTCGGTGCGCCCGGGGAACCGGGGGCGACCGGGTTCCCGGCTGACATGGACACGCGCGAGGAGCAGGCCGCGTCGACGCCGTCGGTGTCGGTGTCGACGGACGACCTCCTGATGATCATCTACACGTCGGGCACCACCGGGATGCCGAAGGGGGCGGGTTTGTCTCATCGTTCGGCCCTTCTGTCGGCCCATGCGCAGGCGCGCCATATCCGTGCGAACCCGGACGACCTGATCCAGCTCGCCAACCCGTTGAACCACGTCGGCGGAATCACATGCGGGATTCTCACTTTCCTCATCGGAGGAGGGTGCTGCGAATTGGTGCCCGTGTTCAAGGCCGATACGGTGCTTGAGATGATGTCACGCAATCCGCCAACGGTGATCAGCGGCGTTCCCACCATGCTGACGCTGCTGATGATGAATCCCCGGGTCGATGAGCTTGATCTCGATCGTGTCCGCCTGATATTCACTGGCGGCTCGAACGTGGACGAGACCCTCCTGCTTCGGCTCGGCGAGAAACTGCGCAATGCGTGCCTCATGAACCTCTATGGCCTGACCGAATCCTCGGGCGCCATCGTCATGACGCCCTGGGAGGCGCGGCGTGACGAACTTCTCCGGTCCATCGGCAAGCCGCTCGAAGGCGCGGAACTCAATATCGTACTGCCAGACGGCACCGCAGCGAAACCCGGCGAAGTGGGCGAACTTTGGTTCCGCGGGCTTGGGGTCATCAGCGGGTATGTCGGTTCGCGTCGTGACGAAGGCAGCTTCGACGGCGAGGGATGGCTGCATACCGGGGATCTCGGGTATGTTGACGAACGCGGATATGTCTACCTGCTCGGCCGGTCCAAGGATATGTATATCCAGGGCGGCTTCAACGTGTATCCGGCGGAGATCGAGAACGTCATTTCCACGCACCCCGACGTGGTGCTGGTGGCGGGCATCGGCACGCCTGACCCGGTGCTCGGCGAAGTCGGACGGTATTACGTGATCAGGAAGCCGGGCTCCAGCCTGGTGGAACAGGATATCGTCGATTACTGCAGACAGCGGCTCGCCGACTACAAGGTGCCGCGGCAGGTCGTATTTCGCGAATCGTTGCCCATGACTCCCGCGGGGAAGATCCAGAAATCGGTTTTGCGCGCGGAATAGCGGCGCGCCCCCATTCCCACATTGTTCGCCTCCGGCGCGCTGCTCCGACAGGGTGGCGCGCCTGCTTTCGCTTGGAGGCATCGCTTGGCGCTCGTAGCCGGATTTTCCTCCGCTATAAGGAGATTATAACAAGCAAGTGCTTGGTATGGATTTATGCCACATCGTTGTAGATTGAATGTGGATGATAAATATTCGTTATCTTTCAATAATTTATGTTTAATTGAAGAAACTTTTTCTTACAATTTGCTAAGCGAAAGAATTGTAGGCGAAATTTATTTAACCAAGCACTTGCTTTGTAATTTGGTCTGTGTCACTCTATTCAACAACAAAAAAAAGCCAAAACAGCAGTTCCTACCCATCAACGGAGACAGATCGCCATCGTGCGGCTTTTCCCACGGCGCGATTTCAAGGAGAGTGACATGGCACGAGGAGTGAAGTCGAATAGCGGACGGGAATTGGCGCAATCCGTCGAAACGAGCGATATGCTCATGCTCATCACGCGCGGACGTGTGGGTTATATCGGTTTGCTCGGACGTCCGCAAACCCGGGAATTCGGATCGCTGACGGTCTATATTTCGCTCTCCGCCCCATTCCAGATCCAGGTTGGCGACCGCGAGTGGGAAAGCGCCGACATGTTTGTCGTTGCCCCAGATACATCCCACCGCATCACCACGAGCGACCGTCTCATCGGCGTTCTCCTGATCGAACCCGAAACAATCGACCTCACTGGGTTGCCGCAATGGTTGCAACCCAGCATGCAAGCCAGCCAGTGCCTGCCCGGCTTGGAACGGGTGCGCACCGCATTCCGCTCGCTGCGCAACAAGGAAGTGGACATTGCCCGCGTGAAGGAAGACTTCGACGGATTCTTCCTCGGACAGCAACTGCCTTCACGCAAGCTCGATGCGCGCATGGCGGCGGTCGTGGAGCGAATCAACCAGGACCCGTGCGGACTGATCGGTGCGGAAGAATGCGCCAGACTGGTGGGCCTGTCGTTTTCCCGGTTCCTTCACCTGTTCAAGGAGGACGTAGGCACCACGTTCCGCAGCTTCCGAGCCTGGAAGCGTGCCCGCAGTTTTCTTTGGTATGTGAATACCGCTTCGAGCCTGACCGACATCGCCCTCGACATCGGCTATCCGGATTCCTCGCATTTCAGCCATACTGTCCGCCGGTACTGGGGCCTGACGCCAAAGGACATCCTGGCAGGATCGCGCCGCCTGGCTGTCATCAACCATAACAACGCAACTGTCTCAATGGCCTGACCATGCAAAGTGATCACATTGCGCCGGTGACGGAAAAAAAGCCGGCGTCTCTCCCCAGGCGGGGCAAGCGGGCATCCGAGCCCACGATACCGCGCGACCGCATCCTGCATGCCGCCGCCCGCCTGTTCCGCGAGCGCGGTTATCAGGGGACGACGGTGCGCGACATTGCAGAGGCTGTCGGCATCCTTTCGGGAAGCCTGTTCTATCATTTCCGCTCAAAGGAAGAAATCCTGATCGAGATCATGCGCGAAGCCGCGCTCAGCCTGTGTCTGCGCGCCGAGGATGTGCTGCACCGGACCGAAGATCCGGCCGAGCGTCTGCAGCAGATCATTGACATCGAACTCGAGTGGATGGTCGGCGACATCAAGAAGGATTATCTCGCCGTGCTCGTTTTCGAGTGGCGTGAAGTGCCGGAATCGGCAAAGCCGGAATTTACCCGGTTGCGTGTGCGATACCACGGCATCTGGAGGGATGTGCTGGAGCAGTACGGCAAGGTCGTTCCCTTGCGTATTCCGGTCGACGCCGCCGCGCGCATCCTGCATGGCGCGCTCATGGGCGCCATGACCTGGTTCCGGACCTCGGGGCGCTACAGCGCGCAGGAATTCCGCGACATGCTGGTCAAGCTCGTCCAGGCGTGAATCCGCCTGACGTATCCTCGGCTGCCCTTCAGCCAATTTACGCAAGATTGCAACTTCCTCAACTGTTAGCCTGATGCTTTGAAAGGGCGCAGTGTGCAATGCCTGTCGCTGCAAGGCATCTGTCTTGGCACGCGCGCCTCTCATCACGTCTACCAGAGGAGCCAACAACATGAATGAAGCCGTCATCGTCTCCACGGCGCGCACGCCCATCGGCCGCGCCTTCCGCGGAGCGCTGAACAATATCAAGTCACCCACCTTGCTGGGACATGCGATCCATCATGCGGTCACACGGGCAGGCATCGATGGCGGCGAAGTCGATGACATCGTGATGGGAACAGTCCTGTCGGCCGGCACCGCGGGCATGAACCTCGCGCGCCTTGCGGGAATCGCCTCCGGCCTGCCGGACACCGTGTCGGGACAGACGATGGATCGCCAGTGTTCATCCGGCCTGATGGCAATCGCAACGGCGGCCAAGCAGATCATTGTCGATGGCATGCAGGTCGTCGTCGCAGGCGGCCATGAAAATATCTCGGCGGTGCAGAACCGCTACATGGAGTGGGTGGCAGCAGAAGCCGACCCGGCGGTCGTACTGAAGGCTGCGCATGCCTACATGCCGATGCTGCAGACGGCGGAACTCGTGTCGAAGAAATACCGGATCTCGCGCGAAGCGCAGGATGCGTACGCCCTCGCGTCGCAGCAACGCACGGCGCGCGCGCAGCAGCAGGGGCTGTTCGACGACGAAATCGTTCCGATTACCGCCGACATGGCCATCATGGACAAGGAAACCAAGGAAGTGTCATATAAGTCCGTGACGCTGGGCCGAGACGAAGGGAACCGTCCCGAGACGACGCTGGAAAGCCTGCAGGCACTGAAGCCGGTGATCGAGGGAGGTGTCGTCACGGGGGGGAACGCCAGCCAGTTGTCGGACGGCGCTTCCGCCTGCGTCGTCATGGATCGCCGCACTGCCGAACGCAAGGGGCTGACCCCGCTGGGTATCTACCGGGGCATGGCGGTAGCCGGTTGCGCTCCCGAGGAAATGGGCATCGGGCCGATCTACGCCATTCCCAAACTGCTCAAGCAGCACGGCCTGAAAGTTGACGACATTGGCTTGTGGGAATTGAATGAGGCATTCGCCTGCCAAGTGCTCTATTGCCGCGACCACCTCGGGATCGATCCGGAGAAGTACAACGTCAACGGCGGCGGGATCTCGATCGGACATCCTTACGGCATGACCGGCGCACGGCTTGTGGGCCATGCCCTGCTTGAGGGCAAGCGGAGGAACGTAAAGTACGTCGTCATCTCCATGTGTGTGGGCGGCGGCATGGGTGCCGCCGGGTTGTTCGAGGTTGTCTGAGCGAGACAACCGAGGAGATACGGATGAACTTCCAGACCCTGAACGATATCCTGCCCTATCAGAAAGATAAAAAGCCGGATGCTGTGGCATGCAGCGCCAATGACCGAACGTACAGCTTCCATGCGCTGGATCAGCACATCAACCGCGTCGGCAATGCGTTGCGCGGATTGGGCATCCGGCCCGGCGACCGCGTCGCATGCCTGACCAAACATCACATCGAATGCCTCATGCTGTCGCTGGCGGCCTGCAAGATCGGCGCGGTGTGCATGCCGGTGAACTGGCGTCTTGCCGCGCCGGAGATCGAGTACATCGTGAACAACGGCGAGGCGCGCTTCTTCATGGTGGATGCGGCCTTCCTGCCGGTCGTCCGGCAGGCGAAGTTCCCGGGCGTCGTCAAGACGGTATGCTCGGAAAATGCCGTTGACGAGATGCCGGGATTCGAACAGTGGTACGCCGGGGCAGACGCAAGCCTGGAGGCAGTGCCCGCCGGTCCGGACGACGCAGCCTTGCAGCTGTACTCGTCGGGTACGACAGGGTTGCCGAAAGGCGTGGTGCTCTCCCACCGGGGACTGCTGTCGACGTGCGTGTCCTGCGCCGAAGAGTGGCGCTTCGACGGCGACAGTATTCTCGGCAATCCGCTCCCGACCTTCCATGTCGCCGGCATGACCATGTTGCTGCTCCCGCTCTTTACGGGCGGGCGGACGGTCGCTTATCCGGATTTCGACCCGTCCGGGTTCATCGACAGCGTAGGGCGCCATGGCATTACGCACGCATTCCTCGTGCCGGCCATGTTGCAGTTCATGCTGAACGCGCCCAATGCAACGACCGGCAATTACCAGTCCCTGCGTCAGATTGCCTATGGCGGTTCGCCCATCAGCGAACGTGTGCTGAAAGAGGCGATGCAGGTATTCCAATGCAACTTCCTGCAGGTATACGGGCTCACCGAGGTGTCGGGGCCTGCCACTTTCCTGCGGCCGGAGGATCATCAACCTGGGGGTGAGCGATCGTATCTTCTCCGGTCCGCAGGAAAACCGATCGGCGGGGCACGGCTGCGCATCGTCGATCCCGGCACGCTTGAGGAAGCGCCCGACGGCGAGGTAGGCGAGATCTGGATCGAAACCATCCGGAACTTCACGGAGTATTGGCGCAATCCGAAGGCGACCGTAGAGGCGTTCCCGGAAGGGCGCAATGAACGGGGAGGATGGTTCCGCTCGGGCGACGCAGGCTACATGAAGGACGGGTATCTGTTCGTCCACGACCGCGTGAAGGACATGATCATCTCGGGCGGGGAAAACATCTATCCGGCCGAAGTGGAAAACGTCCTGATGCAGCATCCTGCCGTCGCGGACGGTGCGGTGTTCGCCGTGCCGGATGACACCTGGGGCGAAGCCGTCAAGGCCGCCGTGGTCCTGCGCCCGGGCACCAGTCTGACGGAGAAAGAACTCATCGGCTACATGCGCGAGCGGCTGGCCCACTACAAATGCCCGAAATCCGTGGACTTTGTCGAGACGCTGCCGCGCAATCCTTCAGGGAAATTGCTCAAGCGCGTCTTGCGCCAACCCTACTGGGAAGGACGCGACAGGCTCGTTAGCTGAGGCGCACTCTCAACAATATCTTACCCCTTGTCTCCAGGCGCGAGCCTTTGAGGGTGCGGAAACGCACCCTTTTTTCATTTCCGGCATGCCGTGTTTTCAGCCAGTTCTCACAAGACCGGATGCGACCTGCCTGATACGCTGCAACGAACTGCAACCTGACAAGGGAGGCCTGCGATGGCCGGACTGGTAACGTGCGAAATTGTGGATGGCATTGCCGTCATCACCCTCAATCGACCTGAAAACGGCAATGCCCTCGACGCGGCAATGGGGCGGGCGCTCGTGACGGCGGTGGAACATGCCGCCAGCGACAAATCCGTACGGACGGTGATGCTGACCGGCAAAGGCAAAGCCTTCTGCGTCGGCGGCGACATTGCGGAAATGCGTGGCGCGGACAACTTGTCGCTTCTCCTGGAAGCAGCAATCCCACCACTGCATTCGATGATCCGCACGTTGACGAGGCTTCCCGTTCCGGTCATCTCGGTGTTGAACGGTCCGATCGGCGGCGGAGGCGTTGGCCTGGCTTTATGTGCCGACATCGTGATCGCCGCCGAATCCATGAAGCTGCGCGGCGGCTATTCGGCGGTCGGACTGACGCCGGACCTTGGCGCTTCCTGTTTCCTGGCGGCGAGGGCGGGTGCCACCCGTGCGAAGGAAATCCTTTTTCTGAACGAGCCCGTCGGCGCCTTGCAGTGCCTGGAGTGGGGCATCGTCAATGCCGTATTTCCTGATGCAGAGTTGCATGACGAAGCGTGGCAGCTTGCGCGGAGGCTGGCATCCGGCGCCTCCCTCTCGCTCGGCCGCATCAAGCATCTCGTGGATGGCGCAGCGACCCGTTCGCTCGACGACCATCTCGCGCTGGAACAAGGCTACATGATCGCCTCCGCGCGCTCGGAAGACGGAAAGGAAGGCGTGGCAGCGTTCATGGAAAAGCGCAGCCCGCGCTTCAAAGGGCAATGAACAAGACCACTTCGAGGAACGATATGAAAGACGTATGCGCCGACCTGCTTGAGGAATATACCGAACTCGCTGTGCTGGCCGAGAAACTGACGCCGGAGCAATGGCAGACCAAAACAGCCTTCTTCGGCTGGACGCCATGGGACGAAATCGCGCATCTTTGCTTCTTCGACGAAACCGGATTTCTCGCCGCGACCGATGCCGACGCTTTCGCGACCAACACGCGCGTGCTGATGACGGAGCTGGGGAAGGGGAGGGAGATGAGCGCCATCGCACGAGAAAAGTATGGCGCGATGGACGGAGCAGAACTGCTGGCATATTGGCGCAACCGATATAAGGCGCTGGTCGCTGCCCTTGCGACCCTTGATTCGAAGGCACGCTTGCCGTGGTATGGCCCGACAATGAGCGCCCGTTCGTTTGCCACGGCCCGCATGATGGAAACCTGGGCGCATGGACAGGATATCTTCGACGCCGTGCGCGTGCGACGCCAGCCGTCGCACCGCCTCAAGCACATCGCGCACATCGGCGCGACCACCTACGGCTGGACCTTCGTCAACCGCAAGCTGCCGGTGCCGGAGCCTGTACCGTACATCGAACTGAGCGCGCCCGGTAACGAGACCTGGACCTGGAATGAACCGTCGACCGGGGATGCCGTGCGCGGCAGCGCGGAAGATTTCTGCCTCGTCGTGACGCAGCGCCGGAATGTCCGGGATACGCGACTGCAGGTCACCGGCGTAACCGCCACGCAATGGATGTCCATCGCGCAATGCTTTGCGGGCCCGCCTGCAACGCCTCCCGCTCCCGGTGTGCGCGTCGTGCAGTACGACGACACCGCTTCCATCGCAGGATAGGCCGGCCGCCGCCGATGCGCACCGACGGTTTGCCACTGACGCTTTCGCTCTGCGAGGAAATCGAGGAAAGGATGCGCGCGCTGCGCGCGTCCTGCGGCGAAAAAGCACCGTCGGAGTACGCGTTTTCCAACCTTTATCTTTTTCGCCACGCGCACGATTACCGTTACTTTCCGGGAGCGCTGCCTCGCATTACCGGCAAGACCTATGACGGCGCCCGTCACGTCTTTCCGCTGTTCGATCCGCGGCAGGCGTCGTGGGAGACACTTGCCGAGGCGCTTGACGGGCATGACTGCCTGTTTCCCATTCCGGAAGATGCGCTTGCCGGTCTCGACGCAAGCCGGTTCTGCTGGACCGACTCGCCCGACGACGCCGATTATGTTTATCCGGCGGAGAATTTCCGCGCGTACCGCGGCGACCTGCTGCGCAAGAAACACAACCTGATGCAGCAGTTGCTGACGTCATACCGGATCGACGCAAAGCCGTTGACGGAAGACACCGCAGCCGACGCCGTTCTGGTCCTGGATGCATGGATGCGCGACAAGGAAAAGCGTCCCGGCGAAGCCGACGACAGCGCCTGCCGGGAAGCGCTCCAGTTGCATCGCCAATTTGGCATGGACGGCCTCGTCTACTATGCGGATGGACTCCCGGTCGGCTTTCTTCTCGCGCAGCAGTTTAGCCCATCTCTCGCCGTCATGCGGTTCGCAAAGGGCTGCGATTCGCACAAGGGCATCTACCAGTACATGTTCCATCACTATTGCGTGAGCAGAAGCCGGCTGCAATGGCTCAACTTCGAGCAGGACCTCGGCCTGGCCAATTTCCGGCAGACCAAGCGCTCCTATCAACCCTCGTCGATGCTCCGCAAATTCCGCGTCCGGCTGCGGACGTAGAGCGCCTTTCATCGCCTGGCGTGCCCGAATTTATCCATCAGCCACTTTACGCAAGACGCCTCGGGCACCCGGTAGTAACTTTCCAATACACCGAGCGATGCGCATCCGCGAATCGACGTTTGCATCCTGAGCACCCTCATACGACATACAACATGGCTATCATAGAAACGAATATTTCCACCAGTAGCGAGACATTCCAGTCCAACCGCGACGGCATGCTGTCCCTGCTTGGAAAAGTGCGTGATCTCGAAGAGCGCACACGCCGCGCCTCCGCCGCGTCGAAATCCCGTTTCGAGAAGCGTGCGCAGCTTCTGCCCCGCGAGCGGCTGTCGCTCCTGCTCGATCACGGAACCCCTTTTTTGGAACTGTCCACGCTGGCCGGTTACCGCATGGATAACCCCGATCCGGACAAGAGCGTGCCGGGCGGCGGCGTGATCGCCGGCATCGGATATGTCTCCGGCGTGCGCTGCATGATCAGTGCCTCCGATTCCGGCATTGACGCCGGCGCCTTGCAGCCGAAAGGCCTCGACAAACAGCTGCGTGTGCAGGAACTCGCGCTGGAGAACAAGCTCCCGTACATCCAGCTCGTGGAGAGCGCAGGGGCGAACCTGATGGCTTACCGTGTCGAAGAGTTCGTGCGCGGCGGCAACCTGTTCCGCAACCTGGCCCGTCTTTCCGCGGCCGGCCTGCCTGTCGTCACGGTGACGCACGGCTCGTCCACCGCAGGCGGCGCCTACCAGACGGGTTTGTCCGACTACATCATCATGGTACGCGGCCGCTCCCGCGCCTTCCTGGCAGGCCCGCCGTTGCTCAAAGCGGCCACTGGCGAGATTGCCACCGAAGAAGAGCTCGGCGGTGCGGAAATGCACACCAGCATCTCCGGCCTCGGCGACTACCTTGCCGAAGACGACCGCGACGCCCTGCGCATTGCGCGTGACATCATGGGCAAGATCGAGTGGAACCGCGGCCTGCCGGCTGAACCGCAGCGCATCGTCAAGCTCCCGCGCTACGATTCCGAAGAGCTGCTCGGCATCATGCCCATGGACCACAAGCGCCCGGTAGACATGAAGGAGGTGATCGCGCGCATCGTCGACGACTCCGACTTCCTGGAATTCGGCGCCCTGTACGGCTCCGGCACCGTATGCGGCCATGCTATGCTCGACGGCTACCCGATCGGCATCATCACCAACAACGGCCCGATCGATCCTGCCGGCGCGGCCAAGGCGACACACTTCATCCAGTCCTGCTGCCAGGCGCAAGTGCCGATCCTGTACCTCAACAACACCACCGGCTTCATGGTCGGCCGCACGTACGAGGAGACCGGCAGCATCAAGCACGGCTCGAAGATGATCCAGGCGGTCACGAATGCGACCGTGCCGCAGATCACGATCTACTGCGGCGCATCGTTCGGTGCCGGGAACTATGGCATGTGCGGACGCGGCTTCCATCCGCGCTTCTGCTTCTCCTGGCCGAATGCCAAGACCGCGGTGATGGGCGGCGAGCAGGCGGCACAGACGATGATGATCGTCACGGAGGCGGCGATGAAGCGCAAGGGGGAAGTCGACCACGACAAGCTCGAATCCCTGCGCCAGAAAATCGTCGACAACTTCGACCGCCAGATGGACGTGTTTACGACCAGCGCCCATGTCCTGGATGACGGTGTCATCGATCCGCGCGATACACGCTCCGTTCTTTCGTACGTGTTGTCGATCTGCCGCGAGGCGCAGCTGCGTGAACCGCACAAGATGCAGTTCTCCGTGGCCCGTCCCTGACAACCGAACCGTCAAAGGAATCACTTGAGATGAAGCTGACCCAGGAACACGAAGAAGTCCGGCGCACCATCCAGCGGTTCATTGCCCAGGAGATCAATCCGTACGTGGACGAATGGGAAGAGGCAGAAACCTTTCCCGCGCATCAGTTGTTCAAGAAAATGGGCGATCTCGGCCTGCTCGGTCTGACCAAGCCGGTGGAGTTCGGCGGCATGGGTCTGGACCTTTCCTACGGGGCGATCCTTGCGGAGACACTGGGCGAGGTCGACTGTGCCGGCATTCCGATGGCTATCGGCGTGCAGACGGACATGGCGACACCCGCTCTGGCCGAACGCGGGTCCGATGAGCTGCGCCGGGAATTTCTCGCACCGGCTATCGCCGGCGACATGGTGGCCTGTCTCGGCGTGTCAGAAGTCGGCAGCGGTTCCGACGTCGCGTCCGTCAAGACCACTGCACGCAAGGATGGCGGCGACTATGTCATCAACGGCGGGAAGATGTGGACCACCAACGGTACCCAGGCCGATTTCTGCGTCGTGCTTGCGAATACGTCGGATGGGGTACCGCATCGCAACAAGTCGCTGATTGTCGTGCCGATGAAGACGCGCGGCGTCGAGGTGACCAAGAAGATCCGCAAAATCGGCATGAACGCGTCCGACACGGCGCAGCTGTTCTTTGACGAAGTCCGCGTGCCGCAACGCTATCGCATCGGCGAGGAAGGCAAGGGATTCATTTACCAGATGGAGCAGTTCCAGGTCGAACGGATCTGGGGCGCCATGAACGCCGTCGGCATCCTGTTCCAGGTGATCGACAAAACGATCGAGTACACGCGCGAGCGAAAAGCCTTCGGACGCTCCATCCTCGACAACCAGTGGGTCCAGTTCAAGCTGGCGGAGTACAAGACCGAAGCGGAGGCCTTGCGCTCGCTGTGCTACCGGGCCATCGACACCGTCATCGACGGGCAGGACGCCACCGAACTCGCTTCCATGGCCAAGCTCAAGGCCGGACGCCTGATGCGCGAGGTGACCGATGGCTGCCTGCAGTTCTGGGGCGGCATGGGCTTCGTCTGGGAGACCCGCATTTCGCGGGCCTATCGCGACGGCCGCCTGCCATCCATCGGCGGCGGCGCAGACGAGGTGATGATGCAGATTATTTCCAAGTTCATGGGCACGTATCCCAAGAATAACTGACGTACTACCAGGAAGCTGAACAGCCCACACCATGACCACGACTACTCCATTTCACAAGATCCTGATTGCCAACCGGGGCGAAATCGCACTGCGCGTCATGCGTACCGCCAAAGCCATGGGATACCGCACCGTCGCCGTGTTCTCCAGCGCTGACCGGTTGAGCCGACATGTCCGCGAAGCCGACCAGGCGGTCTACATTGGCGAAGCGTTGCCCGCGCAGTCCTACCTGAACATACCGGCCATCATCGAGGCGGCGCGCCGTAGTGGCGCCGACGCGGTCCACCCGGGCTACGGCTTCCTCGCCGAGAACGAAGACTTCGCACAGGCCTGCCGCGACGCGGGTCTCGTGTTCATCGGCCCGTCGCCGGAGGCCATCGTCGCCATGGGCAACAAGGCCGGCGCGAAGAAGCTGATGATTGAAGCCGGCGTGCCCTGTATCCCCGGCTACCAGGGCGACGACCAGAGCGAAGAACGCTTGCGTGCCGAAGCGGAGAAGGTGGGTTATCCCGTCATGATCAAGGCCACCGCGGGCGGCGGCGGCCGCGGGATGCGCCTCGTGTCCCGCCCGGACGACTTTGTCGACGCTCTGCGTAGCGCGAAATCCGAAGCGCAAAGCGCATTCGGCAACCCGGAAGTCATTCTCGAGCGCGCCATCATCAATCCGCGCCACATCGAGATCCAGGTGTTCGCCGACCGGCATGGCAACGCCATTCACCTTGGCGAGCGCGACTGCTCGGTCCAGCGCCGCCACCAGAAGGTCGTGGAAGAAGCGCCGTCCCCGGTGGTCGACGCCGACCTGCGCGCGCGCATGGGTTCGACCGCTGTCGCCGCGGTAAAGGCGATTCGCTACGAAGGCGCAGGGACCCTGGAGTTCCTGCTCGACACGGACGGCAACTTCTATTTCATGGAGATGAACACCCGCCTGCAGGTCGAGCATCCGGTGACGGAATCCATCACCGGCCTGGATCTGGTCGAACTCCAGTTGCGTGTCGCCAGTGGCGAGCCGCTTCCGCTCAGGCAGGAGGAGGTTCGCTTCCAGGGACACTCGATCGAGGTGCGGCTGTGCGCGGAAGATGCGGCGCAGGGCTTCATGCCGCAAAGCGGCCTGATGAGCCTGTGGCAGATGCCATCCGGCATCAGGGCGGAACACGGGCTGGAGTCGGGCGCCGAGATTTCCCCTTACTACGATTCGATGATCGCCAAGCTGATCAGCTATGGATCCTCGCGCGATGAAGCACGCAGGAAGCTGCTGGCGGCGCTGGAGGACACGGTGGCGCTTGGCGTGAAAACCAACCAGCAATTCCTGGCCAGCTGCCTGAAGCATCCGGTATTTGCGGCGGGAGGCGCCACGACCGCCTTTATCGGCGAACACAGCGTCGACCTGTTGCAAGGCGACAGCGACCGGGACGCACGCGCGCATGCGCTGGCCGCGGCCCTGCTTTACGCCACCGCCAGCGAGCCTGCCGGTGTGCGTGCCAGCACTATCGCGCACCGTCTGCCGATTGCGTTTCGCTTCGAGGCGGAAGCGACAGAGTGCGTCGCCAGCCTGCTCAATCTGGGCGATACCCGCTATTCGGTGGAGGTCGGCGAAAACATCTTCGACCTGCAGATTCTGGCGATCGACGTCAACCGGGTGCGCTTTTCGTGCAATGGCCTCGGGGAGAGCGCGGTATTCACGCGCTCCGGCAGCCAGCTTTTGCTGCAGTACCGCGGCAGCGCCTACCGCATCCAGGATATGACCCACGTGGCGCAAACGCGCCAGGGGAACGGCGGCGGCGACGGCAAGATCCGGGCTGCGATGAACGGCCGCGTGGTGGCGGTGCATGTGGCCCCGGGGGATATGGTGAAGGCCGGACAGCCGGTTATCACGCTCGACGCAATGAAGATGGAGCACGTCCACGCGGCGCCCGTCACGGGCCGTGTCAAGGCGATGAATGCAGGAATGGGGGACCAGGTATCGGCCTACCGCGTCATTGCCGAAATCGAGCCGGCGGAGCCTGCAGTAGCGAACGGCTGAGGAACAAGGATGGAACGAGTAAAGGATAAGCAGATGGACAATTCGGTGGTATTGCTGGAAAAGCGGGGATCGGCGTTCTGGATCACCTTGAACCGGCCCGACAAGCGCAATGCGATCAACCAGGATGTCATCGATGGCATAGGAGAAGGGATTCGCCAGGCCCACAACGATCCGGAAGTGCGCGCGATCGTGCTGACGGCGGCCGGCGACAAGGCGTTCTGCGCCGGCGGCGACCTGCAGCCGGGAAAAGGCTTTGCCTTCGATTATGCGAAACCGAACGTTGCCTATGCGGATCTGCTGCGGCAGGCCAAGAACGCGACGCTGCCCATCATTGCGCGCGTCAACGGCGTCTGCATGGCAGGCGGCATGGGCTTGCTGTGCATGGCCGACATGGCGGTCGCTGCCGACAACGTGCTGTTCGGCTTGCCGGAGGTGAAGATTGGGGTCTTCCCGATGCAGGTCCTGAGCCTGCTGCAGGATCTGGTGCCGCAGCGGATTGTGAGGGAGTGGTGCATCACCGGCGAACCGTTCGATGCCGCCACCGCGCTGCAGTACGGCTTGGTCAACCACGTCGTGCCTGCCGGCGAACTCGATGTCAGGACGCAGTGGCTGCTCGACCGCATCACGGATAAATCGCCGACGGCCATCCGCCGCGGCAAATACGCTATGCGCGCACTGGGAGCCATGTCCTTCGACGAAGGCATCGCCTATACGGAAAGCCAGATCGCATTGCTGGCGCTGACCGAGGATGCCAGGGAAGGACTTGCCGCCTTCAACGAAAAACGCAAGCCGGCCTGGACCGGCCGCTGACAGGAGGGATAGATGACAGCTTCAAAGCAAAAGGTCGTACGGATCGGCGGCGCGTCCGGATTCTGGGGAGACAGTGCGGTCGGTGCGCCGCAACTGGTACAGGGCGCGGAGATCGATTACCTGGTGTTCGACTATCTTGCCGAACTGACCATGGCCATCCTCGCTTCTGCGCGCAGCAAGAAGCCGGAACTCGGCTATGCGACGGACTTTGTCGACGTTGCCATGAAGAGTGTCCTGCCCGAGGTCGCAAAGCGCGGCATCAAGGTGGTGACGAACGCCGGCGGCATCAATCCGCGCGGCTGCGCGGACGCCCTGGCGCGCATGGCCGAGGAAATGGGCCTCACACTGAAGATCGCCGTCGTCGAAGGCGATGACGTGAGTGCGCTCGTACCCGCGCTGCGCGAGGCGGGGCAGAAGGACATGTTCACCGGCGGGGCGCTGCCCGAACGTATCCTGAGCGCCAATGCCTACCTCGGCGCCTTTCCGGTCGCGCAAGCGCTGCGTGCCGGTGCGGACGTGGTAATTACCGGCCGCTGCGTCGACAGCGCGGTCACGCTGGGTCCGCTGATCCATGAATTTGGCTGGCGGGAAACCGATTACGACCTGCTGGCGGCGGGCAGCCTGGCGGGACATATTATCGAGTGCGGTTGCCAAGCCACCGGCGGCCTGCACACCGACTGGGAGGCCGTCCCTGACTGGGCGAACATCGGCTATCCGGTCATCGAGTGCCATGGCGACGGCCGATTCGTCGTCACCAAGCCGCAGGGAACTGGCGGCAGCGTGATTGTGGCCGGCGTTGCGGAGCAACTGCTGTATGAAATCGGCGATCCGGCCGCGTATTTCCTGCCGGACGTCGTCTGCGACTTCCGTGAGGTGCGGATGACCCAGGAGGGCGAAAACCGTGTCTCCGTCACCGGCGCACGCGGCCTGCCGCCAACCGACTCCTACAAAGTGTCGGCCACGTACATGGACGGCTACCGCTGCAACGGCACCATGGTCATTGTCGGCATCGATGCCGTTGCCAAGGCAAGGCGCACCGGTCACGCCATCATCGAGCGCACCGGGGCGATGTTCAAGAAGGCGGGCTTGCCCGACTACAGCGCAACGCATGTCGAAGTCATCGGCGCGGAAAGCCTGTATGGGCCGCATTCGCGCACCATACATGCGCGGGAGGTGATGATGCGCGTCGCGGTCAACCATCCAATGAAGCAGGCACTGGATATTTTCGCCCGAGAAATTGCACCCGCCGGCACATCATGGTCGCCGGGAACGACCGGACCGGCACTGGCCCGTCCATCCGCCTCGCCGCTGATCAAGCAGTTTGCCTTCACGCTGCCAAAACGGCAGGTCCCAGTCAGAATCGTATTGAACGGCGAGTCGCGGCCGGTAGAAGTTGCGGTGGAAGGCGGTTACCAGCCGCAGACCGCCGCAGCCGTTTCGGTAACTGCGCCGGCCCCGGTTGTGCCGGACGCCGTGAACGTGCCGCTGGTCAAGCTCGCGTATGGACGCAGCGGCGACAAAGGGAACATTTCCAATATCGGCATCATCGCCCGCAAGCCGGAGTACCTGCCGATCATCCTGGAGCAGGTCACGCCGGCCGTCGTCAAGGAGTACTTTTCGCACCTCGTGTCGGGACGCGTGCAGCGCTTCCTTGTACCCGGCCTCAATGCCTGCAATTTCCTCCTGCACGATGCGCTGGACGGCGGCGGCACTGCATCGATGCGCATGGACCCCCTGGGCAAGGGCATGGCCCAAATGCTGCTCGATCTTCCGGTGCCGGTCCCGCGCGCGCTGGCAGCCGAGCTTTGAAATACACACAGTAACAAGCGTAATAATCGGATCAGGAGGAAGTTTTGCAGCTCGATTTTGACTTCAGTGGCAAGCATGTGGTCGTGTTTGGCGGAACGACAGGCATCAATTTCGGCATTGCGCAGGCGTTTGCCAGGCAGGGTGCCGCGGTGACCGTGGCCAGCCGCAAACAGGAAAACGTGGACGCCGCCCGTGCCGAATTGGAGAAGTTTGGCGGGCGCGTGTTCGGCGTGTGCGCGGATGTGCGCGACTTCGATGCGGTCGGTAAAGCCATTGACGCGGCCGCGGAACGGCTTGGCCCGGTCGATGTGCTGGTATCCGGCGCCGCCGGAAACTTCCTGTGCGAAGCGAAAGACATGTCGCCCAACGGTTTCCGTGTGGTGATCGACATCGACCTGGTGGGGACCTTCCACGTGCTGCGCCAGGCCTACCGCCACCTGCGCAAGCCGGGTGCGTCCGTGATCAACATCACTGCGCCGCAATCCTTTATTCCCATGCGTTACCAGGCGCATGCGGGCGCGGCGAAAGCCGGAGTCGACCAGCTGACGCGCACACTCGCTCTCGAATGGGGGACAGACGGCATCCGGATGAACTCGATTTCCCCGGGACCGATCGACGGGACCGAGGGTTTCAGAAAGCTCATGGCGCGCGACGAGCAGGAGCGGGCGAGGGCGGCCGCGGCCGTCCCCCTGAAGCGGATCGGTACGCTGGATGATATCGCCAACCTGGCGCTGTTCCTCGGTTCCCCCTATGCCGGCTATATTTCCGGCGCCCTGATTCCGTGTGATGGTGGCGGCGCGCTGGAAAGCGTGAAGCCGCCGCTTGAAGCCGCGGGAGCGGCATTGATCAACGAAGCGAGCAAAGAGCATTGAAATGAAAGTCTTGGTACCAGTCAAACGCGTGGTGGACTTCAACGTGAAGGTCCGCGTCAAGTCCGACGGCAGCGGTGTGGACATCGCCAACGTCAAGATGTCGATGAACCCGTTCGATGAAATCGCGGTCGAGGAAGCCACCCGCCTGAAGGAGGGCAGCAAAGTCACCGAAATCGTGGCAGTGTCCGCTGGCGTGACCCAGTGCCAGGAAACCCTGCGTACCGCGATGGCGATCGGCGCCGACCGCGGCATCCTGGTCGAGACCGATGCCGAACTGCAGCCGCTGACGGTGGCCAAGCTGCTGAAAACCGTTGCCGACAAGGAACAGCCGCAGCTGATCATCCTCGGCAAGCAGGCAATTGACGACGACTGCAACCAGACCGGCCAGATGCTGGCTGCCCTGCTAGGCTGGCCGCAAGCGACCTTCGCCTCGAAGGTCACCATCGAAGACGGCAAGGCTATCGTGACGCGTGAAGTGGACGGCGGCCTCGAGACCGTGTCCCTGAGCCTGCCGGCCGTGGTCACCACCGACCTGCGCCTGAACGAGCCGCGTTATGTGACGCTGCCGAACATCATGAAGGCCAAGAAGAAGCCGCTGGATACCGTCAAGCCGGCTGACCTCGGCGTCGACGTCACGCCGCGCCTGAAGACCCTGAAAGTCTCCGAGCCGCCGAAGCGTTCCGCTGGCATCAAGGTGCCGGACGTCGCCACGCTGGTCGATAAGCTCAAGAACGACGCGAAGGTGATTTAAGCAACCGGCCGCTTCTGCATCGCCTACGCATCTTAAAACCTCCGTCGTTCCGCGAAGGCGGGAACGACGGAGAGTGGAAGGGGGGACGGGGGCGCCAAGGAACACACGATGGACAACCAACTAACCAAGCAACTCATCCGCACCTGGCTGCAACACCGCCAGGCACACCCCGAACCACCCCCATCGCCGGATCAAATCCGGCGCAAAGTAGGTTGGGCTGCACCTGACGCGCAACAAGTTGCTCCACTGGAGCAGGACGCCACACCGGTTGCCATCGCATGACATCAAGCCAAACGGCGCTTATCCGTACGAATTCATTTACCTCGAAAAATCATCATGCCCACCCTCGTCATCGCTGAACACGACAATGCTTCGCTCAAGGGAAGCACCCTCAACACGATTACTGCTGCCGTCCAGTGCGGTGGCGACGTCTACGTGCTGGTTGCCGGCCACAACGCCGGCGGCGCAGCCGAAGCTGCTTCCAAGATTGCCGGTGTCTCGAAAGTCCTGCTGGCCGATGCCGCGAACTTCGCCGACGGCCTCGCAGAAAACATTGCCGAGCAGGTGCTCGCGATTGCCAACTGGTATACCCACATCCTTGCCCCGGCCACCGCCTACGGCAAGAACATCCTGCCGCGCGTCGCCGCCAAGCTGGATGTCGGCCAGATTTCCGAAATCACCAAGGTCGTTTCCGCCGACACCTTCGAGCGTCCGATCTACGCCGGCAACGCCATCGCCACCGTGCAGTCGACCGACAACTTGAAAGTGATCACCGTCCGCACCACCGGCTTCGACGCTGCTGCCAACGGTGGCAACGCTGCTGTGGAAGCCATTTCCGCCGTCGCCGACTCCGGCAAGTCCGCTTTCGTCTCGCGCGAAGTGGCCAAGTCCGACCGTCCGGAACTGACCGCCGCCAAGGTAATCGTCTCCGGCGGCCGCGGCATCGGCTCGGGCGACAACTTCAAGATCCTCGAGCCGCTGGCCGACAAGCTGGGCGCGGCAATGGGTGCTTCCCGCGCGGCAGTGGACGCCGGCTTCGTGCCGAACGACTGGCAGGTCGGCCAGACCGGCAAGATCGTCGCGCCGCAGCTGTACATAGCGGTCGGCATTTCCGGCGCGATCCAGCACCTGGCGGGCATGAAGGATTCGAAGACCATCGTCGCGATCAACAAGGATCCGGAAGCGCCGATCTTCTCGGTGGCCGACTACGGCATCGTGGGCGATCTGTTCGAGGTTGTGCCACAACTGGTCGCGGCCTTGGATTGATCTGCTATTTCTTATACCTGAACGATTTCTGAGTTACAGAATATGTCTATCGTTGACTACTTTATGTTTTGCTGGGAAACGCGAAAATGGTCACCGCCGGTCTTGGGCACTGTTCTTCCGCCCAACCTCATTGAGGATGAGATCTGAGACTTGTTCCAACCAGACGAGCTTTTGGACCGTCGACAGTAGCATGGATCGCCGTGACGACCCGGCGGAGGCGTTTCAGCTCGGCATTGGTTTGCACGCCAGGTACACCCTATTCGCGGAGGGCGCCCTCGGACATCTCGGCAAGCAGCTGATGGCAAACTCATGCCCCAAATCGCCGACCTTCTCCAAATCAGCTGGATTTACGGGCGTATGGAAACGCGAAATTTTCCGCGAAGCTGACAGAAGACGAACCGTTCGTGATTCTCATCTTGGTGGAGCAACAATTGAAAAGGAGCGAGGACACGCGCTTCGGCACCCAGTAAATGCGGCGCGTGACTTTGCCTATCCGGTCAAGGGAGCGGTTCACCTGATCGAGCCGAATCATTTTCCTTGCCAGGAAGGTGCACGCTTTTGTGCAAATGCCGTTGCTCCTTCCTTGGCATCGTCAGAAGACAATATTCGCTCTGCAATGTGCGCCTGCTGATTAAACATCTCCGCAGATGGCCAGTCGGCTGATTCGACGATGACGCGCTTGCTGGCGGCTACCGCAAGTGGAGCGTTAGCAACGATTTGGGCGGCAAGCCGGTACGCTTCGCTTAACGCGCTGCCGGAATCGGTCAGCCTGTTGACCAGTCCAAGTTCATGGCCGCGTCTTGCGGTCATCGGTTCGCCTGTTAACGCAAGCTCCATTGCGACCCGCTGTGGAATTTGGCGCGGCAGGCGCAGCAAGCCGCCGCCGGCGGCGATCAACCCGCGTTTTACTTCCGGGATGCCGAAGGACGCCGTTTCGGAGGCGACTATCAGGTCGCAGGCAAGCGCGACCTCGAAGCCGCCTGCCAAGGCATAGCCTTCCACTGCGGCGATCAGGGGCTTTGCCGGCAGACGTTCGACAAAGCCGGCAAACCCGCGCCCCTCAAGAAATGGGCGTTCCCCTTGCACGAACGCCTTGAGATCCATGCCGGCACAAAATGTATTTCCTGCTCCGGTGATGATGGAAACGTGTAAGTCACGGCGTGCGTCGAGTTCGTCCAGTGCAGCGGCGATGTGATTGCATACCGCGAGATTAATCGCATTTCTGGATGACGGCCGATTGATCGTGATGAGTTGTATGCCGTTCGACGACTCGACAATGACGTCCTTGCTCATGTGTGTATCCATGGAAAAGGGGCGACGGCGGGTTCGCGACGGAAGGCACCGACGCCCGGTTAGGCGCCGCGCAGGAATAAGTCGTGCAATTTGGCGGTCGTAGCGGGATGCGATGTGGGGGCGCACGCCACGACGCAGTACGCGTACTGCTAGTGGCGGGCAACTCCGCAGCGCGCCCGCTACGGCCAGAAAAATTGTGCGACTTATTCCTGCGCGGTGCCTTAAATTGGTGCGGTTGAATCTTTCCGCTGGTGCGGCGTTCACCGGCCAACATAACAAGACGGTTCGTATTGGTCTTGCGTAAAGCTGCTGCGAATTCACATTCCGCATTCGCCTTCCTCTTCGGCGCAGATCAGCCAGTAGACGCAAGATCACCGGCTTTAGCGCTGCTATCTTGAGCCTATTTGACCTTGCGATAAGGACTATTCAGGATGAGCGACCTTGTTTCACTAGACGAGCGCGGTGCGATTGCCGTGCTTTGCATCGACAATCCCCCGGTGAATGCACTATCGGCTGCCGTTGTACGAGGCATCAAGGCTGCGATAGATCGTTTCGAAGGCAATCCTTCGCTTCGCGCACTGGTCGTTCACGCCGCGGGACGGACATTTGTGGCGGGTGGCGACATCTCGGAGTTTTCACGTCCTGACTTTACTGCCGCACCGTTCAATGAGCTGCTGAACCGCATTGAGAACCTTGATCGGCCCGTTGTCGCCATACTGCATGGCTCGGTTCTCGGCGGTGGACTGGAGCTGGCGATGGCCTGCCACTACCGAATTGCGATCCCGACCGCCAAGCTAGGCTTGCCCGAGGTCCATCTCGGCGTTCTTCCCGGTTCGCATGGCACGCAGCGGCTACCCCGACTTGTCGGCGTGAAGATGGCGATGGACATGATGCTGTCTGGACGGTCAATCGGCGCGGAGAAGGCGATCCAAGCTGGTCTGGTCGACGCGTTGATCGACGGGGCTGACCTGCTTGATGCAGGTATCAAGTTCGCGGATGGCCTTTTGAAAGGCGGCAAAGGCCCGATCCGTACCGGCGAACGGTCCGTATCCCTGGAAGGACTGGAGCCCGGGTTCTTCGCGAACGCGTTGGCGGAAGCCAAGGCGAAGAATGGGGTTTATCCCGCGCCGCAGCGCATCGTGCAATGCGTGGAAGCAGCCGCCACGCTGCCGCTGCTGCAGGGCCAGGCAGTCGAGGCAAGGCTGTTCGACGAATGCCGTGTCTCACCGCAGTCGGAGGCCATGCGCAAACTGTTTTTTGCCGAACGCGAGGCGACCAGGATCCCTGGCGTGCCGGACGATGTGACGCCGAGGTCGATCCGAAAGGTCGGCGTCCTTGGCGCCGGCACGATGGGAGGCGGAATTGCCATGAATTTTGCCAACGTCAATATTCCGGTTGTGATCGTCGAGACATCGCAGGAGGCGCTGGACCGCGGCCTTGGCGTCATCCGCAAGAACTATGAAGCCACCGCCGCCAAGGGCAAGCTGGCCCAGGACGAACCTGCCCGCCGCATGGGACTCATCACGGGATCGCTCGATTTCCAGGACCTGGCTGACTGTGACCTGGTCATCGAAGCCGTATTCGAAAACCTCGACATCAAGAAGCAGGTCGCGGAACGTCTCGGGGCGGTATGCAAACCGGGCGCCATCATTGCCAGCAACACCTCCACGCTCGATATCGATGTCCTGGCCGAGGCAAGCGGACGCGCGGCGGATTTCCTCGGCATGCATTTCTTCAGCCCGGCCAATGTCATGCGCCTGCTGGAAATCGTGCGCGGCGCCCAGACGGCCCCCGACGTACTGGCCACCATTGTTCGCCTCGCCAAGACCATCGGCAAGGTGCCGGTCGTGTCCGGCGTCTGCTACGGCTTCATCGGCAACCGCATGCTGGAATCCTATCTGCGCGAATCCGAATTCCTCATGATGGAAGGCGCCAGTCCCGCCCAGATCGATAAGGCGATCCAGTCGCTCGGTCTGCCGATGGGCCCGTGCCGCATGCTCGATCTGGCCGGCCTGGATGTTGCAGCCAAGGTCGTGATCGAACGCGGCAAGGCTGGCGGCCTGCCCGCTGACCCGAGCTATCGGGCCGTGGTCCAGAAAATGATGGAACTTGGCCGTTTCGGCCAGAAGACCAGTGTCGGCTATTACCGCTACGACGGCCGCACTCCGGTTCCCGATCCGGAAGTCGAAATAATCTGCGTAGCGCTCGCCGAAAAGTACGGTATTACGCGCCGCACGGACATCACCGACGAGGAAATCATCGAGCGCTGCCTGTACCCGCTCATCAACGAAGGGGCCAAGATCCTCGATGAAGGTATTTCGTATCGTCCCGGCGACATTGACCTCGTCTGGGTGAATGGCTACGGATTCCCCGATTATCGCGGCGGGCCGATGCACTTTGCCGATGCCATCGGTATTGCGAAGATCGCCGAGCGCCTGGATCATTACGCACGGCTGCGCGGGGACAAGCACGGCTACTGGAGCAAATCCCCGCTTCTGACTGCAATGGCGAGCAAGGGACTGTGCTTCAACGACTGGCCGATCAAGCAAGAAAACTGAGGTTCTTTGTCATTGCGGGGGAGAGGAGACCAATTTTCAGTGGAGCGGAACGACGGCAGCGCCCCAGGCGCTGCTTTGGTTGGCCCGGCGTTAGGCACTATTTGTAAATTCCGCAGCCAATCACCAGGTCGTCCAGCTTTTCGACATAAGTCGATTTCTGCTCGATCGCCGAGGTTGCCGGGTTCAGCCACTTATAGTCCGTCCATCCCTTGCCCTTGGCGATGGCGAGGTCATAGTAGGCTTTTACGAAGTATTTTCCTTCTGCGTCGCGAAGTTCCATAAGATCCTTGCCGACCAGTTTGGGATTGCCGGCGTGGGCCAGGACATTTCCCTTCATGTCACCGACAAAGACGTATAGGTCGCGGTCTTTGAACCGGCTTCCGGGACTGTTGAACTCCGCAAATGCCTTTTCCTTGCCGTTGGCTTTAATGTAGGCAATGGCCTTCCGGACCATGGCGACCGCTTCGTCCGCGGTGCCTCGTTCGGCGGCAATTGCGGTAGCACTGAATGTCAGCGCAAGAAGAGTGTAGGCAAGCTGAGCAAAGATCTTAATCATAGAGGACTTTCTTGAATGGAGTGGTTTCGCTTGTCGGTGCGCCTATTTATAGACACGCCTTTACGTCGTTACTGGCAACACTGGCGTCGCCAGACATTCGATAGAACTGCCAGTGGCGGAATCGGTGGTGCCAGTCGACTTTTTAAAACGACTCGTTGAGATTGTCTTGCGGCAAGCTGCTATGAGGATCTCTTGCTAGCGTTTTCCATATGCGGCGTATGGCGAGAGGTATGGTGAACAGGCTAGCGCCAGCCTATGAGGACAAGAAAATCGACATTATCGCGCTAATGTCATATTTCATGAAGGTTGAGTTGGATAATTAACGTATTACGTTATATTATCAATCAAATTCCTGCCTTTTCTATCCCCATGTCCACGGCCGAACCCAACGAAAAGCAGCTGCTCGCCGACATCGACGCGCTGCGCAGCCAGTTCCCGCACACCCAGGACCTGTACCGAGAAGTCTGCGTGCTGCTGTTCTTTCGGCACGGTATCACGCCGACCACCAACAAGCTGTACCAGCTGGTGCGCAAGGGCAGCATGAGCGCGCCGGCCGAGGCGCTCAACAAGTTCTGGGAAGATTTAAGGGACAAGAGCCGGGTGCGCATCGAGCACCCGGACTTGCCGGAGTCATTGAAGACCGCCGCGGGCGAGTTGGTCGCGACGCTGTGGTCGACAGCGCAGGGCGCCGCACAGGTAGGCCTGGCGACACTGCGCAGCGAAGCGCAGGCACAGGTGGCGGAAGCCAGGCAGGCACAGGCAACCGCGGAAGCGGATCGGGACGCGGCAAGGGCATCCCACGCGCTAGCCAGCCAGACGCTGGAGCAAGCGCATGCCCGGATTGGTGAGCTGGAACAGGCGCTCGCCGCCCGTGATGCGACGATCGCTGCACTGAGTGCGCAGTTGCAAAATTCGCGTGGCGAAAACGTTGGGCTGCTGCAGAAGCTGGACGATGCCAGGCGAGATTTCAGTACGGAACTGGACAAGCTGCGCGCCGCTGCCGACCTTGCCGAGGAGCGATTCCGCGCAAGCGAAACGCGTGCATTGATGGAGATCGATCGCGAACGCACTTCAACCGCAAAGCTTCGCGGTGAACTAGAATCTGTCCGCTCGTCAGCAGAACAGTCCGCGGAACGGCATCGCACTGAATTCGCGGCATTGCAGGAGCAACTCGGCAATTACCGGCAACAAGTAGGGCAGCTGGAAGGAAATCTCAAAGCCGTTACTGCGAATCGTGATCTTGTCATCGCAGATCTGAACTCAGTTCGCGTCACCTTACAGGACCGAATCGCGAGAATAAATATCCTTGAGTCCGAAGCGGTGTTGCTACGAGGGCATCTCGACCTAGCGAATACGACGGTCGAGAAGCTACAGCGCGCGGCAAAGACATCTCGTCCTGCACGCAAGGCAAAATCGTCTGATTCGATGTAGCGCTCACAACCAAGCCTTGAGGTTTGGTCCACATCACTGAGCCTCCGTGAAATCCAGAGTGGTTCACTGCACTATTGAATGATCTTTAAAAGGGTGCCTTTAAAGAAGAAGTTCTTAATATTGGAACTGTGTATCGAGTGTGGAATAAGCTACTTCGATTTCATTAATTGGCATCTTAATCGCATTGTCGAGCGCGTCGTGTAAATCACCAAGCTTATTGAAGAAAGCGTCAAATTGCTTCTGCGTCATGCCTGCCAGCAAATTTGAGTGAGGTGTAACTGGTAAAACAATCTCCGGTTTCGTCGCTAGCCTATCCCGCATGCTCTCAACAAGAGCGCGCAACGCCCTCGCATCGTTCGGGACGGAAGGAAACAGACCGTTATTGTTTGGACTAAACCAATGGTATGCGGCACATGTAAGAGCAATACTGATTGGCGCACCGCCATTTCTGAAGCGGGCATTTTTCCACGCTTTCAAGTACCGGATACAGCGGCGAAATTGTGCCGCCTCGGTGCCGGAAAATCGGCGCTTAATTTTTTCAAGTAGTCCTTCTGGGTCCTGTTCACTCCAGTGTCTAAGTTCATCTGATGAATGCCGCTTTCCTTTGGCGAGGAAGAGCTTCTTGCTCTTTGGGTCTTCCACGTAGACGGCTAAGTCGACGTGGTAGTCCTCTTTGCCGTCACGCATGTAATGCACAGTTACGCAAGGGCGCCGAATCGTTATAGTTCGATTGGGTCTGCCAAGTGCTTCACTTACGATTTCTTTCAGGTCAGTGGGATCGAATTCAGTTCTAGAAATTCCTGAGAAAACCAATCCGACGTCTATGTCAAACGCTCCATCACGGGGAATTATCCCAGTCCCTATTGCATAGCTGCCTTGACCAAACACGCGCCACGCCGGTATGTTCGGGAGTATGTCACTTAATTCCTGGACAAGAAGGTTGCGCTTCTCCCTTAAGATTGCGTTTTCGTCGAAGTTGTGAAGCTTTATTTCGTCGTGGAGGCGGTTGAAGTATGTCTGAAGCGCTTTTTCGCCACAACGTTCATCGGAAAAAGCTGAATATATGAGTCCGCCGAGCGCCGCCAATCCCGCCAGCGCTTTCAAGTTCACCATAGGCCACGTTCCGCTTGTTTAATCATATGTGAGCAAGGTTATTTTGAATCCACTAGTTCTTCGAACCGGATCCAGTTTTCCCGAACGGCCGAAGTCGCAAGCCACACTGTCATATTGGGGGGATCACCCTTATTCCCTAAGATAACAAGTAGAAAGCCATGCATGGCGCCTTGAAAATCGGAGAGCCATTCCTTTGTCGTCTGCTGGTCAAGCCCGGAAGGCTCAGGATAGGCTTCCGGATGGGTATGCCATAGCCCAACTGGATAACTGCCTTGCTGCAATTGCAAGAGCCGATCCGCCGTTGCTTGCTTCGAGTCCGGTATGTAGCCGTGGCGCTGCCTCTTGTCGCTTGAGTTCGGTCCGGTAATCGATTTAATAATGACTGCCGAATCTTCCGGCGCTTCACTGAAAATTTGTCCGCCAGCCTCTGTTTGGTAGAACCGGCGTTGAACATGTGCGTACATATGTTCGAGCACATTCGGCTCAAAAACCACATACCCCGATTTATCAGGCAGGAAGAAGGAACGGCTATTCACTCCGGTTTCGCTCCAGAATCACGCCATCAAACGTCGCGGCACATTTTGCCCAGGGGCGCAGCGCTAGGCCGGCATAATGTCTGTCCAGGTAGCGCTGCCCACGTACCCAGCTTCGAATCGTCGATTGATCGACTTTTCCGTCGATGACGGCCAGTGCCGCTTCGGCGGTCAGCGAGACGGCAAATCCGGCTTGAGCCGGCGTATAGCTTTGAAACGTGCTGTTGCATCCTGGTTCTCGTTGAATGACATCGTCCGGCCAGTCCACCGCCTGAATATCTAGAAGCGGATCGACCCCACCGCGAAGCCAAGGTAGATTAGCCGGCAAACAGGCAACATGAGCGGCCGCGACAAACGGCTCCATCCATGCCACGAGTAGCGGTACCGCGTATTGCTGCCGAGCTTTTTCCAGCGCCAATCGTACGTCAGGTTCTCCGGTCAAGTCGAGTACAGCATCGGCGCCGCGTAAGCCGTGATGCAGAAGCCAGCGTTCCGCATACCAATCGTACGGCTCGACCTTACACGCTGGATTCGCCAACGCCACTCGAAGCGCAACACTGAAGGCCTTGGACTGGTGCAGAGACTCGGCGCCAAGGTAGTGGCGCCCGATATTAGGGCTGGCAAAATTTTGTGGGTCGACGACTGTAATTTTCCCGATACCGGCACGAGCTAGCTGGTCGATGACGGAACTGGCAAGCGCGCCGGCGCCAAAAACAATAACATGCTTTGCTTGGCGAGATTCAATTTGGGGAATCTGGTCACGACCACAAATCCAAGCCGGATCCGCGCGCTCAACGCTCAAGGGAAGCAGCGCCCGGGTGGGAACAGCGAACCTTGATTTCCCACGTTGAATGACTGTCGGCGGTCCGTTGGGTAACAAGTAAGCGTGATTGCAGTTCGGGCTACGAAATAGAACAACTCGATGATGGCCTTTGATGCTGGAGAATTCGCGATACTGTCGGTCGTTTAAACGCATCCGAAGGATGGTGTCGATCTCAGCCGCGGATTTTGGCCAAATCAGCGGCGTCCACGGCGAATCGAGCGGAATCGCTGCCACATAAGCGCGCATTATCTGCGGACCCCGTGTCGCGTGCATCGCACGCTGGCTGAGCGACACGACTAGATTGTTGGCGACGCCTCGACTGTCGTCGACAATCAAAGTGCGGTCTGGCTGCAACAGCCGTGCGCCCACCAGCTGCGGCTCCGCCGACCGCTCGTCAACGGTATAGACACGCCAGATGGCATCAAGCTTCGATTTATGCCGCGCGACCCAGATTTCCCAATAGGTTCGGCATTCGTCTTCAAAATCGCGGTCGAGTTCGCCGGCCAGCCACGGCACGAAGAACTCCTCGTTGAAGAGATACAGCACTTCCTGCAGCCGGTCTTCAGGACTGAAATTGCAAGCCGGCCCACGGTCGCCTGAGAAGCAAAGCTTGCCATCTATTTCGATATGCGGAATTCGTAAGACAGCATCTTTGGACAGGCGAACTATCGCGCACGAATTCGGAAAATCTCTGGGCAGCACAAGCCAGGCAGCCTCGAACGCCCGGGACGGCGGCATCGCCGGCAAGCGTATCGGAAACCGGCGTTCCTGCGAGTTGGGGACGTGGATTTCCGGGCCCAGCGCAGGATGAAAGGCCAGAAATGTCTCGTAAGATGCGGTCAACTAGCAGACCACCTTCATGCAAGACCCTTGCCAGAACGCGCCGCCGGCACGTTATCCGGTTTTTTGACTGCGAGCAGGCCCAATGGGCGCGCACTACTATCGTCGGTATCGGCGCCGGTGCATCCGAACACCACTTGAACGCGTTCGCGTACAGTATCAGCATTCGTTGCGGCGAGAATCGTCACCAGGTCATTGACCAGCAAACCACACCATTTGCGGAATTCTTTCGCCCGCATGTCATAGTCATCGTTCCACTTTTCGGCAAAGTTCTCGCCATCGACGGTGGGATTCGGAATCCAGTATTTGCCGTCCCTGGTTTCGATCAGGTGTGGCATGTATTCAGCCAAGGCTAATAACAGCTCGATCGGATGGTTAAAAGACTGGTGGCGATCGGCCATTCCTTCATAGCAGGAGGTCAGGAGTGTCACGATAATGACAGAAATGGGCGCATAATCGGCGTTCAGATGCCCGCGCTTGATTGCCATGTCGCGATGCCGTTTAAAAAGGCGTATCGCCACACGCAACGTGTCCGTTAGAGGTACTTCCTGAACCGGCACCGGAACGATGTCGGCACGCTTGGCCAGGACTTCTTCCTCCAATGCAATACGCAGCACCTTGCGGGAGGCCTGATCATTCACCCATTGTGCAAAACCATTGGGATTGGAGGTCTTCCAAGTTCCGGTTGGGCAGTCGACAACGGCTAACGCCGTAGCCTGGTACTTGGCTGTCGGCGCATACCGTACATGGGCGCGCATGGCCGGCGAGATGGTCGACAAAGGCACTGCCGGCGTGAAGTCGATATAGAAAGGACGGTTGGTATAGTGAACGCGCCAGCAACGCGGCTTGTCTTCCGCGTTGTAGTCCTCCAGCGCTCGACCGACTTCCTCGAAGAATTTCATCGGCTCGTGCGCTTCCACACGATTCAGGTCGACCGTACAGACCGCGTCGATGTCAAATTTTTGACGCGTGGGTGATTTGATCAGCGTTTGGGTGTTAGTAGAACCCTGCGGGCTGACGACGATAGCGTCTTCCGGCCATTTGAGCTTGTCAACCAGATGCTGTGCCAGATCGGCGTATGCGTCTGCCGCTTCCTTGAAGACTTCACCGTCGACAGTGATATGGCGGTTGACCATATCTAAGGCCCTGGCCCAGATTTCCATTTCGGGTCGGCCGAAATGGTCGCTGAGCGCTTTTTCAAGAATCCGCTCCCGCTTCTGATCCGCCGTCTCGACGAGTCTGCCGTAATTTGTCTGGGTCACTATTGCCTCCACTTATCGAAGTTTGATGCTGATACGCCCATCGTCGAGCGGTGCAGCATCGGCCACCGCGTGGCCGGTCAAGGTAAGCGCCGCTCGAAACGGAAGATCTCGGTCCGCACGGTCGTAAAAAACGTGTGTACTGTGGTGGCCGGGCCTCAACAGCTGGCCATACCGAAAGAGCGAACTGGCCGGCGCAATGCCGAACAAATGGATGCGCTGAGCACGCAAGTGGTCCTGCGCAAACGCCAGCGCCTCTCGCGCCGCCGCCGTGAACTGCTCCAAATCCTCCGGATGCCCGATGCAGCGGCTATCCGGCTTTGTCGCACGAATTCTTAGCCATCGGACCGAGCCGTCTTGGACACCCGCCGCCAGTTCAGCGGGTAGTGCCTTCGGATCGAGCTCCGCGGTCAATTCGATGGAAAGCAGCACTTCAGTCGCAGGTGTGGTGTCCCGATGCTTTTCACAATAGAAACTGCCGGCTGGCTGTGGCGAGCGGCTGGCATCCCATCGGAAGCTTCCACGCGTAAAGTCGTATTGGAAGACTTTCACCGAACGGCCTTCACCGACAATGCGCCCGCACAGAAACAGCAGCGGCACTGCGGTCAGCGGGAAGATCGACAAGCTCGAAAAGCGCTCTTGCGCCGGGTGCGTCCCATCGAAGCGTCGCACCAGATTCCCGATTCCGAGCTCATGTTCTCGTAAAAGATGGCGCCAGAAATCAGCCGGCAGCCGGTCATCCCGGTGAAAGCCTGTCAATGGATACTCGATGGCTGCTAACGGCGCAAGTTGCTGGTCCAGCATCGCATCTTGCATATCCCTTTCTGAGGGCGCGGTTGCAATACTGGCGACGTTGCCTAAAAACGCGACGCCTTGAGTTCGGGCATAGGCCAGCGCATCGAGCTGTCGGGTTACGAAGCGCACATGGTTTGCCCTCATCGCGTTGAGGCGCGGTGCTTGATACTCCGGCTCCGCAATACGGTCGATGTACCGGTGATGTTCGTCACACATCAGCATGATGTTTTCGGGGTCGTCCGATAGCCGGTACGACAGATGTATGTCGCCGCGCGGACCGTCCTTGTCGGCAGCGATAATATGGGCCAGATAGCCAATTCGGGCCATCTTGGTGGTCAAAATTGTTCGCCCTAGGTCTGTGCCGCATCCTTCGAACATGCAGCGCCCGCCTGCGTCGTGCCAGATCTTACGGATCGCCTGGTCGCTCAATGGCTTGCCGCGCCCCTCATCGAAGAAACTTTTACGTGCTTTATCCCACGCCCTCAAGGCAGCGACATTCAGATCAGTCGCCAGTTGAAACCACTCGTCTGGAGCTTGATTTGTACTTGCAAAGATGGTTGCCGGAATGTCGAGTCGCTTCAGGAGCTTCTGCTTGGCGAGATCCACCAACTGCTTTATCGCGACGTCATCCGGATCGGCTGGCCGTACGGTCCGGTCAGCATCGACAACGAGCGCGCAGCTGTGGCCGGACGTCACCACGACGACGGACTGTCGTGACTGCACTCGATCATTGATCCATGAATACAGTGCATCATCGACAAGCGTGTTGATGGATGCGGAGTGGGGCTGTGCCACATTGGCAGGTGCAGCCGTTGTTGTTGTCATTGGCAAGCCTTCTGGATATGTACCATCATGCCAATGCAGGTCACGTAGGGCTCCAAGCAAAATTGCCCGCCAAACGACTCAGCACTATATATGGTATAAAACATCATTGGCACCACTAATTCTAGTGATGTCAATGCTTGTCTGCAATACCTTTTTTTACTAAACTCAACTAACCGCCAAGAACCTTTTTCAACTTATACTTTTTGCAATTGGTCCGTAATTCGCGGTAAGTGCCGTCCTGCTTCATTCCTTCGTTGAGTCTGCTCTATGTGCACCGCCGGGTGTACGACCGATAGAAGGAAGCCGGTAGGTGTTGCCGGACGTCGATGGCACGCACCCAAGCACGGGCCGTGTCTGTCGTGGCGGGCCTTTTCCAATACTGGTGCGACATGGCATACCTGGTTGCGAACCTGGTGGCAGGCCTCGCGCGGGGGCTCAGGGGCGCGTCGGCTTTTCGCAACGACTGCCGGGTGCAAAGCATGGAGGTCCGCCGTGCCGGCCAGCAGTGACGATTTTGTATTATTGCGCCGAGACGCCCTCTGGGCGCAGCACAACTACGACGGCGTGCGTCTGGCGGAGTCAGACTGGACGATCAACACTAGCCTGCTGCGGATCGATGTGGAAGACGGCAGACAGTGGAGGTTGTGTGAGCACGGCAAGGGAGACAAGCCGCGCGCCACTCCCTTGCTGTTCAACTCTCGATTACGGCGTGCAAATCCTTCATCACGCTAACGGTGTTCACCATTTAATCTTGTGTCGCTCCTCGGTCTCTCGATGACGAACATCGTCAGAGGAGTGGAGATAGCTACTTGTCGTACTGATTGACTCATGTCCTAGATTGTCGCGGACATGGCGAAGGTCCACTGCACTGTTTGCCATATGTGATCCCGCGGTATGCCTTAACCAATGTGCAGATGCGATTTCGACGCGAGCAGCAAGTGGTACGAAGCTTGCACCTCGCATCTTCAAGCGATTCGCCGTATCCAGGAAAACCTGTTTGACGAGCGCGTGCACGGCGCCGCGTGTCATTTGACGCTGCTGCGTTCCAATTGGCAGCAACAGCGGAATGTTTTCGTTATGCGTAGGGAAGGGCGAAAGGCTCTTTTCTCGTCTGTAACGAGATAACTCCACCATCAATTCGTTGGTCGCTGGAACAATGCGTGTCTTCTCCCCCTTGCCAACGATTTCAAGCCACCAACGATCTTCACCATCGCTGTCGCGGCGGCAGAAAAAACCTCCCATCGTGTTACCAACGACTTCTGAGATACGCAATCCGCACAGGTACAACAAGGAAAACAGCCAACGCATGCGCAAATAGTGTTCGCGCTCCCGATCGGTCTCCTTTGGCATTGCGTCAATGGTCAACTTGACCTCGGTCCACAAGTCTTCCTCGAGATAACGAGTAACGCGAGGTTTGACTTTGCGGGTGCGCTGGCGAGACAGTGATAATGGATTGCCGGCCAGGTAGCCAGCATTGACGAGCCAGGAAAAGAGCGTATTCAGGATGATGAATGCCTGGCGCTGACTTGATGGGGAGAGGGGGCCGGCGAACGGGCGCCAGTCCGGATGCGACCTCCCGAACTTTCGACCGTCACGCATGATCCAGCGCGCTGCCGGCTGCGGATCGGCGAGGAAATGCTGATACGCAAGCAAGTCTTCGTGCGTCAGCGACGAAATCGGTTTCTGCAGCTGCACCGTCGACCACAACAGGAGCCGTTCAGCTTCCTTTCGGTAGTTGTCGAACGTGGTTTTCGTATCAGCGAAGCGGGCAAGCCAGGCCTTAATCGCATCGATGTCGTTTTGAGCAGAGATCTGAGGGCGGTTTCCTGTCGCACGGTTCGTGCCGTTCCGACCGTCAAAGTCAGCTGGGATAACGACGGATTCAATGGGAGCCAGTAAGCCGGCAAATGAAGAATTACGAGAGTCGATGGACATTCGGAGGCTGCCGACGCGTGGGAAAGTTATTCGACATTATACTAGTAATGTCATATTTTCAGGTGATCACCGGAAGGTTAGTGGCTTGCCTTGTATTGCGATCCTCCTACGATTACTCACCGGCCAGAGAGGCCAGAAAGACAAAAGCCACCCGAAGGTGGCCGTTGCCTCTAATGCAAACTGCGGCGTCACCGGCTTAGGTTCCTATATAGGAGCGGGAGTGGGATCACAGTCGCCTACAGGGCAAAGTATAACTCCATTTGGGCAAAAGTTAATGATCCGATACGTCCAATAGACTGCGGCAGGCGCATTCTAATTTGGGAAATTGACGGACTGGAACTCTGATCGATCCAATGCGCGTCGGACTGTCGACCAATTGCTTAAAGTGCACTCATTGTTGTAGCTGTAACCGCCACTTTATTGCCGCACCTAAAATTCCTTTCACGTGCTCCGTAACCGCTCACGCAATCGTTCAGCTGCACTTTCATCAAATGCGGTTTCCGGATCGACCCAGAAGAGAAAATCACAATCTTGCGAAAACAATGGAGGCCAGTCGTCCACAGCTAGAATGGGTTCGCCTTCACGGCCGGCCGCTTTGATCCAAGCGCGAATCTCCCGTTCGCGACGGTCAGAGGTAGTTTTCGGTAGTTCCGGAGTTACATCAATGATTCTTGTCGCGATATCCGGCGAAAAGAATCCACGTAGTTCTTGTAGGGAACGTCGAAGTCGCCATGTTGACGAAATGACGATATCAACGCCAGGAAACTCCCGAATCGTGGCTTCGAAGATTTCGAGGTGCGTAAAGTGCTCTGTATTTGCACGTACCTTTCCTGGAGTTTTTCCGGGAATGTATTCCAGATGTAGAACACCGTCGAAATCCAGGAAGAGAATCATTTTGCTTCAAAAGATACGGTATGTTCTGCTCGTCCTCGAGACAATACTCGTACAGTACTTGCAGTCGTCGATAAATGCCCAAAATACTGTGCATAAATACAGCATTATTGAAAAGAGTATATCACCGGCTGAAGCAACTTAACGATGAGATGGAATTACCGAATCATTCAATTCATTCACGAAAATTAACTTTACTGCGACTCCATGCTATGAACTTGCCGGATAAGTAGGACCATGATTATGCGAATACAACTGCGTTATCGGAATACGCAGAGACCGCTGCGAAGAATGAAGTAATTCTTCAGACAAGAAAAATGTGCAGAAAAGTTGAAGTAATCCTTAGGTCAAGGAGTGAAAAACAGGGATTTCTTTCCTAGAACACAATTTTTTAGCCGACTTGTACGAAGAATTACTTCAGAGCGCTGTTGAGAAGTAACCGCTGATCGCCACACGTTCCTGCCGATATTTTACATAACATTAACGCGATTTCTTTCGCATAATTTTTCTTATGTCAAATTTAGGCCACGCGGGCAGATTCGGATATGGCTGTCCCTCAAGCCGAGCGACAGCCGGTTATCCTCAAGAGATGGCGGTCAAGCGCTCTGGAATTGCAACGGGATGGCCCCGCGCGCATCGAAAGTCTGCTTCACCACCCCCGCAATCATGTCGGCTGTAGTGGCCGACAGCGTCCAGCCGAGATGGCCGTGGCCGGTGTTGTAGAACACGTTTGCGGATCGCCCACGGCCTACCCGGGGCATCATGTTCGGCATCATCGGCCGCAGTCCTGCCCACGGCACTACCTGCCTCGTGTTCACGTCGGGGAAGCACTGGTTTACCCAATCGATCAAGGGGCGGATGCGGTCGGCGCGGATGTCCTTGTTGTAGCCGTTGAATTCGGCGGTGCCGGCGACCCTGAAGCGGTCGATGCCGAGCCGGCTGGTGACGAGCTTGGTTTCGTCGTCAAGCAAGCTGACCGTCGGTGCCGCTGCCTGGCTGCGCTCATCCAGCAGGTTCACCGTGATGGAATAGCCTTTGACCGGGTAAACGTTGAGACGATCCCCCAACTGGGCCGCAAACGCGCGACTGTTCACCCCGGCGCAGACGACCAGTCCGTCGAAGCGGTGGGACTGCTGCGATGCGCCGTTGCCGACGATCACGGTGGCGGTTTCGTCGTTACTATGCAGGGAAAGCACGTCCTGGCCATACACGCAACGTACGCCGAGGCGTTCAATGGCTGCGGCCAGGCCGACTGTGAACTTGTGGATGTCCCCGGTGGAATCGCTCTCCGTGTAGTAGCCGCCATAGTAGCTGCCTGCCAGCGTCGGCTCGATGGCGCGCATTTCGGCCGGTGTCACTGCACGCCGCGGCAGGCCGCCGGCGGCCAGCAGCTTGGACACTTCGCCGGCATGGTCAAAGCCTTTCTTATCGCGGTAGATATGCAGGATGCCCTCTTTTTTGAGGTCAAAGTCCACACCTTCCGCATCGGCCCAGGCGAACAGATGCTCGCGTGCCGCCACGGCCATGCGCGCCGTTTCCACCGTGTTCTGGCGGTACTGTGGAATATTGGCAATGAACTCCGCGAACCAGGACAGCTTGTGCCAGCTCGGTTTGGGGTTGACCAGAAGCGGCGCATCGCTTTTCAGCATCCACTTCAAGCCCTTGAGGATGGTGCTCCAGTGCGTCCATACCTCGGCATTGGATGCGGAGAGTTGCCCGCCGTTGGCGAACGATGTCTCCATGGCCGCATAGCGGTGCTTTTCGAACAGGGCGACGGCAAAGCCGCGCTTGGCGAGGGCGTAAGCGGTCGTGACGCCGGTAATACCGCCGCCGATCACTGCGATGGATTTCATGAGTGCAGGCTCCAAACAGGTCATGGGGTTAAGGTACGTGCGCGCCATGCGCAACGTACGCCCCCTCTGTTTGGTACCTGAGAGATTCACGCCCCTGGAACGAGGCGCTTGCTCCTGCGGTGTGCCGGGTGACGACGTCCGGCAGCTCTTCAGAGTTCATTGATCCGATCGGTCCTTTTGCCTGAGAGTTTCCGGGGCGGTTGCTCCTTCGGCGCCGCCGGAATGGATCTTCCGGCGTTCTCTCCCGATCGAAGTTCGGCGTGGAGCCGAATTCGTGTAACTAAATTCCTGTAAAGGCTACCATGTTTTTTGATTGGGCGCGCGGGTAGCCCCTTCAGCTAACAAGTGCCGCCCCTCGCCTTACTCCGCCTTGATGTCTCGCGTCCGGATGATTTCGGACCAGCGTTTGATTTCCGATCCCAAATACTTCGCAAGCTCCTCGGGAGAAGAACCGCCCGGCTCCGCGCCTAGTTGCGCAAAGCGCTTTGCGACGTCCGGATGCTTGATGGCTTTGGTGATTTCCTCATTGAGCTTGTCCACGACCGCACGCGGCGTCTTGGCGGGAACGAACACCGCATACCAGCCGTTGAGCTCATAACCCTTCAAGCCTGCTTCATTCAATGTGGGCACATTCGGCAAGACGCTCGAACGCTTCGTCGTCGTCACCGCGAGCGCCCTGAGGCGGCCCGAATCGATGTGTGGCTTGGCCGAAGACACGGAGTCGAACATCATGTCCACCTGGCGGCCGAGAAGGTCCGTCACTGCCGGTGCGCTACCTTTGTACGGGACATGCATGATGTCCACGCCAGCCATTGCATTGAACAGTTCGGCGCCGAGGTGGATCGTTGTTCCGTTGCCGGCCGAGGCGTAAGTCAGCTTTCCGGGCTGGGCCTTGGCAGAGGCAATCAGCTCGCTGACGTTGTTCGCCTTGACGCCGGGGCCAACCACCAGGACGTTCGGCACGATCGCTACCAGGCTCACCGGCTCGAAGCTCTTGACGGGATCGTAGGACAGCTTGGGATACAGCGCAGGATTCACTGCGTGGCCGATAGAGACGATCATCATCGTATGGCCGTCCGGTTCGGATTTCGCGACCATCGACGAGCCGATGGTGCCGCCGGCGCCTGGCCGGTTTTCGATGACGACGGGCTGTCCCAGGTTCTGCGCAAGCCGCTCTCCAATGGAACGCGCCATGCTGTCCATCGCTCCACCTGGCGTGAACGGGACGACCCACTTGATCGGACGGTTCGGAAAATTGTCGCTGGCAGCGGTGCCGTATGCGGCGCACAGCAGCACACCGGCGGACAGTATTTTTGCAAGTGCAGGTTTCATGCTATCTCCAGTAGGTAGATGTATCGGTTCAGGCTATCGAGGACGGATGTTTTGCAAGCGGGGTAACCTTGATTTGCATAAAGGGGAACAAGGGCAACCCGGACAGGATCGTGTGCAGTTCGTCATTGGAATCGACGTCGAAAATGCTGTAATTCGCGTACTCACCGACCACTCTGTACAGGTGGACCCATTTGCCGCTGCGCTGCAACTCCTGCGAATACGCCTTCTCGCGCGCCTTGATGTCGTCGGCGACTTGCGGCGCGATGTCTCGCGGAATGTCTACATCCATCCGGACCAGAAACAACATGACTTTCTCCTTGGAGAGTGGTTTGAACTACTTTCTGCTGTAATGCGTCAGCTTGTCTTCGTCCAGCTCCAGACCGAGACCGGGAACCTGGGGTAAGGCAAGTTCATATTCCGAGATGTTCGGCCGTTCCACCACGATGTCGTCCTTGAGCAGCAAGGGACCGAACAATTCCGTTCCCCACTCAAGCGATTCGCACGCGGCGAATGCATGCGCCGAGGCAAGGCTGCCGATGCTTCCTTCCAGCAGCGTGCCTCCATAGCAGCCAATACCGGCTGCCTCTGCGACTGCAGCGGTGCGAAGGACGGCGAGCGGCCCGCCCGACTTTCCGATCTTCAGTGCGACGATATCCGCAGCCTCGTCGCGTGCGTAATCGAACATGTCGACGGCCGAATGGACGGCTTCGTCCGCCATCACCGGCACATCGAAGCGCTGCGCAAGGCGCGCGAGCCCTCGGCGGTTCTCGCGCGAAATCGGCTGCTCTACCAGCATGACGCCGGCAGCTTCCAGTTCGGGAATGAAGCGGCATGCGGTGGCCTCGCTCCATGCCTGGTTGACGTCGACCGTCAGCTCCACGCGGTCGCTGAGTGCTGCCTTGATCGCGGCGACATGCTTCACGTCTTCCCGGGGATCGCGCTTGCCGATCTTCAGCTTGAATACCTTGTGGCGGCGCAACTCAAGCATTTCTTCGGCTTCCGCAATGTCGCGCGCGCTGTCGCCGCTCGCGAGTGTCCACAGCACCGGAAGCGACATGCGGACTGCGCCGCCGAGAAGCTGGTGCACCGGAACGCCGAGTCGCTTTCCCTGTGCGTCAAGCAAGGCGGTTTCGAGTGCCGACTTGGCGAGGGCATTGCCCTGCACGGATTGGCCGACGCGTACCATGACGGCATTGACGCTGCGCGCGTCCGCGCCGACGACCAGCGGGGCGACGTAACGGTCGAGCGTCATCTTGATCGACTCCGGGCTCTGGTCGCCATAGGCGAGCCCGCCGATGGTCGTTGCCTCGCCGACGCCTTCGATGCCATCGGCGCATTTCAGGCGCAGGATGACCAGCGTTTGAGTGCGCATGGTCGTCATCGCCAGCCGATGCTCGCGTATGGTCGGCAGGTCGACGATCACGGTATCGAGCGATGTGACGGGAACAGGTTTGGTGTTAGAGTCCATGTGATCAGAAAGTACAAGCGGGATAAGTGGATGGTAGGTGCGGTCTCGTCATGCGTCCAATATCATTTCCATCCTGCGCCATACTCAGGAGGTATCGATGGAACTGCGGCAATTGCGCTACTTCGAAGTGCTCGGGCGTACCCTCAATTTCACTCGCGCGGCTGAACAGCTGCATATCGCCCAACCGCCGCTGTCGCGCCAGATCCGCCAACTGGAGGAAGAACTCGGCGCGGAACTGATCGACCGCGACGCAAGGCCCCTGGCACTGACCAAGGCTGGCGTGTTCTTCCTGGAGCAGTGCACGCAGATGCTGGCACGGCTGGACGAAGTCCGGGCGGCGACGCGTCGCATCAGTGCCGGGCAACGGCGCTGGTTCGGCATCGGGTTCGTGCCGTCGGCGCTCTATGGCTTCCTCCCGGGACTGATCCGCAGATTCAGGGAAGACAGCGAAGGCGTTGAAGTCGTGCTGTCGGAGATGACCTCCATCCAGCAGGCCGAAGCCTTGAAAGCGGGCCGCATCGACGCCGGCTTCGGCCGCCTGCCGCTGGACGATCCGCAACTGGTCTGCGAAGTGATCGCGCAGGAACCACTGGCCGTCGCGCTGCCATGCAAGCATCGGTTGATCGAGGAGGAGCACATTACCCTGGCCATGCTCGCATCCGAGCCATTCATCCTCTATCCGGCACGGCCGCGTCCGAGTTATGCAGACCAGGTTCTGCAGCAATTCCGCCTCCGAGGCCTGAGCCTCAGGAACGTCATCGACGCCAATGAAATGCAGACGGCCATCGGCCTTGTTGCAGCGGGACTGGGCGTGACACTTGTGCCGGGATCGGTGCAGCGCCTGCAGCGCGACGATATCGTCTATCGCGTACTGCATGAGAAGGATGTCTCGTCCCCGGTCATCATGAATACGCGGGCCGGTGACGGCAATCCGGATCTTCAGCGGTTTATCGCGGCCGCGCGGGTTCATGCAGCGTCGGCTTCCGAACTCCCGCGCAAACAATAAGAGCGTCTGTCAAAATGCGTAGCGAGCGGCCCGAGTTTGGAGCGGCTACGACTTCAGGAAGGACAGCAAGGCCTCGTTGAAGCGCGCGGGCTGCTGCAGGTTGGATATGTGCGCCGCTTCCAGCTCCACATACCGCGCGCCAGGAATGGTGCCGGCAAGATATGCAGCGTCCGACGACGGGGTCGGAATGTCGCCGCTGCCGGCGATGACCAGGGTGGGTACAGCGATGTTCCGGACTTCTTCACGCAGGTCGGCGTCACGCACCGCGCAGCAGTTGGCCGCATATCCTTCGGCATCGGTGGCGACAAGCATGCGGCGCATTTCCGTAACCAGCTCCGGATTCGCCTGCGCGAAGTCCGGCGTCAGCCATCGTGCAACCACAGCATCCCCGATCGCCTCCATGCCCTCCGCGCGTACCTTCTCCGCCCGTGCGGTCCAGTTTTGCGGCGGGCCGATGAAGGCGGCGGTATTGCTGAGCACGAGACGGTCGATGCGGACCGGGTAATCGAGTGCCAGCCGCATGCCGGCAATTCCGCCCATGGACAGCCCGCAAAAGTGCGCTCTGGCAATGCCGAGATGATCCATCAGATCGATGACATCGGCAGCGAGCCTCGACATCGTGTAGGGGCCGGGCGGTACGCCGGACTCGCCGTGGCCGCGCGTGTCGTACCGCAACACCTGAAAGTGCTCGCTCAACGCGCCGGCTTGCGGCGCCCACATCTCCAGGTTTGTGCCGAGCGAGTTCGACAGGACAAGCACTGGCCTGCCCTGTTCGCCATCGAGGCGATAGTGAATCTGTGTACCACCAATTTCGGCAACAGGCATTTTTCCCTCGACTAAACGCGTTCAATCGCAACGGCAATTCCCTGCCCTACCCCGACGCACATTGTGCACAAGGCAAAACGGCCGCGCGTCCGCTGCAACTGGTATGTGGCTGTCGTGACGAGTCTTGCGCCGCTCATTCCGAGAGGATGTCCAAGTGCAATGGCGCCGCCATTCGGATTCACGCGCGGGTCGTCGTCGCGGATGCCGAGTTCGCGCAGAACAGCCAGTGCCTGCGCGGCGAACGCCTCGTTCAATTCGATGACGTCGAACTGGTCGATCGTCATGCCCAGGCGGGCCAAGAGCTTTCTGGTTGCCGGCACCGGCCCCGTCCCCATGACGCGCGGTGCCACGCCGGCGGTGGCCATGCCGAGCACGCGCGCTTTCGGGAGCAGGCCGAAGGCGGCAATACTTTTCTCGTCGGCCAGCAGGATCGCTGCCGCACCGTCGTTGACGCCGGAGGCATTGCCCGCCGTGACGCTGCCATCCGATCGCACGACCGGCTTGAGCTTCACCAATGCTTCCAGTGACGTCTCTCGCGGATGCTCGTCATCGGAGACAACGGTTTCCTGCCCTTTGCGGCCCGCTATTGTCACTGGAACAATTTCCTGCGCCAGCACGCCGCCTCGCTGCGCCTGCAAAGCCTTGTTCTGGCTGCGCAGGGCAAAGGCATCCTGGTCCTCGCGGCTGATCCGATAGTCGCTTGCCACGTTCTCGGCTGTTTCCGGCATGGCGTCGGTGCCGTACAGTTGCGTCATCAGCGGGTTGACGAAGCGCCAGCCGATGGTGGTGTCGTAGAGTTCCGCCTGCCGTGAGAAGGCGCTGGTCGCCTTGCCCTGTACGAACGGCGCGCGGCTCATGCTTTCAACGCCGCCGGCGATGACCATGCCTGCTTCTCCTGCGGCAATGGCACGCGCCGCCGTGCCCACTGCGTCGAGACCGGAACCGCAAAGGCGGTTCATCGTGGTGCCGGGCACTTCCCGGGGCAAGCCCGCAAGCAGCGCGGACATCCGCGCAACGTTGCGGTTGTCCTCGCCTGCCTGGTTGGCGCAGCCGTAAATGACTTCATCGACGCGCGCCCAGTCCACGCCTTCACTGCGTGCGATGAGTGCCCGCAGCGGAATGGCGCCGAGGTCGTCGGCGCGCACAGCGGAGAGTGAACCGCCGTAGCGGCCGACAGGGGTGCGGATGGCGTCGCAGATATATGCTGTATTCATCGTCCGGCGCCTCCCTGCGCACTGCTGTCAATGAGCGGCACGCCGCTCAGTTCCTGCAGTTCCTCGAAGCCGATGTCCGAGTAGATTTCCCGCACATGCAGGCCCTCCGCGGCGACATCCAGCATTGCTAGGTCGGTGTAGATGCGGCTGACGCAGTTCATACCGGTCAATGGATAGCTGCACTGCTGAACGATCTTGCTTTCGCCCTGCTTGGTCAGGTGCTCCATCATCACAAAGACCTTCTTCGCACCGATCGCCAGGTCCATCGCACCACCAACGGCAGGGATGGCGCCGGCGGCGCCGGTATGCCAGTTCGCCAGGTCGCCGCGCACGGAAACCTGGAATGCGCCGAGCACGCAGTAGTCGAGATGCCCGCCGCGCATCATGGCGAACGAGTCGGCATGATGGAAATAGGCGCCGCCCGGCAGCAGCGTCACGAACTGCTTGCCCGCATTGATGAGGTCGCCGTCTTCCTCGCCGGGCGCCGGCGCAGGCCCCATCCCGATCACGCCGTTTTCGCTGTGAAGGATGACTTCGCGGTCGCCGATGTGATTCGCCACCAGAGTCGGGACACCGATACCGAGATTGACATAGGCACCCTCCGGAATGTCCCTTGCCACACGCTGCGCCATTTCGACCCGCGTCAGTCTTTTCATCTTTGCTCCTTGTCCGCCACGAGCACCACGCGTTGCACGAAGATACCGGGGGTGACGACCGCCTCCGGATCAAGCTCGCCGATCGGCACCACATGATCGACCTGGACGATGGTTGTCTTTGCAGCAGTCGCCATGATCGGACCGAAGTTGCGCGCGGTCTTGCGATAGACGAGATTGCCCCAGCGGTCTGCCTTGAGCGCCTTGATCAGTGCGAAGTCGGCGCGCAGCGGCAACTCGAAGACATAGTGCCGGCCGTTGATCTCCCGGCATTCCTTGCCTTCCGCAAGGAGCGTGCCGTAACCGGTCGGCGTATAGAATCCGCCGATGCCGGCGCCCGCGGCGCGAATCCGTTCTGCCAGGTTGCCCTGCGGGACAAGTTCGAGTTCGATTTCGCCGCGGCGATACAACTCGTCGAAAACATGCGAGTCTGTCTGGCGCGGGAAGGAACAGATGATCTTGCGCACCCGCCTCGCCTTCAGCAGCGCGGCAAGGCCTGTATCGCCATTGCCGGCATTGTTGTTGATGATGGTCAGCTCGCGCGCGCCCTGCTCGATGAGTGCATCGATCAGGGCCGACGGCATGCCGGCAGCGCCAAAGCCGCCGATCATGACCGTCGCGCCGTCGTGAATATCGGCGACGGCGGCGGACAGGGAAGGAATAGTTTTGTCGATCATGGATGTCAAATATCGCAGCGCTTTACATGACAGCGCGTTCATAACGCCCCAGATGCAGGGCATCGCATGCCCCGGCGGCGGGCTGCAGCTTGAAATCGAAGCGGATGCGGGTGAATGCGGTGTCGATGCCCAGCGATTCGTATCCCGGCTGTGCCGGCACGTCTTCCAGCGTCACAACGAGTCCGTCGCGTGTGGCGAAGGCAAAGTCGTCGTCAATGAAGGTGTCGCCGGGGATATTGACCTGCGTGGTGAGCGTGCGTTGGCCGCCGGCCGATATCAGGAAGTGGATATGCGCGGGACGGTTGCCATGTCTGCCCAGGAGATCGAACAGTTCGGACGTGGGGCTGTCCGGCAGGATCGCGTATCCCGGCGGGAGCACGCTGCGGAAGCGATAGCGACCCTGCACATCGGTGACGATGCGGCGTCGCAGGTTGAATGCTTCCTGGCCAGGGTCGAAATGCGAATACGTTCCCTTCTCGTTCGCATGCCACACATCGACGACGGCGCCCGGCAAGGGATTGCCGTCGATGTCACGTACCGTGCCCTCCATTACATAGACCTTGCCCGGCATCTTGCCGTTGTCGAGATGTGCCTCGTACACCGATTCCGGCGCGCCCGGGACGTACAGCGGCCCCTCGATCGCCCGCGGCGTGCCGGCGGCGAGTCCCGCGCGTGCGTCCGCTTCGTCGTCCAGGATGTCGAGCAGGCGGTCGAAACCCAGGCCAGCGGTGATCAGTCCGACCTGCCCGCTCGCGCCCAAACGGGACAGCCACTGCATCGCTGCCCAGAACTCCTCCGGCTTGACCTCAAATTCTTCGATCGTCTTGAACAGGTCGGTCACGACGCGCTTTGTAATGGCGCGCACCCTTTCGTCGCCATCCTTGATCCTGGCCTCGGTCACCCGACGCAGCAATTCCTTTCGATCGAATTCATTCTTCATCGCACTCTCCTTCTCCGTTCCGTGTTGCGTCTGCCTTGCCCTTGCATCGCTCGCGGAATGCAGCGGTGTGGGGCCTGCGGGAATCGAATCATCGTATTGGCCGTCGCGGCGATCGTCCAATATCATTTCGGTCCGCGGCGATATCTTTAAGGTATAGCGCGGACAACGCGCTGGCGACGAAGCGGTTCCCGATCAGGATCAGGATCAGGTCAGCAACGGCACGTGGAGGTCGTAGTTGATGTAGTCAATGCTCGACAGGTGCATTTGGAATGAAGGCTAGTCGCGGCACCACCACTACTGGACGACATGCCAGCTGTTTTCGTTGTTGAGTCTCAACTGCTTCTTCGTCACTTGCCGAAATCAAGGCAGTCAACGTGACTGATGAGCTGATATAAGCAACGCACGTACGCTTGATGTATAGAAACGGGCACCATGGCGACCACGCACGCCTCTTCTATTCAAATCGGCCGCAATCGCTGCAAACGATTCGCCTCTGGCTCGACGTGCTATCACCTCGGAAACAAGGAGGTCATATATCTCAGTCACCCTTACCTCCGGACAGTCGTTCGCTTTAACAGTAATACTGGTCTTTTCAACAACCGGACGCGTCCGCATGGCGCCCGCAAGGCCTGCAAGCTGGCTCACTATCCATGGCATTTTTGCTCGCATTTAGGGCACGATTTCTCTTTACTGGAGATTTCACTATTGCCAACGCCGTTTCGGGCACTCAACCATGCGACATCAGCCGATGTTCGACCAGCATATCCTTCGCCGCGACGACCGCGCCCGGCTTCACGTGGGTCTGCTTGACCAACGCATCCCGTTCCGCGCGGATCGTGGTTTCCATCTTCATCGTCTCGACGGACACCAGCAGGTCGCCCTTGGCTCTCCACTGACTGGACCTACATGAACCTACGCTACTGAATCGAATTTTTGGTAGGATGAACAATCTGCACTCAAGCGACAATTGTTATTTCGCGAAGCGACCGTTAGGCATCGCTTAACCAGTCGCCCTATCATTCCAAACGGGCAAACGCAGCAACTCCATGGCCATCCACTTCGATCTCACCGACTTGCGACTGTTTGTCTACATCGCGGAAGAAAACAGCCTGACCCGCGCTGCCGTGCGCGCACACATGTCCTTGCCCGCGGCCAGCGTGCGCATCAAGAATCTCGAGGATTCGATCGGCACCAAGCTGATCAATCGCGATACCAACGGCATCACGTTGCGTCCGCCGGGACAGGCGCTGCTGCAGCATGCACGGCAGGTACTGCGGCAGCTGGAGAACCTGCGCGGGGACATGCAGGAATATGCGCAAGGCATCAAGGGACATGTGCGGATTTTTGCGAACACGACGGCGACCGCCGAATTCCTGCCGGCGGTGCTGCGCAATTTCCTGGTCACGCACTCGGACGTGAACATCGACCTTCGCGAGCATCTCAGCCCGGACGTCGTGCGCGCGGTCAGCGAAGGCATCGCCGATATTGGCATCGCGGCTGGCAGCGTGCGAACGGAAGGACTGGAAGTCATTCCGTACCGGAAGGACAGGCTGGTACTTGCGACCGCAACCAACCACCCATTGGCAAAACACAGCGAAATCGACTTCACCGATACGCTTGAGTATGACTATATCGGCCTCTACGAAGGCAGCGTGATCCATTCCTTCGTACAACAGGCCGCGGGCCCGCTCAGCAAGTCGCTGAAGACTCGCATCCAGGTGAGCAATTTCGACTCTGTCTGCCGGATGATCGAGGCAAATGTCGGGATAGGCATCCTTCCGGAGTCGGCCGCACGACGGCATGCGAAGAACCTGGAACTCAAGATCATCAGCCTGACAAACGAGTGGGCGTCACGCAACCTGATCATCTGCGTGCGCGATCTTGACGGCCTGCCTGGTTTCGCCCGTGAACTGGTGGATATGCTTGTCACGGATGCGAAGATGTTGGCCGAATAGATGTTGGCCGCATAACGGCTTACATATCGGCTTACATATCGGCTTACTTCAGGTATTTCATCGTCGCGACACCCGTCGCGACGAGCAATTCATCATCCAGCCAGACTTCCCCGCGAGAGAAATAGATGGAACGTCCTCGCCGGTCGACCATCCCCCTGGCCATCAGAAGCTTTCCTGTTCCGTTGTTCATAAAGTTCGAGGTCAGCGACAGCGTGACCGCATGTCGTGCGGGTTCACCGTGGCGTGAGTAAAGGCCGGCGTAGCCGGTGGCGGCATCGAGTAGCGTGCAGATGGTGCCGCCATGAACCACGCCGCTGCGATTGAGCATCGTCGGCACAACAGGCAATTCGAGCTCAACGTAATCTTCGCGCCAGCATGCGATCCGGACGCCAATGCTCTCCAGCGCGGGATTGTCGAGGCGGAGTTCATGCGGTCCCGGTTCACGCGGATGATCCGGGACGCGGGCAGCCTCGATCGCCACCACTTTCATTTCATCGCCTCGCGCACCATGTTGCGCGCGATGACGATCTGCTGGATCTGCGTGGACCCCTCGTAGATGCGGAACAGGCGAACGTCGCGATAGAAGCGCTCAATGCCGTATTCCGACATGTACCCTGCCCCGCCGAAAATCTGCACGGCACGGTCCGCCACGCGGCCGCACATTTCCGTGGCAAACATCTTGCAGCACGATGCTTCGGTGCTGACGTTCTCCCCGCGGTCGCGGCGCTGCGCGGCGTCGATCACCATGCACCTGGATGCATACAGTTCCGCCTTGCTGTCAGCGAGCATGGCCTGGATCAGCTGGAATTCGGCGATCGGCTGGCCGAACTGCTTGCGCTCGATCGCATACTTCAGCGCATCGTCCAGCATGCGCTCGGCCACGCCAACCGCAATTGCGGCAATGTGGATGCGGCCCTTCTCCAACACCTTCATCGCGGTCTTGAAGCCCTTGCCTTCGACGCCGCCGATGATGTTTTTCGCCGGCACGCGGCAGTTCTCGAAAATCACGTCCGCAGTATGCGCGCCGCGATGGCCCATCTTCTTGTCGTACTTGCCGATGGTGATGCCGGGCGTATCCGCTTCCACGATGAACGCCGAGACGCCGCCCGCGCCCTTGTCCTCCGGATTGGTGCGCGCCATCAGCGTGAACAGGCTCGCGTGAGGCGCATTGGTAATGAAGCGCTTGGTGCCGTTGACGACGTAATAGTCGCCGTCCCGGATCGCCGTCGTGCGCAGCGAGGCGGCGTCCGATCCGGCTTCCGGTTCCGTCAGTGCGAAGGACGCAATCGCTTCGCCGGTGGCAAGACGCGGCAGGTATTTCTCCTTCTGCTCTTGCGTGCCGTCGATCAGGATGCCTTGCGAGCCGATGCCCACTGTCGTGCCGAACAGCGAGCGGAACGCGGGCGAGGTCTTGCCCATCTCGAACATCACCAGGCTTTCCTCTTCCATCGTCAGACCGAGGCCGCCATACTCTTCCGGAATCGTCAGGCCGAACAGGCCGATTTCCTTCATGTCGGCAACGATTTCTTCCGGGATCTCGTCGGTTTCCGCGACGAGCTGTTCGGCAGGCACCAGGCGTTCGCGTACGAAACGGCTGACGGTGTTCAAGAAGGTGTTCAACATTTCCTGGTCGCGAATCATGATCGTTTCCTGTTTGCTATTTGTCGTTAGAGTGTTTCTGCCGTGCCGAGAATGGCCGTCGACTGACTGGACAGCGTGCCGCCGTTGCCGTGCGCCAGGGCAATCTTCGCCCCCTTGACCTGACGATCGCCGCACTCGCCGCGCAGCTGGCGCACCGCCTCGATGATGGTGAAGATGCCATACATGCCCGGATGCGCGCACGACAATCCGCCGCCGTTGGTGTTGACCGCCAAGCGGCCGCCGGGTGCGATACCACCGTTCTCGACAAAGGCGGCCGCTTCGCCCTTCTTGCAGAAGCCGAGATCTTCGAGGAACAGCAGCGTATTGATCGTGAAGGCGTCGTACAGTTGCGCCACGTCCACATCCTTCGCAGACAAGCCGGCCATGTCAAAGGCGGCCTTGCCGGACTGGGAAGCGGCCGTCACGGTCAGGTCATGCATCGACGAAACCTGCCGGTTCCATACCGCCGTGCCGTTACCCAGCACATAGACCGGTTTCTTCGGCAGGTCCTTCGCGCGATCCGCGCGCACCAGCACATACGCGCCGCCGCCGTCGGTCACCAGGCAGCAATCGCGCACAGAAAGCGGATCGGACACCATGCGCGCCCCCAGCACGTCTTCGATACTCAGCGGCTCGCGCATGAAGGCTTCCGGGTTCATGGCCGCCCAGGCGCGGGCCGCAACCGCCACTTCGGCGAGATGGCGACGCGTAGCGCCGAACTCGTGCATGTAGCGCGACGCCACCAGTGCATAGGCGGACAGCGGCAGCATCGGCTCGTAAGGCATTTCATACGGCTGCGGGTCGAGGAAGCGGCGGCTGGCGACCACTTCCTTGCGCCCGAAGGTGGCGGTACGCTGCGCACTGCCGTAGCAGACCAGCACGGCGTTGCACTGCCCGGATTGCAGCGCCAGCATCGCCGGCATCAGGTGCGCAACAAAGCTGGAACCGCCCAGCATCGTGCTGTCGATGAAGCTTGGCCGGATACCGAGGTATTCGATGACCGGCATCGCCCACATGGTTGCACTGGCGCTGGCCGTGCAGATGCCGTCGATATCGCTCATCTTCAGGCCGGCGTCGGCCACGGCTGCCCGCGCCGAACGCGCGAGCAGTTCCATATCGGTGAAACCATGCGCCTCACCCAAGCCGAAGGTCGCCACGCCGGCGATTGCCGCCGAGCCGCGCAATGCACGCAATCCCGCACTCATGCCTGTTCTCCCTGTCCTGCCGTTGCATCGAACACGACGACGCCGCGCCCCTCTTTCACCACGATCCGTGCACGCACGCGTTGCCCGATGCGTACCGCCTCTGGTGCGCCAAGTACGCGGCTCATCATGCGCACGCCCTCGTCGAGGTCGATCAGGGATACGTTGTAATCGCCGCCAGCGTCGGGCTTGCGCCTCACGGTGGTGACTGCATGCACCGTGCCCTCTCCTTTCGGATCGACCCATGCCAGCGAGGCGTTCCCGCAATGCGGGCACGACTCGCGGGGATAGAACACATGCCTGCCGCATGAGCCACAGTGCTGGATCTGGAAACGTCCGGCGTCGAGTGCGGTCTGGTATGCGGCTTCCACGCCGGTGGGCTGATTGGTTTCCTGCGCTGACATATCTTTACTCTCCTGCTATGTAGGGCGGAAAAGCGAAGCGCCTTCCGCCGAATGACTGCTCACTTGCCGCTTCCTATCTCGTCGTCTGCGCCTTGTACGCATCCGCGTAATCGCGCCCGCCGTGCAACGAGCTGCCGCCGTCGACCGGAATGACCGCGCCGGTCACGAAGCTTCCCAGGCTGGACGACAGTACCAGCGCCATGTCGGCGATCTCCTGCGTGGTGCCGAAGCGGCCGAGCGGAATCGTCGCGACCATCGCGCGGCGCGTCTCCTCGGTTGGCGCGAGGCGGCGAATGCCTTCGGTATCGCCGATCGGGCCGGGCACGATGGAATTGACGCGGATGCCGTCCCCGCCCCATTCCATCGCCAGTACCCGTGTCAACATGTCAACGCCGGCCTTGGCCGCGCAGACATGCGCCTGGAACATGGTCGGATTGTAGGCTTGCGGCGCCGAGATGTTGATCACCGACGCGCCGGGGCGGCGCAAGAACTGGTGCGCCTGGCGCAGGACATTGAAGGTGCCGAGCAGGTCAATCTCGACCACGGTCCTGAAACCGTTGGGCGACATGCCAAGCGCCGGGGCAATGAAGTTGCCGGCGGCGCCGGAGATCAGCACATCGATATCGCCGAAGCGGGCGTGCGCGCTGCGCATTGCCTCCTCTATCGCGGCCGGATCGCGCACGTCAGCCGCGAAGCCGGCAACGTCACCACCGTGCTTTTTCAGCTCTCCAACCGCGGCCTCCACCCGTTCCACAGAACGGCTGGCGATCGCCACCTTTGCCCCCCTGGCGGCGAAGGCGTCGGCAATGGCGAAGTTGATGCCGCTGCTGCCACCAGCGACGAAGACGGTCTTGCCCTTGAATTCCAGTTTTTCATGCATGAGAGTTCGTATCCTTGCTTAGTCGATCCGGATCTTTGCATCCTTGATCACCTTGCCCCAGATTTCGGCGTCGGCTTTCATGGTGCGGGTAAATTCTTCCGACGTGATGCCGCCGGGTTGCAAACCGAGCGCCTCGATCTTCGCGGCGATTTCAGGCATGCGGACGATGTTGGCGATCTCCACGGAGAGCTTGTTTACAATCTCCCTGGGCGTGCCGGCCGGAACGAAGATGCCAAACCAGCCGTAGGGCTCGAAGGAGTGGTAGCCGAGTTCGGTGAAGGTCGGTACGTTCGGCAGGAACTTGAAGCGCTGCGCGCCGGTGGATGCCAGCACCTTGAACTTGCCGGAATCGAGATGGCCGCGCACGGAGGCGATATCGACGAAGCCGGCCGTCAACTGCCCGCCCAGCAGGTCGTTGACCAGCGGCGCCGCGCCCTTGTACGGCACGTGCAGTATGTCGATGCCGGCCTGCGCCTTGAACATTTCACCATGGATATGCGACGAGGTGGCGTTGCCATATGAGCCGTAGTTGAACTTGTTGGGGTTGGCCTTCACCAGCGCCAGGAATTCCTTCAGGTTGTTGGCCGGTGTGGAGGCGGGCACCACGAACAGATCGCCCGAGTGGGCCAGCAAGGCCACCGGCGTAAAAGCGGTGAACGGATCGAAAGGCATCTTCGGATACAGGTAAGGCGCCTGGATCATCGCGGTGATACCGACCAGGATGGTGTGGCCGTCGGCCGGCGATTTCGCCACCAGGTCGCTGCCGATGTTGCCGCTGGCGCCGACGCGATTGTCGACGATCACCGTCTGCTTCAAGATACCCTCAAGCTTGATTGCGACCAGGCGGCCGAGCGTGTCGGTCGCGCCGCCCGCCGGATAAGGCACCACCATCTTGATCATCTTGCCCGGATAGCCCTTGGCGTCCTGCGCCTGCGCGGCGCTGACTGCCAGCAAGAATGTTGCGGCAACGAGTGCGAACCTGCGAATGCCTGCTGCAATCCTGTTCATCTCTGTCTCCTGTAAGAATGATGTGTGTCGGCCTGCCGGGCCGAAGATGCGTGATATCCACTATGACCCAGCGGGACCTGCGCCACAATTTGCATTTGACGAAGCACCGCTTTAGCCGTCCTTAAGGCGCCTGATGTGCGGCCCCGTCCTCCACTTCCTGCAATGCACGCCACAGGATCTTGCCGGTACTCGATTTCGGCAGCTGATCCACGAAACGGACAATACGCGGCACCTTGTAGGCCGCCATGCGTTCCCTGCACCAGTCGATGATGGTTTCCTCGCTCACCGCCTTGCAGTTCCCCGGCTTCAGGACAAGCACTGCCTTGACCGCTTCGCCACGTTTTTCGTCTTTCGCGGCAATGATGCACGCCTCATGAATCGCGGGATGGCTGTACATCGCGTTTTCCACCTCCGCGGGCCAGACTTTGAACCCGGACACGTTGATCATGCGTTTCAGGCGGTCGCACATGAAGAAGTAGCCATCCTCGTCCACATAGCCGAGATCGCCGGTGCGCAGGAAACGCTTGCCGTCGATGGTGACGAAGGCTTCTTCATTGGCTTTCGGATTGTTCCAGTAGCCTTTCATGACTTGCGCCGCGTGGGTGACGATTTCGCCGACCTGCCTGGTCGGCATTTCCTCCAGCGTGACCGGATCGACGACGCGCGAATCGACGCCGAAGGTAGGTACGCCGAGGCACTGGCGCTTCGGCCGGTGCAGGGGTGTGGTGTGCGTGCCCGACGCGGTTTCGGTCATGCCGTAGCCTTCGTTGTAGACCAGGCCGAACTTGTCCTTGAGCATGCCGGCCACGGCGTCCGGCATGGCCGCGCCGCCGCCGAAGACCAGGCCCAGGCTGGACAGGTCGAATTGCTCCACTTCTGGATTGGCAAAGAAATCAAGCAGCATCGCTGGCGGCGCCCCCCATACGCTGGCGCGGTAGCGCTCGATCAGGACGGCGGCATTGTGTCGGTCCCAGCGCGTCAGCATGACGATGGTCGCGCCGAGCAGGATCGGCATGTTCATGCCGTTTTGCATGCCCAGCAGGTGGAACATGGGCGCCACCGACAGGAACACGGAGTCCGCGGTCAGTCCGCGCCAGGTGCTGGTCGACACGATGACGGTCATGATGGTGCCGTGCGTATGCATGCAGCCCTTGGGCTGGCCGGTCGTGCCCGACGTATAGGGCAGGACGCTGAGATCGTCCTTGCCCGCGGCAGGCGGCTCCGGGCGTAGTCCCGCCGCCATTGCCTGGCTCCATTTGACGGCCGCGGGGTGCGCGATTTCCCGTTCCGGTTCCTGTACCGCCTCCGGCACGTTCAAATCGGTCGGCGCGGTCAGGTATTCGCCGTAGCGCACCACCAGCACCTTGCTCAGGGCGCCGTCACGGATGCAGGGCTCGATTTCCCCATAGCGCTCCTGGCCGACGATCGCCGCGGCCGCGCCGGAATCCGACACATAATGCTCGACCTCGTGCGACGTGCACATCACGTTGACTGGTACGACCACCGCATCGGCGCGCAGGATGGCGTAATAGGCGATGACGAACTGCGGGCAGTTCTGGCTCATCAGGAGGACGCGGTCGCCCTTGCGCACGCCGAACCGCTGCTGCAGGAAACCAGCCAGCGCATCGACTTCTTCTTTTAGCTGACGGTAGGTGATGATGGTGTCATAGAAAATGATCGCGGGCCGCTCGGGATAGCGCGCGGCGGCAACTTCCAGGTTGTAGCAAAGGCTCGTCTCCGGTACGTACAGCGTTTTCGGGAAGCCTTTCGGCCAGAAACGGTGATGCAGATTCGACACGGTGCGGTCTCCTGGTTCTAGAACGTCTATCCACCTGTGCTGCTGTTTCTTACATCGCCTCGCGGTCGATGGCGCGCGCGATTACTTCCTTCATGATCTCATTGGCGCCGCCGTAAATGCGCCCCACTCGTGCGTCCGCATACATGCGGGCTATCGGGTACTCCAGCATGTAGCCATAGCCGCCGTGCAGCTGCAGGCACTCGTCGATGACCTGGCAGTTGGTCTGCGTGGTCCACCACTTGGCCATGGCCGCGGTCTGCACGTCGAGCGTGCCGTCCATCACCCGCAGCACGCACTGGTCCACAAAGACTTGCGCGATGGTGGCCTGCGTCTTGCACTCTGCCAGCTTGAAGCGCGTATTCTGGAAATCCATTAGCGATTGGCCAAAGGCCTTGCGTTCCTTGACGTAACGCGCGGTCTCTTCCACCGCGCGCTGCATCACGGCGACGGCGCCGATGGCGATCAGCAGCCTTTCCTGCGGCAACTGCTCCATCAACTGCGCGAAGCCACGGTTTTCTTCCTGGCCGAGCAGGTTGGCCGCCGGTACGCGCACGTCATCGAAGAAGAGCTCGACGGTGTCCTGCCCCCGCTGGCCGATCTTGTCGAGAAAGCGACCGCGGCGGAAACCCGGGAGACCATCGGTTTCCAGCATGAGGAGCGACACGCCCTTGCCCTTTGCCTGCGGATCGGTCTTGACGGCCACGCAGATAAGGTCGGCGTGATAGCCGTTGGTAATGAAGGTCTTCGACCCGTTGATCACGTACTCGCCGCAATCGAGGACAGCCGTACTCTTGATGCCTTGCAGGTCGGAGCCCGCGCCTGGCTCCGTCATGGCGATGGCGCCGACCATCTCGCCGGAAGCCATGCGCGGCAGCCAGCGATGCTTCTGCTCTTCGGTACCGTAACGCAGGATGTAGTGCGCGAGGATGCCGCTGTGGACATTGAGGCTGAAGCTGTTCGACAGCGCGCGCTGCTGCTCGCTGCAGATCACCGCCTCGTGCAGGAACGTGCCCCCGCCGCCGCCGTATTCCTCGGGAATGCTCGCACACAGCATGCCGATCTCGCCAGCCTTCCACCAGATGTCACGGTCGGGATAATGCTGCTCGCGCCACTTGTCCTCATGCGGCAGGACTTCCTTCTCGAAAAAGCGGCGGACCGAATCGCGGAACAGTTCGAGGTCCGGGGTCATCCAGGGGGGGGTGTAGGTGCTCATGACGATGCTGGTGTGGTTATCGGTTCTGGAATGTTTGTCGCATGCGGGCCCTTTCGTTCAAATTTCTCGTATCCCTTTTCCCCGTCATCCCCGCGAAGGCGGGGATCCATCCTGAGTCTGCCGGTTTCACCTCACTATGGATCCCCGCCTTCGCGGGGATGACGGGGAGAGATTTGCGGAAATCCGACCGCAACATCCCGCCCTCGCCGCTCGGATTTATGGCCTTCCGCCGCCGCACACCAGCACTTGCCCGCTGACGTAATTCGACTCCGGCGAACAGAACAGGTACACCGCGCCCGCCGCCTCTTCCGGCGTGCCGGCACGGCCGATCGGGATCAGTGCTTCAGCATTCTTCAACACCTGCGGATTGACGCCGACCTTGATCTTCTTGCCTTCGATATCGATGCTGGCGTCGTCATCGGCTGCCGCCTCGGTCAGGCGCGTCTTGATGAGGCCGAAGGCGACACTGTTGACGTTGACCTTGTAGCGCCCCCATTCCTTGGCCAGTGCCTTGGTCAGGCCGTTGATGCCGGCCTTCGCCGCCGCATAGTTGGCCTGGCCGGCATTGCCCATCACGCCGGACGTCGACGAAATGTTCACCACCTTGCGGAAGACTTCCTGCCCCGCCTCGGCTTCCTTCTTGGCGGCGGCGCGAATGAATTCCGACGCGGCACGCAGGATGCGGAACGGCGCCGTGAGATGCACCTGCAGGATCGCTTCCCATTGCTCGTCGGTCATTTTCTGGATCACGTTGTCCCAGGTATAGCCGGCGTTGTTGACGATGATGTCCAGTCCGCCGAAGCCGTCAACGGCGGTGCCGACGAAACGGCTGGCGAAATCGGCATCCGTCACGCTGCCCACACAGGCCAGTGCCTGGCCGCCAGCAGCATGGATCACGCCTACGGTCTCCTCGGCGGGTGCCGCGTCGAGATCGTTGACCACCACACATGCACCTTCGCTGGCGAGCTTGAGCGCGATTTCACGACCGATGCCGCGGCCGGAACCGGAAACGATTGCCACCTTGCCTTCGAGTTTCTTCATTGCTTCCTCCTGAATGTTCATTACGGCAAAGCGACAACCGCCTCACCCTTGAGTTTGATGTCGCCCGCCTGGTTCGCGGTCGTCAGTTCGAGACGGACACGCTTCTCGCCGCCCTGCTCGAACTTCTCGACTACCTTGCCGCTGCAGGTAATGGCGTCCCCCAGGTGCGTGATGGCGGCAAAGCGCACGCCGTAGCTGCACAGTGCCTGCTGCGGAACCCAGTTCGTCAGCAGGCGGCCGAGATAAGCCATGGACAGCATGCCGTGGGCAAAAACGTCGTCCATACCGGCCTGCTTCGCGAAGTCGATGTCGACATGGATCGGGTTGTGGTCGCCGGAAGCGCCGCAGTACAAGGCCAATGTGTGGCGCGAGATGGGCGGCGCGGTAAACGCAGTCAGTTCGTCGCCGACGCGGACGGAATCAAATTTCAGTGCAGTCATTCCGGCCTCCTCAAGCGTGTCGCACGACGGTGATGTTGCGCAGTTCGGCAACCAGTTCTTCGTCCTGGTTGGTCACCCTGGTTTCGCGGACGACAAATTCGAGAGCGCCGTTCTTCTTGTCGTAGATGTCGACAATGCGCGGTTCGAAGATCAAGGTGTCGCCCGCATAGGCCATCTTGTGGTACGTGAAATGCTCCTCGCCGTGGAGCACTTTGGCGATATCGATGCCGAGCAGGTCGCGCATTGCGGAAGGATTGGGCGCGTCCATTTCCAGGCAGAACAGGAAGGTGGGCGGCACCGGCAAGGCGCGATGCCCGGCGTCGCGCGCCGCCCCTTCATCGGTGTAGATTCGGTCGGTCTGGCCGATGGCCTTGGCAAAGAAGCGCAGCCTTCCCTTTTCAGCCTGCGTACTGAAGCGCGGCAGGACATGTCCGATATAGCGTTTGTCTATCATGGTCTCTTGTATGGGTTTATGGGTTCATGCCGCCTGGTACAGCGTCACCACGCAGGCGCCGCCCAGTCCGAGGTTGTGCTGCAGGGCGAGCCTTGCGCCTTCCACCTGACGCTGGTCGGCCTGGCCACGCAACTGCCACACCAGTTCGGCGCACTGCGCGAGGCCGGTTGCGCCCAGCGGGTGCCCTTTCGACAGCAGGCCGCCGGAGGGATTGACCACGACCTTGCCGCCGTACGTGTTGTCGCCGTCGACGATGAACCGCTCGGCCGTGCCTTCCGGCGCCAGGCCCAGCCCTTCATACGTGATCAGCTCGTTGGCGGTAAAGCAGTCGTGCAGCTCCACCACGTCGATATCGTCCGGGCCAACGCCGGCGGTTTCATATACCTTGTTCGCGGCGGCCACGGTCATGTCGTAGCCGACTACGCGGCGCATGTCGCCGGAATGGAAGGTGCTTTCCGTATCCGTCGTCATGGCCTGCGCGGCGATGGAGACGCGGGTGTCGAGACCGTGCTTGCGTGCAAACTCGTCGGACGCCAGGATCGCAGCGGCAGCGCCGCAGGTCGGCGGGCAGCATTGCAGGCGGGTCAGCGGATCGAAGACCGTGGGTGCGGCCATCACCTCGTCCAGGGTGACGGTCTGGCGGAACACCGCGAACGGATTGCGCGCCGCATGCTGGCGCGCCTTCACCGAGATGCGTGCGAAGGTATCGGGACGGATGCCGTACATTTCCATGTAGGCACGGCCGGCGCCGCCGAAGAATTGCGCGGCGCGCGGCGCGCCGTCCTGGTAACCCTGGATCGCGGTCATCGATTCCTGGAAGCGTGCCACCGGAGACGGGCGGTCATCGTAGGCGCCCTTGAGCGCGCCGGGACTCATCTGTTCGAACCCCAGCACCAGTGCGCATTCGATCGCGCCGCTCTCGATAGCCTGGCGCGCCAGGAACAGGGCGCTGGAACCCGTGGAGCAATTGTTGTTGACGTTGAAGACGGGTATGCCGGTCAGGCCGACGCCGTAGACGGCAGCCTGGCCGGAGGTCGAATCGCCGTAGACATAGCCGACGAAGGCCTGGTCCACCAGCTTGTAATCGACGCCGGCGTCCTCGAGCGCCAGCTTCGCTGCGCGTGCGCCCATCACGGGATACGGATCGCTCGCGCCAGGTTTGGTGAAGGGGATCATGCCCACACCGACAACATTTACTTTTCTGGTCACTGTTGGTTCTCCTGTCCTGGTTGGATATAGATGCAATGGCTATAGATTGAGCCAGCAGGGCAAGAGGAACAATGACGTTACGCGCCAAAAGCATTGGCAGAAAATTTCAGTATGTCGTGCAGGGCCTGACTCTTGTCGCGCGGAAAATGCGGTACTGCAAAAGGAGGATTGGTGGCAGGGCCGATTTACTCGGCACGCAGATGCGATTGGCGGTACTCACCGGGTGCGACACCGGTCCACTTCTTGAACGCGCGATGGAAGGTACTCGGCTCGGAGAAGCCGAGCATGTTGGCAATATCGATGAGCGCGAGGTCGGCGCGGCCGAGGTATTCGATCGCTGCATCGCGCCGCAGGTCATCCTTGATCGCCTGGTAGCCCTGGCCTTCTTCCTGCAGGCGGCGGCGCAGGGTCTGCGGCGTCATCGCCAGCGACTTGCTAACTACTTCGAGCGACGGCATCTCGCCATCCAGATGGCGGCGCAGCAGGCGTCTCAGACGTTCAGTCACGCTGGCCTGGTCGCGGTACTTGACCAGCAGGCTGGCCGGGGCCTGGCGCAGGAATTCCTCCACGCTCTGCACGTTCTGCACGACCGGCAAATCCAGCCAGCGCGCCTCGAAGCGAAAGCCGACATGCGCGTCCTGGTAGCGTATCGGCGCCTGGAACAGGCGATAGGCGTCCGACGCCAGCGCTTCGTCGGTACGGCGGTAATCCAGGTCCAGCAGCGGGATCCTGCGTGCGACGAGCCAGGAGGCCAGGCCGAAGGTAAAGAAGAGGAAGGTGCGCTCGACGTAGCTGATGCGCGGATTGTAGTCGACCCGCGTATGCAGCTCGACGTGGGCGACATCCTCTTCCACGCGTAGGCGTGGAATCATGTCGTCCAGCACCAGGTGATAGAAGGCGAAACCCTCGCGCAAGGCATCACGCAAGGTATGGCAGTGAACCAGCATGCGGCAGGCGCGGGCAAAGGAGCCGATCTTGACCGGCCGCTCGCACATCCCCCAGAACTCGTCACGCGTAACGCGACGCAGTGTGCGGATCAGCGCGGTGTACTGGGCCTGGGACACGCGCGACAACGGCGATTCCAGCAAGGCAGGCGAAATGCCCGCGCGTTGCAGGATCGCGTTAACGTCCCTCCCCTGCTCGCGCACGCCTTGGAGAATCTGCACGACATGGTGGATGGCAATGGTGTTGTGGGTGACCGTCATCGATACGCTGGCATGGCACTCGAAGGAACAAGTCTACCCGATCCCTCGAATGGATTTCTGTCGCGCAAGAATGACGACTTTTCATCGGCGCCGCAATTCACTTTTGGTAAAGGCGGCGTTCGGCATGCATTAAGTCAGAGCACGGCCTTGCTTTCCTTCATTGCCTCGATGGCCGCATCGGCGTATCCCGCCTCGCGCAGGATCTCGACCGTATGCTCGCCCGGTGCCGGCGCCTGCCGTTCGACCGCAAAAGTAAAGCCGCTCATCTTGACCGGGAAAGCAACATGGGTCAGCTTGCCAAGCGTCGGATGCACCGTCTCGTGCACCATGCCGCGCGCACGGAAATGCGCGCTCTGCAGGGTTTCTTCCATCTTCAGGACAGGCGATACGCAACAATCGGCGCCCGCCAGTTTTTCTTCCCACTCCGCCAACGTGTGCGCGGCAACGATTTGCGCGATTTCCGCGCGCACACGTTGTCCATCCTCCAGCGACGCACTCCTGTCGTACTGCTTCAGGTCGGGCCGTCCGATGACATCACAGAATTCCTGCCAGAACTTCGCCTCGAGGGCGGCCACCGCCAGCACGCGGCCGTCCTTCGTGCGGTAAGGCGCGTAGAGGTGCAGGCCGCCGGAAATGCTGTCCGTGCCCGCCGGCCGCGCGCGCCCTTCGCCATTGACACGCGCCAGCGGCAGCACGGCATGGGCAAGCGTGCCATCCGCGATGGCGACGTCGACGTGACGCCCCCTTCCGGTGCGCGCGGCATCGAACAGCGCGGCCAGGATGCCCATTACCGAGGTCAGCGAGCCGCCCATCAGGTCGGCAATCGGCAGGTTGGACAGTGCGAGCGTGTCGGGACCGGTGCCGACCTGGTCGGCGGCGCCGGCATAGCCGGCATAGTTCATGTCGTGCCCGGCAATGTCGCGGTAGGGGCCGGACTGGCCGTAGCCGGTGATGCTGCAGTAGACGATGCGCGGATTCAGGGCCGAGACGGCAGCGTAGCCTACGCCCAGCTTGTCCACGACGCCGGGACGGAAACCTTCCACGATGATGTCGGCGGTCTTCGCCAGTTGCAGGAAGGCGGCAACACCTTCCTCTTGCTTCAGGTCAATGCGAATGCCGCGCTTGTTGCGATTCACCAGCGCCTTCACGGACGGCGTTGCGTAATCGCCGTGGCCGGTATCCTCGATCTTGATCACATCGGCGCCCATGTCGGCCAAGTGCTGCGTGCATACCGGGCCGGGCAGCAGGCGGGTCATGTCGAGTACTTTGACGCCTTTCAACGGCGGCGCGTTTTCCATCTCGTTCTCCCAGGCAGAAAGTCTTGTGGGGGATTGTAGGAAGACGGCTTCGGCGCGGGCAATGGCAGGAGTGATGAATCGGGATGGCAAAAACGCTCAGGAAGGTCTGCTCCTCAGACCGGCCGTTTTCTGATCTTCTCCATCTGGCAATTATCGGCCAAGAGCAGCCGATGACCGGAAGGCGCTCCTGAGCATCGCTGAAGCATGATTCCTCAGCTCTTCGCTGGTCATGTTCGAACCCGACGGCGCAGCTTCAGCAGCAAAACTCTCCCACTCCTGGAGAATCTACTCTAAATTGTCAATAATGCAATCGGCTAGACGCACAGCGGAACACGGGCCGGGGGATTATCCCGTTCACCCTTTATGGCAGAGACTAAGGGAGATGCATAACCTGTACCGGCCTTGTTGCTGTTGGTGTTCAACACATACCCTGTCTAGCCCAAGGCTTTCGCGGCAGTAAAAACAGGTTCCCCCATGGTTCGCTTCCTATCGCCGGTAGCACTCAGTCATCTCGAAGCATTCAGCTATTGGCTGCGCAGCGCAGTTGAGGGTTGGGACATTGCATTGCCAAAGGACGAAGTAGTCGAAGTCGGCAAGGAATATCCTCGCTTTCAGCTCTACCAACGCGGTGTGCCCGTCGGTCTTGTTGATTCCCCCATTGCGGCGCTGGAAAGGATTGGCGACAGTAAGTTACTGGAAGAGTATCTGCGAATTGTCACCGAAGACCCCGACGACCAAGTGGCATGATGTCTTCAGGGGACATTCCGTTCTCTGGCCCTAACACCGGTGCCGATCAACTACAGTTGTTAGATCGAACAACCTTCGCATCATTGCCGCATATGGGATTCTTTCGGTTCTGGGGCGTTAGCCGTCCTAAGAAAATGCCTAAATTCCTCAGCCGGTATCGCCGCACCGAATAAATACCCCTGTCCTTCATCGCAGTGATGAGCGTTGAGAAAGTCAAGTTGTTCCTGGGTTTCGACTCCCTCCGCAATGACTCTTTGATTGAGACTCGTCCCCATGCCGATGACCGCACTGACGATAACGCCGTCACCCTTATTGCCGGTGATTGTCTGTACAAATGACTGGTCGATCTTCAGCACGTCGATAGGAAATTGACTCAGGTAACTCAAACTTGAATAGCCGGTCCCGAAATCGTCGATAGCGAGCTGCACGCCCATTTCCTTCAATTCATGAAGGACCGAAATGCTTGTATCAATGTTCCGCATAAGAACGGATTCGGTCAGCTCAAGCTGGAGAAGGTTCGGAGGCACGCCTGTTTCTACAAGTATCTGGCGAACGCTGTTCACAAAACGCCTGTCCCGGAATTCCAGTGCCGATACGTTAACAGAGACGACAAATTCTTCGAATCCGGCTGCAAGCCATTCCTTAAGTTGTTCACATGCTTTTCGAAGGACAACCCCGCCGATAGGGACGATGAGTCCTGAGTCCTCGGCAACCGCAATGAACGAGTCCGGTAAAACCATGCCACGTTGAGCGTGCTGCCATCGAATCAATGCCTCTGCTCCCGTCACTTTTCCGGACGCAAGATCGACCTTGGGCTGGTAGTGCAACACGAACTCATTTCCCTCAATCGCGCGGCGGAGTTCAACTTCGGTTAGCTGCCGTTCGACGGCACGCGCGTTCATTTCACTGTTGAAGAATTGAAAGTTGTTTTTTCCCTTTTTCTTCGCGTGATACATTGCCGTGTCGGCATTCTTGATGAGGGTTTCAGCGTCTGCGCCATCTGCGGGAAACAGGCTGATCCCGATACTTGTCGTGATGTGCAGTTCATTTCCCGACAGGTGATGCGGTTCCGATAATGCGCGGATAATTTTCTCCGCAGTGATAGTGGAATGCTCCGCATTCGTGTCTTCCAATACCAGTACAACGAACTCATCACCACCCAGACGGCTTACCGTATCCGAATGACGAACATGAGCGACCAGACGTTTCGAGACGGATTCCAGCAACGCGTCGCCAATACTGTGGCCAAGAGAGTCGTTGATATGCTTAAAGTTGTCGAGGTCCAGAAAGAGGACCGCTATTGCAGTGTGATGCCGCTCCGCGTAGGCAATTGCTTGGGTTAGGCGGTCGTTAAGCAGGAGACGGTTCGGCAGACCTGTGAGGTAATCATGTTCTGCAAGGTGTGCCATTTTGCGCGCCATTGCTTGCGCCTCCGACACATCACGAAAAGTGACGACCGCACCGGTGACTTGCCCATGCCTGTCAAAAATCGGCGCGACCGAGTCTTCGATTGGTGCTTCGTAGCTATCCCTTCGAACTAGAAGTGACCTGGCGTACAGCGCCATGTTCTTTTTGTGTGCCATAACGATTTCAACCGGATTCCGCGCTGGCTGTCGCGTCTCGCTGTCAATGAGATGAAGCACCTCAGCAATCGGTCGGCCGAGTGCCTCTTGCCGCGGCCACCCGGTGAGGCGCTCTGCTTCGGCATTGAGATAGGTGACATTGCATGAAACGTCAGTGCTTAGCACACCGTCGCCGATCGACTCGAGCGTGACACGGGCACGCTCCTTCTCGATGAATAGTGCTTCTTCAACCTTCTTGCGTTCAATAATGCTGCGCAGGGCTTGCGGCGTCAGTGCGTTGCTGAAAAAACCCTTGGAAAAATAGCCCTGTGCTCCTCGCTGCACTGCCTCAATTGCGGCTGGCTCGTTCTCGTCATCAGCCAGTGCCATGATCGGGACAGGCGGCACCAGCTGAAAAAGTGCGTCAAAGGTGTTCACCCCCTCGCTATCCCGAAGAAATAAATCAACCAGAACAATGTCGATGCCACCTTTTTTCAGTCGTTGAAGCCCGCCTGATAATTCCTGTATCCATTCGGTAATAAACGGGCCGTCTCTCGCCTTCGAAAGTGTTTCCTTGATCATCGCGGCATCGCCAGGATCGCCCGTGATTACGAGAACAATATAGGATGACATCGACACTCTTTCTCGAATTGATCTTGCACGCCGTTAATGGCGTGCGTTGCTTCCTGTCGTTAAGTAGGACAAGCACCAGTAATCTCAGTTCTCTGGACTGGTTATCCGCGTCATCACTGCCTCCCTGCAGTACACTGAAACCTGGAAAATGGAGGCGCAATGAGTCCGGACGATGTCATTGAGATGTTCAGGAAACATGCCGGAGAGATCCCGCTCGAAGCACCGGGACCGATGCTTGCCGATGTGATTCAAGAGCTGGCCGGGTTGCTCGCCGATTCACGTGGAAGACTGCCGAAAGAAACATTCGAGGCCTTGACTAGAATTGGCGGCGTGCTTTACCGCGAGGGTGAAAGTCAATTTTTGGCCAGGACGGATGTGGACGCCGTCATGAAAACATCGAACAGGGAATAAGTCGACGCCGTTGCTCGGACCACATTCATCCGGGCGAGCCAGGCTCGCTCCCGCAAGAAGCCGTATGACAGTTCTGGTATCGGTCAAGATCAACGATGGCGTCGTCATGGCTGCGGACAGCGCTAGTTCATACGCCAGCGGAATGATCTATAACAACTCCCGGAAGATCGTGAATATCCGCGAAGGCATTCCTGTTGGCGTGATGGTAACGGGTGCTGGAGGAATCGGGAACGAGTCGTTCGAAACGCTGCTGAAGGACTTGCGACAACGTTTCAGCGACAAGAGCGGGGGCCATGCGGACGCGTGGCTCGATCCGGACAGCTATACCATTGAAAGCATTGCACGGACAATGCGCCATTTTCTCTTCGAAGAAAAGTCTGTCGCACACGGAGCAAGCACCTGGACCAAGCTGCGTGTATGCGGGTACTCAGCGGGACGGCCTTTAGCGGAAGTTTGGGAAATCAATTTGATGGGCAATACATGCCCGCCTCCGGCATGCGTACAGTCCGAGCAGCAGTTCGGACTGCGCTGGGATGGAGAGTACGAAGCTCTCGATCGGCTGGTATTCGGGTTGGGCACCCGATTCAACGAATTTGCCGTCAATCACGGCCTCTCAATGGAACAGGCTGCCGAATTGCGTGAAAAGCTCGTACCCGAGCTGTACGAACTGATGTTTGTCGAAGCCATGCCCATTCAGGATGCAATCTACCTGGCGCGTTATCTGGCCGAGACCACGATTGGCTTTATCCGGTTCTCAGTGTCTCGCCCAAAGACGGTAGGCGGCCCGGTAGAAATTGCGGCGATCACAAAGCACGAGGGATTCCAGTGGGTGCAGTGCCGATCTGCCCAACCTGCCTCGCCCTGAAGATTTCCGTTTGACCAGCAAATTCTCCATTAGTAGGTTAGAAGCTGATGCCAATACTCGTTGTGATGAGAAGTTAATGTTCCCGACCAAATACGCCTCTGCAAAATTTCGCAAGGCCTTTCCAATGAGCTCAGAACTCGGTATCGGTACGTGGGGTAACTTGAGCGTCGACCGTCAGCTTTGTAGAGGTCAAATGGTCTGGTAAGGGTCGACTGTTCGAGTTCACGGCCGGCAAGCGAAGGTCTGCAACCGCGTGTATAGCCGACAGTGTCGCAAAAGCATCGACTTGGCACATCCGGTAGAGTAAGGATGTGGCGCGGTAGTCTTAGGCTTGGCTTGTCCGTTGGCCGCCGCTTTCGCTTGGCGGTGCCCTAGTAGCGTCTACCATCACCCCGTTTCCACACCCTCCTCATCGAACCGGACATGCAGATTTACC